>NZ_AGUF01000043.1 GCF_000236785.1 Achromobacter arsenitoxydans SY8 | reverse complement strand
AATCCGGCGTGCAGGGCGTTTCCGGCGTGGGACTGTCGGACTACGGAAAGCCCGCCGCGCCCTGACGCGCGCCGGCCGGGGCTTGCTCCGGCCGCACCGAAAAGCCCGCCTCTGGCAACCCGCCTTTGGCGGGTTTTTTGTGCCCGCGTTTTGGGGTTTTCCCTTGCGATTCTCAATAAACGGGAAAAATTCGGTTGAGTAAAACCATAAGTTGATAATCTCGCCGTCATATTGCTGGGAGATGAATGCTTATGTCGGATACGTCCGTAGGGGCCGGCGCGGATCGCGTCCTGTATGTGCTGGCCACCCTGGCCCGGCACGACGGCCCGCTCAGCATCGCCGCCCTGGCCGAGAAGACCGGCCTGGCGCAAAGCACGCTGTACCGCCAGATCGCGCTGCTCAAGCGTTGGGGTTTCGTCGCCGAACACGAGGGCGAATATGGGCCGGGGCCGCTGTGCGTGCAACTGGCCTGGGGCTTCGACCAGTCTTCTTTCTTGATCCATGAAGCGCAGCCGGACATGGCGACGCTGGCGGCGGCGTCCGGTGAAACCATCGGCCTGCTGGTGGCCGTCAAGGACCAGGCCGTCTGCCTGGACATGGTGGAAAGCCAGCATCCGCTGCGCTGTTCGTTCACCAAGGGCCGCGGGCTGCCGTTGGCCCGCGGGGCCTCGGCCAAGTCGCTGCTGGCGTTCATGCCGCATGCCCGCCTGCAGGCCGCGCTGGCCTACCTGGCCGCCGAGGCGGGCGTGGACGCGGGCCGGCTTGCCGGCGAGCTGGACGCCATTCGCCAGCAGGGCTATGCCGTGACCGACAGCGAGGTCGATGCCGGCGTCTGGGGGGTCAGCGTTCCGATCTTCCAACGCGCCAACCAGGCCGTTGCCTCGATCACCCTGATGGCGCCGTCCACGCGGGCCGCGCAGCGCCCGGACGCGCTGATCGACATGACCGTGGCCGCCGCCCGCCGCATTTCGGACCGATTGAAGGCCGCCTGATTGCCTGATCACCTAGAGCCACACCGGATTACACGCTGCACCCCTTAGCCAGTCCCAAGCCGCAACGATAGCCGTACCTACCCACATCCACAGGAACCGCCATGACCACTCGCCGCACACTGCTGACCGCCGCCCTGACCCTTGGCCTTGCCTGGGCCGCCGGCCCCGCGCATGCCCAGGAAACAATCCGCGCCGTCACCGACGCCACCTTCCCGCCGATGGAGTTCGTCAAAGACGGCAAGCGCACCGGATTCGACATTGAACTGGTTGAAGCGCTGGCCGGCGCGATGGGCAAGAAGGTCGAATGGATCGACATCGACTTCAAGGGCCTGATTCCCGCATTGCAGGCCGGCCGCGCAGACATCGCGGTTTCCGCCATCTACATCACGCCCGAGCGCAGCAAGGTCGTCGACTTCACCGATCCGTACTATGCGGGCGGGCTGGTGGTGCTGACCAAGGCCGACGGCCCCATCAAGACGCTGAAGGACCTGGACAGCCGCAAGGTGTCCGTGCAGGTCGGCACCAAGTCGGTCAATTACCTGAAGGAACATTTCCCGAAGGTGCAGCGCGTTGAAGTCGAGAAGAACCAGGAAATGTTCAACCTGGTGCAGATTGGCCGCGCCGACGCCGCCGTGACCGGCAAGCCCGCCGCCAAGCTGTTCGCCCAGAACACCACGGGCCTGACCGTGCTGAACGAACAGGTGACGACCGAGGACTACGGCATTGCCGTGCCGAAGAACAAGCCCGAACTCACGCGCGACTTGAACGCCGCGCTGCAAAAGCTCAAGGCTGACGGCAGCTACCAGGCCATCGTGAACAAGTGGTTCGAGGCGCCCGCGAAATGAACCTGGATTTCTCTCCCGTCTTCGCCGATTTCGACGCGCTGCTGCGGGGCGCGGCGGTCACCATCGAGGTGACCGCCGGCGCCTTGCTGCTGGGCTGCGTGATGGGCCTGCTGGTCGGCGTCGGCCGGCTGAACCCGCAACGCCGCGTCATTTATCACCTGTGCAGCACGTACCTGCTGTTCTTCCGCGGCACGCCGCTGCTGGTGCAGCTGTTCATCTGGTTCTTCGGCTTGCCGCAGTTCGGGGTGACGCTGCCGGCCTTTGCCTGCGGTGTGCTCGGCCTGGGCATGTATTCGGGGGCTTACGTGTCGGAAATCGTGCGGGGCGCGATCCAGTCGGTGGACCGCGGCCAGACGGAAGCGGCCCGTTCGCTGGGCATGTCCTCCGGCCAGGCCATGCGCATCATCATCCTGCCGCAGGCGGTGGTGCGCATGATCCCGCCGCTGGGCAACGAGTTCATCGCGCTGATCAAGAACTCCGCGCTGGTGTCGCTCCTGACCATTCACGATCTGATGCACGAAGGGCAGAAGATCATCAGCGTGTCGTACCGCTCGCTGGAAACCTACCTGGTGGTGGCGCTGATCTATCTGGTCCTGACCACGGTCGCCATGGTGATTTTGCGCAAGGTGGAACAGCACCTGCGCGCCGGAGGAATGGTGCAATGAGCCACGCAAACGAACCGCAGGAAATGATCCGCATCCGCGGCCTGCACAAGTCCTACGGCGACCACGCCGTCCTGCGCGGCATCGACTTCGATGTGCTGCCGTCGCAGGTGGTGGTGGTCATCGGGCCCAGCGGCTCGGGCAAGAGCACCTTGCTGCGCTGCTGCAATGGCCTGGAAGTGGCGCAGGGCGGCACCGTGGAAATCTGCGGCCAGACGCTGCAGGACCATGGCGAAATGCTGCCCGAGGCCGAACTGAACCAGCTGCGCATGCAGGTGGGCATGGTGTTCCAGGGCTTTAACCTGTTCCCGCACCTGTCGGTGCTGGACAACGTGACGGTCGGCCCGCGCAAGCTGCGCGGCATGGGCCGCGAGCAAGCCAATGCCCTGGCTGCAGATCTGCTGAACAAGGTCGGCCTGTCCCAGAAGATGTCGGCCATGCCGGCCAGCCTGTCGGGCGGGCAGAAACAGCGCGTCGCCATTGCGCGCGCGCTGGCCATGCAGCCGCAGGTCATGCTGTTCGACGAGCCGACCTCGGCCCTGGATCCGGAGCTGGTGGGCGAGGTGCTGCAGGTCATGAAGCTGCTGGCCCGCGAGGGCATGACCATGATGGTGGTGACGCACGAAATGGGCTTTGCCCGCGACGTGGCGGACGTGGTGGCCGTGATGGATGGCGGCGTCATCCTGGAATCCGGCCCGCCCGAGGTCATTTTCAGCGCCCCGCGCGAGGCCCGCACCCGCGAATTCCTGCAGGCCGTGCTGAGCGCCGGTCCGGGAGCGGCGGCATGAGCGTGGCGCAACTGGATATGAGCCTCTGGAAGGCGCGCGACGACAGCGCCGAGCAAGGCGACACGCGCCGGCTGGCGCACATCGTCGAACCGGAGTCCGGGCAGGCGAAGCGGGGCGAAGCCGTGCTGCTGGGCTTTGCCTGCGACGCGGGCGTCGTGCGCAACCAGGGCCGCGCTGGCGCGGCCGCCGGCCCCGCGGGCATCCGCAAGTTCATGGCGGGCCTGCCCGCGCATAGCTTGACGCGCTTGCTGGACGCGGGCGACGTGGCCTGCAAGGGCGACGAACTGGAAGACGCCCAGGAACGGCTGGGCGTGCGCCTGGCCGGGCTGATGGAGCAGGGCGCGCGGCCGGTGGTGCTGGGCGGCGGCCACGAGATTGCCTGGGGCAGCTTCCAGGGCCTGCGGCGCTGGCTGGAGGCGCGCGGCGATGCCGGTCCCGTGCTGGTGCTGAACCTGGACGCGCATTTCGACCTGCGCACCGGGCGCCCGGGCAGTTCGGGCACGCCGTTCGACCAGATCGCCCGCGATTGCGAAGCGCGCGGACAGGCGTTGCAGTACGCCTGCCTGGGCGTGTCGCGGCTGGCCAATACGCCGGCGCTGTATGCGCGCGCGGCGGAAGTCGGCGCTGTCTGGGTAGAGGACCGCGACATGCAGGAGCGCCACCTTGAGGCGCGGCTGGCGAATGTCGACGCCTTGCTGGCCCGGGCGCGGCACGTATACCTGACGATCGACCTGGATGTGCTGCCGGCGGCGGTGATGCCAGGCGTGTCCGCGCCCGCGCCGTATGGGGTGCCGATGGCGGTCATCGAGGAAATCGTGTTGCGGGTCAAGGCCAGCGGCAAGCTGAGGCTGGCCGACATGGCGGAATTCAACCCCGGGTTGGATATCGACGGCCATGGCGCGCGCGCGGCGGCGCGCCTGGCGTGGCAACTGATGTCGCCCTGACGGCTGGCGGCTGGTCGTTCGTGACGGCTAGGGCGGATTTCTTCGGAAGCCGCCCTTTTTTGTTTTTCTGGGGGGAGGCTGGTTGGACGGTGTCTGACACCCGCTGACGGGCAAGCGTCGGGCGGCTTCGTAGGAAGGGTGGACGCATGAAGAAGGGAGACTTAGGATAGAAGGGCCTTCAGGGCCGGTCTGCGACCCGTTCGGTATCCGCAACATCTATGCGTCCCCATTTAAAATATTTAAACTTTAAATAGGGACACTATGACTTTCATGGATAAAATGGCGCAACTTTGTCAGGAGAGCCTGCTCATGTCTCAAACTCCCACCCATGCCTTGCCGTCTTATCTGAATGCCGAGGACCTCGGCCCCTGGGGTAATTACCTGCAACAAGTTGACCGGGTCACACCGTACCTCGGTTCCCTGAGCCGGTGGGTCGAGACGCTGAAGCGTCCGAAGCGCTCGCTGATCGTCGACGTGCCGATCGAACTGGACAACGGCACCATTGCCCACTTTGAGGGCTATCGCGTGCAGCACAACGTGTCGCGCGGCCCGGGCAAGGGCGGGGTGCGCTTCCACCAGGACGTCACGCTGTCCGAAGTCATGGCGCTGGCCGCCTGGATGTCGGTCAAGAACGCCGCGGTCAACCTGCCGTACGGCGGCGCCAAGGGCGGCATCCGCGTCGATCCGCGCAAGCTCTCCGCTTCCGAACTCGAGCGCATGACGCGCCGCTACACCAGCGAAATCGGCGTCATCATCGGACCGTCCAAGGACATCCCCGCGCCTGACGTGAACACCAACGCCCAGACCATGGCCTGGATGATGGACACGTACTCCATGAACGAAGGCGCCACCGCCACCGGCGTGGTGACCGGCAAGCCGATCGCGCTGGGCGGCAGCCTGGGCCGCGTCGAGGCCACCGGCCGCGGCGTGTTCGTCGTGGCATGCGAAGCCGCGCGCGACCAGAACATTGATGTGTCCAAGGCGCGTGTCGTCGTGCAGGGCTTCGGCAACGTGGGCGGCACGGCCGCCCGCCTGTTCCACGAAGCCGGCGCCAAGGTCATCGCCGCGCAGGACCACACCGGCACCGTGCACAATCCCGCGGGTCTGGACGTGCACAAGCTGCTGTCGCACGTGTCGCAGACCGGCGGCGTGGGCGGCTTCTCGGGCGGCCAGGCGCTGGACAAGAACGAATTCTGGACGCTCGAAACGGAATTCCTGATCCCGGCGGCCCTGGAAAGCCAGATCACGCTCGACAACGCCGCCAAGGTGCGCGCGAAGATCGTGGTCGAAGGCGCCAACGGCCCGACCACGCCGGAAGCGGATGACATCCTGGCCGAAAACGGCGTCTACGTCGTGCCCGACGTGCTGGCTAACGCCGGCGGCGTGACGGTCAGCTACTTCGAATGGGTGCAGGACTTCTCCAGCTTCTTCTGGAGCGAAGACGAAATCAACCAGCGCCTTGAGCGCCTCATGCGCGAAGCCTACGCGTCGGTGGCCCAGGTGGCCCGCGAACACAAGGTGACGCTGCGCACCGCGGCGTTCATCGTGGCTTGCACGCGCATCCTGCAGGCGCGCCAGGTGCGCGGCCTGTACCCGTAAAGACTGAATCGGCAATGCGCCGTCCGGCGCATTGCCGAGGAGGCGAGTGAGACAAAAAAAAGGAATCGCCCCGAAAGGGGCGATTCCTATTTGTGCGTCCGAGCAAGCAAAATGCGGCCGGCGAGGCGCGGCCGGCGAGGCTTTACGACGCCGGCAGCAGCTCCGGCTTCAGGATGCCCCGCAGATCCCCGTAGGGAATCGCCAGTTCGGGTTCTCCGTGCGAATACGGCGCGATCGAATAGGCGTCGTATTTGACGACGATGCCGTCACGCGTCAGCGCGAAGTTGTCGCTTTCCTGGAAAGGCCACATCTTGTTGTACGACGCGGGGTCGCGCTTGGCGTCCGGGTTGCCCGCCAGCCATTTCGTGTGTGCGCTCTTGAGGGCGGCCACGTATTCGGCGCGGCGGCCGGGGATCAGCGCTTCGTCCAGGCTCATGACGCGGCCGCGGCTGCGCTCCCAGTTCAGGTACTGCGTGGCCGGTATGCCGTGCGCGGCGCCGGTCAGGAATTGCTCTGTGTGCAGTTCGATGGAAACGATGTCGCCGACGCTGTCCTTCACGCTGGCCTTGAAATAGGTGGCGTCGCGGGGGCGCGCCGTGGACCAGAAATACTGCGTGTATTCCGACAAGGTGTCGTAGGGGCCGCGGCGGTTGGCATCGGTGCCCGTCATGTAGGCCAGCACGTGGTCCACCAGCGCCGTCAGCTTGGGGATGCCCGGAAAGGCCACGCTGTCGATTTCGATGCGCGGGCAGTCGCCGTCGCAGCCCGGCTTGCTGGAGGCCCACTTGATGCGTTCAGTCGACAGGTCGCCTACTTTTTCCGGCGTGGCGGACGACTGAGCGTCCTGCGACGCCAACGTGATGTTCGACGGCGGCGTGCTGCCGCAGCCGGCCAGCGCCAAAAGGGCGGCGCCCAGGATCAAACCGCCTATCGCGCCTTGCGGCGTGAATGTGCGACGCATTGAATTACCTCCAAAAACCAGGGCGCCGTCTTCAGGGCACGACACCCGTCCATTCCGCGGTGGAGAACTTTTCGTCGGCCTGCGCTTGTGCGCGAGCCAGCGTTTCGTTGCCCACTTGACCCGGAGTCAGACGATGCAGGCCGGCAAAAGTTTCCACCATGCGGTCGATGATGACCTCGCGCGCCAGCCCGGTCTGGGTGCGCAGCGGATCGACCCGCTTCTTGGCGCTGGTGGTGCCCTTGTCGGACAGCTTCTCGCGCCCGATGCGCAAGACCTCGACCATTTTATCGGCGTCGATGTCGTAGGACATGGTGACGTGGTGCAGCACGGCGCCGGCGCGGCGGGCCTGGGCGGCGCCGCCGATCTTGCCGATGTCCGAGGCGATGTCGTTCAGCGGCTGGTACCAGGCCTTGATGCCCAGGCCCTGCAGGGCGGTCAGCACCCAGGCGTCCAGGAACGCATAGGACTCCTGGAAGCTCATGCCATGGACCAGGGCCTGCGGCGCGCTGAGCGAATAGGTGATGGAGTTGCCGGGTTCGATGAACATCGCGCCGCCGCCGCTGACGCGGCGCACGACTTCGATGCCGTGGCGCCGGGCGCCCTCGGGATCGACCTCGTTCTTCAGGGATTGGAAGCGGCCGATTACGACGGCGGGCGCGGACCACTCCCAGATGCGCAGCGTGGGCGGACGCTGGCCGGCGCCGACTTCATCGGTGATGACGGCGTCCAGCGCCATGTGCAGCGCGGGCGGCTGCGGGCCTTCATGGATCAATTGCCAGTCGTAGTCGTTCCAGTCGGTGCGGGTCATGCAAGCGCCCTCCGCAGCACCACGGCCACGGCTTCGGCCGAGAAGCCGAACATTTCGGCATCGGCCGGCAACGCGGACTGCACGGCCACCGCCAGTTCCAGTTCGCCGGCGTCGGCGGGCATGCCGTTCAAGCCGCGGTTGATGGCTTCCAGCGCTTCGGGCGGTTCCAGGAAGAAGTCGCCGCTGATGCGCACGTCGGCCAAACGGCCGTCCCGCACTTCCAGATCCGCGACGACCAGCTTGCCGCCGGGGACTTTGTATTCGCCATGCATGGGCGTTCCTTGAGAATCAGACATTACAGGTTGAGCTTCATGCCGTCGTGGCTGGCCGTAAAGCCCAGGCTTTCATAGAACCGGCGCGCGTCGGGGCGGGCGCGGTCGGTGGTCAACTGGACCAGTCCGCAGCCCTGGGCGCGGCACTGCTCGATGGCCCACTCGAACATGGCGCGGCCCAGGCCCGCGCCGCGGTAGGACGAAGCGATGCGCACGCTTTCGATCTGACCCCGCCACAGGCCCAGCCGCGACAAGCCGGGTATGAACGATAACTGCAAACAGCCTACCACTTGTGCATCTTGCTCAACCACGGCCAGGAATTGATTGGGATCTTGCTGGATGGCGCCGAATGCGGCGGTGTAGCTCGGATTCAGCGGAACGGACGCGTCCTCGCGGGCCGCGCCCAGCGCATCGTCGGCAAGCATCGCCACGATCGCGGGCAGGTCGGCCAGGCGTGCGCGGCGGAAAACCAATTGCGATTCGGTCATGGCGTTTCCTTTGCGCGTCAGCGGGCGACGTTCTGGGCGGTCTGGCCGAACAGGATGCGGCGGGATTCCTCGTCGCTGACGGACGGCGCGGTGTTGATGGTGTCGGCCAGCGCATAGGCCCGCTGCGTGGCGGGACGCGCGCGGATGGCGTCGAACCAGCGCTTCAGGTGCGGGAAGTCGTTCAGGTCCTGGCCCTGCTTGGCGTGCGGCACGATCCACGGGTACGCGGCCATGTCCGCGATGGAATAGTCGCCCGCTACGAATTCGCGGTCCGCCAGGCGCTTGTTCAGCACGCCGTACAGGCGGTTGGTTTCCTTGACGTAGCGGTCGATGGCGTAGGCGATGCGTTCCTGCGCGTAGCCCGAGAAATGGTGGTTCTGGCCGGCCATGGGGCCCAGGCCGCCCATCTGCCAGAAGAGCCATTGCGAGACCTCGGCGCGGCCGCGCACGTCGGCGGGCAGGAAGCGGCCGGTCTTTTCGGCCAGGTAGAGCAGGATGGCGCCGGACTCGAACAGCGGGATCGGCGCGCCGCCGTCGGCGGGCGCCTGGTCCACGATGGCGGGGATGCGGTTGTTGGGCGCGATGGCCAGGAATTCGGGCTTGAACTGGTCGCCCCGGCCGATGTTCACGGGGTGGATCTTGTAGGGCAGGCCGGCTTCTTCGAGGAACAGCGTGATCTTGTGACCGTTGGGGGTAGTCCAGTAATAGAGATCAATCATGAGGATGTCCTGTCGTCATGGCGGCGCGGGCCGGAGCCCGCGGTTCGGAAAGCCATGATAGCGGGGCCGGCTGGACGGACGCCTGAATAACCGGGGACCGGGTGCGGGTTTCCCCGCGCCCCGGCTTATAGGGCAGTCAGGCCGCCCCGGCGCGCGGCCTGCCCGGCATGCGCCAGGTCCAGTTCAGGCTGACGGCCGCGGCGGCCAGGAAGATCAGCGCCACGCCCGCGATCTGCGAGGCGTCCATGCGATGGCCGTAGACCACGAAATCCAGCAGGATGGCGACGGCGGGATAGATGAAGCTGAGCGCGGCGGTAGACGTGGTGGGCAGCTTCTGGATCGCCGAGTACATCAGGATGTACATCAGGCATGTGTGGATGAGGCCCAGCGCAACCAGGCAGCCCCATTGAGCGGGCTGGGCCGGCAGGGCGTTGAAGTCGGCCATGGGCAGCAGCATGACCGCGCCCAGCGTCACCTGCACCAGGGCCAGCACCTGGGGAGCAATGCCCTTCAGGCGCTTGACGATGATGGCCGTGACGCCATAAAGCGCGGCCGCGCCCAGGCCCAGCATCAGCCCGGACAGATAGGCGCTGCCGCCCGCCAGGTTCGTGTCGCCCAGGCGCAGCACCAGCAGCAGCCCGGCGAAGGCCACCACCGACCAGGCCAGCTTGCCGCGCGACGGGCGCTCGCCCAGGAACAGCACGCCCAGTCCGATCAGAAAGAAGGGCTGCACGTTATAGACGGCGGTAGCTAGCGAAATGGACGCCAGGCGGTAGGCCGAGAACAGCAGCACCCAATTCAGCACCAGGGCCGCGCCCGCGCCCAGCGCCAGGGCCAGCGTCCTGGCCGTGAACAGGCCGGGCTTGAGCAGGCCGCGGGCCCAGCAGTACAGAAATAGCGACAGCGCGCCGAAGACGCAGCGGAAGAACACGACGTTCCAGGCGCTCTGGCCCGATTCCAGCACGAATACGCCCAGTGTTCCCGACAAGGTCATGGCTGCCGCCATTTGCGCGAGGCCGACGCGTTCAGTCGAGGGGATCATGATGTTTCTCCACAGGCCCTGAGGCCGCGATGTTTGTTGGAGAAATTATCCCAGGCGCTTCCAACTGCTTATATGATGTTGCCGTGGCTCTTTGACGATTCAACCTTTATTTAGGTGGAATTTATGCAAAACGACCTAAAAAATGAAAGCCCGGTTTTGGACGGCATCGACCGCCGCCTCGTGGAGATGCTGTCGGTCAATGCGCGCACCACCACGGCCGACCTGGCCCGGCAGGTCGGCATGTCCGCACCCAGCGTGGCGGACCGCCTGCGGCGGCTCGAGGATTCGGGGGTGATACGCGCCTACACGCTGGACGTCGACCCCGCGGCGCTGGGCTACGGGCTGGAAGCGATCGTGCGCATCCGGCCCTTGCCAGGGCAGTTGCGCCATGTCGAAGGCGTGATCCAGGAGATCCCGGAATTCGTGGAATGCGACAAGGTGACGGGCGACGACTGCTTCATCGCCCGCATGGTGCTCAGGTCGATCTCGCACCTGGACGGCATTCTGGACCGCGTGACCGAGTTCGCCGAAACCAACACGTCCATCGTCAAGGCGCATACGGTGCGCCGGCGGCTGCCGCCCCTGCGCTAGGCGTCAGGCGGGCGCGGCCAGGGCCTTGGCGATATCGTCCCGGATGCTTGCCGGATTGTCGGTGGGCGCGTAGCGCTTGATGACCTGGCCGTCGCGCCCCACCAGGAATTTGGTGAAGTTCCACTTGATGCCTTCGGTGCCGAACACGCCGGGTTTTTCGCCCTTGAGCCATTGGTAAAGCGGATGGGCGTCGGTGCCGTTGACGTTGATCTTGGCGAACAGCGGGAAGGTGATGTCGTACTGCATGCTGCAGAAATTCCGGATCTCGGCTTCGTCGCCCGGCTCTTGGTGGCCGAACTGGTCGCAGGGAAAGCCCAGGACGGTCAGGCCGTCGTCGTGGAACGAGCGGTAGAGATTCTCCAGCCCCGCATACTGCGGCGTGAAGCCGCATTTGGAGGCGACGTTCACCACCAGCAGCACGCGGCCGCGATACGCGGCCAGGGACTGTTCCGTGCCGTCGATGTCGCGGGCGGTGAAATCATGGATCGTGGTCATGCGGGCTCCTGGGGTGTGCGTTTGGACGCGGCGCGCCCACGCGGGATGACCCCGCGAGTGTAGCGCCGCCCCCAGTGGCCGCGGGGGCTTTGCCGTCCGGAAGCCGCGCCGGTCCTATCATGCGCTATTGACGGTTGCGCCAGTGCAGATAGGAGCCAGAAGATGGAAGGAATGACGGAACGCCTGGAGGCGATGCTGGCCAAGGGCACCGACAACATGCTGTTGCGGTTTTCGCTGGGCAAGGCCTACGCCGAGCAGGCCTGCTACCGCGAGGCCGAAACACACCTGCGCGCTGCGCTGGCGTTCGATCCCGCGTATTCGGTGGCGTGGAAATGGCTGGGCAAGGCTTGCCTGGGGCTGGGCGACAAGGACGGCGCGCGCGCCGCCTGGGAATCCGGCCTTGCGGCAGCCCATGCCCGGGGCGACCAGCAGGTCGTCAAAGAGCTGCAGGTGTTCATCAAGCGCCTGGACAAAGGGGCGGCGGCAGGCGCCTGAGCCACCGCGGGGCGGCTCGCGGGCCTGGGGCTCGCCCGCCTACAGATAGCCGCCGAAGCAGCGCTGCACGGCGTCTTCCGAATAGCCGTCCTCGCCGCGCCACGCGCCCGCGTAGCGCCAGTCGCTGCGGCCGGGCACCCGTCTATCGTACGACTGCGGCCGCAGCACGCCCGCGCAGGCCAGGATGTCGATCAACATCTGGCGCTCGGCCTTGGATGACGCGAGGACCGTCTTGAGCTTCTGTTCCAGCGCGCCAGGGCCGTCCTTGGCGTCGCAGGCCGCAACGACCGCCAGGATTTCCCGGAACACGGCGAGGTCCTGCGCGGTGGGCGCCGGGATCTCGGCGCGCGCCAGTTCGCGCAGGTCGAACCACGTGTATTCCAGCGAACCGTGGCGCACGCCGCCCCACTTGATCCGTTCGAAGTTCAGGACATTCAGGTCGACGTCCGCGTAGTGTTCCTTGGCGACCACGCTGTCGCCGGCGTCGCGGCACACGCCGCAGACATGGCTGACATGCGCGACGCTGCCGTCGGGGGCGTAGCTCTGGCCGCTGACTGCGGCCATGTAGGCATGGGGCGCCAGTGCCTGGGCCACAAGATACGAGGCCAGGCCCGAACGCCAGTCCAGCCGGCGGCTGGAAAGGCTGCTGAGGAATGCGCGGCCGGGCAGCGACGCCGGGATGCGGTCGCGCAACGCCAGTGTCTGCGCCAGGCAGTCGTCGTGCGAGAAGCAGGCGGGGTCGAACATCAGCCCCTTGGACTTCGCGTATTCGAAATCCTCGGGGGCGGTGCGGCGCTGCGCCCGGTCTACCCAACCGCCAGCGTTCCAGTAGGTCTTGAAAAGGATGTTCCTGGCCTGCTTGTCCATGTTGTGTGTGCGGGCGGCGCCGTGGCTGATTTGCGACCCGGCATGCTACGTCATTTCCCCCTGGCCCTGTGCCGCGGCCCGCGCCATGCGCCTGCCCGGCAGCGCGACCACGGACCGTAACGCGGCAGATCGTTCGGCGGGAGCCGCGACGGCGCGCGCTGCGGTCTGCGCGCCCGACACCCGGAATACCTCGATGGCGTGGCGCAGCTGCGCGCCGTGCGTGCGCAAGGTCTGCACGGCTTGCGCGGCCTGCTCCACGCGCGCGGCGTTGCGTTGCGCGGCGTTGTCGGTTTCCGAGATCGTGCGGCTGACGGTGTCGATGCCTGCATGCTGCTCGGATGAGGTTGCGGCGATGTCGCTCATGATGCGCGTCACCTGGTGCACCGACGCGGCGATGTCGCGCATGCTGGCGCCGGCCCGTTCGACGTGGCGCACGCCGTCGTCGACCCGTTCGTTGGATGTCTCGATCAGCGCCTTGATTTCGTGGGCGGCGGTGGCGCTTTTTTGCGCCAGGCTGCGCACCTCGCTCGCCACCACCGCGAAACCCTTGCCGGCCTCTCCGGCGCGGGCCGCTTCCACGGCCGCGTTCAGGGCCAGGATGTTGGTCTGGAAGGCGATGCCGTCTATCAGTCCCACCACCTCGGCGATGCGCGACGAGCTTTGCACGATGCCCTGCATGGCTTGCGCCGCCTCGTCCACCACCTGGCCGCCATGCTTGGCCACATCGCTGGCCTGGCAGGCCATCTTGTCCGCATCGTGGGCGTTGGCGGCATTGTGCTTCACGGTTGCGGCCAGTTCTTCCATGCTGGCCGCGGCTTCCTCCAGCGACGCGGCCTGGCGCTCGGTGTGGGCGGACAGATCGGCGTTGCCGTCGGCGATGTCGGCGGCGGACTGCAGGGCGTTTTCGACGCCGTTATGGACGTCGCGCGTGATGCTGACCAGGCTCTTGCGCATGACTTCCAGCGAAAACTTCAGCTCGCCGATTTCGTCGCGCATGGCGCCGGCCGGCAGGGGCGTGCTGAGGTTGCCCGCGGCGATCTGCCGCGTGAAGTCGGTGGCGTCGACCAGCAGGCCCGTGATGGATCGCGCAAAGCCCCAGCCCGACGCGAAGATCAGGATCACGCCGCCGGCCATCAGGCCGGCCGCGATGGCCAGTCCTTCGGCGCCCAGGCGGCCGGCCATGCCGTGCAGGGCCACGCCCGAGGCGCCCAGGAACAGCGAAGACGCCAGCACCGCCCAGGCCAGCATGCGCGAACGCACGCCCGTCAGGCGCCAGAACTTCAGGCGCGCCAGCACGCCCCGCAATCCGGTGGGGCGGACTCGCCCGCCGGTGAGCCGGATGCCGCCAGCGGCGCCGTCGCGCAGCCGCGCGTAGGCGTGTTCCGCGGCTTCGATTTGCGCCGGCGTCGGCTTGACGCGGACCGAGGCGTAGCAGACGGTTTCGCCCCGTTCCTCGATGGGCGTGACGTTGGCCAGCACCCAATAGAAACCGCCGTCCTTGCGACGGTTCTTGACCACGCCCGTCCACGACTGGCCCCGCTGTATGGTGCGCCACAGGTCTTCGAACGCGGCCGGCGGCATGTCGGGATGGCGCACGATGTTGTGGGCAGAGCCCAGCAGTTCTTCAAGCGCAAAGCCGCTGACTTCCACGAACGCCGGATTGGCGTAGATGATGCGGCCGCGCGCATCGGTGCGGGATATCAGGTACTGCTCGTCCCGCAGCGTGTATTCCTTGTCATAGACCGGCTGATTGTTGCGCATGCGTCTTTCGTCCTGTGATGGGCGGGGGCAGCGGGATCATCCGGGACCGGCGGGGCGGCGGCGTTGACGCAGGTCAAGGCAGGGGGAGGTTGGCGGTCTCAGGCGCTGGGCAGATTGCCGAAGGCTTCCAGCGCGCGCAGCCGGCTTTGCGCCAGGTCCACGATCGGCTGCGGATAGCAGGCGGCGGCGCGCTCCATCGGACTGGGATCGTGGATCGCCTTGTCGTCCAGGTGCGCAAGCTCCGGCAGCCATTCGCGCAGGAAGGCGCCACGCGGGTCGAACCTGCGCGATTGCGACAGCGGATTGAAGACGCGGAAGTAGGGCACGGCGTCCGCGCCGGTGGAGGCGCTCCATTGCCAGCCGCCGTTGTTGGCCGCCAGGTCGCCGTCCACCAGCTGCGACATGAACCAGGCTTCGCCCAGCCGCCAGTCGATCAGCAGGTTCTTGGACAGGAACATGGCGGTCACCATGCGCAGCCGGTTGTGCATCCAGCCCAGGGCCAGCAGCTGGCGCATGGCCGCATCGACGATGGGAATGCCGGTCTTGCCCTGCTGCCAGGCGGCCAGGTCGTCCGGGGCGTCGCGCCAGGGCACGGCGGCGGTTTCCGGCTTCATGGGCTGGTGCATGGACAAGGACGGATAGGCGGCCAGCAGGTGCTGGTAGAACTCGCGCCACAGCAGTTCGTTGATCCAGGTGGCGGCGCCGGCCTTGCCGCTATCCAGTTCGCCCTGGTTGGCGGCCAGCGCCGCGCGCAGGGCCTGGCCGGGCGACAGCACGCCCGCCGCCAGATAGGGCGACAGGCAGCTTGTGGCGGGCAGCGAGGGGAAGTCGCGTTCATCCTTGTAAGCGTCGATGGCGTCGTCCGCGAAGGCCGCCAGGCGATCGCTGGCGGCGGTTTCGCCGGCCGGCCAGAGCGCGCGCACGGCGTCGCCCGGCGCCTCGAAACCGTCGAAGGCGTCGGGCAGGGGATCGGCCGCCCAGCCGGGCGGCGTCTGGGCGCGCGGCGCGGCGATGGCGCGGATCGGCGCAGTGCGCAGCCGTTCGCGGCAGCTGCGGGCGTAGGGCGTATAGACCCGATAGCATTCGCCCTTGCCGGTCAGCACAGTGCCCGGCCGCAGCAGGGTCGCCCCGTGGTGCAGCGTCCAGTCCACGCCGCTGGCCTGCAGGGCGTCCGCGACGGCGGCGTCGCGGCGGCGCTCGTTGACGGCCCATTCGGCATTGGCGTGGACCTGCGTGATCGCGTGAGCCCTGCAGAAGCGGGCGATGGCTTCCGGCGCTTCGCGCCAGTCGTGGACGGTCAGCAGCTTGAGGGGGATGCCCTTGCGCGCCAGGTCCGCAGACAGCTCGCGCAGATTGCGCAGCCAGAAATCCACCTTGGCGGGCGCGTCGCCATGCTGGCGCCATTGGCCGGGCGCCGCCAGGAACAGGGCGGTCACCGTGCCGCCTTCGGCGGCTGCGGCCAGGGCGGCGTTGTCGTGCATGCGCAGGTCGGTGCGCAGCCAGAGCAGTGTGTTCATGAAGAGGGCTCCTGGGCTGGGGAATCGGCGCGCGCGGCATGCCGGCGAGGCTGGGATTCTATCCCGAGCCCCGGCCGCCGCCACTGGGGCGCAGCCCATGGAAGACAATGTAAATACTACGAGGAGATGTGACGGGTGTTGCAGCGCAACCGATGCGCGGGATCGCGGGGACGGGGAGAGCCGAGCATGCGCTCGGGTGGCGAGGCGTCCTTTTTTAGCCGTCAAACCATGAAACACGCTGGCGCGGCGCGCATATTGACGCCGTGGATACCCCGCCATGTAATGCAAGTAAACGATTAGAGTAGACAAACGCTATGGGAAACCTGATGGACCTTCGCCCGTCCTTTCTGAAGGGACGCACACCCTCCGGCAAGTCGTCCCGGGATGTCTTGCAAAAACTCTGGCGCTCGGTCGACCTGCCCGACGAATCGCTGGAACATGTGGTGCTGACGGGCGCCGACCCGGTTGTTCCTTCGTCATTCGCCGTGGGAACGGCGGCGCAGGCCAGCATGGCGGCGGCCGCGCTGGCGGCCGCCGAAGTCTGGCATCTGCGCGGCGGCGCGCGGCAGCAGGTCAGCATTGACATGCTGCATGCGGCGCAGGAGTGCCGCAGCCATTTCACGATCAATGGCGTCACGCCCAATCCCTGGGATCCCATCACCGGCGTGTACCGGTGCGGCGACGGGGGCTGGGTGCGCATCCACGCCAATTTCGCCCATCATCGCGACGGGGCCCTGGCGCTGCTGGGCTGCCCCACCGGAGACGGCGCCACGCGCGAGGCCGTGGAGCGCGCGCTGGGCCGCTGGAAGGCCCTGGATTTCGAGCAGGTGGCCGCAGACGCCGGCATGGTGGTGTCCGCCATGCGCAGCTTCGAAGAATGGGACCGCCATCCACAGGCCCAGGCCGTGGCTGCGCAGCCGCTGCTGACCATCGAACGCATCGGCGAGGCCGATCCCAGACCCTTGCCCAGGTATGGGCAGGACGCGCGTCCGCTCAAGGACATCCGCGTGCTGGACCTGACGCGCATCATTGCGGGCCCGGTGTGCGGCCGGGCGCTGGCCGCCTACGGCGCCGACGTCATGCTGGTCAATTCGCCGCAACTGCCCAATATCGACAACATCATCGACACCAGCCGGGGCAAGCTTTCCGTGCTGGCCGACCTGGACACGGCCGACGGCCGCATCGCGCTGGGCAATCTGCTGCGCAGCGCGCACATCTTCGTCCAGGGCTACCGTCCCGGCGGGATGTCCGCCCTGGGGTTCGGCCCGCAGGATGCGGCGCGCATCCGCCCGGGCATCGTCTACGTGTCGCTGACCGCCTACGGCACCAGCGGCCCGTGGGCCAACCGCCGGGGCTTCGATTCGCTGGTGCAGACGGCAACGGGCTTCAACCACGCGGAGGCGCAGGCCGCCGGGCAGGAAACGCCCAAGCCGATGCCGATGCAGATCCTGGACCACGCGTCGGGGTATCTGATGGCGTTCGGCGCGCAAGTGGCGCTGGCGCGCCAGGCGACCGAGGGCGGCAGCTGGCACGTGCGGGTCTCGCTGGCGCAGACGGCCCATTGGCTGCGCGGGCTGGGACGGGTGGAAGGCGGGCTGGCCTGTCCCATGCCCGGATTCGACGGACTGATGGAAGCCGTGCCCTCGGGCTTCGGCGAATTGGTCGCCGTGCGCCACGCCGCGCAGTTTTCCGAGACCCCAGCGCGCTGGACGCGTCCGTCCAGCCCGCCCGGCACCCATCAGACGGTCTGGCCCTTCAACTGAGTTGGTCTGCGGTCGCGGGTTATCTGCCCGGGGGCTGCCGGACCTACTGCTTCGCCTTCCAGGCGCGCAGCGCGCGCATCGTGTTCGCCACGTGCGATTCCGGGCTCATGTCCGTGTATTCATACAGGATCTTGCCTTCGGGCGAAATCACGTAAGACACGCGCTGCGCGTATTCGGGGCGCCTGTCGTGCACGGCGTCATACGCCTTCATGATCTTGCCGTCGCCGTCCGCCGCCACGGCGAATTTGCTGCGGCATTCGCTAACCGAGAATTTGTTGAGTGTGTCGATGTTGTCGGTGGACACGCCGATGACGGTGGCGCCCAGCGACTTGTATTCGTCCGTGGCTTCAGCGAAGTTGTGGGCTTCGATCGTGCAGCCCTGTGTGAAGGCAGCGGGGAAGAAATACAGCACCACTGGACCTTGCTTGAGGGCCTCGTTCAGCTTGAAGGTGAACACATTGCCGCCCAGCGACGCCTGAGCGCTGAAGTCCGGCGCGGGGGCGCCTACGTTCAGCGCAGCCTGCGCCGACGGACCGGCCATCAGGCCGCATACCAGTAACCACGGGGCAAGGCGCTTCATCGGAGTCTCCTGAATCGAGGCGCGGGGGAAGGCCGCGCAAGTTGCCTACTGTAGCGGCGCGGATGGCGCGGGTCCAGTTCAGTCGCGCCCCGGCCCGCCGCGGCCATTGCCATCGCCGCGGTTCTGGTCGCGTTGCTGCTGCTGTTGCTGGCGCGCCTGCTGAGCTTGCTGGTCGCGTTGCTGCTGCTGTTGCTGGCGTGCCTGCTGAGCTTGCTGGTTGCGTTGCTGCTGCTGTTGCTGGCGCGCTTGCTGGGCCTGCTGGTCGCGTTGCTGCTGCTGTTGCTGGCGCGCTTGCTGGGCCTGCTGGTCGCGTTGCTGCTGTTGCTGGCGCGCTTGCTGGGCCTGCTGGTCGCGTTGCTGCTGCTGTTGCGCCTGCCGCTCGTGCTCCTGGCGGTCGCGCGCCTGTTGCTGTGCGCGGTCGTCGCGCTCGCGCTGCTGGCGGGCTTGCTGGTCCCGCTGCCGCTGGTCCCGCAATTCCTGTTGGTTCTGCTGATCGCGCTGCAGGCGTTCGCGCGCCTGCTGGTCGCGTGCTTGTTGCTGGCGGGCTTGCTGTTGAGCCTGGGCGTCGTTTTGCTGGCGTTCCCGCGCCTGCTGATCGCGGCCCTGCTGTTCGCGCGCCTGCTGCTGGCTGCGCTGCTCGCGTTGCAGTCGTTCGCGGGCCTGCTGGTCGCGGACCTGCTGCTGGCGGTCCTGCTGCGCCAACTGGGCGCGCTGGCGCTGTTCCTGAGCCGCGTCGTTGCCGCCGCCGGGCCGATTGTCCCGTCCGTCGTCGCGCCCGTTGTCGCGGCCGTTGTTGTCCCGACCATTGTTGTCCCGACCGTCCCGGTTGTAGCCCGGGCGGCCGTCGGACCCCGGCCGTTGCCAGTCGGAACGCCTGCCGTTGTCAGGATGGTCCAGGTACGCCTGCGGCGGGCGGCCTTTGTTGTGGTCGTAGAACTGCGCGCGGTTATTGCCGGCGTCGCGCACATAGCCGCGCTGCACGTCGGTCGGCGGGGCATGGCGTTCCTTGCGGGCGGCAAGCTCGCGAGGGTCGGCCTGGCGCCGGATGCCCGACGGGCCGCCGTGATAGCTGACCCGCCGCTTGTCGACGTTGTTGACCACGACGGTATGGTTGTACACGTTGGTGACGCGCGTGACGTTCACGTTCGTGACGGACCGGTTGTAGTAGAAGCGGTCGCGCTTCCAATAGCCGCCGACGTAGCCCAGGCCGGTGTACCCGAAGCCATAGTTGATGCCGCCGTAGAAGCCCACATGAGGGCCCCAGTAGCCCGCGTTCCACAGATACACGCCGTTCGAATAGCCCCAGTAGCCGGGCGTCCAGAGGGCGCCCGCATAGGGCGCCAGCACCCATGCGCCGGGGACCCAGAAAAAGCCGTAGTGATTGCGGCTCCAGTAGCCGGGCACCCACAGGTAGCCGTCGCCGGGGGCGGGGGGCTGCACATAGACGGGCAGGGCGGGCGGCGGCTCGGGGCTGCGGTCGACCAGCGCCAGGTTGGCGTTGGCGGGGTCGCCGCTGTCGTAGGCGGGGTCGTAGGCGGCATCGACGGGCGCGGGCGGCGGCGCATAGGTCTGTGCGTACGCCGCCGCGCTGGCCGCCAGCAGGGCCGCGGTGGCCAAGGGCCGCAATCGGACGATCTGGAAGTAAGGATTCATGGAGTTCCTTGGCGCAGGGCTCGCGGATCAATACGCGCGGTAGTAGTAATGCGGCGCGGGATAGGCCGGGTAGTAATAATGCGGCGTGTAGTAGACCGGCGCGGGACGGTAGTAGGCCGGCCGCGCCGGAACCACCACGCACCCGCTCAGGGCGCTTGCCATCGCCACCAACAACAACAGACTCTTCTTCATTCGCAGCTCCTGCCGGGCGCCGGGCGTGAGACACGCCGTTTCTTGCGCTCGTAGGAATTAGGCCACAGCAGTGGCTGCGCGTTCCGGACTGTAATCGTTCCGAAACAGCTTTCGGGTGACGGATGTTTGCGTCTGCGTGACCGTCGATGTCGTTCGTATCAATGTCGTTCGTATCAATGTCGTTCGTATCAATGTCGTTCGTATCAATGTCGTTCGTATCAATGTCTGCGCAAAAGAAAGGGGCCGCTCAGAGAGCGGCCCCGCTTGCCATGCCGACCCGCGGACGGGTCGGAAGCGTTGTCGTCAGTTCCAGCGGCCGCCGTTGCCGGCCAGGCTGAAACGGCCCGCGCCCATGAAGGCGATGGCCAGGGCGGTGAACAGGAACATGCCTTGCAGTTCCAGCGCCCAGCCGCCGTTGTTGGTCATGCTGCCGATCTGTCCGCTATGCGCCAGGAAGATGGCGACGACCATGTTGATGGCGATCAGCAGGCCGCCCAGGCGGGTGTAGACGCCGATGATCAAAAGAACGGGAGCGATGATTTCGCCGACATAGGCGCCGTAGGCCAGGAAGCCGGGCAGGCCGTGCGAGGACAACATGCCGCTGATGCCGCTGACGCCGCCTCCGGTCAGTTTGGCCAGGCCGTGGAGCAGAATCAGGATACCGAGGGTCAGGCGCAGGATCAGCTTGCCGGTGTCATCGGACTTGATCATGGTGAGTTTCTCTTGTGATGGTTAAGGGGGACAGTGCGCTGGTTGGAGCGCGCCGCTTGCCTTTGGTTCCGCGTCCGGCCAGTCCCCCGCGAGAGGGGCTGCCCAGGTGCTGGCGGCGCCATTATGGCAAAGGCCGGGCAAAACCACCAAGTTTTGCGCCGGGATCGCGGTCATCATCGGGCGGCGATCCCGGCGCAAGGCGTTCAGAACTCTTCCAGGAAGCGCATGCGGAAGCGCTTTCCCTTGATATTGCTGTTGGAGATGCGCGAAAACGCCTGCTTGGCGATCTGGCGGTCCAGCGCCACGTAGGACGTGAATTCGGTGATGTTGATCTTGCCGACCTGTTCGAACGTCAGGCCGCCGTCGCCGGTCAGTGCGCCCAGCAGGTCGCCGGGGCGCAATTTGTCCTTCTTGCCGCCCTGGATGCTCAAGGTGATCATGGGCGCCCGCAGCGGACGGTCGGCCTTGGGCCGCAGCGATTTCAGGTCGCCCCATTTCAGTGGCGAGCCCTGGTATTGCTCGATCAGGTTGGCCCAGCGCATTTCCTCGGGCGAGCACAGGCTGAGCGCCAGCCCCTTCTGGTCGCCGCGGCCGCTGCGGCCGATGCGGTGCACGTGGACCTCGGTGTCCTTGGTCACGTCCACATTGATCACGGCGCCCAGGTTCTGGATGTCCAGGCCGCGGGCAGCGACGTCGGTGGCGACCAGCACGGCGCAGCTCTGGTTGGCGAACTGGATCAGGATCTCGTCGCGCTCGCGCTGTTCCAGGTCGCCGTTCAGCGCCTGCGCGCTGATTCCTTCGGCCTGCAGGCGCTCGACCAGGTCATGGCTGCGAATCTTGGTGTTGCAGAACGCCAGCGTGGACGCCGGGCGGAAGTGGGCCAGCAGCCGCGCCACGGCGTCCAGCCTTTCGTCGTCGCGGATTTCGTAAAAGATCTGCTCGATGCGGCTGGCGTCGTGCTGCGCCTCGACCTTGACCTCGGCGGGGTTGCGCAGGAAGCGGGCGCTGAGCTTGCGGATGTTGTCCGGGTAGGTGGCCGAGAACAGCAGCGTCTGCCGCTTGGTCGGGCAGTGCGAGGCGATGGCGACGATGTCGTCGTAAAAGCCCATGTCCACCATGCGGTCGGCTTCGTCCAGCACCAGCGTGTTCAGGCCGGACAGATCCAGGCTGCCGCGCTCCAGATGGTCCTGGATGCGGCCCGGCGTGCCCACCACCAGATGCGTGCCGCGCGCCAGCGATTCGGCCTGCGGCCGCGCCGCCGCACCGCCGCACAGCGTCAGGATCTTCACGTTGGGAATCAGGCGCGCCAGGCGCCGCAGTTCTTGCGCGACCTGATCGGCCAGTTCGCGCGTGGGGCACACCACCAGCCCTTGCGGGGCCAGGCGGTTCACGTCCAGGTTCTGAAGCACCCCCAGCCCGAACGCCGCGGTCTTGCCGCTGCCGGTCTTGGCCTGCGCGATCACGTCGCGGCGTTCCAGGATCAGCGGCAGGGCTTGCGCCTGGATCGGGGTCATCTGTTCGAAACCCAGGGATTGCAGGTTGTCGAGCAGGGCGGGAAGGAGGGGCAGAGTGGAAAAGGCGGTGTCGGTCACGGTGGGGCGGATCCCGGCGGGATCGGGCAAAGGCTGAATTGGGTGATAGTTTAAGGCCTGAGTTGGGGTGGGATCTTTCCGTTGGGGTTGGGCAGACCTCGAAAATGCGCCGTGGCGCTAAAGTTCCGCACGCGGGCTGCCGTTAACGCCGATACAGCTTCCATGCTCCAACGGAAAAAACTAGCGCCATGTTCACTTTCATCTCTATCGTCGTAACAATCGTCGCCCTGATCGCCTGGGGAGTTCACCTGCAGACGAAGCGGCATAACGCGCTGCTGGCGAAGTTCCGTGAGCACAATCAACGGCTGGGCACGTCCTTTCCCGAAAACAGCGTCGACAGTGAATTGATCCTTAGCGCCAATGACAAGAAGGTTGTCATTGCGTTTGATCCCGAGTCCCAGAAGCTGTGCGTGGTGACGGGGGCCAAGGATCCGGGCGAAGTGCTCGACTTTGCCTACATCCGCCGCTGGCAACTGAAGTGGACCGAGGTTTCGGGCAACGGCGGCCTTTCGTTCAAGAATGTGCACTTCGACTTTTCCACCAGCGATCTCAAGAGGCCGTTGATCAGGATCCCGGTTTCCGGAAAAGGCTACGGCGATACGTGGAACAGCCGTCTTGGGATTCTGCTCGGCGTTTGAGCGGCGCGAGCCGCAGACGGCCTAGTCCTGCGGCTCATACGTCCCCGCCAGCGCCCGCGCCGCCTCCTGCATCCTGGGCAGCCACGCGCGGGCGCCCTCTATCGAAAGCCGCGCCACCGGCGCGTGCAGCGCAACCGCCGCTATGGCCCGCGTCCCGTGCAGAATGGGCACGGCCATGCAGACAATGCCCAGCAGGAATTCTTCCCGGTCGAAGCTGGCGCCTTCCTTTTTGATCTCCCGCAGTTCTTCTTCCAGCGCCGGCACGTCGCAGAGCGTGTTGGGCGTGTAGCGCGGCAGCGCGGCGGCGGCCAGCAGGCGCTGGCGCGTTTCGCGGCGCATGTAGGCCAGGAATAGCTTGCCGCTGGCCGAGCAGTGCAGCGGCACGCGCGACCCTGATGTCAGGTTGACGCGCAGCGGCCAGGCGGTTTCCACGCGATCCAGGTAGATGACCTCGTCGCCGTCGAGCATGGTGCAGTTGCAGGTTTCGCCGATTTCGTCGACCAGGCTGTCCAGGATGCGGTGACGTTCGCCCCGCAGTGGCGAGTTCAGCAGCGTGTCGCGGGCCAGGGCGGAAAGGCGCGGGCCGCTGACGTAGCTTTTGCCGGCAGGTTCGCGCAGCAGCATGCCGGCGTCGACCAGGCGCGACAGGATGCGCAGCACCGACGGCTTGGGCAGTCCGGTCGATTCGGTCAGGGCGGCCAGGGACACGGGCTGGCCGGAACGCGCCACCTGTTCCAGCAGCGTCAGCGCACGCAGGGCGGCGGAGGATTCGTCTTTCATCTTTCAATATTTGAAGATTCGGCGAAGGGCAGGCCATCCTCGCACAGAATTTGCAGAAAATGAAACGGCGAGGGGTGGGAAGCCCGAGATTTCTGGCGCAGTATCGGATCACACCGGCCAATGAGCAATCGGACGAGCGCCGGCCCGCCAGGAGAGAGACCATGAGCAGCAAGCAACACATGACCCCCAGCGAAGCATTCGTCGAGACGCTGGTCGCGCAGGGCGTCAAGGATGTTTTCGGCATCGTCGGTTCGGCCTTCATGGATGCGCTGGACCTGTTTCCCGCGGCCGGCATCCGCTTCGTGCCGACGGTGCACGAGCAGGGCGCGGCGCACATGGCCGACGGCTATTCCCGGGTGACCGGCCGGCACGGCGTGTGCATCGCACAAAACGGCCCGGGCATCACCAATTTCGTGACCGGCGTGGCGGCGGCCTACTGGGCGCACAGCCCGGTGGTGGCGATCACGCCCGAGACCGGGACGTCGGGCATGGGCCTGGGCGGTTTCCAGGAAACCGAGCAGCTGCCCATCTTTTCGCGCATCACCAAATACCAGGCGCATGTGAACCGCCCGGACCGCATCGCGGAATTCACCGCCAAGGCGTTCGACAACGCCATGGCCGAACGCGGGCCGTCGCAGCTGAACATCCCGCGCGACTATTTCTACGGCGAGATCGACGTGGCGATTCCCGAGCCGCGCCGGATCCGCCGCGGGCCCGGATCGGAAGAGGACCTGGAAGCGGCGGCGCGCATGCTTGCCGAGGCGAAGTTCCCAGTCATCGTGGCGGGCGGAGGCGTGCTGTTCTCGGATGGACAGGCCGAATGCGTGGCGCTGGCCGAACTGCTGGGCGCGCCCGTGGTGACCAGCTATCTGCACAACGACGCCTTTCCGGCCAGCCACCCGCTGTGGTGCGGCCCGCTGGGCTACCAGGGCGCCAAGGCGGGCATGAAGCTGCTGTCGCAGGCGGACGTGGTGCTGGCGCTGGGCACGCGCCTCGGGCCCTTCGGCACCCTGCCGCAGCACGGTCTGGACTACTGGCCACAGAACGCCCGCATCATCCAGGTGGACGCCGACCACCGCATGCTGGGTCTGGTGCGGCCGGTGTCGGTGGGCATCTGCGGCGACGCCAAGCCGGCCGCCGCCGCGCTGTCGGCGAAATTGCAGGGCAGGGAGGTCGCCTGCGTCCGCACGAAGGAGCAGCGCGCCGGCGAGATCGCCGCGCAGAAGGCGGAATGGGAGCAGGAACTGGACGGCTGGTCGCACGAACGCGACGACTGGAGCCTGGACATCATCGAGCAGGGCGGCGGCCGCATGCATCCGCGCCGCATGCTGCGCGAGCTGGAACGCGCCATGCCCAAGCACGTGATGGTGTCGACGGACATCGGCAACATCTGCTCGGTGTCCAATAGCTACCTGCGCTTTGACGAACCCAATTCCATGCTGGCCGCGATGAGCTTCGGCAACTGCGGCTACGCGCTGCCGGCGCTGATCGGCGCCAAGCTGGGCCGGCCCGACCGGCCGGCCGTGGCCTATGTCGGCGACGGCGCGTGGTGCATGAGCTTCCAGGAACTGCTGACCTGCGTGCGCGAGCAGATTCCGGTGACCGCGGTGGTGTTCCACAACGGCCAATGGGGCGCCGAAAAGAAGAACCAGGTGGACTTTTACGGACGGCGCTTCGTGGGCAGCAATCTGCGCAATCCGGGCTTTGCCGACCTGGCGCGCGCCATGGGGGCGGAGGGCATCCGCGTCGAGCACGCCGACCAGGTCGGCGCGGCGCTGCAGGCCGCCTGCAAGGCGCAGCTGGAAGGCAAGACCACCGTGCTGGAGATGATGGTCAGCCAGGAACTGGGCGACCCGTTCCGGCGCGACGCCCTCAAGCAGCCGGTGCGTTTCCTGGACAAATACCGCAAGTACGTGAACCAGCCTTTCAAGGCGGGCGAGGTGCCGCTGCCGATCGAGCCGGCGGGACGCTAAAAGGCGGGCGCGACGCGCGGGCTGGCAGGTGCCGCCCGCGCCGGACATCTTCCGGGCGGCCGCGGGCGCGCCCGCGGCAGGAGCGAAGACATGGCATTCGACCGTTTGTTCGAGCCGCTGCGCGTTGCCGCGCTGGCGGCGGGACGCTTGCGCACGGCGGTGGCGTATCCCTTGTGTCCCGTCAGCCTGCGCGCCGCCGCGCAGGCCGGGGCGGCGGGCTATATCGAGCCCGTGCTGGTCGGGCCGGCGGGGCGGCTGGCAGCGCTGATGGAGCAGGAAGGCCTGCGCGCGGGTTCGATGGAGGTCGTCGATGCGCCGGACGACGAATTGCTGGCTGCTCGGGCCGCGGCCGCGCTGGCGCGCGATGGCGCGGTCAGCATGCTGATGAAGGGCAGCCTGCACACCGATCACTTCATGTCGGCGGTGGTGACGCGCGAGTCTGGCCTGCGCACGGGCCGGCGCATCAGTCACGCGTTCGTGATGGCGGTGGCCGCCTATCCGAAACTGCTCATCCTGACCGACGCCGCGGTCAACATCGCGCCCAGTCTGCAGGAAAAGGCCGATATCGCGCAGAACGCCATCGACCTGGCGCGCGCGCTGGGCGTCGAGCGGCCCAAGGTCGCGGTGCTGTGCGCCACCGAATCGGTCAACCCCGCCATGCCCGCCACGCTGGACGCGGCGGCGCTGTCCAAAATGGCCGACCGCCAACAGATCCGCGGCGGCGACATCGACGGACCACTGGCGTTCGACAACGCCATCTCGCGCGAGGCTGCGGACCAGAAGGGCATCGTGTCGCGCGTCGCGGGCGACGCGGACATTCTGCTGGTCCCCGATATCGAGGCCGGCAACATGCTCTACAAGGAGCTGACCTGGCTGGCGGGCGCGGGCGCGGCGGGGCTGGTGCTGGGCACGCGTGTGCCGGTGCTGCTGACGAGCCGCTCCGACTCCATGGACGCGCGCGTCAACAGCTGCGCCGTCGCGGCCCTGTATGCGCGGGCGCTGGGCGGCTGAGCCGCCGGACCCCTGGCACCAGCAAGTCCGGCGGTTTGGTACTAAGCCGGCGCCCGATGGGTGGATACGGAAGTGGTTATATCGTGGCAGTTTTCAAGACAGGGCAGAACGGGCTTGGCGGCGGCTGGCGGACAAGACCAAGTATCCCGGCAAGAATGCCCAGAAGTTGCAGAGCGCAACGCTCATCGCCAACTATTTCGAATCAGTGAAGGCGCAGGCTGCCGCCTCTCCGGATCTGTCCAAGGTCCTCGCTAGGCAGCGTAATCTGGTGAGCTACGCTCTTGTAATGCAGGAGCAGCCCTGCTGCGCCACCAAATGCCAGCCTCAACCTTCCAAAGCTTGCGCCGGCGGCGGCGCGGCGCGCACGTTGAACAGGCGGCATACTGCGCACCAGCACAATGCCGAGAACAGGTTGTAGGGAAACAGCACCAGCCACATCGGCAATAGCCAGTTCTTCTTGCCCTGCCGCTCTCCACGTTCGCCGGTACGCCACGGGGCGTAATGGTGCCAAGCTTCGGCCGGCGTCAGACAGATGCTGTGCAGCGGCACGTACCACCAGTTCGGCTCTCCTGGCTCGGGCAACCGGTCGGGGCCTTTTTCCATGAACTGACGGATGTACTCCCAAACCTGGGCAACGTGGCGCGGGTCGGGATTGGTGGATGCGTTGCTGTCGACCCAGAGGGCGACGCGTTTTTTCTCTTCACCGGGCGCCGGTCGCGGGCCGAAGGCGAGTGCGAAATTCGTGCTGAACGAGCTGCCGCCAAACTCATTGCGCACGAACACGCCGCCCTCAGTCTCAGCCCAATCGAAGGCTATCAGCGTCTTGTTGCGCTGGTAGTAGATACGCTGGGTTTTGCGGTTGAAGTAGAAGTTGGAGAGGCGCTTGATCAGGAATATTCGATACCATAAAAGAGGGGCAGCGAAAAAAGGGCCTACTAGCACCATTAAAAAAAACAAAAAATCAAAGGTGTCTGATATACGCCAAATTCCAGAATCCCACCATAGGACACTATTCCAGAAAAAGAGAATTAGCATGGATGAGGTGTACATCTTTCCCATGAACACAGAATCTGCAACCCATGGATTCCGCAAGCAGAGAACATGCCGATCAACGCTGACCAATTGATCGCCAATAGCTGGCGCCAAGCCCGTTCTGCCTTGTCTTGAAAACTGCCACGATATAGCCACTTCCTCAGCCCTCCAACTTGAACTGCACGGTGGCCACGGCACTTTCATCCATGCCCTGATTTGGGCAGTAATTGACCGTCAATATCATTTGATGAGCATCCGTGATTTCTTTCCTGTAATGCAGGACCAGCCCTGCTGCGGTGTCGTAGCAGGCAGGGGTACCGGGAACGCAGGCTTTGTCTTGTTCGAGCATCTCGGACCAAGCGCTTTGCCCGATGAGGTATCCCCGACACAAAACGGTGAACTCCACAACACTCGGAGCGGCACTCCTTGTGATTGACCATGAGGATGCGCTTTGCCACCGGCTGTCGACATCTTTGATGCCCAACGCCTCGGCCTGCTGCTTCTCCAGGAGTTGTGGCGCGTAGTACGCGGCATACCAGGCCTTGATTTCCTCGGCCACGTCGTCAAAGGGGGGAAGCATCTTGTCTGCGTCCAACGCGATGCCAGTGCGGATTTCGCCGTCGTTCTTGCGCGTGCCAAAGATGCCGCGAGCCGCCCAGAGTTCGAGGGGGCTGTGAACGTGCGCCGCCGCTAGGGAGTGAAGCCAAACGCCACCAGCAAGAATTCCAGCGCCCACAAGCACGATTGCTGCGGCAGCCCACCCGGCGTATGGAATTACCACTGTTGGGCCCGCAATGGCTAAGGCGCCTTCAAGTACGACAGCAGATCCAAGCCCGACCAAGACACCTCCACCGAACGTATAGGCAGCGGCAACCTCATCACCAGACTGGTGCTTTCGGTTTGCGGATACAACATCAGATGCAAACCCCGCCAATATCGCGGGATACCCCACCCACCGCGCAAACAGATTTCCCGCAATGAACCGCATGAACCCATTGCCAAATTCCATACCCGGCGCCGCTGCCGCGTAGCGCAGCACAAGCACCTTCTGCGTTGCGCGGGCGCTGACCAAAACGGCGGCCGTGGCCCCGGCCACACCGAAGATTGCGGACGCAAAAGCGGCGGAAGCGGCTACGTCGGCGTCCTTCTTCAAGCTCGCATACGCGGATTTGAGGCTGATCACATTGAACCAAAGCATGCCCACATTCAGCACCCCGCCCCCGGCAGTGGTCAGCAACGCCGAGACGTTCGGGCGCACGCGCCGGGTAAGGGTCTGCTCGATGGTGACGGTACGGGTACCGGTGATTCGGACACGCTTACTCTCGGTGACTTCGGCCATCCCGGATTGAAGGAAATTGTTCACTTCCTTGCTGTAGGCATCGTTCAGCACTGCCTGGTCGGTGACGCGGTAGCGCGCGCCAATCAATCCCACGGCTTTCTCCCCATTGGCCTCTTGGACCGCGGCCAGAACCCGCTGCCGCAAACTGTCGCTAGCGGTCCAGCGCGTCTTGCCTGGCAGACGCGTGAGCACTACGGTCGTCACCGCCTCAGCGGTCAAGTCGGTGATCCCGGCCATGGCGGGGAAGCGGCCGGCCAGCCCTTCGATGGCGTTGTCGGCGGCCCCCAACAGCGTGCCGACCGAATCGGCCTTTTCCTTGAAAGGGTTGAATGGCGCCAGCGCCATGTAAAGCGGACTGTCCTGCCTGTCCAGCCAGGCGGACAGCCGCTGGAATCGCGCGTCGTCGTCTTCGGTGCCCGGCAGGGCCTGGCTCATGGGGTGGATCATCAGGGCCAGAGACACTTCCAGCCCCCCGGCCGACAGGCGCTCGTCACGGTCGTAGGCGGCCAGCGCGGCGGCCAGGCTGGTGGGAACGTCCCGGTGCTCAGACTCTGCCGTGGCCAGCCATCGGTCATGGTCACGGCAAGCCTTCAGGGCGGTGTCGAGGCAGGATCGCAGGTGCGCCTCGCGCTGGTCGCGTTCGGCCAGGAAAGCGTGATATTTGGCGGTATCAATGCGCTCAGCAAGGCGTCGGCCCATCGGCGAGATGCGGCTATCGGTAAGAACCTGATAGCGCAATTCGGAAAGCGTCGCCCGTCGGCTGCCGCCGACTTGCTTGCGCTGGTATTCGTCGCGCAGCCTGGCCAGGGTTTCCGGCGGCGTCTGGTCCGCCGGGTACATGGATTGCAGCGTCTGCTCCAGCAGTATGGCTACCAGATTCTTATGGTGATAGCGCTGGCTTTGGACGCTCAGCTTTTCGACGTCCTGGCTGAAACAGGCGGGTACGGCGAACTCCGCTTTGCCTTGTTTTGCAATGGCCTCATGCTGTTGGCTTGGCAAGATGTCGCGCAGTTGGTGCTGGTAGGCGGCGACGGAAAGGCCGAGATCCAGGCTCAGGCCCTCCGCATCATTAAGTACGACTACCACCGGCACGCGCGGCTGCGTGTAGCGATAGTGCTGCCCCTGGGCCAGAAAGGTGCTGATGGGCAGATCGTCCTTGCTGCAATGGCTGCTCCAATCCAGGTCCATGCGCTGGTCCCTGGGCTTGAAGTCCTCGACCCAATGGCTCAATGCGCTGGCGGGCAACACGTGCGGCTGGCTTGAGGGTGTTTTCTCGCCAGAGGTCAGCTCGGCCATGTCGATCTGGCGCATATGACGTTTGCGCGCAGACGGGTCCGCCGCCATCCTGGCTGTGACGGCATTGGTCCATAGGTGCGGGCTGAAGCCGATCCAGACTTCGCTGGCGGTGTCGGGGCTCGTATCGGCCCAAACCCAACCCCGGCTGCTTACGGTCCGGTAACGATCCTTGCGGTGATACTGTTCCAGGCCCAGGTAGGTCAGTTCCTTGTAGTGGCCCTCGCCGTCGTATTCATGGATGACAAACTTTTCGCCCTTGGGGCCCTTCATGAAGACGTAGACGTACCCAGGCCGAAGCGCCCGCAAGGTGTAGGAAGAGAGTTCGATCCTGGGTAAGCCCTGCTCCAGCTTGAAGCCGGACTCGGCATAACGGTACAGCGGCGCGCCGCCCGCGTTGGGCACGATCGCGTAGCGGATGGGCAGGATGGGAACGCGCGGACTGCATGCCGGTGTCGACGTTGCACTGCCAGCACTTGTTTTAGTCATTGGAAGATTCCTTCCCGCGCGCCAGCGCTTCCAACTTGCGAAGGCGGGCCTGAGGGGACTCTGTGAGGTCGTTGAGGAGGACGCGGGCCTCATCGCTATGCAGTAGCCAGAGGTTGCCGGAGATCAGCGCGAGGTACCGTTCCACGTCTGCGTCGAGCGGCGCCTCGCTGCCGACGAGGTCGAAGGTGAAGCGCTGGTCGGATTGAGAAGGCATGCTTGCTCCGTGCAATAGCAGGCCTCTTCCTCCGGATTTGGGTGGATAGTCACGCCTGTGAACAGGCGTCCCGTTTGCAACGATGGATGGCAATGGACGCGCTTGGACTTAGTGCTCAATCCTGCGCAATCGCTGGTTTATGGCATATAGGATCCATCCCGATTTGCCGCCAAATGCTTAGGACAAATCCGAAAAGTCCTCCAAATGCCAAGTTGAATGAAATTCGGCATTAGATCTGGTGCAAGCGATTCCCCGCGTCTGGTTCTAGACCCTGACGTACCCCGAACGTACCTTGGGTGTTCAGCGTGGGCGCATCTCGCGCCCCGCCAGCAGAGGAGGGTAGGCAATGCAAAAGTCCGTCACCGTGGAGATGCTGGCCGAGTTCGCGGCCGCCTGGAACCGGCACGACATCGACGCCCTGATGTCTTTCATGAGCGAGGACTGCGTGTTCGAGACCGTCGCCGGCCCCGAGCAGTACGGCAGCCGCCATGCCGGCCCGGAAGCGGTGCGCGCGGCGTTTGCCGCGGCCTGGAAGAACTTTCCCGACGCCCGCTGGGACGACGGCCGGCACTGGGTCGCCGGCGACCGCGGCGTGTCCGAATCCACCTTCCGCGGCACCGCGCCGGACGGCTCGCGGGTTGAGGCCGACATGGTCGACGTCTTCACTTTCCAGGACGGCAAGATCCGCGTGAAAAACGCGTTCCGCAAGCAGCGTCCAGCGTTGCCGGCACGGGCGTAGCACCGGCCATGGATACGCAAATGTCTGCCGGATCCCATCGCCCGGCCGCCGCGCCCGGCGCCGCCATCAACGCCTATAACCCGGCTTATGATCCGCTGGTGTCGCCGCCCGGCCAGGGCCAGGACTATGCGCCCACGTATTGGGTCGCGACCGCCGGCACGCCGCCCGAGGACGATGGACCGATCCAGGGCGATATCGACGCCGACGTGGTCATCGTCGGTTCCGGTTTCACCGGCCTGTCCGCGGCCCTGGCGCTGGCGCGGGACTTCGGCGTGAAGGCCGTGGTGCTGGAGGCCAACCGCGCCGTGTGGGGCTGCACCAGCCGCAACGGCGGCCAGGGCCAGAACGCCTCTGGCCGCCTGTATCGTTCGCAGTGGATCGCGCGCTGGGGGCTGGAGACGGCGAAACGCCTGGATGCGGAGATCCGCGAGGGCTTCGAATACTGGAAAAGCCTGGTAGCCCAGGTGGACTGCGATGCGCAGCCGGGCGGCCACCTGTACACGGCGCATCGCCAGAAGAAGATGGCCTTCCTGGAGAACGAAGCTCGCGTCATGCGCGAGACGTTCGGCTACGACGTGAAAATGCTCAGTCGCGCCGAGCTGCGGGAACGCTATGTGGACGATCGCGAGGCCGTGGGCGCGATGCACGAGCCGGACGGTGTGGGCGTGCATCCGCTCAAGCTGGCGTATGGGTATCTGCGGCAGGCGCGAGCGCTGGGCGTGCGCCTGCATCCGGCCAGTCCGGTGCTGGGCTGGCGCGTGGACAACGGCATGTATCTGCTGCAGACGCCCGGCGGCACGGTGCGCGCCAGGCGCGTGGCGTTCGCCACGGGCGGCTACACCGCGCAGGGCGTGAACCGCCTGCTGGACAACCGCATCATGCCGGTGCTGTCCAATTCAATGGTGACGCGGGTGTTGACGCCGGCCGAGCGCGAGGCGGCGGGGCTGAAAAGCACGGTGTTCATTACGGACACGCGGACCCTGCGTTTTTACTACCGCCTGCTGCCCGACGGCCGCATGCAGATCGGCAGCCGCAGCGCGCTGCGCGGGGCGGACGCGGAGAACCCGCGCCACCTGGCGCTGCTGCGCGAGGGCCTGGCGCGCAAGTTCCCCACGCTGCGGGGGGTGGACGTGGCGTATTCGTGGTGGGGCTGGGTGGACGTCAGCCACGACATGATGCCGCGCATCACGCAGCCCGATCCGGCGCAGCAGGTGTATTACGCCTTTGGCTATGGCGGCAACGGCGTGGCGTTTTCAGCCCATGCCGGCCGGCGGCTGGCGCAGCGGATGATGGGGCAGGACGGCGTTTCGTGGGACCTGCCGATCTACGACTCGCCGCTGCCCGGGCATATGTTCGCGCCGTTCCGCAGGATCGGGCAGGGGTTGCTGTACCGGTGGTATTACTTGCGGGACGAGTTGCTGTAGCCGTCAGGCGCCCGGGCAGTACGCCAGGTCCTGCGCGGCGCGGCGCTGGGCGTCGACGACTTTGGCCAGCCGTTCGATGCCGGGTTCGATCAGTTCCGGGCGGATCGACGTGAACCCCACGCGCAGGAAGTTGCGGGGCGCGTCGACGCCGTCCATGAAGAAAACGTCGCCCGGCTCGACTACTACGCCTTCGGCCAGCGCGGCCTCGGACAGCGCCTTGGCGTTTAGCCATGGCGGCCCTTGCAGCCAGCACGACGACGATCCGGTGATGGGCATGGACTTGAAGTCCGGCAGGTGGCGGGCCAGCGCCCGGGCCAGTTCGCCGCCGCGCTTCTGGTAGGCCTGCGACTGGCGCCGCAGCAGCGAATGGTGATGCCCCAGCGAAATGAAGAGCGAGAATGCGCGCTGGATGTAGGCGGACGGATGGCGCAGCATCAGGCGGCGCAGCGCACGCAGTTCGGCCGCCAGTTCGCGCGGCGCGACGATATAGCCGATGCGCAGCCCGGGCGCGAAGGACTTGGCCAGGCTGCCGACGTAGATGACGCGGCCGTCGCGGTCCAGGCTTTTCAGGGCCGGAATCGCGCCTTCGCCCCAGCGGCTTTCGCTTTCGAAGTCGTCTTCGATGATGAGGCTGTCGGCCTGCCGCGCCAGCGCCAGCAGGCTTGCGCGGCGCTCGGCTGACAGTGTGACGGTGGTGGGGCACTGGTGCCCGGGCGTTACGAAAACGTAGTCGCAGCCCAGCAGCTGCGTGCCGGTGCGCAGGCCCTGTTCGTCCACCGGCAGGGGCAGCAGGTGGCGGGTATGGCTGGCAAAGATGTTGCGGGCGTCGGGGTAGCCGGGGTCTTCCATGCCCACGACCGTGTCCTCATTCACCAGCAGGTCCGCCAGCAGGTAGAGCGCGTGCTGCGCGCCCACGGTGCAGACGATTTCCTCGGCGTCCGCCCATACGCCGCGGCGCGGCAGCACCTGCGTGCGTATCTGTTCGATCAACGCGGGGTCATCGTGCGTGATGAGGTCCGGCGCCCAGCTGCGGATGTCCAGCACGGACAGGGCTTTGATGCAGCATTCGCGCCATTCGGCTGTGGGGAACAGGTCCTGGTCGAACTGTCCGTAGACGAAGGGGTAGGGTTGCTTCTGCCAGTCGCGCGGCTTGGTGATGTTGCGCTGGCGGCTGGGCCGGAAACGCAGCCTTTCGTCCCAGCGCACGCCGTGGCCGCCGGCGGCATCAGCCGCCGCGGTGTCGTCCGGCGTTGCAGCGTCGGACGCCGGGCCGGAATGCCCCTGCATGACGGTGTCGCTGACGAAATGCCCGCTGCGCTCGCGCGACACCAGATAGCCTTCGCAGACCAGTTGCTGGTAGGCGAATACGACCGTGTTTCGGGCGATGCGCAGCTGGTCGGCCAGATAGCGGCTGGAGGGCACCGGCATGCCCGGCGGCAGGTGGCCGCTAAGGATTGCCGACACCAGCATTTGCCGCACGCGGCCCTGCAGGCTCAGGTTGGGCGCGCTGGCCTTTTCGAACAGGCGTTCCCACAGCACCGGCTTGAGCATCGAGGCCTGGCTGGACATGGATGGCTCCTTTTGACTGCGGCACGGCCGGGCGCGGTGCTGCCGCGGCCGGGGTGTCCGAGCCTCAGGATAAAGGAGCCGGATGGGGTAAGGAATGCGGGATTGCCCTGTCAGATGCGGCCCTTCCAGGGGATGGCGAAGCGTTCCAGGTAGCGCACCAGCAGGTCGAAGGCGAAGGCGAACACGCCGATCACGATGATGCCCATGATCACGGTGTCGCTGGCCAGGAACTGGGCGGCGTTGAGCACCATGAATCCCAGCCCGCGATCGGCAGCCACCATCTCGGCGGCCACCAGCGTCGTCCAGCCCACGCCGATCCCGATGCGCATGCCCGTGAAGATCTCGGGCATGGCCGCCTTCAGGATCACGTGCCAGACGATCTGCCGGCTGGTGCCGCCCATGGCGTAGGCCGCGTGGATCTGCTCGATGGAGACCGAGCGCACGCCTGCGCGCGCGGCGATCGCCATGGGCGCGAAGATGGCCAGGTAGATCAGCAGGATCTTGGGGAATTCGCCGATGCCGAACCAGATGATGATGAGCGGCAGATAGGCCAGCGGCGGCAGCGGGCGGTAAAACTCGATGGGCGGGTCGAAGACGCCCCGGACATACCGGTTCACGCCCATCAGGATGCCGATGGGGATGGCCGTGACGCAAGCCAGGAAGAAGGCGCCGAACACCCGCGACAGGCTGGCCAGGGCGTGCTCGGTAAGCGTCGAATTGGCGACGCCTTCGGTCATGGCGAACACGAACTTGTCGTACACCGCGATGGGCGAGGGCAGGAATAGCGGCCGCACCCAGCCCGCGCTGGTGACCAGGAACCACAGGGCAAGCAGCGCCAGGCTGGTCAGCAGGCTGATGTGCCCGCTGTAGCCCGCGCCCGGAGACCCGTAGACCTTGCCGGGCACGGCGGGCGTGTGGCCGGCGCGGCGCTTAGGCATGGACCGGGTGCGGGGCGGCGGCGCGCTCGTCCCCGTAGATGATGCCGAGGACTTGCTCGCGCATGGCGATGAAGTCGGGACTGGATTTGATGCCACGGCCATCGCGGGTCTCCAGGTAGCGCCGGTTGAAGTCCGGCTGGAAGGTGTGCGTGATCCGGCCCGGGCGCGGCGACATGACGATCAGCCGCGAGCCCAGGAACAGCGCTTCCTCCACGCTGTGGGTAATGAAGAAGAACATCTTGTCGGTCTGCCGCCAGATGTCCAGCAGCAGTTCCTGGATGGTCTCGCGGGTCAGCGCGTCCAGCGCGGCCATGGGCTCGTCCATCAGCAGCATGGCGGGATCGCAGGTCAGCGCGCGCGCGATGCCCACGCGCTGCTGCATGCCGCCGGACAGCTGGTAGATCATGTGGCGGTGGAAGTCCTGCAGGCCCACCAGTTCCAGATTGCGGCGGGCGCGGGCGCGGCGCGTTTCCTTGTCCACGCCCTGCAGTTTCAGGCCGAACTCCGTGTTTTCCAGCACGTTCAGCCAGGGCAGCAGCGCATGCTTCTGGAAGACCACCCCGCGGTCGGCGCCGGGGCCGACGATGGGCTTGCCGTCCAGCGTGATCTCGCCTTCGGTGGGCGACAGAAAGCCGGCCAGCAGGCTGAGCAGGGTGGTCTTGCCGCAGCCGGATGCGCCCAGGGCGACGACGAATTCGCCCGGCTCGATGGTCAGGTTGACGTCGTGCAGCGCAATGACCGGGCCGCTGTCGTGCAGGCCGGGATAGGTCACGCTGACGCCTTCCGCGCACAGGCTCCGCGCGGCGGGTGTGGACTGCATGGTCATGCCGCTTCCCCCTGTTCTGTAGGGCTGCGCCCGTGGCGGGCGACGGCGCCGGGATGACGCCGCGCCGTGGCGGGCTGCGCTACTTTGCCGCCGCCTTCGCGTATTGATCGGTGACGAAGGGACTGTAGTCGTCCAGCGCCTTGTCGATCTGCTTCTGGTCTTTCAGGAACTTGGCGCTGGCCGCGAAGGCGCGCGCGGCGCCCGATTCCTTGCCGCCGCCCAGCCAGGTCTTGGAGATCTGTTCTTCGACGGTCGGGAACACCAGCAGGCCCAGCGCCTCGACGATGTCCTCGGGCTTGCCTCCGATGAGCTTGACGATGCCCTTGACCTGCGGGGAGTCCGCCGTCCACTTGGCGCCGTTGGCGCGGTAGTCGGCATAGGATTTGGCCAGCACCCCCGTGAAGGCGGCCATTGAACTTGGGATGCTTCTGCGCCCAGGCCTTGTCGACCACGATGCCGTCGAAAGTGGGCACGCTGGCGGCGCCTATCTGCTCCGAGTCGGCGATGATCTTGCCGGTCTTGGCGATCTCGGTCAGCGCGGGCGGCCAGACGTAGGCGGCGTCGATATCGCCGCGCTGCCAGGCGGCCACGATCTGCGGCGGCTGCATGTTCAGGATGCGCACGTCGCGCGGCGGCACCTTCCAGACCTGTTCCAGCCCGACCAGCAGGTGGAAGTGCGAGGTGGACACGAACGGGGTGGCGACGCGCTTGCCCTTCAGGTCGGCCGTACTGTTGATGCCGGAGCCGTTGCGCGCCACCAGGGCCTCGGACTTGCCGATGTTGTCCAGGATCCAGAAGAGCTGCATGTCTACGCCGCGCGTGGCGCCCGAGGTGATGCCGGTGGACCCCAGCACGCCAACCGGCACGTTGCCGGAGGCCAGCGCGGTGGAAATGTCGCCGCCGGAGGTGAACTGGCGCCAGTCCACCTGGTAGCCGGCCTCTTTCAGGGCCTTGTCGAAACTGCCGTCCGCGATAGCGGACAGGAACGGCCCGACGATGAGCTGGTAGCCCACCACGAGTTTGGTCTGCGCGTAGGCGGGCGCGGCCAGCAGCGCGGCGGCCAGGCCGGCCAGGGTGCAGCGGCGAATCAGGCGGTATATCGCGTTCATGGTGATCTCCGGGATAGAGAACGGCCGCGCCCCGGCGCGACCGGCTTGCTGGTGCCAGTTTGCCCGGATGGGACCAGAACGCTAGGGCCAGATGCCCGGATCAGTAGGTGCCAAAACCGGCGGCCAAAGCCGGGCGCCAAAAGCGGCCGGGCCCGCCGGCCGCGCCGGCAATGCCCGAGGAGGCATCGTCGTCGCAGCGGGCGGGCCCGCGATATGCGCCAAAAGGATGAGGGGGCGGCGGCGCCGCCTGCGCTCAGCGGATCAGGCTGAGGAATTCCGCCCGGGTGGACGGGTTGTCGTGGAATTCGCCCAGCATGACGGAGGTGACCATGGACGAATTCTGCTTTTCGACGCCGCGCATCATCATGCACATGTGCTGCGCCTCGATGACGACCGCCACGCCGGCCGCGCCGGTGACGCTCTGGACGGCCTCGGCCACCTGGCGGCTCAGGTTTTCCTGGATCTGCAGGCGGCGCGCGTACATTTCGACGATGCGGGCCACCTTGGACAGGCCAAGGACCTTGCCGGCCGGCAGGTAGGCCACGTGAGCCTTGCCGATGAAGGGCAGCATGTGGTGTTCACAGAGCGAATACAGCTCGATGTTCTTGACCAGCACGATTTCGCGCGTGTCGGACGTGAACAGCGCGCCGTTGACGATTTCGTCCAGATTCTGGTCGTAGCCGCGGCACAGGTGACGCATCGCCTTGGCCGCGCGCGCCGGCGTGTCGGCAAGTCCTTCGCGGGACGGATCTTCCCCCAGTGCTTCGAGAATGGCGGTGTAGTGCTTTTCCAATGACATGGGGGAACTCCTGGTCCTGCGCGCGACGCCGCGCGTTGTGTTGCATACGTGACGCAAGTCTACCGCAGCCGGCGGGGCGGGCCCCGCCGCCCGGCCGCCCGAAGGCGGGGCAGCCCCCTCGGGGGGCAGCAAGCACGCGCAGCGTGCGCGGCGTGGGGGCTCCCCACTCAGACGCCCCGGTTCTCCACCGCGTACTTGATCAGCTCGGCCTGCCCGTCGATGCCCAGCTTGCGCTTGATGTTCAGCCGGTGGGTTTCCACCGTGCGCACGGACAGTCCCAGCGCCTGGGCGATCTGCTTGTTGGCGTGGCCGTCGGCGATGTGGCGCAGTACGTCGCGTTCGCGCTGGGTGAGCAGCGTGGCCAGCGCGCTGGCCTGCGACAGCCGCACGGCCGCCGCCGCGCTGAAGTAGCTGCGGCCGGCCATGACGGCGTCGATTGCGGCCAGGATCTCCTGGGCGGGCTCGTCCTTGAGCAGGTAGCCGCGGGCGCCGGCCTTGACCGCCTGCACCATGTATTCCGGATTGTCGTGCATGGACAGCACCAGCACGGCGATCTGGGGATAGCGTTCGTGCAGTTGGGCCGTGAGCTCCAGGCCGCCCACGCCGGGCATGTTCAGGTCCATCAGCGCCAGATGGGGCAGGGTGCCGCCCTGCGGGTCCTCGGCCATGCAGGCGGCCAGGAAGGCTTGCGCGGCGGCCGCATTGCCGGCTTCGCCCACGACGCGCAGATGCGGCACGGTTTCCAGGCGCAGGCGCAGGCCGTCGCGCACCAGCGGGTGGTCGTCGATCAGCAGGAGTCGGACGGCGTCGAAGTTGTCGGTCATGCTTGGGGATTCACAGGTGGGGCGCCGGCGGCCGGCAGGGGCAGCCAGGCCTGCAAGGTCGTGCCTTGGGCGGAGGAATGGAAGCTCAGGCTGCCTGCCAGCGCATTCATGCGTTCACGCATGTTGCGCAAGCCGATGCCGCGGTGCGGGTCCTGTTGCACCTCGGCGTAGTCGAAGCCGCGGCCGTCGTCGGTGATCGTCAGGCGCAGGTCGCGGCCAGAATAGGCCAGCGTCAGATCGGCGCGCGTGGCGCCGGCATGGCGCAGTACATTGGTCAGCGCTTCTTGGGTGACGCGGAACAGCGCGGTCGCGTAGGCGTCGGGCAGCTTCACCGGCTGCCCGGTGGTGCGCAGGCTCACCGCCAGCGGCGGCGCGCCGTTTTCGGCGGGAACGGCAAATTCACGACCCAGATGCTCCAGCGCGGCCGGCAGGCCCAGGTCGTCCAGCAGCGTCGGGCGCAGGTTGTGCGAAATGCGCCGCACCTCGCCCACGGCGGTGTTCAGGCGGTCCAGCGCGCTGCCCAGCGGCGTGTCGATATGCGCCAGCGCTTGCGGGTCGCGCGGCTGCGACTGGCGCAATCGTTCGCGCGCGGCCTCCAGCGACAGCTTGATGGACACCAGCACCTGGCTGATGCCGTCGTGCAGCTCGCGCGACAGCCGGGCGCGTTCGTCTTCCTGCGACCGGACAAGCTGCCGGGCCATCAGGCGTAGCTTGGCGTCCGACTGGCGGTGGTCGCTGATATTCAGCGCAAGACCGCAGGCGGCCACGCCCAGGATGGACACTGCGGCAATGCCCGCCACCCACGCGAACATGCTGCGGATGTTGGCCTGCGCGGCGGCGTCGATGCGCACCAGCGCCTGCTGCACGTCGTCCAGGTAGATGCCGGTGCCCAGCATCCAGCCCCAGCGCTCCAGCACCACCACGTAGCCGAGCTTTTCCTCGGTCTGGTGGGTGGACGGCTTCTCCCACAGATAGTGCACCGCCTCGCCTTGCTCGCCGCCGCGCCGGGCGGCCGTCAGCAGGTTCTGGATGACCGGCTGGCCCTTGGTGTCGCGCAGGTTCCAGAGATCCTGGCCGACGAGCTCCGGCTGGCGCGGGTGCATCAGGTTCTTGCCGTTCAGGTCATAGACGAAGAAATAGCCGTCATGCCCGAATTCCATTTGCGCCAGCAGGTCCAGCGCGCGCTGGCGGGTGGCGTCGTCGTCGCCCGACGCCTGCAGGGGGGCGATGGCGCTATAGGCCAGGTTGACGTAGTGGCGCAGTTCGCCTTCCTTGCTGGCCAGCCAGGCGGTTTCCACGACCTGCTTTTCGCGCTGCGCCAATTGCAGTCCCTGCACATAGACGGCGACCGTGATGGCGGCAACGGCCACCAGCAGGGGCACCGCCGCGAGCAGCAGGATCTTGAGGCGCAGCTTCATAAGGATTTGTATCAGCGCAGGCGGGGATTGCTGCGGCGCATTAGGGGACGTGGCCCAGGCGGGAAACTGGGAATTGCGGGTGGATTTTACGATTTCCAGGATTTTTTGCTGCGCCGCATGGCGTAGTAATACGTACCCGGTTTGCGTAGTTCCGCGCTTGTTGGCGCCAGGGTGAGGCGGAATACTGGCGCCCGCGTCGACAGGACGCAGCGTGGACGCGTGCGTCCGCCACCCCACAACAATGAGTCTGCCTTCCGCGGGACGAAAAAAGCGTTTCACGCCAAGAGCATGGCGGGAGGCAAGAGGAGCACTTATGCATACCAGCAGTAAGGGACTGGGTCAGCACCTGGTCTGGCTGGCGGTTGCGGTACTGGGCGCGTTCGCGCTGGGCACCGTGGCGCTGGCCAGAGGAGAGACCATCAACGCGCTATGGGTGGTGATTGCCGCCGTCTGCGTCTATCTCATCGCCTACCGTTATTACAGCCGCTTCATCGCGCGCAAGGTCTTCCAGCTGGACCCGACCCGCATGACGCCGGCCTGGAAGTACAACGACGGCCTGGACTACGTGCCCACCAACAAGCACGTGCTGTTCGGCCACCACTTTGCCGCCATCGCCGGCGCGGGCCCCCTGGTCGGCCCGGTGCTGGCCGCGCAGATGGGCTATCTGCCGGGCATGCTGTGGATCCTGGCCGGCGTCGTGTTTGCCGGCGCCGTGCAGGACTTCACGATCCTCTTCATCTCCACGCGCCGCGACGGCCGCTCGCTGGGCGACCTGGTCAAGTCCGAACTGGGCAAGATCCCGGGCGTGATCGCGCTGTTCGGCGCCTTCATGATCATGGTGATCATCCTGGCCGTGCTGGCGCTGATCGTGGTCAAGGCGCTGACGCATTCGCCGTGGGGCACCTTCACGGTGGCCGCGACCATCCCCATCGCGCTCTTCATGGGCGTGTACCTGCGCTACATCCGCCCGGGCAAGATCGGCGAAGTCTCCATCATCGGCTTCGTGGGCCTGATGGCCGCCATCACCTTCGGCCAGGACGTCGCCGCGCATCCGGTCATCGGCCCGATGTTCGACTTCGACGGCAAGGGCCTGACCTGGATCCTGATCGTCTACGGCTTCATCGCGTCCGTGCTGCCCGTGTGGCTGCTGCTGGCCCCGCGCGACTACCTGTCGACCTTCCTGAAGATCGGCACCATCGTCGGCCTGGCGATCGGCATCGTGGTCGTGGCGCCCGAGCTGAAAATGCCCGCGCTGACCCAGTTCGTGGACGGCACCGGCCCCGTGTGGTCGGGCAACCTGTTCCCGTTCCTCTTCATCACCATCGCCTGCGGCGCGGTGTCGGGCTTCCATGCCCTGATCTCCTCGGGCACCACGCCCAAGCTGATCGAAAACGAAACCCAGGCCCGCTACATCGGCTACGGCGGCATGCTGATGGAATCCTTCGTGGCCATCATGGCGCTGGTGGCGGCTTGCGTGATCGAGCCGGGCATCTACTACGCCATGAACAGCCCGGCGGCCGTGATCGGCACGACGCCCGAGCAGGTGGCCCAAGTGGTGTCGAGCTGGGGCTTCGTGATCAGTCCGGCCGACCTGGTCCAGACGGCCAAGGACGTCGGCGAAAGCACCATCATCTCGCGCGCGGGCGGCGCGCCGACGCTGGCCGTCGGCATGGCGCACATCCTGCACCAGGCGATGGGCGGTCCGGGCATGATGGCCTTCTGGTACCACTTCGCGATCCTGTTCGAAGCGCTCTTCATCCTGACGGCGGTGGACGCGGGCACGCGCGCCGGCCGCTTTATGCTCCAAGACCTGCTGGGCACATTCGCCCCGTCGCTCAAGCGCACGGATTCGCTGCCCGCCAACTTGATCGCGACCGGCCTGTGCGTGGCGGCGTGGGGCTACTTCCTGTACCAGGGCGTGGTGGATCCGCTGGGCGGCATCAACACGCTGTGGCCGCTCTTCGGCATCGCCAACCAGATGCTGGCCGCGATCGCGCTGACGCTGGGCACCGTGGTCTTGTTCAAGATGAAACGCGACCGCTACGCGTGGGTGACGGTGCTGCCGACGCTCTGGCTGCTGGCTTGCACGCTGACGGCCGGCCTGCAGAAGCTGTTCCACTCGGATCCGCGCGTGAGCTTCCTGGCGCATGCCGACAAGTACAACGCGGCAATCGCCGAGGGCAAGGTGCTGGCGCCGGCCAAGTCGCTGGGCGAGATGTCTCGCGTGGTGCTGAACGACTACATCAACGCCGGACTGTGCGCGATCTTCATCTTCGTGGTGGTGAGCATCGTGGTGTTCGGGCTGAAGTCGGTCCAGCGCGCTCGCAACGAGAACAAGCCGACGGCCCGCGAGACGCCGTACGAGGTGCTGCCGGCGACGGCGGCGGCCGGCGCAGACTGACCCTGAGACGGGAGACGCCGCATGCTGTTCAGCAACATGACTTCGGCGGCCGGCGCCGCCGGCCGCTACCTGGGGCAGACGCTCCGGCTGATGGTCGGGGTGCCGGATTACGAGACGTACGTCGAGCATATGCGGCGTACGCATCCTGACCAGGAGCCGATGAGCTACGAGGATTTCTTCCGGGAGCGGCAGGAGGCGCGCTACGGGGGGAAGAAGCGGATCGGGTGCTGCTGAGTTGGTTTGGGAAGGCTTTGCTGGTGCGAGGCCTTTTTTCTTTTTGGGCGGTGTATTCGTTGGTGGTCGGTGCGGAGCTTTGTCGGTCTTGGGCGCTTCGTAGGTTTCTGGTGCTTCGTAGGTTTCTGGTGCTTCGTAGGCCGCCCGACGCCGCGGACGCCGGGGATGCGAGCGCCCACGATTGCGGTCCGGAGCCTTCGCTCCGGACTTGCCTAGGCGGCCCCCCCTTCGTCATCTTCGTTGTCGCCTTCGGCGACTGCCTTCAGATTCCCTCGGGCGCATCGAGGTTGCTCGCATCCCCGGCGCCCGCGACGCCGTGCTACGAAAGTCTTGGATCGTGGCGCTACAAGAGCTGTGGTCAGGGCAGGGGATGTGCGGGGTCGCCGGGTTGCTGCCGCCCGGGCGGCGGCAACCCGGCATATGGGAGGCTGGTCGTCGGGGCGATGTGCGCTTGCGCGTATGCGGGGAGTAATTTGCTGATGGGGCCTCTCCGGTTGGGGGAGAACGGTGATGGGCGGCGCGGCGACGGGCGGCTGCAACTTGCCGACCTGTACGCGCCGCCCATCCGGCACTGGGGTTGACGTGACGATTAGTCGCGGGTGTGCGTGTTGCAGGCTGGGCGGACGTTCGCTGGTGGGTGTCTGACACCCTTGCGGCACGGCCGTAGCCTGACCTTTATCTCTCCTGGGTGTCAGACACCTTGGCGAGTAGTCACCTTGGCGAAGGGCTATATGCGGCGGCAAGAAAGCCCCAAAGCCGCCAGGCGCGAAGCGTCATCGTCCCGACGCCAGACGCCGCGTAAGCTCCCAAAGGCCGCCCGCGCGGCCGGCCGGGAGCGGGCCCCGCAAGACGCTTCCCACCCACCCGGTGCTGCCAAGAACCTTAAGAACCCAGGTCGCCCCTGCGCCCGTAAAGATCCAACCACAGAGCCCGGTGTGGCGTGGGCCTGGGGTGGGCGGGGCGTTTAGATGCGCCCGGCGGAATCCGAAGGCAGCCGCCGGAGGCGGCAACGAGGATGAGCACGGGATAGTCCGGAGCGAAGGCTCCGGACCGCAATCGGAGCCCCGCCCACCCCAGGCCCACGCCGCGCCGGGCGTCTTAAGAACTCACTTCTCGGCAAGCCCAAGCCCATCCAACAAAGCTACCCCATCATCTTCAAACGCAATGACGCAGAAATCACATTAGTAGATAAAAAAAACCTCTAACGAGATAATCCACGCTCACGACTTCTGCCGCCGCCGTAACCGCTCCGAATACACCACCAACGGCACGGCCCCCACCGCACACAGCGCCATCACCAAAAACCCACCGGGCGCAAAGCTCCGATAGAGCGCGCCGCCCAGCTGGATGCTCGCGAACATGAACACGCCGCCGGAGAGCATCGCGTACAGGGCGATGGCCGAAGTCTTGCAGGCGGCCGGGACGCGGCGGGTGATGTACCACATGATGGCCGCGTTGTTGCCGGCCAGGGTGAAGCACTGCAGCAGCTGCAGTGCCGCGATCAGCGTGGGGTCAGTGGTGGCCGACAGGCCGGTCCAGCGGATCGCGGTCATCACCGCGCTGGCCAGGATCAGCCATTGGGCGCCCGTGCGGGCCAGGATGCGCGGGGCCAGGAAGAAGAACAGCACCTCGCTGGCCACGCCCACCACCCACAGCAGGGAAATCAGCGCCGTGGACAGCCCGCTGGCGGTCCAGTACAGGGTCGAATAGGAATACAGGAAACCATTGCTGGCCTGCACCAGCGAAGCTGCCGCGATACACATCAATAGCGGGCGGTCCCGCAGGACCTCCCGCATCGGCAGGCGCACGCGCTCCATGGGCGCCTCGTCGGCCGCGGGGCGGGCGGCCTGGGGCAAAAGGCGCACGCAGGCCAGGCAGGCCAGGATCAGCACGATCGACAGCCAGATCACCCAGTCGGTGTCGAACGTCTTGATCAGATATCCCCCCGCCACAGTCACCGCCGCAAACCCCAGCGACCCGCAGGCGCGCATCACCGTATAGGAATTGCCCTGCCCGCGGCCGCTGGCGATGGCCATGCGGTCCATCAGCGGCAGCACGGCCGGAAAAACGGCGTTCAGGAGCAACGTGATGGCCAGCAGCCAGGCTGACGTCTGGCTGAACGGATAGCACACGAACATCACCAGGGATGCGGCCAGCGCCGAAGCAATCAGGGCGTGCGCCCGGCCCGTCTGGTCCGCCACGTGGGCGACCACCGGGGTGGACAGAATCTTGGGCAGGAAAGACGTGGCGACGATCAGCCCGATCAGGGCCGGGTCCAGCCCGCGGCTGGCGAACCACAGCGGCAAAAACGGGATGCTGACGCCCTGCAGGCCGTAATACAGGAAGTAGAACCCGTGCAACGCGATGGCGCCTTGCCTGGCGTCGGGATTGCCGCGCATGGAGATGTGTGGATCATGCAGATACGAAGCGGCGTAGCATACTCCTTAGTTGACCCGCGCCCATTGGCAAAGCGCGTATCCGGATTTACGCTGGTGCCTCGCGGCCAGATTCCGTTCGCGCCGCGGCCGAGTTTTCCGATTCATATCCAGGAGCTGTGATTCATGGCCAAGAAACTGAATGAGAAGACCACCAACGCGTTGAAAGCGCGGCGCAAGGCGCCCCTGGCGACGCCCACCGACCTGGCGGCCGCCGCCACCCGGGATATTTCAGGGGCGCTCAACCAGATATTGGCCGACGTGTTCGCGCTATATCTGAAGACCAAGAACTTCCATTGGCACGTCAGCGGCCCGCATTTCCGGGACTACCATCTGCTGCTGGACGAGCAGGGCGACCAGCTCTTCGCCATGACGGATCCCATCGCCGAACGCATCCGCAAAATCGGCGGCACCACCCTCCGGTCCATCGGGCATATCTCGCGGACGCAGCGCATCTCCGACAACGACGCCGACTATGTGCAGCCGCTGGACATGCTGGCCGAACTGCGCGAAGACAACAAGGTGCTGGCCGCAACGCTGCGCGAAGCCCACAACGTCACCGACGAGCACCGCGACATCGCCAGTTCCAGCCTGATCGAAAACTGGATCGACGAGACCGAGCGGCGCACCTGGTTCCTGTTCGAGGCCAGCCGCCAGGGCGATTCGACGGGGCACTAGGCCGGCCGGTCCGCCGGCGCTGCTTGCCGCGCACTGGAATGCCGCAGCATGGCTGGCCGGGCGTCAGCCGTGCTTCGGAAAACCGCCGCTCGCCCACTCCGATGCGCGTTGCACGTTCAGCTTGTACGTCGGCGCGACATGGGTCTGGGCCAGTTGCTCGCCATATTCATCGTAGGCGCTCAGCACGGCGTAGGGCTCGTCCTCGTCGGGAACGATGTCCAGCTTGATGGTCAGGCGGCCCTCGGCGGCATCGACCTTCACGCTCTTGTGCAGCATCGCGTGCAATTGTTGTTCGTGGCGGCGAAGCACTTCATTCGCCGTCTTGACCAGGGTGGAGAACGCGGGTGCGTCCATCGGCTTGGGGTTCTTCTTGTCGCGGCCCATGGTCCACGGGCCCACCAGCGCCGGCTCGGCTTGCCCGTCCAGGGTCATCTCGACGGCCCAGCCGTCGTCGTCCTCGTTCTTGATGATCCGGGCGGTCCACCCGTCGTCGCGCCAAAGCCTGGCTTCCTGTTCCTTGCGTTCTTCGGCGATACCGGTGTCCGGCTGATCGGTGTCATTCACTGCTTTACTGCTCCTGGATGCGTGCGCGCGCAGCCGCGCGGCTGCGGGCTGCCATTGCGGCGGTACAGCACTGTAGCCTAATGCCCGGGCATATTCCTGGCCTGGGGCGGTCGGAATCGGCACAGTGCGCCGTGGTACGCTCTGACCGGTTCGCATGCATCACCTTCAACGCGCACGCTTCGGACTGAAGTCGCGCGCCATTCCTGCCGACGCGCCAGCGTCGCATCGCTCCCCCATCGACGACGCGATCAAGCCAATGACTGTAAGCCGGATTTTCCTGGTCCTCGCCGCCTTGGCGCTGTCTTCCTCGCTTAACGCCCAAACCGCTTCCAACGTTGCCGCCTGGGCGCCTGCGGGTCCGACGGCCTGCAGCTTCTCTGGCTGGACGACCAACGAGAAGCCCGCGATCACGGTGCGCGTGGCGGCGTCCGCCCAGGCGGCGGTGGCGGGCAGCCTGCCCACGACGCGCGGCGAGAGCCCCGATCCCGACATCGACTACTACAGCGTCACCTTCGACGTGACCGAGGCGCGCGACGGCTGGCTCAGAATCCAAAACGCCAGCGACGACATGACCGGCGGCGAGGTCAGCCGGCCGCGGCCTGTGTACCGGGGCGAAGGCTGGATCGAGGCCGCGGATGCGCAGGTCGGCATCCAGTCGGCGCGCGGATATGCCCGCCCGGACGCGGACAGCGAGAGACTGCTTGACCTGGGGGACGACTGGCTGACCGAAAGAGCCACATTGCGCGGCATCGCGGCCTGCCAGGGCGAATGGCTGCTGTTGGATTACGAAATGCGCAATAGCGCCGACTGGCAGCCGCTGGAACCCAAGGATCGCGCGCGGGGGCGGGCGTGGTTCCGCGGGGTGTGCTCGTCCGCCGAGACCACCTGCGATATGCCGTCGGTGGACAAGCCGGTCAAAAAGCGCTGAAGCGCCCGGTCAGTGCCGCGCGGGCAGGCCGGTTCGCGGTCAGCGCCCGTTGGCGGTGATTCACTTGTGGAGCACGTTCAGCAGGTAGCGGCAGTCTTCGCTTGCCGCGTAACTAACCGGCTTATCCACGGAAAAATCCAGTTGGTCGCCCTCGACCAGCCTGTGTTTTTCATCGCCGTAAGTCAGCACCAGCACTCCCTTCAACATCCATAGCCGCTGCCGGTACGGCCGTGAATGCCATTGCGGATAGTCGATCCGCGCGTTGGCGGGCAGTTCGATTTCCACGAGCTCGCTGCCGCTTTGTTCGTCAAGATCAGCGACTTGCCGTCGTACATAGCCGCTTGCGGGATCGCGCCAGGCGGCCTGGTCGCCGCGCTGGCGCGGGGCGCCGCCGCCGATGGACGCGGACTCCGCCAGCAACTCGGTCAGCGATACGCCCAGGCCGGCCGCCAGGCGCCCCAGCACCGTCGCGGTCGGGCTGCTGTCCCGCCGTTCGATCTTCGAAATCATGGCTTTGCTGACTCCGGACCGCTCCGCCAATTGGGCCAGGCTCAATCGCTGCGACGTGCGCAGGTCCACCACACGTTGCGCGATGACCTCATCAATGTCCATGCGCTTTCCTTTCTCTACAAAGTCTCATATAGTAGACGAATCGTATTCTATCGTGAACTGACTGTAAACGTATCTGAGGCCACCATGCAACTCGTCCAATGCACTGAAGACCGTCACGCGGCTTCGATTCTGGAAATCTTCAACCATGCGATTGTTCACTCCACCGCGCTATACGACTACAAGCCTCGCCCGTTTGAAGCCATGGCGGCGTGGTTCGAGACGAAGCGCAGGAACGGCTTTCCGGTTATCGGCATGGAGGACGCGCAGGGCAAACTGCTGGGCTTTGCATCCTATGGCACGTTCCGCGCGTGGCCCGCGTACAAGTACAGCGTCGAGCACTCGATTTATATCCATCACGAAAGCCGCGGCATGGGGCTGGGCAGGCGCCTGCTGACCGAATTGATAGACGAGGCCAAAGCCAGGGATGTCCACACGATGGTGGGCGCCATTGATCTTGCCAATCAGGCAAGCATCGTCCTTCATGAGCGGCTTGGCTTCCAGTCCGCAGGCGTCATCAAAGAAGCGGCGTACAAGTTCGGCAATTGGCTGGATCTGGCGTTCTATCAAAAAATCCTCAGCACGCCCGCCCGGCCGACTGAGGATTGAGGGGGCGGCGTCAAAGGCAGTTGGCGGCTGCGCGTTCCCGTTTATGGCGCCCCGCATTCTCCAGATCGGCGATCGGCGCAAGCAGCCCCCGGTCGAATTCCTCGCGCGGCTCGCCGGCGCGCAGCCTGGCCGGCCAGTCGGCATGGGCGAGGGCGCCGCGGCCCAGCGAAATGAAGTCCGCCTCCTGCCGTGCCAGTACGCCTTCGGCCTGCACCGCATCGTGCAGCGAACCGTTAGCCAGCACCGGCACCGCCACGTGACGGCGCGCCAGCGCCGCAAGGCTGGGGCCGTCTTCGCCGAAGGCGGGACGCCAGGCCTCGTACTCGGTCGTGTGCAGGTAGTTGATGGGCTGCTGGCCCAGGGTGGCGTAAATCTGCGCCGCGTCGGTCTGGCCGCCTTCCCACTTATGCATGAAGTCGTTGACCTTGCCTTGCGATGACCGCACGCCCACCACAAAGCGGTTCGAGGTCGATTGCCGGACCGCCTGGATGACTTCGACGGTCAGGCGCAGGCGGTTGTCCAGACTGCCGCCGTAGCGATCGTCGCGCAGATTGGTGTGCGCAGTAAGGAACTGGTCCAGCAGATACCCGTTGGCGCCGTGTATCTCGACACCGTCGAAACCCGCCTCTTGCGCCCGGCGCGCCGCTTGCGCAAAGCCCTCGATGGCTTCGGCGATTTCATCGGTCGTCATGGCCTCGGGCATGCGGTAGCGTCCTTCTCCCCGATAGAAGGTCATCTGCTGTCCCGCCGGCAATACGGCCGAAGGCCCCTTCGTCGTCTGGCGATGGGGATTGCCCTGCGACAGCGCGCCGGCGTGCATGAGCTGCGCGAGGATGCGTCCGCCATGCGCATGCACGCGGTCCACCACGGGCCGCCATGCATCGCGCTGCGCGTCGTCGGCCAAGCCGGGCTGGAACAGGTAGCCCTGCGCATGGGCCTTGTCCGTGTAGACGCCTTCGGTGATCACCAGCCCGAAGCCGCCGACGGCGAAGGCCTCGTAGTAGTCGGCCATCTGCGCCGTGGCGCGGCCGTCGGCGGTGGCGCTGACCCGGGTCATGGGCGCAACCGCGAGGCGATTGGGCAAGCTCAGGTCCCCCACCCGCAGCGGCGCGAACAGCGTGGCGTGGGCGGCTTGCGCATCGCGTTCCAGTCGATCGGCGAGCATGTTCATATCAGCGGGCCTCCGGCTGGGGGATGGCCGCGATGGCCTCGATCTCGATCATGGCGGCGGGGTCGTACAGCGCCTTGATCTCGGCGATGGTGTCGGCCGGGTAGGGGGCCGAAAAGAAGCGGCGGCGCAGCGCCACCACGTCCTCGAAATGTCCCATGTCGGTGACGAAGATGGTGACCTTGATCACGTCTTTCAAACTGGAGCCGCCGGCTTCCAGGGCGCGGCGCAGATTCGAGAATGCTTGCTCGCCCTGGGCAAGAAAGCCTCCGTCGACAATCTTTCCGGTGTCGTCGGCGCCGGCCTGGCCCGAGATGAAAAGCAGGTTCCCGAACTGGATGCCCTGCGACAGCAGAAAGGGCGCGTAGTTGTCGGGCTGGGTTTTGACTTGCGTAAGCATGGTGCGAATTCCTTCATCTATAACCGGCCTGGAGGGAGAGGGTTGGTGGCCGATCCGTGACTCAAATGTAGGATTGCCGGGATCTGGTGACAAAGGTTCATTTGTCAGCTATAAGACGAGAAAAACTCATCTATAAATCTATCGACGCTATGCAACGCCGATCCCTTCCGCTTTCCGCGCTGCGCGCATTCGAGGCCGCCGCGCGCCTGGGCAGCTTCAAGGCCGCCGCCCTGGAACTGGCCGTCACGCCGACCGCCGTCAGCCATCAGATCCGCGGTCTGGAGGCCGCCACGGGGTTGGCGCTATTCGATCGCCAGGTGCGCAAGGTGTCGCTCACGGACGCGGGGATGCAGCTTTATCCTGTGCTGCGCGACGGGTTCGATACGTTCGAGGCGACCCTGGCGCGGCTGATACAACAGCGGACGCGGGCGCAGGTGAGCATCTCGGCCACCAATGCCTTCACGGTGAAATGGCTGGTGCCGCGCATGGCCGATTTCCGGCGCCAGCACCCGGATATCGACCTGCAGCTTCAGGCCAGCGACGATCTCGTCGATCTGCGTTCGACGACGGTCGACATTGCCATCCGCTATGGCCGGGGCCCATATCCTGGTCTTGCGACCAAGCCGCTGTTCACCGACCGGTTCGCACCCGTGGCGAATCCGCGCCTGGGCGTCGCGTCGCCGGAAGACCTGGCGCGCGTGCCCTTGATCCGCTTCGACTGGAAGCGGCCCCAGCCCGACAATCCGACTTGGGAGCGCTGGTTCGCGGTCGCCGGGCGGTCCCAGCCGCAGCAAGCCAGCCAGCTGCGATTTTCCGACGAAGGCCATGCCATCCAGGCGGCCGTCGCAGGCCACGGCATCGCGCTGGTCAGCCTGGCGCTGATCAAGGACGAGCTGGAGGCCGGCCATCTGGTGCAGCCATTCGGGCCTGCAATCGACGGGCACACCTATCACCTGGCGACCTACGCGGGGCGGCTGCCGTCTGCGGCGGTTCAGGCCGTGGCGGACTGGCTGTGCGCGCAGGCGGCTCGCGAAGGCCGCGAGCCTATGTGAAAGGAAGGCGCTGGGCTGTGGTTCCGCCGCAACCCGGCCTGCAGGGGCGTTCGGGTTTTTTCCCGTGGCCGGCGGCTGCAGGCTACAGTGGCTCGTTCGTATGGATCCAGGAGGGATTGTGAGCATGCCCGATGTAAGTGCGCCCAACGACAATGCGATGTACAGAACGCTGCTGGAGTCGACCAAGGCGATCCCTTGGAAGATTGATTGGGCCACGATGAAATTCGCCTATATCGGGCCTCAGATCGTGGCCTTATTGGGCTGGACCGCCGATAGCTGGGTCAGCGTGGAAGACTGGGCCATGCGCATGCACCCCGAGGACCGCGAATACGTGGTGAATTTCTGCGTCACCCAATCCCAGGCCGGCGTGGACCACGAAGCGGACTACCGGGCGCTGACCAAGGACAACGGCTATGTCTGGATTCGCGACGTGGTGCACGTGGTGCGCAATGCCAACGGCGAAGCGGAAGCGCTGATCGGCTTCATGTTCGACATCACCGAACGCAAGAAGGCCGAGGAAAAGCTGCTGAACCTGCAGAAAGAACTGGAGGTGCTGTCCTTCAAGGATGGCCTGACGAATATCGCCAACCGACGCCGTTTTGACAGCAGCTTTGAGCTGGAGTGGGAGCGTGCCGGCAACGAACGCCGGCCGCTGTCCGTCCTGCTGTTCGACGTTGATTTCTTCAAGCAATACAACGACTTGTATGGCCACACTCAGGGCGACAAATGCCTGGTCGAAATCGCCCAGACGCTGAGTCTGGCGCTGGATGGCCCGCGCGACCTGGTCGCGCGCTACGGCGGTGAAGAATTTGTCGTGCTGCTGCCCGACGCCGACGCCGGCACGGCCCTGAAAGTCGCCGAACGCTGCCAGCGCCTGCTGCAGAAGAAGTCCATCCTGCATGCGCTGTCGCCCCATGGCCGGCGCGTTACCGTCAGCATCGGGGCGGGCACGGTCGTGCCGGGCGGGCAGGCGCAGGCCGCCGACTTCATCAAGGCCGTGGACGAGCAGCTGTATGTGGCCAAGAACAACGGTCGGGACCGCATCGAGCATGTGCGGTTGGAGGCTTAGGGACGGCCCGGGCTCTTCTCCCCGCCAACCAGCACCGGCTTGTCCCGATACCGCTCCGGAAACGTCTTGGCCAGGTTTTCCACTTTAGGAATGTCGTTGATCACGATGTACAGGCTGTTCGGATTGCGCACCAGATAGTCCTGGTGGTAGTCCTCGGCGGGGTAGAAGGCCTGCAGCGGTTCGACCTTGGTGGCCAACGCCTTCGGGTAGACGCCGGCCTTGTCGAGCTGGGCGATGTAGGCTTCGGCGACCTTGCGCTGGCTATCGTTGGAGGGGAAGACGGCGGAGCGGTATTGGGTGCCGTGGTCCGGTCCCTGGCGGTTTAGCTGGGTGGGGTCGTGCGCGACCGAGAAATAGATCTGCAGCAGTTGGCCGTAGGTGACCTGGCGCGGGTCGTAGGTGATTTCGACGGCTTCGGCATGGCCGCTACGTCCGCCGCTGACGGCGTTGTAATTGGCGGTGGAGGCCTGGCCGCCGGCGTAGCCCGAGACGGCGTTGCTCACGCCCTTGACGTGCTGGAACACGGCTTGCACGCCCCAGAAGCAGCCGCCTGCGATGACGGCCTTTTCCTGGGTGGCGGCGGCGGGCTGGTCCGCGGCGGGGGGCGGGATGATGAAGGCGCGCTCGGCGGCCGGGGCGGCGGCCGAGCCCAGCAGGCCGCCGGCGGCGGCAAGCGCGGCGCAAAGCCTGCGGATCGTGGAATGCTTGGACATGGTGTCGGGTCCTGGTGGTCGGGCGGGCCGCGGCTCAGGCCTGCGGGGCGAAGGTCATGGCCACGCCGTTCATGCAGTAGCGCAGGCCGGTGGGGCGCGGGCCGTCGTCGAAGACGTGGCCCAGATGGCCGCCGCAGTTGGCGCAATGCACGGCGGTGCGGGTCATGCCGAAGCTGCGGTCGCGGGTTTCACCCACGCCGGCGGGCAGGGGCTGCCAGAAGCTGGGCCAGCCGGTGCCGCTGTCGAACTTGGTGGATGAGGAGAACAGGGGATGTTCGCAGCCGGCGCAGGCGAACGTGCCCTTGCGGTGTTCGTCGTTGAGCGGGCTGCTGTAGGGGCGTTCCGTGCCGTCGCGGCGCAGCACCTGGTACTGTTCGCGCGTCAGCCTTTCGCGCCACTGCGCATCGGTGAGCGTGTAGGGGAAAGACCCGGCCGCTGCCGCGGGGCCGCTGCGGGCGGCCAGCAGCGGCGCCAGGCCGGCTGCCGCCGCGGCCGCGCCGCCCAGGCCCAGGAAGTGTCTGCGGTTGATTCTCATGGCGTGCTCCGGAAGGGGGCGTACCGGGCGCCCGCGGGTGCGGGCCCCGAGCGGGCTTACTTGCTCATGCCGTCCTTGGACATCGAGCCTTTGGACATGGAGTCCTTGCTCATGCCGTCCTTGGACATCGAGCCTTTGGACATGGAGTCCTTGCTCATGCCGTCCTTGGACATCGAGCCTTTGGACATGGAATCCTTGCTCATGCCGTCCTTCGACATCGCTCCCTTGGACATGCCGTCGTGGGACATTCCGTCCTTCTTCATGCCGTCCTGGGACATTCCGTCCTTGGACATGCTGCTCTTGCTCATGCCGTCTTTGCTCATGCCTTCCTTGCCCATGGTGTCGGCGGCGTGCGCTGCCGCGGCGCCAAAGGCCAGGCACAGGGACAGTGCGGCGGTGGTGAGTTTCTTCATGATGCGTTCCTTTTGAGGGGTGGGAAAAGACAGGAATCCACCTAGCTGCCGCCGAACCAGTTGTAGCCCTGGTCCTCCCAGTAACCGCCCGGGTAGGTGTTGGTGACGAAAATCGCCTGGATATGCTTGGGGTTTTTGTAGCCAAGCTTGGTGGGCATGCGCAGCTTCATGGGGAAGCCGTATTCGGGGGGTAGCGTGCGGCCGTCGTAGGTCAGCGCCAGGATGGTCTGCGGGTGCAGTGCAGTGGGCATGTCAATGCTGGTGTAGTAGTCGTCCGCGCACTTGAAGCCGACGTACTTGGCGCCCAGGTCGGCGCCCACGCGCTTGAGGAAGGTCGAGAACGGCACGCCGCCCCATTTGCCGATGGCGCTCCAGCCTTCGACGCAGATATGCCGCGTCACCTGGTCGATCTGCGCCATGGCGCGCAGTTCGTCGAGCCGCCAGCGGCGCTTGTCGGCCACCAGGCCGGTGACTTCCAGCCGGAACGATTCCTCGTCCACGTGGCGCACTTCGTCGATGCCGTAATAGGCATTGAAGGGGAAGGGCCGGGTAATCATGGATTCCGGATAGGTCGGCGCCAGCTTGTTCGGGTCGAAGATCCAGCCCTGCACGCGGTCGTTGAAGCGGGATACGGCGGCCAGGGCCTTTTCGACGTGTTCATCGTCGGACAGCGAGCAGCCGGACAGCATGGCCACGCCGCCCAGGGTCAGGCCGCGGCGCAGGAAGGCGCGGCGCGAGGGCTCCGCCACACGCCGGTCCAGCAGTTTTCCGGCTTCCTTCAGGATGGCGGGGCCGTCCAGGGCGGGCGGCGAGATGCGTCGTTCTTCGGTCATGAGGGGCTCCTTATTTGCCGCGGATCATGGCGATCAGGCTGCGGGGCACCAGCGCCACCATCAGCAGATGGACGGCGACAAAGCCCGCCAGCAGCGCCATGGCAAAGAAGTGGACGCGGCGGGCGGCCTCGTAGCCGCCCATCAGTTCGCGCAGCAGGTCGAATTGCACGGACTTCCAGAGCACCAGGCCGGACAGGATCAGCACGGCGATATCGGCCATGACGAACAGGTAGGCCAGGCGCTGCACCTGGTTGTATCGGCGCGGATCGGCGTGGGACAGCCTGCCGCGCAGCGCTGCGCCCAGGTCCCGCACGACGCCGCGCGGACTGACGGGGAGGAACTTGCGCCACAGGCGTCCGGTGGCCAGGTTCAGCGCCAGGTACAGCAGGCCGTTGCCGAACAGCAGCCACATGCCGGCGAAGTGCCACTGCAGGGCTCCGCCCAGCCAGCCGCCCAGGGTGATGCCGTTGGGAAAGGTGAAATCAAAGAAGGGCGAGGCGTTGTAGATGCGCCAGCCGCTCATGGTCATGATGACCACGGCCAATGCGTTCAGCCAGTGCGTGATGCGCAGCCAGCCGGGGTGGATGGCGCCGGCCGGCGCAGGCGCGGCGGGATGCGGCGCGGGCGGCGTGTCGTTCAAGGCGGGGCGGGCCAACATGGCGGTCTCCGGGGGGCTGTTGTTGGAGGCATTCTTGCCCCGGGCCGATACCGAAGTCCTCACGCAAAGTTAAATTAAATGTGAACTCTGGCCCCCGCGGATTGGCGACAATAGGCGCATCGACCCTGCCTCAGAGTGCCCCATGGATACGCCCCGCCGCGTCCTCATCGTTGAAGACGACGCCCACATTGCCGAACTGCTGCGCCTGCACCTGCGGGACGAGGGCTACGCCGTCGAGCATGCCGCCGACGGCAACGAGGGCATGCGCCGGTTGGAAGAGGGCGGCTGGGATGCGCTGGTGCTGGACCTGATGCTGCCCGGCATCGACGGCCTTGAAATCTGCAAGCGGGCGCGGGCCATGGCGCGCTACACGCCCATCATCATCACCAGCGCCCGGTCCAGCGAGGTGCATCGCATCCTGGGCCTGGAACTGGGGGCGGACGACTACCTGGCCAAGCCGTTTTCGATGCTGGAGCTGGTGGCGCGGGTGCGGGCCCTGCTGCGCCGCAGCGACGCCATTGAGCGCAATGCGCGCATCGACGCGGGCAGCCTGGCCGTGCATGGCGTGCTGATCGACCCGATCGCGCGCACGGTCGACGTCGATGCGCGGCGCCTGGACCTCACGCCCCGCGAGTTCGACCTGCTGCATTTCTTCGCGCGCCATCCGGACAAGGTGTTTTCGCGCCTGGACCTGCTGAACCAGGTCTGGGGTTACCAGCACGAAGGCTACGAGCACACGGTCAACACGCACATCAATCGTCTGCGCACCAAGATCGAGGCCGACCCGTCCAACCCGCAGCGCATCCTTACCGTCTGGGGCAAGGGCTACAAGTTCGCGGCGACGCCCGGAGGGCAGACATGAAGCGTTTGACCTTGACCCAGCGCCTGTCCGCGGTGTTCGCGTTGCTGCTGCTGGCCTGCTGCGGCGCGTCGGCCTGGCTGCAGATCGCCGCCAATTCGCGCTACGAGCAGGAAGTCGTGCAACGCCTGTCCAGCGGGCTCGCGCAGCACATCGCGGGTTCCACCGAACTCATGGACGCGGGCGGCTGGAAGCCCGACGCGGTTCGCTCGATGTTCGACATGCTGATGACGGTGAATCCGGCGGTGGAGGTTTACCTGCTGTCCAACGATGGCCGCATCGTGGGCGACGCCGCGCCGCCCGGACAGATCAAGCGCGACCGCGTGGACCTGGGGCCGGTCAAGCGCCTGCTGGCGGGCGGGATGCTGCCCATCACCGGCGACGATCCGCGCAGCGCGGACGCGCAAAAGGTGTTCAGCGCCGCGCCCGTGCGCGTGGACGGCCGCGAGCAGGGCTATGTCTATGTGGTGTTGCAGGGCCAGGCGCACGACGCGCTGGCCATGGATGTGTCGCGCAGCTCGGTGCTGCGGACCACGCTCTGGTCGATCGCGCTGGTGGCGCTGCTGGGGCTGGTGGCCGGCTTGGCCGCCTTCGCGCTAATCACGCGGCCGTTGCGCGGCCTGACGCGGGCCGTGCGGGCCTTCGAAGGCGACGATGGCCAGGCGCTGGCCGCGCTGGAGCGGCCCGGGGATGCGGCTGCGCGCAACGGCGACGAGATCGCGGTGCTGCGGCGCACGTTTGCGCAGATGGGGCGACGTATTTCGGAGCAGTGGCGCGAGCTTACGCGCCAGGACCAGCAGCGCCGCGATCTGGTCGCCAATATCTCGCACGACCTGCGCACGCCGCTGACGTCGCTGCACGGCTATCTGGAGACGCTGCGGCTCAAGGACGAGACCCTGGACCCCGGCGAACGCCGCCGCTACCTGGATATCGCGCTGGCGCAGAGCCGCAAGGTGGGCCGCCTGGCGCAGGAATTGTTCGAGCTGGCGCGGCTGGAATCCGGGCTGGTGCGGCTGGAGCCCGAAACCTTTTCGCTGCCCGAACTGGTGCAGGATGTGATGCAGAAGTTCGAACTGGCCGCCGAGGCCCGCCGCCAGCGGCTGACCACGGACTTCCCGCAGGCGCTGCCGCCGGTGCGCGCGGACCTGGGGCTGATCGAACGCGTGTTGACGAACCTGCTGGACAACGCCATCCGCCACAGCCCGCCGGGTGGACGCATCGAGCTGCAGCTGGGGCTGGCCAGCAACCGCGTGCAGGTGCAGGTAAGCGATACCGGCAGCGGCATACCTAAGGAACTGCGTGCGGGGCTGTTTACCCGCGCGTCGGCGCTGAACCGGGGGCCCGGCGACAGCGGCGGGCTGGGGCTGGTGATCGTGCAGCGCATCCTGCAGTTGCACCAGAGCGAGATCCGGCTGGTGGAGCAGGCGGGCGCCGGCGCGGTGTTTCAGTTCGACCTGGCGGCGGCGGGCCAGCCGTAGCTGGCCTGCCGAACCTGGCGGACGCGCCCGCGAGGGCTTGCGCACCTATGCGGCGGCGGGCATTTCCCCGTGCAGCAGGTAGTCCATCAGCTCGCGCACCGAGCGCATGGCGTTGCCGAACGGAAGCTTGGACGCGCCGCGGAAGAACAGGCCGCGGCTGACTTCGCCGCGCATGGCGGCGGCCAGCTTGAGGTCGATGCAAAACTGGCCGAATTTGGCGATGCCGTCGCGCAGGCCGCATTGCGTCAGGCAGTCCATGCGCTGGCTGCAGCGGCGCGGGTCGGCGCGGGTGTTGGCCTGCAGGGTGCCTTCCTGGCGCAGGTAGCGCGTGAGCCACGGCGTGGCGACGGCGCGCGCCGGCAGGCCGGCCACGCTGGTGAATTCGGCAAGCTGGGTGGGGTCTGCGTCGATCAGCACGCGCTTGAAGTTTTCGTGCGCGTCGCCTTCCTGGGTGACGGCGAAGGCGGTGCCTACCTGCACGCCGTCGGCGCCGTTGGTGAGCCAGTGGCGCACCTGTTCATGGCTGCCCACGCCGCCGGCGACGATCAGCCGGGGCGCGTCGCGGCCCAACTGCAATTCGCTGAAGAGCGCGTGGCAATCGGCCAGCACGCGCTTGAAGTCGAAGCGTTCGCTGTGCAGGTCGTCCAGCCGCGCCGCGCCCAGGTGGCCGCCGGCGTAGCCCGGGTGTTCGATGACCACGGCGTCGGCCAGCCGGCCCTTTTTCATCCATTTTTTCAGCACGGCGGCCACGCCGCGTGCTTCCGACAGGATGGGCACCAGCGCCACCTTGGGGAAGTCCGCCGTCATTTCCGGCAGGTCCAGGGGCAGGCCCGCGCCCATGACGATGGCTTCCGCGCCGCTTTCGCAGGCCTGGCGCACCAGGGCCTGGTGATCGCGCACGGCCTTCATGACGTTCACGGCCACCAGGCCGCGCCCCTGCGCGGTGTCCAGCGCGGCGCGCACTTCGCGGTGCAGGGCCTCGCGGTTGGCGGTGTCGATCGTGTCGCGATCATTGCATTTATCGGTCTTTTCCACGAGATCGGCGTGGTGATGGCGCAAATCGACGCTGGCGATGGTGCCCACGCCGTTCTGGCTGGCAACCGCGCCGGCCAGGCGATGGGCGGATACGCCCACGCCCATGCCGCCCTGAACGATGGGCAGCAACTCGCGTCCGGCGAGGGTGAGTGATTTGAACCACGTCATGATATGAGTCTTTCCTCTGGTCAAGAGAGCAGAGGCTAGAGCAAGGGGGGGCGCGCCGCCTTGCGCGGGATCAAGTGACGGGGTAATGGGGGGGGCGGAGCCGCTTGCCCCGCCCATGCGTCACGCTTTATCCAAACAGTTTGACGATCGCCGGCACCGACAGCACCGCGGTGTAGTAGCCCATGAACTGCACGCCGGTGTTGAAGCCGAACAGGCGCGACAGCAGGCCGCCGATGAGGCCCATGGTCAGGATGACGAGCAGGCCCAGGAACTGGCCTTCCCAGACGCTGATCACGATGATCAGGCCTACGAACGTGGCGATGATGGCTTCGTGGCTGACCCTGCGCGACACGAACAGCGCGGCGCGGCGGGCGAAGTTCATGGCGAAGGGGTAGGACACCACCGCCGCCAGCAGCACCGCCAGCATGCCGTACCCCAGGAATTCCCAGTGGTTCAGCAGGTTGTGCAGGTTGTGCGTCTGGCCGGTCGCCGCGTCCACTGTGAAGCGCGGCGGCGCGTTGAAGAGCGGCGCCGCCGGGCCTGCCGCCACCGGGCTCAGGGGCAGCCCGAATGCGATCAGCGGAATCAGGGCCTCGGCGATGTAGGTGGCTTCAGTGACGCCGTTGCGCGCGCTGAGCACAGTGGTCAGGCGATGGTAGGCGTGCTTGACGCGCGAACCCACCAGCTCGCCCAGCACCACGGTCATGGCGACCGGGCTGAACACGAAGGTGGCGCTGGAAACCGCGGCGGTGGCCAGCGTCCAGCGCGTCTGCACGCGGTCCATCACCTTCAGCGGGTTCGGGAAGTAGCCCGACCAGCCCTTGACGTCCGGCGCCAGCGAAAACGTGCGCACCTTGTCGCGCAGCATCTTGCTGCGGCCCTGCGGCGAGATCACGGTGAACAGGTCGGCGATCAGCGGTCCGATGGCGATGCCCAGGAAGTAGCTGATGCTGAGCTTGACGCCGTATTTGGCCGTCAGGCTTTGCAGCGCGATGATGATCATGACGAACGGCACCAGCAGCGCCACCGCGGCCCAGCGTCCGGCCGAGAAGTAGGCGATCAGCACGGCCGCGGCCAGGAAGATCCAGGGGGCGGACTTGGTGATCGTTGCGCCGAACGGCGCCAGCAGGACGGCGAACAGCACGGCCAGCGGCACCGCCACAAATGCCGCGACGATGGCGCCGGACACCATTTTGCGCAGGGCGATGTGCGGCACGCCCAGCTTGCGTAGCATGTTCGCGTCCTGCAGCAGCGGCGTGGCCAGGGTGTCGCCGGGGATGCCTAGCAGCGCGGTGGGCACGGCGTGCGTCATGTGCTTGGCCACCGCGCCCGCCAAAAAGAAGGTGAAGACGCCGGCGGGCGGCACGCCCAGCAGCACCACCAGCAGGGTCAGCGGGGCCAGCGTGGTGGTCTCGTCGGTGCCTGACACCAGGCCGATGGCGGCGAACACCACCGCGCCCAGCAGCCCCATGCCGGCGGCCACCATGATCTGTTCAAGAAGGATGGGATCGCTCATGCCAGCGCCTCCCTGGCGGCGCCGGGCCGCGCGTCGGGTGCGGCGGCGGCGGTCTTGCCCGCCGGTTCGGCGAACAGGTCGTACAGGTCCAGTTCCTTGAGTTCGCGGACCACGGGTTCGGGCAGGTCGGCCAGCGTGCCCAGCCCGCCGGGCTGCTCGGCCAGTTCGGCCAGCACCTCGGCGCGCCACGCCGGATCATGCGTGGAGCTGTGTTCGATGACTTCGCGCTTGGGCGGGAACAGGCGGGCGCAGATGACGCCAGCCAGCACGCAGCCGGCCAGGCCGGCCAGCATGGCGTAGGCGTGGGCCAGTTCGGGCGAGGCCACCATGCCGCGCAGCCAGCGGCTGGCGGCAAAGAAGCCCGCCACGCTGATCGTGATGCCGATGCCGATGGCCCAGGCAAGGTGCCTGAGGTCCACGGTGTCGCTCCAGACTTCGGCCAGGCGCGTGGAGGGCGCCGGGGGGCTGTGTTTCATGTCTCTCTCCTGTGGTCGGGCGGCGCGCGGACCTGGCCGGCGCCGCCTCGGGTTCTAGTCCTGCAGGGGTTATCGGGAAGCGCGCATTTCCTCCAGCAAGGCCAGCGCGCGGTCGGTGCGGACGTCCTTTTCCGCCGCCATGCGCTTGGCGACCGCGTCGATCTCCGCGCCAGTCGCGCCGGCCACCAGCGCAATGTTGCGGGCATGCAGCGCCATGTGGCCGCGCTGGATGCCTTCGGTGGCCAGCGCGCGCAGCGCGCCCAGATTCTGCGCCAGGCCCACGGCCACGGCTACTTCGCCCAGTTCCTGCGCCGAGCGCACGTCCATGATCTTGAGCGCCAGCCGCGCCAGCGGATGGGTCTTGGTCGCGCCGCCCACCAGGCCCACCGGCATGGGCATTTCGATTGAGCCGACCAGCGCGCCGGAGGTGTCCTTTTCCCAGTGGGTGAGGGAGGTGTAGCGGCCCGAACGGCTGGCGTAGGCGTGCGCGCCGGCCTCGACCGCGCGCCAGTCGTTGCCGGTGGCGACGATGACCGGGTCGATGCCGTTCATGATGCCCTTGTTATGCGTCGCGGCGCGGTAGGGGTCGATGGCGGCGAAGGTATAGGCGTCCAGCACGCCCTCGATGATTTCCGCGCCGCTGCGTTCCTTGGTGTCCAGCACCTGCGGCGTCAGTCGCACTCGTGCGCGGGCCAGGCGCAGGTCCGCCAGGTTGGACAGGATGCGCAGGCGCACGGACCCGCCGACGATCTCTTCGACCAGCGGCGCCACGGCTTCGGCCATGGTGTTGACGGTGTTGGCGCCCATGGCGTCGCGCACGTCGACGATGAGGTGCATCACGATCATCGGTCCGCGCGGCGTATCCGGGAAGACGTGGACCTCGATGTCCTGGCAGCCGCCGCCCAGTTCGATCAGCACCTTGTCGCGGCTGTTGGCCAGCGTCAGGATGCGCTCGCGTTCGCGCAGCAGGGCCAGGCGCGCGCCGTGCGGGTCGGTCAGGCCTAGCACCTGGACCTGGGCGCGCATCAGCGGGCGGGTGCTGGACGTTTCGAAGCCGCCGCATTCGCGCGCCAGCTTGGCCATGAACGACGCGGCGGCGACCACCGACGGCTCTTCTACGGCCATCGGCACCAGCACGTCGCGGCCGTTGACCTGGAAGTTGCCCGCCACGCCCAGCGGCAGTTCGAAGGCGCCAATGACGTTTTCGATCATGCCGTCGGCGCGGGCGAGGCCCAGCGCGCCAGGCTCGGCCAGCATCTGACGCTCTTCGGCGGTGAGCCCGGCCGCGTCGGCGATGGCGGCAAGGCGTTGGGCGGGGGTAAGGGCCCGGAAGTTGGGCAGGCGTGAATCGGCCACGATGGCGTGTCTCCGTATAAGAATCGAGTGGCCTGATTCTAGGTAAACTGTACCGCTATTCAGAGGTACAGTTTGGGCAAACAGTACCATTGCACTGCACCAATTCCGGCAACGATTCAGTGGGAATCCCCAGCGTGGACGACGCAAATCCCTCCGGCAGGCCACAGCGGGCCGCGCCCATCGCCGAAAGCCTGGCCAGGCTGATCGGCCAGCAGATCGCCGACGGCGTCTACCGTGCGGGCGACAAACTGCCGTCCCTGCGCGAACTGGCGCAATTGCACCGCTATGCGAAGAACACGGTGGTGGTGGCGTTTGAGATGCTGGTGGCGCGCGGGCTGGTGGAGCCGCGCCGCGGTTCGGGCTTCTATGTGCTGGACGTGGACCACGCGCGTCCGCCCGCGGACGAGGAACCCGGGCAATTGAGTCGCGCAATGGATATCGTGTGGCTCATGCGCGAGCAGCTCAAGACCCAGCCCGACGCGGTTGCGGTGGGCGACGGCTTTCCGCCGGTGGAGTGGCTGGCGGATATGCGGATGGACCGCTATCACCAGAAGGTGGTGCGCACGGGCCTGGGCGCCTTGTTCCGGTACGGCAGCCGCTTCGGCTACGCGCCGCTGCGCGAAAGTCTGGTGCGCAAGCTGGGCGACGTGGGCATCAGCGCAGCGCCGTCGCAGTTGGTGCTGACGCACGGCGCAAACGAGGCGATGGATCTGGTGATCCGCTATTTCCTGCCTCCGGGCTCGACCGTGCTGGTGGACAACCCGGGCTATTACCCGCTGTTCGGCAAACTGAAGCTGGCCGGCGTGCGGATGCTGGGCGTTCCGCGCCTGCCGGACGGGCCTGACTTGGCGGCGCTTGAGGCCTTGCTGCAGCGCGAAAAGCCGCGCCTGTTTTTCACGCAGTCGCTGGCGCACAACCCGACGGGTTCGGATATCTCTCCCGCCAAGGCTTACAAGGTGCTGCAACTGTCCGAGCGCTACAACCTGATGGTGGTGGAAAACGATCCGCTGGCCGACTTCAAGCCCACGTCGGCCGTGCGCCTGTCGGCGCTGGACCAGCTTGAGCGCACGATCTACATCGGCAGTTTTTCGAAGTCGTTTTCCGCGGCGTTGCGCGTGGGCTTCATCGCCTGCAATGCGGCGCTGGCAAGCGACCTGGCCGACCTGAAGGCGCTGGTGCATGTCAGCAGTTCCGAATACTGCGAGCGCATGGTCGACGTGATGCTGCGCGAAGGCCACTACGAGCGGCATCTGGTGCGGCTGCGCCAGCGGCTGGAGGCGGCCACCGGCCACGCGCTGCAGGTGCTGGATGCGCTGGGGGCGGAGGTTTTTGCCCGGCCGACCAGTTCGCTGTACCTGTGGTCGGCTTTTCCGGGCGTGGACGATTCCCTGACCCTGGCGGCGGCGCTGATGCCGCAGAAGGTCATCATGGCGCCTGGGCGCGTGTTCAGCGTGGATCCCACGGCGGTGTCGCCGTGGTCGCGCTGCAATGTCGGGGCGGTGGAGTCGCCCCGGTTCCTGGCCACCCTGAAGGCGCACCTGTCTCAGCGATAGGCAAATTCCTGGAACGAGTGCCGCAGTTCCGCCTGCGCCTGCGCGCTTAGGGCGCGTCCGACCGGCGTGCCGGGCGCCGAGCGCGCCGCCTGCACGGCGAAGCGCTGCACGCCGCGGCGCGCAAGCTCGCGCGCCAGGGCAAGAAGGCGGGCTTCGTCCAGCCAGTCGGGGTGCCAGGTGATGCGGCATTCGAAATCCGGACCCGCCGACAGCAGCTGCGTCAGGCAAGCCAGCGCCGGGCGCTGCGAATCGCGCCGTCCGGTGATGTCGTCGTAGCCCTTGGCGTCGGCCTTGATGTCCATGCCCACCCAATCCAGGTGCCGCAGCACGTCGGCCAGGCGCAACGGATAGATGCCGGCGGTATGCAGCCCCACCCGGTAGCCCATGCGCCTGACGTCGCGGATCATGGAAGGCAGGCGCGGCTCGCTGAGGGGTTCGCCGCCGGAAAACACCACGGCGTCCAGCAGGCCCTTGCGGGTTTCCAGGAAGGCGCGGACTTCGTGCCAGTCGTAGCGGGCGGCGCGGGTCTGCAGTTCGGTGTTGTGGCAGTAGTGGCAGCGCCACGGGCAGCCGGCGATGAACACCACCGCGGCAAGCTGGCCCGGCCAGTCCACGGTGGAAAACGGCACCAGCCCGCCCACGGCGGGCGAATGCCTGGGCAGGGGCTGGATGACGGGCTGCGGCGGCGCCGCGTAGGCCGGCCGGTCGGCCAGCCTGCGTACGTCTTGGCAGGCCGGCGCGCCGGCTCCGGCTGGCTGCGGCGCGCCCGTTGCCGGGGCGCCCCTGGGTGTCGCGCCCTCAGGCGCGGTGTTCGACGAAGAAGCGGCGTTCATTGAATTCGCCCTGTTTGCCGGTGTTGAAAGAAGAAACCGGGCGGTGGTAGCCCATTACCCGGGTCCAGACTTCGCAGCGCACGCGCTGGCTGTCGTCCAGCTGGACGGCGGGAGCGGACGTGGCGACGGGGGCGGTCAAGGTTTGCATAGGATTTCCTTGTAAGTGGGTGCCGGGCGGATGCCCGGCGGGGACGGGGCCGGCGGTCTAGGCCGGGGTGCAGCACGCCGTCTGCCTGGCCAGCAGTTCGGCGTCGCATTTCGGGCAGAACTCGTGATGCCCGGCCAGGTAACCGTGGTTGGGGCAGATCGAGAACGTGGGCGTGACCGTGATGTACGGCAGGCGGAAGTTGGTCAGCGCGCGGCGCACCAGCTGTTTGCACGCGTCGGCCGACGACACCGCTTCGTTCATGTACAGGTGCAGCACGGTGCCGCCGGTGTACTTGCCTTGCAGCGTTTCCTGGAGTTCCAGCGCCTGGAAGGGATCGTCGGTGTAGCCCACGGGGAGCTGGCTGGAATTGGTGTAGTAGGGCTGCGCGTCGGTGCCCGCCTGCAGGATGCCGGGGCAGCGCTTGCGGTCTTCGCGTGCGAAGCGGTAGGTGGTGCCTTCGGCGGGGGTGGCTTCCAGGTTGTAGAGATGGCCGGTTTCTTCCTGGAATTCGGTCATGCGCTGGCGCACCCGGTCCAGCAGCCGCACAGCAAACGCCAGGCCCTCGGGCGTGGTGATGTCGTCGGCGTCATCGGTGAAGTTGCGGATCATCTCGTTGATGCCGTTCACGCCCAGCGTGCTGAAGTGGTTGCGCAGCGTGCCCAGGTAGCGGCGGGTGTAGGGATACAGCCCCTGGTCGATGTAGCGCTGCACCACCTTGCGCTTGGTTTCGAGCACGTCGCGGCCCAGGCCCAGCAGGTAGTCCAGACGTTCCATCAGCTTTGCCTCGTCGCCGCGGCAGGTGTAGCCCAGGCGCGCGCAGTTCACGGTCACGACGCCGACCGAGCCGGTTTGCTCAGCCGAGCCGAACAGGCCATTGCCGCGCTTGAGCAGTTCGCGCAGGTCCAGCTGCAGGCGGCAGCACATGGAGCGCACCATGTGCGGTTCCAGGTCCGAATTCAGGAAGTTCTGGAAATAGGGCAGGCCGTAGCGCGCGGTCATTTCGAACAGGCGCTCGGTGTTGGGATGGTCCCAGTCGAAATCGGGGGTGATGTTGTACGTGGGAATCGGGAACGTGAACACGCGGCCCTTGGCGTCGCCCGCCATCATGACTTCGATGTATGCGCGGTTGATCATGTCCATCTCGGCCTGCAGGTCGCCGTAGGAGAAGGGCATTTCCTCGCCGCCCACGTAAGGGATCTGGTCTTTCAGGTCGGCCGGGCAGGTCCAGTCGAAGGTCAGGTTGGTGAAGGGCGTCTGCGTGCCCCAGCGGCTGGGCACGTTCAGGTTGAAGATCAGTTCCTGGATCGACTGCTTCACGTCCGCGTAGGTCATGGCGTCGCGGCGGATGAAGGGCGCCATGTAGGTGTCGAAGGAACTGAAGGCCTGCGCGCCGGCCCATTCGTTCTGCAGCGTGCCCAGGAAGTTCACGATCTGCCCGATGGCGGCCGACATGTGCTTGGGTGGCGTCGATTCGACCTTGCCGGGAATGCCGTTGAAGCCTTCGGTCAGCAGTTGCCGCAGCGACCAGCCCGCGCAATAGCCGCTGAGCATGTCCAGATCGTGAATGTGGATGTCGCCTTCGCGGTGGGCCTGTCCGGCCTCGGGCGCGAAGACATTGGACAGCCAGTAGTTGGCGGTGACCTTGCCGGCCACGTTCAGGATCAGGCCGCCCAGGCTGTAGCCCTGGTTCGCATTGGCGTTGACGCGCCAGTCGCGCTGGTCCAGGTACTCTTCCATTGCGCTTTCCACGTCAACCAGCGTGTGGCGCAGTGAACGCAGGCGAGCGTGCTGTTCGCGGTAGACGATGTAGGCGCGCGCGGTGCGCCAGTGGCCGGCCTGCACCAGCGCTTCTTCTACGCGGTTCTGGATGGTTTCGACGCCGGGGCAGAGGTTGCCGTCCAGGGCGGCGACCACCGCGCTTGTCAGGGTCCGCGCGCCCGCCAGGTCCAACTCCCCGGTGCTCTGGCCCGCCGCCGCCATGGCTTGAGCGATCTTGTCGCTATCGAATGCAACGACGCGGCCGTCGCGTTTGAGGATGTGTTGGATTTCCATGTTTGGCACCATATGTAGTGGAGTGGAAAAACTCTACCACCACATATGGTGCCAATGGGGCGCAAAACGCTAGGGATCTGGTGTCGGCTTGATGCGCGTCAACCGCGCAAAGCCGGCGGCGAAATCGCGCAATCCGGCGGCCGGCGGTCCGGCGGCCGGCGGTCGGTGTCCGGGCTAGAAGCCCATGCTCAAGCCCAGCAGAGAGATGGCCATGGCCAGCGCGGCGGTGCCGGCCGCCGGGCGGGGCGCCCAGGACAGCATGCCGATCCAGAGCAGGGCGCCGGCGCAGAGCCAGCCCAGCCACACCACCAGACCCAGGATGTTGCCCCACAGACCCACGCAGGGAAGGATGGCCAGTCCCAGCAGCAGCACGCCGGCGCCGCGCAGCACGCGCGTGTGGCCCGCGTGGGGGTCGCGTCCCCAGACCTCGTCGTAGTGGCGGGGCTTCGCCAGGCCCAGGCAGGCCATGCCGGCGTACGTCAGCAGCAGGGCCATTGCGATGGCGAAGATGTCGTTCATGTTCATGCGGCAGCGATTCAGCTTGCCAGTGCCGCCAGGCAGGACCTGGCGCGGGGCGGTGCGCCGTTGTAAGAGTGCCCTCAATTCTAAAGGTAAATGGGGCCGTAATCCGGCGCGGGCGGCTTGTATTTTTTCCACGCGGGGCTCAGGCGCGGCCGGGCGGCGGCGCGGCATCCGCCGGGCGGACGGGAGGGCGCTGCGCGGGCATGGCGATTGCTGGGTTGGCGCCTTCATGCCTTTCCCACCGGATGAGCGCCGTCCGAGCGCCATGCCAAGACCCGCGACCAGGAGACTACCCATGAAACGCAAAGCCGGAAACGCCCGCCAGATCAAGGAGCTGCTGTACCAGGCCCTGGAAACCGAGATCGGGGGCCTCGCCATCTACGAAACCGCGGTGTCCTGCGCCGTGAACGACGACCTGAAGAAGGAATGGCTGGGCTACCTGGAAGAAACCCGCACGCATCGCCGCGTGCTGCTGACCGTGTTTGAACAACTGAAGCTGGATCCGCAGGCCAAGTCGCCGGGCCGCGACGTCGTGCGCCACCTGGGCGAGTCGCTGGTCCGGGCGATGAAGATGGCGATCAGCGCCGGCGATGCGGATGCCGCGCAATTGGTGGCCACCGAATGCGTGGTGCTGGCCGAAACCAAGGATCACGCGAATTGGGCGCTGATCGGGCTGATCGCCGACAAGCATTCAGGCGAGGAGGCCAAGATTCTGAAGCAGGCCTACGACGCGGTGGCGACCGACGAGGACCATCACCTCTATCACACGCAAGGCTGGTCGCGGGAGCTGTGGATTGAGTCGCTGGGCTTTCCCGCGGTGCTGCCGCCACCCGAAGAGATCAAGAAGGTGGAATCCGCCATCGGCGCGTCCCGGGCCGAACAGGCGCGCGATTCGCTGCTGACGCATTAAGGAGACGCTCATGGCAAGCAAGAAACCCGGCAAGACGAAGCCGCCCGGCGCTGCGCTGGACACCGCCTACCTGAATACGGACAGCGGTCCGGCGGCAGGGCCCGCGGGCAAGGCGGCGCACCCGGCGCTCAAGCGCGCGGAGGCGGTCGGCGCCACCGCGGCGGCCATTCCCCACAATGCCAACAAGGCCGCCGAGTACGGCGCAGAGGCCGCGCGCTGTCCGGTTGCAGGCGTTCATGTGGGAGCAGTCGATCCGTCCGTGGGCGCCAGCTCCCTGTCCGAAAGCGAGTCCTCGGATAAGACCGGCGGCGCCGCGGAGCCCGGTGTGAACGAGGTCGACGGCCGCCTGGCCCGCGTGCGCGCGGACGGCGGCGGCCAGGCGCTGACCACCAACCAGGGCGTGCCGGTGGGCGACAACCAGCATACGCTCAAGGCAGGCGTTCGCGGCCCGGCCTTGCTGAAGGACTTCATCCTGCGCGAGAAGATCACGCACTTCGACCACGAACGGATTCCAGAGCGCATCGTGCATGCACGGGGCTCGGCCGCGCACGGCTACTTCGAGTGCTACGAGCCGCTGACGGACCTGACCGCTGCGTCGCTGTTCGCCGAGAAGGGCAAGCGCACCCCGGTGTTCGTGCGGTTTTCCACGGTGGCCGGCGAACGCGGTTCCAAGGACACGGCGCGCGATGTCCGGGGCTTTGCCGTCAAGTTCTACACGGACCAGGGCAACTGGGACCTGGTGGGCAACAACATCCCGGTCTTCTTCATCCAGGACGCCATGAAGTTCCCGGACCTGGTGCACGCGGTCAAGGCCGAGCCGCATCACGGCATGCCGCAGGCCGCCTCGGCCCACGATACCTTTTGGGACTTCGTGTCGCTGATGCCCGAATCTACGCACATGCTGATGTGGGTGATGTCGGACCGGGGCATCCCGCGCAGCTACCGGATGATGCAGGGCTTCGGCGTGCACACCTATCGCTTCGTCAACGCCAAGGGCGATTCCAAACTGGTGAAGTTCCATTGGAACCCGGTGCTGGGCACGCACTCGCAAGTGTGGGACGAGGCCGTCAAGGTGTCGGGGGCGGACCCGGATTTCCATCGGCGCGACCTGTGGGAAGCGATCGACGCGGGCAACGGGCCGCAATGGGAATTGGGGGTGCAGGTTTTCACCGAAGACCAGGCCGAAGGGTTCAGCTTTGACGTGCTGGACGCCACCAAGATCGTGCCCGAGGAACTGGTGCCCGTGACACCCATCGGCCGGATGGTGCTGGACCGCAATCCCGACAACTTCTTTGCCGAGACCGAGCAGGTGGCCTTCTGTACGGCGCATGTAGTGCCCGGGGTGGATTTCACCAATGATCCGCTGTTGGCCGGCCGCATCCATTCTTACGTGGACACGCAGATATCGCGCCTGGGCGGCCCGAATTTCCACGAGATTCCCATTAATGCGCCGCTGGCGCCCGTGCACAACAACCAGCGCGACGGCATGCACCGGCAGGCGATCCATCGAGGCCGCGTGTCCTATGAGCCGAACTCGCTGGCGGGCGGCTGTCCGTTCCAGGCGGGCATGGACGGCTTCGTGCCGTTCCCCGAGCCCGTCGAAGGCGACGAGCTGCGCGGGCACCCGGAACGGTTCGCCGAGCACTACAACCAGGCCACGCTGTTCTACGACAGCCAGACCGCCTGGGAACGCCGCCACATCATCAACGCGTTTGCGTTCGAACTGAGCAAGCTGACGGTGCCGCCCATCCGTCAGCGCATGGTGGCGTCCCTGCGCAACGTGTCCGACGAGCTGGCGCAGGCGGTGGCGGACCAGCTGGGCATGCCGCTGCCGGACCCCTTGCCGCGCGCGATGCCGAATCCGCCCAAGCCCGAGGTGGCGATGTCGCCCGCGCTATCGCTGACCGCAAGGCCCGGCGATGGGGGCGTGGCGACGCGCAAGGTCGCCATCCTGGCGGCTGAAGGCGTGGACGGCAAGGCGGTGTCGGCCGTGGCCGACGCCTTGATCAAGGCGGGCGCGGTGGTGCGGCTGGTGGGGCAGCGCATCGGTCCGCTGCAGTCCGATGATGGCGGCGCGCTGGACGCCGACGCATCGCTCGACAACCACCCTTCGGGAGTGTTCGACGGCGCCGTGGTGCCCGGCGGTGCGGCGGCCGCCGAGCGCCTGAGCGCCGACGGGCGGGCGCTGGAGTTTTTGCGCGATGCGTATCGCCATGGCAAGACGCTGATGGGGATGGGCGAGGGCGCGCGGGTGTTCGAGGCCGCCGGCATCGCCCCGGATCCGGACGACGGGGGCCTGCTGCTGGCGGATGGCGCGGCGGGCAAGTCCGCCGCCGCGTTCATCGAAGCGCTGGGCAAGCACCGTCACCCCGAAAGAGAGTCCGCGCCGCCCAAGGTCTGACAGCACCGGCAGGCCGGCCCGGGCGTCATTCCAGCGTGATGTCGGCGCGCTTGGCCACGTCGCCGAAGGTGCGCAGTTCCTGTTTGATCTGCGCCTGGAACGCCGGCGCTGGCAGGTACACCGGGTCCAGCGCCAGGTCGGCCACGGACTTGCGCACCTGCGGGTCCTGCATGATGTCCGACACGGCCCGGTTCAGCGTTTCCACGACCGTGGCGGGCGTGCGGGCGGGTGCGACCAGGCCGTACCAGCCGACGAAGGACACGTCCGCCATGCCGGCCTCGGCAAACGTGGGCACGTCGGGCAGCTGCGGCATGCGGCGCTCGCCCGTGACCGCCAGCGCGCGCACCTTGCCGGCGCGCGCCTGCGGCGCGGCCGAGGACACGGTGTCCACGCCCAGCGCGACTTCGCCGCCGATCATGGCGGTGATCAGCTGCGCGCTGCCTTTGTAGGGCACCGGCATCATCTTGGCGCCCGCGGCTTCGGCGAACATTTCGCCGGCCAGGTGGGGCGCCGAGCCGGGGCCGAAGGTGCCATACATCAGCCCGCCCTTGTTGCTCTGCTGGCGGGCCAGCGCGGCGGCTTCCTGCACGGTCGTCGCCGCCAGGCCGGTCTGCGCCAGCAGTACCACCGGCGCCATGGCGACGATGCCGATGTGCTCATAGCTGCGCAGCGGATCGTAGGGCAAAGACGGCTTGAGCGCCGGCAGCACCGTGTAGGTGGTGCTGCCCGAAAGCATCAGCGTGTAGCCGTCGGGCTGGGCGCGCGCCACCGTGTCTGCGCCGATGACGGTTGAAGCGCCGGGGCGGTTTTCGACGATGACCGGCTGGCCCAGCTTGCCGGAAAGCTTGTTGGCGAGCAGCCGAGCGACGGCGTCCGTGGCGCCGCCCGGCGTGAACGGCACGACGATCTTGATCGCCTGGTCGGGATAGGCGGCATGGGCGGCGCCCGCGTGGGCGGCGAAGGCAAGGGGAAGCGCCAGCAGGGCGGCGCGGAATGTGGCGGTCATGGCGGGTCTCGGTGGGGATCAGGCAGGAGTAGCGGTCGCAGCGGCCTGGCGCAGCGCGTCGCCCTGGTCGCCCAGGTCCCAGAACAGTGCGGCCATGATGGCCAGGCCTTCGCGGGCGACGCTGCCCAGCAGGTGCTCGTTGGGCGCGTGCTGCGCGCAGGCGGGATAGGAGTGGGGCACCCACAGGGTCGGCAGGCCAAGCTGGTCGGCGAAGATGTCGTTGGGCAGGGAACCGCCCAGATTGGGCAGCAGCGCGGGCCGCTTGCCCGTGGTGCGTTCCAGCGACGCGGCGGCCCAGCGTACCCAGGGGCTGTCGGGCGACAGGCGGGTGGCCCCGGCCTGCATGCCCACGCGCACCTGGACGTCGTCGAAGCCGCCCTGGCGCAGGTGCTCGCGCACATGCGTCTCCAGCGCGCGCCAGTCGGTGCCGACCACGAAGCGCAACTGGCACCACGCCACCGCTTCCGGCGGAATGGCGTTGACCGGCTTGGCGGGGTCGCCTGCGCCGAAGGTCAGGACGTCCAGGCTGTTCCAGCCGAACACCTTTTCGGGCGCCGACAGGCCGGGCTCGCCCCACCACGCGTTGATGTCGGGATCGTCTTCTCCGCCGCCCACTTCCAGGTCGGCCAGCGCGGCCGCGACGGCCGCGGGAATGGGAGGAGGGCGCAGGCCGGGCACGGTGATCCGGCCGTTCGCGTCGACCAGCGAGCCGATGGCGTGCATCAGGCGGATGGCCGGGTTGGACAGCAGCCCGCCCCAGTTGCCGGAGTGGTAGCCGCGCTCGCGCGCCCGCAGCTTAAGCTCGAAGTTGACGGCCCCGCGCGAGCCCATGAAGAGCGTCGGACGGGCGGCGTGCAGGCGCGGGCCGTCGCTGGCGATGAAGACGTCGGCCGCCAGCGTTTCACGCTGCGCCGCGCAGAAGGCGGCCAGGCCGGGCGAACCGGCTTCCTCGCCGGTCTCGATCAGCCAGGTGGTGTTGAAGCCGAGCACGCCGCCGCGCGCGGCGATCGCCTGGCGCAGCGCTTCCAGGTTGATCGAGTGCTGACCTTTGTTGTCGGCCGTGCCGCGTCCGTACCAGCGGTCGCCTTCGACCTGCAGGCGCCAGGGGTCGCGTCCGGGCTCCCATTTGGCGGCGTTGCCGCGCACCACGTCGCCATGACCGTACATCAGGACGGTGGGCAGCTCCGGCTGTTCGACGCGCCGCGCTACCAGGATGGGCAGGTCCACGCCCGCCGGATTGGGGTGGATTTCACAGGTGAAACCCAGTCCGGTCAGCAGCGGAACCAGGTCCTCGTTCAGGTAGGCGTGCTGGGCCGGGGCCTGTTCGGGCGTCTCGCTTTCGGTGGCGTAGGCGACCCGGCGCGCCAGCGCGGCCTGCAGGGCGCCGCTATCGAAGGCTTGTACGGCTTGGAGGATGGCTTGTTCGCGGCTCACGGCGGGCCTCATGCGGTAGGGAGGCACAAAGTTATTACGCTTCTTACCGTGCCACAATTAGATAATTAGCATCTAAGCATTGCCATTTAGGCATGCTTGACGGAGCCATCCATGATTTCCCTGGGCTTGAGGTACTTCCTGGAGGTCGCGCGCTGCGGCTCGATCGCGGGCGCCGCATCCGCGCAGCATGTGGCGGCTTCCGCCGTCAGCCGCCAGATTTCCAAGCTGGAAGACAGCCTGGGCATCGCGCTGTTCGAACGCCAGGCGCGCGGCATGGAATTGAGCGAAGCCGGCCGCCAACTGGCCGCCTACGCCAACGCGGCCGCGCTGGAGGCCGAACGCATCGCGACAGAAATCCGCCAGCGCGGCATGCTGGGCGACGTTACGATCCGGCTGGCCTGCACGGAAGGCTTCGCACACCGTTTCCTGCCGATGTGCATGGCGGATTTCAAGCAGGTTCGCCCCGAGGCGCGCTTTCACTTGCGCGTGGAGCGTCCGGAAGAGGTCAGCCGCCACATTCTGGAAGGCCTGTCGCAGATCGCGCTGCGCTACACGGTGGCCCAGGACGATCGCCTGAAAACCGAACTGCTGACGCGCGCGCCCGTATACGCGGTCATGTGCCGCCACCATCCGCTGGCGGCCCGGCGCGCGATCGCCATGCGCGACCTCGTGGACGTGCCGCTGTCATTGGGCGACCACGGCACGACGGTCCGGCAATTGTTCGACGCCGCCTGCGCCAATGCGGGCCTGCATATCGAGCCGGCCTATGTGTCCAACCATTCCGCGGTCTTCCTGCCCATGCTGCCCGGCAGCCCGATCGTGGCGCTATCGGGCTATCTGACGGTGATGGGCTATCTGGAAGGCGCCGGGTTGGTGGCGGTGCCGTTCAGCAATCCGGAAATGCGCCAGCGCAGCATTCAGGCGCTGACGCTGCAGGGCAGGACCCTGCCGCCCCTGGCCAGGGAGTTCCTGGAGTTCATGGCGCGCCGTCTGACGGCCGCGCCGCGGGCGCCGGAGGCGAACCCGGCCTGACCGGTGTCTGATACCCCCGTGGCACGGTCTTGGAGCCCGGGTCGTCTCACGTGGGTGTCAGGCATCTAACGATTGAAGACGGTCCGCACAATCCAGCTGCCTACACCGAGCGGATGAACAGCGCGCGCAGCTTGTTCCAGAAGTCTCCGCCCAGCACGAAGAAACTGGCGACCAGCATCACGTCGCCACCCAGTTGCGCCTGCCACATGCGGGGCCGAAAGCCAGGCCAGATCTGGTCCACATACGGTTCCAGCATCGACGTCAGCAGAGGCAGGATGAACATGACCAGGCCGATGGCGTGGCGGACCGGGCCCACCTTCTTCGCGGGCGCCAGCTTCTTGGCGTGGCCGAAAACGATGGACTTGAGCTGCTGGAAGCCTTCTTTCCCCATGACCGCGATGCAGGTGATCAAGAGCACCTTGTTGGCGATGAAGATCGCGCCGGTCAACGCGGCAATGCGCGAGCCCGGCGCGTCCACGGCGGCAGCGATCGGGATCAGGAACCACAGGGCGAAGGCCAGGATGAAAAGGCCGATGCCGCACTTGAACCGCCATCCCGCGGCGGGGACGGCGTTGGGCTGCGAGTCTGGGGCGTTCATGGCGGGCTCCTTTTGAGTCGTCCGATCGGATGGCGGGTGAAGAATCCGGGCCTGCGTGGCGCGCGCGGGCGAGGTTCGAGCAGTTGCAGCATCAGGCAGGCATAGAGCGTGACGGCGATGAACAGCCCCATGCGCACCGCGAACGCGGTGTAGACGTCCTTGCCGGCGATGCTGTCCTGCACCGATTGGCCCAGCAGGATGATGAGCGTCACCAGCGTGTTGAGCCAGAAGCTGGGCGGATGCGGCGTCGGGCTCAGGCGATAGAGCTTGCGCGCAACCACCAGGGCGAACAGCAGCATCCACAGGAAGTACATCCACAGGCTGGGAAAGGGCCGCAGGCCAAGCCAGAACAGCACGGCCAGGATGCCGGCCAGCAGCGTGGATCCGATGATCTCGCGCGCCGCCCCGTGCGCCGCGGTCACGCAGCTCTGGCGGCCCAGGCTGACCGCCTTGAGGATGATGGGCATGTAGGCCAGGGGATCGGTCAGCGCCAGCAGAAAGGCCGGCAGCACGACCAGCGCCGCGCGCAGCGCCATCCGGCTGGCCTCTGCCGGCGGCAGGACGGGGGGCGGCGGCGGCGCGGGCGTGCCGGGCGGCTCCGGGAACAGCCAGTGGCAGACGCCCAGCACCAGGGCGGCCAGGAGCAGGCCCTTGCCCAGGGCCTCGATCACGGTGACGGCCAGTCCGAAGTCGAAGGTGCCGGCCGCCGAGATCATCGTCAGGCCGATGATCAGGAAGGTGGACAGCAGGTTGTTGCCGCCGCGCAGGCCATGGCGGAAGGCCAGGAACAGGCACAGCGCAATGAGCAGCACGCCGGCGCCGGGGTAATAGCGCAGCAGCGGGATCAGCGCCAGGCCGCTGCCCGTGGCCAGCATCGCCACCAGCGCCAGCCCCAGCCCCGCCTTGACCGACAGCGGCCGGTTCATGGACGCGAGCAGGAACACGCCCAGCACCGGTGCGACCATGGGAATAGGCATGTCCATCCCGAAGCTGATCGCCAGGCACAGGGCCGTACCCACGCCCAGGCGCAGGGCGCGATGGCCGCGGGGGTCGCGGCTGGCGGGCGCGGCGTCAGTAGGCATAGGACAGCCAGCTCATCAGGCGCAGGTAGGCACGCCCCAGCAGATTAAGAGGGTTGCCCGCGCTGGGGAACGCCATGACTTCCGCCTGGCCGCCCACGCGCACGCCCCGCAGCGAGGGCAGTTCGCCGGGGGCGATGTCGATGGCGACCGGAAAGCGCTGGGCGGGGCGCAGCCAGTCGCGGCTGTTCTGCACGCTGGGCAGGCTGCCCGGCGGCGTGCCGGGCCCGACGCTGACGCCATAGCCCACGCTGCGCACCCGGCCTTCGAAAATGCGGCCGGGCAGGGCGTCCAGGATGATGGACACCGGCGTGCCGGGCTCGACGTGGCCCAGGTTGTTCTCGGTCATCTCGGCGTTGATCCAGACGTCGTGGATGGCGATCAGCGTCATGACCGGCTTGCCCGCGGCGGCGAACTGGCCCGCGTCGGTCCGCAGATCGGTGACCAGTCCCGCCGTGCGCGCCCGAACCTGCGTGTTGGCCAGGTCGAGTTCGGCTTTTTCCAGGGCGGCGGCTGCGCTGCGCAGCTTGGCGTTGTCGTCCTCGCTGCCGCCTTCCTGTTCGCGCGCCCGCTGTACTTCGGCGCGCGCCGCCGCGACCTGGGCCACCGCCTGCGCCAGGTTCGCGCGCGCGATCTCCAGCCTTCGCAGCGAGATCGTGCCTCGGTCCTCGCGGTACAGGCGTTCGAGCCGCGAACTGTCCTGGCGGGCCCTGACTTCGTTGGCCTGGGCGGCGCGCAGCGACGCCTGCGCGGAATCAATGCCGGCGGTGCTGGCGCCGATCTGGCGGCGCATCGCGTCCAGGTCGGCGCGGGCGCGGTCCACGGCGATCCGGTAGTGCTCCGGATCGACGTCGAACAGCACAGCGCCGGCAGGCACGTCCTGGTTGTTGCGCACATGGACCTTGACGACGCGTCCGGACACTTCCGACGCCACGGGCACCACGAACGCCTCGACCCGCGCCTGCTGTGTGTAGGGGGTGTAGCGGTCGGCCAGCAGATACCAGACCAGGCTAAGCACGATCACCAGGAGCACCAGGCCGACGCCTTTCCTGGAAGGGTCCGGGGCGGGAGCGGGCGGCGGCGCGGGCGGCGGTGGCGGCGGCGGCGGCGCGGCCGGCCGGGGCGGGGGAGCCGAGGGCCTGGAACTGTTCATCGGTTCGCCCCTTTTTGCTTGGGAATCGCGGAGACTGCGGCGGGCCGGGCGGCGTCGGACAGCAGGTTGCCCCAGTTGGTGCGCTGCTGCATCTGGTCGCGCGTGGCCGGGTCGAGCACGGGCTGATCGCTGTGCCAGCCGCCGCCCAGCGCCTTGTACAGGGCGATCAGGTCGCGCACCGCGTTGCCCCGGTTCACCAGGTAGGCGTCCTGCTGGCTGGCCAGGGCGCGCTGGGCGTCCAGCACGCGCTGGAAGTCGGAGTAGCCCTCGCGATACAGCGCATTGGCCAGCGTCAGCGACCGCTTGGCCGCCAGCGCGGAGTCGTACAGGATGCCGTCGCGCTCCAGGGACTTGACCAGGCCGGTGGCCGCGTCGTCGGCTTCGCGCGCCGCCTGGCGCACCGCGTCCTGGTAGATGACGATGAGCTGCTGCAGGCGGGCGTCCTGCACCCGCACGGCGTTGGTCAGGCGGCCGTGGTCGAATACGTTCCAGTTCAGCGTGGGGCCGGCGAGCAGCGCCGCGCCGCCGGATGTTCCCGCCAGCGACGTCGCCGTCCAGACGATGCTGCCCAGCAGGGTCAGCGAGGGATACAGATCCGCCTGGGCCACGCCGATCTGCGCCGATTGCGCCGCAATCCGCAGTTCCGCGGCACGGATATCTGGCCGGCGCAGCAGCAGGTTGGCGGGGACGTCCTGCAGCACGGCGCGGTCGATCAGCGGGATGACCGCCTCTTTGGCGCTGATGTCCGGTAATTCCGGCATGGGCCCGGGCGGCCTGCCGATCAGGACGGCCAGCGCGTTGCGGGTACGCGCGATCTGGCTTTCGAATTCGGGGATGGTGCTGAGGGTGCCGAGGTACTGCGTGCGCGCCTGCTGCAGGTCCAGTTCGTCGGTCTCGCCGCTGTTGAACAGACGCTCGGTGATTTCGTAGCTGCGCTTCTGGAGGGCGGCGTTATCGCGGGCGATGCGCAGCCGGGCCTCGGCCGTGCGCAGCGCGTAATAGCTTTCGGCCATCTGGGCATGCAGCAGCACCAGCACGTCCTCGCGGTTGGCCTCGGCCGCAAAATAGGCGGCGTCCGCGGATTCGATGGCGCGGCTGAAGCGGCCCCAGAAATCCAGCTCCCAGCCGATGTTGAAACCGGCGCTGTACTGCCAGAAGCTGCTGGGCCGCGGATTGCCTTCCGCGGAACGCGACGACCGGGTCTGGTAGAGCGCGTCGGCGCCGATGACCTGGGATTGGGGGTAGCCGCCGCTGCGGGCGATGCCAAGCTGCGCGCGCGCCTCCATGATCTGCAGCCCGGCCACCTGCACGCCGGGATTGTGCGCGTCGGCCTGGACGATCAGGGCGTCCAGCACAGGGTCGTCGAAGACGCGCCACCACAGGCGGGCGTCCGGGGCGGCGCCTGCGGCGCTGGCCTGGCGCAGCGCCTGCGTGCTCCATTGTTCGGACCAAGCGACGCGCTGGGGCTCGAAGTCCGGCCCCACCTGTACGCAGCCGCTGAGGCAGAGGACGCCGGTCAGCAGCAGCAGTTTCGGACAAGTCATCGGCCGCATTGGGCACCAGGTCTGTGAAGAGCCTAACCGCAACGGTCCAGGCGGCGGCCCGATGTTGCCGCGCACCATGAACGCCGAAGTGCCTGACGCCGGCGCTATCTGGCGCCCGCGCCGGCAGCGTAAGCACCAAGCCGTCTCCGGAAACGCGCGGCTGTCGCGCTGTGCCGGGCTGGACGGGCGTGCTTCAGCATGCCGATTGATTCTATTGAGCTTTTCGGGTTCAGGCTAGAGCAGGCCAGCGAAATCGCGTTCGCCCAAAAGCGCTAGTCCGGGCTGCGGGCGGTTGCGTGGCGGGCAGTCTTTACCCGCCGCCGCAGCCGTTCCAGCGCCAGATACACGATCGGCGTCGTATACAGGGTCAGGAACTGGCTGATCATCAGTCCGCCGACGATGGCGATGCCCAGCGGACGGCGCAGCTCCGAGCCCTCGCCCATGCCCAGCACCAGGGGCAGGGCGCCCAGCAGGCCGGCCAGGTTGGTCATGACGATGGGGCGCAGGCGCAGCATGGCGGCCCGGTGGATGGCCTGTTCGGGCGTCAGGTTTTCCCGCCGTTCCAGGCTGATGGCGAAGTCGATCATCAGGATCGCGTTTTTCATGACGATGCCCACCAGCAGGAACAGGCCAAGCAGCGCGATCAGGGTGAATTCGATGCCCGCCAGCCGCAGCGCCAGCAGCGCGCCCACGCCGGCGGACGGCAGGGTGGACAGGATGGTCAGGGGATGCAGCGGGCTTTCGTACAGGATGCCCAGCACCAGGTAGATGGCGATCAGCACCGCCAGGATCAGCCAGGGCTGGTCCTGCAGGCTCTGCTGGAAGTTGCGCGCGTCGCCGCCCAGCCGCGTCTGGATGTGGGACGGCACCATCAGCTTGGCCATGGCGGCGTCGATGGCGGCCAGGCCCTGTTCCAGCGACACGCCGGGCGCCAGTGAAAAGCCCACCCACACGGACGCGAACAGGCCTTCGTGGAACACCCGGTCGTTGACGAGTCCGTTGTCGTAGGTCGCGAACGCGGTCAGCGGCACGCGGTTGCCGTCGGCCGCCACCACGTACACCTGTTCCAGCACCTCGGGGTCCTCGGTGTAGCGCGGATCCAGTTCCAGCACCACGCGATACTGGTTCATGGCGTCGTACAGAGTGGCCACCTGGCGCTGGCTGAACGAATTGCTCAGCACGCTGCTGATGGTGTCCATGTCCACGCCCAGGCGCTGGGCGGCGCTGCGGTCGATGTCGATGACGACCTGCTGCGTGGCGCCGTCGCCCTGGGCGTCCACGTCGCGCAGTTCGGGGATGTCCTGCATGGCCTTGGAGATCTTGCGCGACCATTCCCGCAGCGACGGGACGTCGCTGGCCATGATGGCCAGTTCGTGGTCGCCCGAATTGCCGAAGCCGCCGGGCATGCGCAGGTCCTGGTCCACGTTCAGGAAGAACATGCCGCCCGGCACCGCCGGCGCGTTCGTGCGCAGCCAGTTGATGACTTCCGTGGAGGATTCCCCGCGTTCGGCGGCGGGCTTCAGGCGGATCAGGAACAGCGAATTGCTGATGCCCAGGCCGCCGCCGTTGTAGCCGATCACGTCCTGCACGGCCGGGTGCTTCAGCACCAGTTGGCGGTATTGGTTGATCTTGGGCTGCATGACCTGGAACGAAAAGCCGTCGTCGCCGCGCACGAAGCCCATCAGTTGCCCCGTGTCCTGCACGGGCAGGAAGCCCTTGGGGGCTTGCACATACAGATAGACATTCAGGCCGACCACGCCGGCCAGCAGCAGCAGCGTCAGGCGGGCGTGGCCCAGCACGCGGGCCAGCGACGCGCCGTACCACTCGTGCACGCGGGCGAAGGCGGCCCGCATGCGCGAAGGCGGGGGCGGGGCAGCGGCCGCCGCGGTAGCGGCCGCCGTGTGCCCGGCCGGCTTGAGCCAGCGGGCGCACAAGGCGGGGATGATGGCCACCGACACCACCAGTGAAATCACGGTGGCGGCCACCAGCGTGATCGAAAACTCGCGGAATAGCCGCTCGACCAGCCCGCCCATGAACAGGATGGAAACGAACACCACGCTCAGCGCCAGGGTCATGGCGACCAGGGTGAAGCCCACTTCGCGCACGCCGCGCAAGGCGGCCCGGGCGGGCGTCAGGCCGCGCTCGATGTGGCGGGAGATGTTCTCGAGCACCACGATTGCGTCGTCCACCACCAGCCCGGCCGCCACGATCAGGGCCATCAGCGACAGGTTGTTCAGCGAAAAGCCCCAGGCGTACATGACGGCGAAGGTGGCGATCAGGCAGACCGGGATGGCGACGCTGGGAATCGCGGCGGCCCGGGCGTTGCCCAGGAACAGCCAGACGACCAGGATCACCAGCCCGGCCGCCAGCGCCAGCGTGATGTGCGCTTCGCGCAGCGTGGCCTTGATGCCGGGCGAGCGGTCCAGCGCCACGGTCAGGTCGACGTCGGCGGGCATCAGCGCGCGCAGGCCGGGCAGGGCCTGGTTGATGGCGGCGATGGTCTCGATGATGTTGGAGCCTGGCTGGCGGCTGATGGTCAGCACCACGGCCGGGTTGCGGTTGTGAAAGCCGCTGCTGTAGCGGTTTTCCACCGAATCGCTTACGCGCGCCACCTGCGACAGCCGGATCACCGCGCCGTCCTTGTAGCGCACGATCAGGCTGTTGTAGTCGTGCGCGCTGCGCGGCTGTTCCGGCGTGCCGACCTCCCAGCGCCGGCCTTCCGAGTCGAACTGGCCCTGCGGCCCCATGGGCGCGGCGTCGGAGATCGCCTGGCGCACGTCGTCCAGCGCCACGCCGTAGTGCGCCAGCGCGTTGGGATTGACCTGCACCCGCACGGCGGGCAGCGAGCTGCCGCCCAGGGTCACTTCGCCCACGCCGCTGATCTGCGAGATCTTCTGCGCCAGCACCGTCGACGCAATGTCGTAGAGCTGGCCGGCGGGCCGGGTGCCGGAACTGATCGCCAGCGCCATGATGGGCGCCTGCGAAGGATTGACCTTGCGGTAGCTGGGGTTGCCGGGCATGCCGGCGGGCAATTCCGCGCGGGCGGCGTTGATCGCGGCCTGCACGTCGCGCGCGGCTTCGTTGATGTCGCGGTCCAGGTCGAACTGCAACTGCACCCGCGTCGCGCCCTGGTTGCTGGACGAAGTCATGGAACTGACGCCCGCGATGGCGCCCAGCGCGCGTTCCAGCGGCGCTGCCACCGTGCTGGCCATGCTTTCCGGGCTGGCGCCGGGCAGGTCGGCCCGCACCTCGATGGTGGGAAAGTCCACCTGGGGCAGCGGCGCCACCGGCAGCAGGCGCCACGCCACAGCGCCCAGCAGGGTCAGCGCCAGCGCCAGGAAAATGCAGGCGACGGGCCGGTGCAGCAGGGCCCGGATCATCGTGCCGGGCCTTCAGCGCCGGGCGCGTTCGCAGGGGCGGCGCGCCGCTGTCCCAGGCGATGGAAGAACAGATAGACGGCGGGGGTAGTGAACAGCGTCAGCACCTGGCTTACCAGCAGCCCGCCGACCATGACCCAGCCTAGCGGCTGGCGCAGTTCGGCGCCAGAGCCCGTCGCCAGCATCAGCGGCAGCGCGCCGAACAGCGCGGCCAGCGTGGTCATCAGGATGGGGCGCAGGCGCAGCAGCGCGGCCTCGCGGATGGCGTCCCGCGGCGACAGGCCGCGCGTGCGCTCGGCCTCCAGCGCAAAGTCCACCATCATGATGCCGTTCTTCTTGACCAGCCCGATCAGCAAAATGATGCCGATGACGGCGATCAGGTCCAGCGGCCGGCCGGTAAGCAGCAGCGCCAGCAGCGCGCCGACCGTGGCCGAGGGCAGGGTGGACAGGATGGTGACGGGATGGATGGCGCTTTCGTACAGCATGCCGAGCACCAGGTACATGGTGACCACGGCGGCCAGCATCAGCCACAGCGTGTTGGACAGCGATGCCTGGAACGCCGAGGCCGCGCCCTGCAGCCGCAATTCGACGCTCTCGGGCATGCCGATGGCCTGACGGGCAGCCTCGATGGCGGCGATGGCCTCGCCCAGCGAGCCGCCGGGCGGCAGGTTGAACGACAGGTTCACTGCGGGGAATTGCGACAGGTGGTTGACCGCCAGCGGGACCGCGCGCTCGCTGACCGTGGCCAGGGCCGACAGGGGGATCGCCTGCCCGTCCGCGGTCTGCAGATGGATGCGTTCCAGCGCGTCGGGACTCATGGCCAGGGTCCGGTCCACTTCCAGCACCACGCGGTACTGGTTCGACTGCGTGAACAGGGTGGCGACCTGGCGCTGGCCGAAGGCGTTGTACAGCGTCTGCGCCACGTCGTCCATGGTCACGCCCAGGCGCGCAGCGGCGTCGCGCGACACTTCCAGGTAGGCCTGACGGCCGTCGCCCTGCAGGTCGGACGATATATCGGCCAGTTCCGGGGCTTGCGCCAGGCGCTGCATCAGCTCGCCGGTCCAGCGCGACAGCAGCGCGCTGTCGGGCGAGGTCAGGCTGAACTGGTACTGGCCGCGGCTGACGCGGTCTTCGATATTGAGTTCCTGCACAGGCTGCAGGTACAGCGAAATGCCCTGCACCTCGCGGGCCCGCGCATCCAGCCGCGCCATGATGTCCGCCAGCGGCGCGCTGCGCTCGCCCCAGGGCTTCAGGTTGATGAGCAGGCGGCCGGTGTTCAGCGTGGCGTTCATGCCGTCGATGCCGATGAAGGATGACAGGCTGGCCACGTCGGGATCGGCCAGCAGGCTTTGGGCCACCGCCTGCTGGCGGCGCGACATGGCGTCGAACGACGTGCTTTGCGACGACTGGGTCACGCCCTGCAGCACGCCGCCGTCCTGCGCCGGGAAGAAGCCCTTGGGCACCGCCAGGTACAGCAGGCCGGTCAGCGCCACGGTCGCCAGCATCGCCAGCAGGGTCAGGCGCTGGTGGCGCAGCGTCACGTCAAGCCAGCCGGCGTAGCGGGCCTGCACGCGGTCCAGCAGGCCCGGTTTGGACGGCGCATGCGCCGGCAGCAGCCGCGCGCACATCATGGGGGTGAGGGTCAGCGACACGGCCAGCGATATCAGGATGGCGACGGCTAGCGTCACGGCGAACTCGCGGAACAGCCGGCCCACCACGTCTTCCATGAACAGCAGTGGGATCAGCACCGCGATCAGCGACAGGGTCAGCGACACCAGCGTGAAGCCGATCTGGCCCGCGCCCTTGAGCGCCGCGGACATGGGGCTATGGCCTTGTTCGCGGTAGCGGGCAATGTTCTCCAGCATGACGATGGCGTCGTCCACCACGAAGCCCGCGCCGATGGTCAGCGCCATCAGCGTGAGGTTGTTGGTGGAAAACCCGGCCAGGTGCATGAAGCCGAAGGTGCCGATCAGGGATAGCGGCACGGCCAGGCTGGGGATCAGGGTGGCGGGCAGGTTGCGCAGGAACAGGAACGTCACCAGCACCACCAGACCCACGGCGAAGGCCAGTTCCCACTGCACCCCGCGCACCGACGCGCGGATGCTTTCGGTGCGGTCGGTCAGGATGCGCACCTGTGCAGCGGCGGGCAGGCTGGCCGTCAGCTGGGGCAGCAGCGCCTTGACCTGGTCGGCCACCGCGATGACGTTGGCGCCCGGCTGGCGCTGGATGTTCACCAGCACGGCGGGCTGCTTGTCGACCCACGCGGCCAGGTAGCGGTCTTCGGCCCCGTCCTCCACCGTGGCGATCTGCCCCAGCCGCACCGGCGCGCCATTCTTCCAGGCCACGATCAGTTCGCGGTATTCCGCGGCGCTCTGGAGCTGGTCATTGGCGTCCATGATGACGGAACGCACCGGACCATCGAAGCTGCCCTTGGGCTGGTTGGAGTTCGCCTTGGCGATGGCCTCCTGCACGTCGGACAGCTGCAGCCCGCGCGCGGCCAGCGCCATCGGGTTGACCTGCACGCGCACGGCGGGCCGCTGGCCGCCGGCCAGGCTGACCATGCCGACGCCCGACAGCTGCGACAGCCGCTGGGTCATGCGCGTGTCGACCAGGTCGTAGACCGTGGGCAAGGGCAGGGAATCCGACGTTACGGCCAGCGTCAGGATGGGCACGTCCGCCGGATTGACCTTGCGGTAGACGGGCGGGGTGGGCAGGTCGTTGGGCAGCAGCGAATCGCTGGCGCTGATGGCGGCCTGGACCTCCTGTTCGGCCACGCCCAGCGGCACGTCCAGCGCGAACTGCAGCGTGATGACCGAGATGCCGCTGCCGCTGGTGGAAGACATCTGCTTCAGGCCGGGAATCTGTCCGAAGCGCCGCTCCAGCGGGGCGGTCACGGCGCGCGCGGTCACGTTGGGGCTGGCGCCCGGGTACTGCGTGGTCACCTGGATGATGGGGTAATCGACCTGCGGCAGCGCCGCCACGGGCAGCATGCGCCATGCCAGGATGCCGGACAGCAGCAGGGCGATCATCAGGAATGACGTGGCGACCGGACGCAGGATGAAGGGGCGTGACAGGCTCATGCTGAATTCCTTTGGATGCCGGCGCTAGCCTTGCTGGTCGACGATCTGCACGTCGCGTCCGTCGTGCAGGCGGTCCACGCCTTCCACGACCACGCGCTCGTCCTGGGCCAGGCCGGCCAGCACCACAATGCGTCCGGCGTTGGCCGGGCCCAGCTGCAGGACGCGGCGGGCCGCCCGCGCATCCTTGTCGATCACGAATACGAAGGCGCCCTCCGAGCCGTACTGCACGGCGGCGGTCGGAATGGTCACGACGTTGTCCTGCTGCACCACGGCCAGCCGGATGTTCACAAACTGGTTGGGAAACAGCGATTCGTCGGCATTGTCGAAGCGGGCCCGCAGGCGCACGGTGCCGCTGGCGGCCTGGATGCGGTTGTCCAGCGCTTCCAGCGTGCCCTCGGCCAGGACGCGGCGGTCTTCGGCGTCCCACGCCTGCACGCGCAGCACGGGATTCCTGGCCTGGGCCTGGCGCAGGATGTCCAGCCGGGTCTCGGAAATGCTGAAGAGGGCCGAGATGGGCTTGGTCTGCACCAGCGTGGTCAGGCCGTTGGCGTCGTCCGCGCGCACGTGATTGCCGGCGTCGATGCGGCGCAGCCCGATCCGGCCCGCGTGCGGCGCGACGATGCGGGTGTGGTCCAGCAGGCGCCTGGCGTCGGCCACCTGCGCCAGGTTTCTCTGCCGCTGCGCGGCGTACATGCGCGCCTGGGCCTCGGCGGTATCCAGTTGCTGGCCGGCCACGGCTTCCTGCCGCGCCAGCTTGCGGTAGCGCTGCAGGTCGGCCTGCGCGTTGTCCAGCAGCGCCTGGGTCTGCGCCAGTTCGCCTTCGGCGGAGGCCAGCGCGGCCAGGTAGGGACGAGGATCAATCTCCGCCAGCAGTTGGCCCCGGGCGACGGCCTGGCCCTCGGTGTAGTGCAGTCTGAGCAGTTCGCCATCGACTTGGCTGCGCAGGGTTACTTGCGCCAGCGGCGTGATGGTGCCCAGGGCGTGCAGATCGCGCTGCAGCGGACCGGTGCGCGCGGCGGCGACGCTCACGGCGACAGGGATCTTCCCGTAATTGGGCGGGGGCGGAACGGCGGGACCCTTATCGCCCGCCAGCCAGACAGCCGTACCGACCAGGAGGGCCAGCGCCAGGACGGCGCCGATCAGGATCAGGCGTTTGCGTGAGGGGGTGGGACCCGCAAGGGAGCGCAGGAACATCGGGGCTGCCAGGCGAGGGGATAGCGGACAGCCGAGATTCTATATTAATAATAATGATTAGCGTTATTGAAAGGAATTTTCAAGAAGGGTTTGCGCGTATCGTTTAGAGTGGCGGCTGTTTTTAATACCTGGTTTAGCAAGGAGTGGGTCATGGGTGAATCTTCCCTGGAAAGTCCGCAGGAGCTGTTCGAGCGGCTGCAGGCAAGGATCGAGGCCGAACGCGCCCGGCTGGCGGGCTGGCAGGCAATCGAAGCCGACTACCAGCGCAAGTACACGCAGGACCTGCGACCGCTCGAAGAAAAGCTGAATTCGCTGCGCTACAAGCTGGTGCTGTGCTTTGACCACGCCTACAAGAACATGGGCCTGTCCAAGGCCGAACGCCAGTTCGTGTCCGAGCTGGTCACGGAATTCTCGGAAGAATTGCTGGGGTTGGGCGCCAAGAGCGACCTGCCTGCCGGCTGCGACGCCGCGCGGCTGAAAACCCTGTACAAGAAGCACGGCGGTTCCGATTACGACGCGGATGTCGCTGAAGACACCGAAGAGGCGAAGGCGTATCTGGCCGAGGCTCTGGAACTGGACGCCGGCGAGCTGGGCGCTTACACGCCGATCCAGCTGCTGCAGCTCATCTCTGACCAGTTCGAAGACGAAGAGGCCGAAGAACTGCTGGAAGAGGCGCGGCAGGCCCTGCGCCCGGCCGTGACGAACGAAGCGGCGTGGCAGGCGCTGCAGGACGCCGAACGCGAGCGCCTGGCCGAGTCCGCGCGGGATCCGGCGCTACAGACCGCCGTGGCGGCCGAAGGGCTGAGCGGCGACGCGCTGGACAAGGCCAACGCCGTCCTGGCCAGGCAGCTCGACGAAGTCCTGGCCCAGGCCAGCCATGCGGAAGAAGGCTTCAAGCTGCGCTATGACCTGGACCCGTTCGCGTCATTCGACCCGGAGACGGTGATCGAGGAACTGGACGCCGATATCGTCGACATCCAGGAATACATCCGCGAACTCGAACACGAGGTGATGCAGTTTTCGGATGAGTCCCTGCTCAAGGCCTGGCTCAAGGCGATGCGCCGGGAAGTGGCGTCGATTGAACGCCGGGAAGGGCGGGGCTGAAGCTTTTAGGGGCCGGCCGCGCTTGCGCGGCCGGTGTCAGAGACCCGGGGAACGCGCTTTTCCCGCAAGGCATCAGCCGTTGCAGTCGGCCCAGCAATTAGGCGTTTCGTACAGGCGCACGCGCGTCAGGCGCAGGTCCGCGCCGTAATGGCCGTGGTAATGCGGCGCCAGCGTTTCGAAGACGATGGCGGCCAGGTTTTCCGCCGTGGGAATGCGGTCCAGCACGACGGTCTTGTGGCCGGGCAGGCTGTCCAGGAAGCCGCGCACGGCGGCGTCGCCTTCAAACACCAGGAACGCGTGGTCCCAGACGTCCACGATGTGGGTCTTGGCGATGTGCTTGATCTCGGAGAAGTCCATCAGCATGCCGTTGTCGGACTCGCCGGCGGCCTGCACGATGTCGCCGGTCAGGGTGATCTCCAGCACGTAGCGGTGGCCATGCAGATTGCGGCACTGGCTGCGGTGATCGGGGATGCGGTGGCCGGCGTCGAACTCGAGCCTGCGGGTCACGGAAATCATCGTGCGCTCCGCAAGGCGTGGGGGTAAATCATGGAATGCCTATGTATTTGTGGGTCTGCAGGCTAAGCCGCCATTGCGGATGCTGCATACAGTACTGGACGGCCTGTTCGGTGTTGGCCGCGCGTGCCGGGCCGTCCATGGGTTGCAGGAAGAAGTGCTCGAAATCCAGCCCCGCGAACGTTTCGGGCAGCGCGTTGAGCTGCGGGTAGACCAGCTTGAGCTCGTTGCCGCGTTCGATCACGACCGGCGCCGTGCCCTTGGGGCTGACGCAGATCCAGTCTATGCCCGCCGGCGGCTTGATCGTGCCGTTGGTTTCGATGGCAACAGTGAAGCCGCGGGCGTGGATGGCGGCCAGGAGCGGCGCATCCAGCTGCAGCAGCGGTTCGCCGCCGGTGAACACCACGTAGCGGTTTTCTAGGCCCGGGCCCCAGGCCGCTGCGATGGCGTCGGCCAGCAGTTCGGCCGAAGCGAACTTGCCGCCGCCGTCGCCGTCGGTGCCGATGAAATCGGTGTCGCAGAACGTGCAGGCGGCGCTGGCGCGGTCGCTTTCGCGGCCGGTCCAGAGATTACAGCCCGCGAACCGGCAGAACACCGCCGCGCGGCCTGCGTGGGCGCCTTCGCCTTGCAGGGTCTTGAAGATTTCTTTGGCGGAGTAGGTCATAGGAGAGCGGGCGGCAGGGCGCCGCGCATTTCGAGCAAAAGCGCACTATTTTACTTGGCGCGGCGGATATGCGCCTAAAGACCCCGCGGGCAGGCGGTATTGGCGGGGCCGAGGCTTCGATTCGGCCGGTCTGTCGGGCCGTGCAGGAAGCGTGGCGGCCCTGTAGACTTCCCGCCTATGTTTCACATCCAAGATTCTCTTTACGTCGACGAGCGCGACCTGACGTTCACCATGATCCGCGCCCAGGGCGCCGGCGGGCAGAACGTCAACAAGGTGTCCAGCGCCGTCCACCTGCGCTTCGACGTGCGCGCGTCCAGCCTGCCGCCAGAGGTCCAGGACGCGCTGTGCGCCGTGAATGACCACCGCATCTCGAAAGAGGGCGTGATCGTCATCAAGTCGCAGTCGTTCCGCAGCCAGGAAAAGAACCGCGCCGAAGCCATCGAACGCCTGCTCGCCATGGTGCGGTCCGCGATCCAGGTCGACAAGCCGCGCCGCCCGACCAAGCCCACCCGATCCTCGCAGCGCCGCCGCGTGCAGCGCAAGGTGCAGCACGGCGAGGTCAAGCGCCTGCGCGGCCGCGTGCAGGGCGACTGATGGCGGACGCGCGCCGCCGCCACCTGTTCACGCTGGCCGCCGTGTTCGCGGTCATCTGGATCGCGCTGGCGATCAATCCGCACGACCGCGCGGACTGGGCGCTGGAAAACGCGCTGGTGCTGGCCTTTGGCGGCGCGCTGTTTTTCACGCGGCGCTGGTTCGTCTTTTCGCGCGTGTCCTACACGCTGATCTTCCTGTACCTGTGCCTGCACGCCATCGGCGCGCACTACACCTATTCCCTGGTGCCCTATGACGACTGGTGGCGCGCCTTGACCGGGCGCAGCCTGAACAGCCTGCTGGGCTGGGAGCGCAACAACTTCGACCGCGTCGTGCACTTTTCCTACGGATTGCTGCTGGCCTATCCCATCCGCGAGATCTTCCTGCGGGTGGCCGAGGTGCGCGGCTTCTGGGCCTACTTCCTGCCCATGGACGTGACCCTGTCCACGTCCGCGCTGTACGAACTGATGGAGTGGGGCGCCGCCGAGTTCTTCGGCGGCGAACTGGGCGCGGCCTACCTGGGCACGCAGGGCGACATCTGGGACGCGCAGAAGGACATGGCGCTGGCAGGGCTGGGGGCGGTCATCGCCATGGCCGTGACCGCGCTGGTCAACCGCAAGGCGCGGCGGGACCTGGCCCGGGACTGGGCGGACAGCCTCAAACCGGGGCAGCGGCGGGACCGATAGCCCCAAAACCCGCGGGGGCATAAGGATATATCGGATAAATCCGATATATGATTCGATAAATTGCGATATACCGATATGAACGCAGCTTCCTCATCCCCCGATCAGACGGGCGCGCAACCCGATATTGACGCCGACGCCATCCTCAAGGCGCTGGCCAATCCGGTGCGCCGCGACATCCTGGCCTGGCTGAAGACGCCGCACGCGTTTTTCGAGGAACGTCCGGGGCACACCTTTGAGCATGGGGTGTGCGCGGGCCACATCGACGACCGCTGCGGCCTGTCCCAGTCGACCGTGTCCTCGCACCTGGCCGTCTTGCAGCGCGCGGGCCTGATCTCGACCACGAAGGTGGGGCAGTGGGTGTTCTTCCGTCGCAATGAACCCGTGATTGCCGCATTTTTGCGGCAGTTGAATCAGGACATGTAGCTGCCTGCCTGACCCGCCATGCGCCCCGTTGCCCGGGGCGAAAGGATTTTGCATGAACCCCCTGTTTGAACCCCTGAAGGTCGGCGACCTGACCCTGCGCAACCGCGTCGTCATGGCGCCCCTGACCCGCCAGCGCGCCAGCGCCGGCCGCGTGCCCAACGACCTGATGGTCGAGTACTACACCCAGCGCGCCGGCGCCGGCATGATCCTCACGGAAGCCACGGCGGTCACGCCCCAGGGCGTCGGCTATGCCGACACCCCGGGCCTGTGGTCGCCCGAGCAGGTCAAGGGCTGGCGCAAGGTCACCTCCGCCGTCCACGACAAGGGCAGCCTGATCGTGGCGCAGCTCTGGCATGTGGGCCGGATTTCGGACCCGATCTTTCTGGATGGCGAGCTGCCCGTCGCGCCCAGCGCCATCGCCGCCCAGGGCCACGTCAGCCACGTGCGCCCCAAGCGCGCCTATGTGACGCCCCGCGCGCTGGAAACGGCCGAGATCCCCGGCGTGGTCGAGGCCTACCGCCACGGCGCGCAGATGGCAATGGAAGCCGGCTTTGACGGCGTCGAAGTGCATGCCGCCAACGGCTATCTGCTGGACCAGTTCCTGCAGGACAGCACCAATCACCGCAGCGACCAGTACGGCGGTTCGCTGGAAAACCGGGCGCGCCTGCTGCTGGAAGTGGTCGACGCCTGCGTGTCGGTCTGGGGCGCGGGCCGCGTGGGCGTGCACCTGTCGCCGCGCGGCGACATCCACACCATGGGCGACTCGGATCTGGCTGGCACCTTCAGCTACGTCGCGCGGGAACTCGGCAAGCGCGGCATCGCCTTTCTGTGCGTGCGTGAGCGCGAAGGCGCAGACAGCCTGGGGCCGGCGCTGAAGGCCGAATTCGGCGGCGTCTACATCGCCAACGAAGGCTACACGCGGGAATCCGCCGAGGCCGCCGTGGCCGCGGGCAAGGCCGATGCAGTGGCGTTCGGCGTGCCGTACATCGCCACCCCGGACCTGGCCGAGCGGCTGCATCGCAACGCGCCGCTGAACACGCCGAATCCGGCGACGTTCTACGCTTCGGGCGCGCAAGGCTATACGGACTACCCGGCGCTGGGATAGGTGAACAAGCCGAAGTGCGCCGCGTTCAGGCCCAGGTGGGCCAGCACCGCGGCGCCCAGCCCGCCGTAGCGGTAGGCGGCGCCGTAGGCCGCGCCCGCCAGGCCGGCCAGCAGCATCCATTGCCAGCCGCCCGCGTAATGGGCCAGTCCGAACAGCACGGCTGACACCGCCAGCGCCGCCCAGGCGCCCCAGGCGCGGCTGCGCCAGCAATCAGCCAGCCGCTGCTGCACATAGCCGCGGAACAGCGCCTCTTCCGCCAACGTGACCAGCAGGGCATTGTTGAGCAGCCAGATCCAGCCGGACGCCGGCCATTTGGGCGCCCATTCCACCACCCCCATCGCCAGCGCGGCGCCCAGGCATGCCGCCACCGCGGCCGCGCACGCGAGCAGCGCGGCGAACAGGGTGGTGCACAGACGGGCCGCCGCCATCGGCGGCGCCAGCGCCAGCACGACCCAGAACGCGACCAGCGGCTTGTCCAGATTCAGGTACATGCCGAAAGGCGCCGCGCCGGGACTCAGGGGCGCGGGCGCGATCACCTGCGGATTGTGGAAACCGGGCAGCAGATGCAGGAAGAGCAGCGCGGCAAGAACGAGAAACAGGGTGTGCCCTGCGGCGTTGCCCAGGGCTTGCGTTCGGCGGCGGACCAGCGCCGCCGCCAGCGCCAGCAATGCGGGCCAGGCCAGCGCGACCGGGTCGATCACGCCATCGGCCAGGGCCCAGGCCCAGGCGGCCGCCAAAGGCGCAAGCGCCCAGCGGCGGGTGGCGGGCGGCCACAACATGGCGGCGGCCAGGAACAGGGCGGACCAGGGCAGGTAGTGCGGCATGGGCGGCAAGGGTGGCGACGCAAAGCGCAGAGTGTAAGCGCCTCGCTGCGGCGCGACCGCATCAAGCAAGGTGTTTCAGCCAGCGCGCCTAGGCGGGGGCTTTCCCTGCGCCGGCTTTCGGGCGACCATGCGGCTGCGGCGGCGCATGCCCCGCGCATCCGGCGGGCCGCGGCCCGCCCGCACAGGAGCCAGGAATGAAGACAATCGCGTGGCTGATGCTTGCGGCGGCGCTGCTGCCATTCGTATCGACGATCGTGGCCAAGGCCGGCGGCAGCCGGTTCGACAACAATGACCCGCGCGCATGGCTATCGCGCCAGGAGGGCTGGCGCGCGCGGGCCAACGCGGCGCAGGCCAACACCTTCGAGGCGCTGCCGTTCTTCTTCGCCGCCGTGCTGTTTGCGCTTTACAACCAGGCGCCCGCTGCGCACGTCGCGACCCTCATGGCCTGCTGGCTGGGCACGCGGCTAGGGTATCTGGCCATGTACCTGGCGAACTGGGGCGCGCTGCGCTCGCTGGTCTGGACGGCCGGAATGGGCTTCGTGATCGCGATCCTGTTCGCCGGTCTCTGATTCCGGCCCCCGGATTGCTTCAGCCCTGACCACGCCGGGCGGCCCGCTTCACTTCCATTCGAACATGGCGCGCGCGGTGCCGCTGCTTTGCACGGCCACGTCGCGTTCCTGCGCCTTGCCGTCGAAGGTCGCGGATATTTTGTAGTTGCCCGCCGGCAGCTTCACCAGCATGTAAGGGCCTTCGGCCGTGGTCTGCAGCACCGGCTTGCCCTGCGCGTCGCGGATGACGACGGCGACGTCGGCCACGTAATCGGCCTTGCCGCCGCGCTGCGCGGCGAATGTGAGCGCCAATGGATAGTTGCTGGCCGCGGCCTTCATGGCTTCGGATTCGTCCAGGCCGATGCCGCCGCTGACATACTCCACCGATCCCTGATGCTTGACCGGCGGCATGCCGGCCTGCGCCGTCGACAGCACGCCGGCGATGGCCATGCTGCCCAGGGCCATGGCCGCGGCCATCGTGCAGCGTTCGATTCGCTTATTCATGGAATTCTCCTTACCAGGCGTACGCCCGGGGCCCACTAAGTCGGCCCTACGCGGACGATAGCAACCCGTTCGATCCGCGCGCGGGAGCGAAGTTCGCGTCCGTGCGCCTCGGAAATCAACCGGTTGTTTCAGGCGCCTTGGGCAGGATATCGCCGCCGTCCGATGCGCGCCAGGAAAACGTCAGCCGGCTTTCGCCGCTGACAGCGCCGTCCGGGGCGAAACGCCTTTCATGCAGCTCGCCGGCGCCGCCGTCGTGCAGCGCCATGATGCTGGAGCTGCGGGTGCCGTAGTCGGGGCTGACGATGAAGGGGCTGCTCAGCAGACGCTCGCGGTCCAGGGGCAGGCCGGTGGCGGGCAGGTCGGCGTCGTCCGCAGGGTTGCGGTCGGCCAGCGCCGCGTACAGGGCGGGCAGATCCGGCTGCGGACGGCCTCGCAGCACCGCCGTGAACGCCGCCTTGGTGCGCGCCAGCTTGGGCCAGGGCGTGTCCAGCAGATGGTTGGACAGCGCGTAGACGCCCGGCGCCAGCGCGCGCGGGCCGCCGTCGCGGTTGCTCAGGTACCAGGCCTGCCGGATGTCGCCCACGATCAGGTTGAAGCCGTTATAGGCCTGGTCCACGCGATGCACATCCGCCAGGTAGTCCGCCGGCGCCATGGCGCCGCGCAGGAAGTCCTCGACCAGCGCGCCGCGCGACGGCGCATCGTCCAGGTGCCTGCCGGGTTCGCGGAAATTGGTCACCAGCGCGTAGCGCCCCTGGGCGGTCACGCCCATCCAGGTGCCGCCCGCCTGGCCGTCGCGGCCCGCGTAGACCGAGGCCGCGTCGGCCCATTGCACGGCCGGCAGGGTGGGGCGCCGGTGGAATTCGTCGCGATTGGCGGCGATCAGTACGGGGATGCCCGGGAGGGCATGCAGGGCCAGTACGGCAAGACACATGGTTCAGACCTGGTGAAGGGTGGAGGTGGCGGCGCGACCCGGCGCCGCCGTGAAATCAGGGCCGGCAAGCACGGCGCGCAGGGATTCGATCTCGGCGGCCACGTCCTGCAGCGCGGGAGCCGGGGCGGCGATGGCGTCCGTCTGCACGGGCACGCCCTGGTCGACCGCCTGGGCGATGCCGCTCAGCGCGGCGGCCAGTTGCGCCACCTGCGCCGGGGCCGGGGCCGCCTGGCCGGCCGGTATCGACCAGGCCGTGTCCGATATCGCATTGGCCACGCGTTCCAGCGCCACTTCGACCGGCCACCACGCCAGCGCGCGGCGGCTGACCAGCCGGGGTTCGGACAGCCCGCGCTGCAGGGCGATGCGCAGGTCGGACAGGCGGGCGTAGGCCTGGACGCGCAGGACGTGCCGCTTGGCGGGATCGGCCTGGAAGACGGTATTCAGGTAGGCCGCCAGCGTGGTCATAGCGGCGGATACGGCGTGGTCCAGGTTGTTGCGCTCGATGCGTATCCAGGGCAGGTAGCCCACGAATAGCACGATGGCCGCCGCGACCCCCACGTCGACCAGGCGGGCCAGCGCGATGGGCCAGCTGCCCGGCTGCAGGGCGCCGATCAGCAGCATCAGGATGGGCAGCAGGATGGCCGAGAACAGGCCGTAGTTGCGGCGTATCGACCACGGCAGCAGCGCGGCTAGCGCGGCCACGGTGAGCAGGCTGGCGATGCCGCCGTTGTCCAGCGCCAGCACCGTGGCGCTGATCGCCACGCCCACGACGCTGCCCGCGCAGCTTTGCAGGGCGCGCGCGAAGACCGATCCGAAGTTGGGTTTGAAAATGACCACGACGATCAGCGGTACCCAATAGGACCGCGGCATGTCCGCCGCGCGCAGGGCGGCGATGTCGTCGCGCGCGTCCGGCTCGGCGTCGTTCTCCACCCGGTCGGCCAGGCGATTCATGACGCGGGCGCATTCGGCCGGCAGCACGCGTCCGGCCCGCGCCAGCGACAGCGCGGCGTTGGTCAGCGGCGTGCAGGCCTGCAACTGCGCCGCCAGACGCGCCAGCCGGGGCGACGGGCCGGCCGCCCGGCCGCGGGCGGCCAGGACGGCGTCGTAGGCGGCGGCCATGGCCGCTTCCATGTCGCGGCGCGCGGTCATGACGCGCGAGGTGCCGGTGGCCGCGAACATCGCGGCCAGCTTGCGGTAGGCCTGCGCGACGGCAGCGCGTTCGGGCGCGACCGGGTTGACGATCCAGCCGGACAGGGTCAGCGCCAGCCCGAACAGGCCGCCCGCGCCCACCAGCACCGGCGGCAGCCAGGCGGGCAGGGGCGAGGTCAGGCTGGAGCCGACGATCACGTAGGTGGCGAACTGCAGCGTGGCCACGGCGGCGATGTTGTTGAAGGTGCCGATCAGGCTGGCGGCCAGCACCAGCAGCATCATGGCCGCCGACGTCCATAGCCCGTGGCCCGCCGCCAGGTTGCCCAGCAGGTAGCCCAGCGCGCCGCCGAACACGGTGGATCCGATCGACAGCGCGCGGTTGCGGTAGGGGCCGCCGTTGTCGCCGGTGATGGCCGGCAGCGCGCCCAGCGCCACCAGCGCGGCGGCGGCGCTCTGGTCCAGGGCCAGCCCCGCGGCCGACGGCAGGCCGATGGCCAGCGCCGCGCGCAGCATCACCCAGGGATTCACGGGCGAGGGCTCCATGTGCGCCAGGCTCATCAGCCAGCGCATGTTGGAGGCGCGCGCGCCGCGGCTCAGCGATGGGCGGGACACGGTGGCCTCATGGGGCGGCGGTCAGGCCTTGATCAGCGGCGCTTCTTCGGGCGCGGCCAGGCGAAAGTAGTCTTCGGTGTTCAGCAGGATGGAAGCGTCCAGGCGCCCGGCGTTGAACACGATTTCGTCGTGGCGTTCGCGCAGGCTGGGGTCGACCAGCAGCGACAGGTCGGGATTGAAGCTGAAGGGCGGAATGGCGCCGATTTCGCAGCCGGTGAGCTCGCGCGCGAGGTCCTGCGACGCCAGGGACGCCTTCTTGCCGCCCGCGGCCCGCGCGATCGCGTCCAGGTCGGCCTGCTTGTCGGCCGGGAACACGGCAAGCACGTTCTTGCGCTGGTTCGACGAGATCTTGACGCGGCACACCAGCGCCTTGGCGCCCTGGCTGACTTCAGTGCCGCGTATGGCTGCGACTTCGACGGAACGGCCGGCGGCGACGTGTTCCAGCAGGCGGTAGCGGGCCTGGTTCTGGCTGAGCAGGGCTTGCAGGCGATCAAAGACTTCCATGGGGCAGCGGCGGGCGTAAGGGGGCGGGAGCCGGGAATCGGCCCCGTACGCGAAATGATACGCCCGCGCGCCCCGCTAGATATCGCCGGTGAAGGCGTAGCCCCAGCCCCAGACCGTGCGGATCGGCAGCTCGATGTTCAGGTCCTGCGCCTTGCGCCGCAGGCGGCTGACGACGACATCGGTGCGGCGCACGGATTCGCGCCCCGCTTGGGGGTCGATGCCCGGCGGGTCGCTGCGGGGCATCCGCTTGTCGGGCGAGCCGGTCAGCTTGAGCAGGAACTCCCGTTCCGCCTGCGTGAGCGACAGGCGTGCGCCCTGCGGGCTGAGCAGCGTCCACGCCGCATCCAGGAATTGCCATTTGCCGGTGGGCTCGCCGGCCGCAACGGGGGCGGCCGGCGCCCGCGGATCGGCGTCGGCCGCGCGGCGGCCGGCGGCCGGC
>NZ_AGUF01000044.1 GCF_000236785.1 Achromobacter arsenitoxydans SY8 | reverse complement strand
GCCGCCGCTGCCGTTCCCACGGAAATCGGTGACGTACCAGCCGGAGCCCTTGAGCTGGAATCCAGCCGCGGTCACTTGCTTGGCAAACGTGCTCTGGCCGCATTCGGGGCAATCCGAAAGCGGCGCATCGGAAATCTTTTGCAAGACGTCTTTGGCGTGGCCGCAGGCGCTGCACTTATAAGCGTAGATGGGCATCGAGGGCTCCCAGGCGCAAGCCCGGCATATCAAAATCCGCCTTCGGCCGCACGAAAGCGCAAGGCGCGGCGGCTGGGCAAGGCCGGAAAAATACGGGAAAGTCTTGAATTTTAGCGGTTTTTCATGAAGGGTCGGTGTCCGGGGCCGCATGCGGGCCCGCGGCGCACGCCCGAGGGCCGCGCCTCGGGGCCCCGGGCCCCTGCCCCTACACGGGAAGCAGGAACATCACGGCCGCCACCGCCGTCGGCGCCAAGGCGGACAGAAACAGGCGGCCGGACGAAATGCTGCCGTCCGGAAAGTGGTTTTTCAGGATGGCAAAGCCCGCCGGATTGGGAGCATTGGCGATCACGGTCAGGCCGCCCCCGGTGACCGCGCCGGCCACCAGCATGTAGCGCCAGGTCTCGCTGGTGCCCTCCACCAGCGAACCCAGATAGGTGAGCGCAGCGTTGTCGGTAATGGCCGTGAGCGCAGTAGCGCCCCAGAACAGGACGAACGGCTCCAGGCCGCCCAGCAGGTCCTGCAGCCACCATTTCTGCAAGCCGCCCAGCACCACCAGGCCGGCCAGGAAGAAGCCCACCATCAGGCCCTCTTTGATCATCAGGCGGTCCTGGTGCCGTTTGTAGGCCTCCGAAAACCCGATGAACATCATCAGGAGACCCATGAAAATCGCGGGGTGGTGCGCGGCCAGCACCACAGCGATCAGGAACGCCAAGTGCACCAGGATCACCAGCGCCGGCACGGGCGGCCTCTTGCCCGAGCCCTCCGGGGCGTCCACGCCGCCTCCCGTCCCCACCGATCGCTCCAGCAGCGCCTTGCGGCAGATGAAGGTCAGCAGGCCCGCATTCAGGCAGACCGCCACCACGGCGCGCCAGCCGAAATGCTGCACCATGAAACTGGAATCCCAGCCGAACGTGGTCGCGACCATCAGCACGGGCGGCGCGGCGTAGGACGTCAGCACCCCGCCGATCGACACGTTCACGAACAGCACGCCCAGGGTCAGGTACTTGAATCCCGCCCGGCCGCTGGTGCGGAAATAAGCGTCCCGCAACAGAATGGCGGCCAGCGTCATCGCGGCGGGTTCGGTGATGAACGAGCCGCCTAGCGGAACCAGCGCCATCACCACGAAGAACGTCGAAAGCTCGCGCTGCAGGGGCAACGCCCGCGCCACGATCCGCACCAGCAGACCCACCAGTTCAAGGATCGGCCGGCTTGCCGCCACCACCATGATCACGAAAACGAACAGCGGCTCTGTGAAATTGCGCGTGTCCATGTATTCGATGGCGGAGGACGGCCCTGCCAGCGCCGCCATCGCCACGATCAGCACAAAGGCCCAGACGCCAAAGACGGCCTCGACCTCCGCGAACAGATGCCAGATGCCCGCGTGCGGCCCGCCACGATGCGCAAGCCGCGCAAAGAAGGGAACCGAGAAGGTATGAAGGACCGCCACGGCGAACAGGAGAGTGGCGATGACTTCAATGGTCTGGGGCATGTAGGAAACTTCCGGAAGCAGGGTTCACGACGCTTGCCCGCAAGGACTTTGCCGGGCAAGCGTCGCAATATAGCCCAGCGGGCGGCCCCTGTAACGCAGGGTCAACACTGATTCTGCGGCCTTTCCTAGGCAATCGGCGCCGGCGGCTCCCCGCCCTGCTGGGCCGCCTTCATCTCCATCAGCAGGCTGTGCAGCATCTCCGTGGAAAGACCGTGCAGCACCAGGCGATAGCCCGCGCGCAGCGTGGACATCGGCACCAGGGGATGGCTGTTGTTGACCAGGATCAGGTGTTGCGGCGCGCCAAGCAGCTTGGCCGCGTAGATGCCGATGGTCTCGTCGAGCTGCAGCGAATTGGCCGCGCGCCAGAAATCGTTATCGGTCAGCATCAGCTGGTATAGCGGCGTGAACAGCTCGATGGCGCTCTGCAGGTCCAGGAAGTTCAGCTTGCCTTGCGGCATGTCTTCCAGCCGGATCGGCGGATCCCGCAGCATGGAGAAATCGACCGTCGGCGGCGCATGCATTTCCACGCCGGCGTCGCGCAGGGCCTGGTTCAGGCGGATGACGAAGTTGAACAGGTTCAGGTCGTGCTTGACGAAGAGTTCGTCCTTCAGGTCGTCGATCTCCATCGGCTCTAGCGGCGTCGTGGTGATTTGCACCGGCGAGTTGGCGGCAATGAAGGCCAGCGCCTGCGCCCCCAGGTGGAAATGGCGCAGGATGAGCCAGTTGGCCTCGGGCGACACGAACCGCTTCAGGCCCCAGGCCAGGATCCGGTGCAACAGCCTGGAATGCGACCAGCGGCGCGGCAGGAAGGTCTTCACGACCTGGATCAGGATGATGAAGGCGCGCGCCAGCGGACGCAGGAATGGCAGCAGATACTGTCGCGACGCGCAGCTGGAATCCGTCAGCCAGGCTTTTTTCACCTTGTCGGGCAAGGGGGTGCTGCGGTCCAGGTAGAGCGCCAGCCAGGGGCTGGGATCGGCCGGATCATGGCCTTTGGCAAGGAATTCGGGTTCCTGGTTCATGCCGCGTCCGCCTCCATCACGTGGTGGAACTGCATCAGGTACAGCGCGGCGGTGCGGCGCGCCGTGTCCACGATGCGCTGCTCGGCGCGCCCGTCTTCATCGCAATCCAGCGCCAGCTCCACCGCGGACAGCCACCGCGCCAGGTGATGCTCGTCGTTGTGGCCGTGATATTCCAGGAAGCGGAAGGCGTCGGGCGGCAGCTTCAGGCTGGCCTTGAGCAAGGGCAACAGCGCCGGGACGATGCGCTGCCCGGTGCCCTCGATGATGTAGATCGCGCCCAGCAGCCCGATCGGATCGCGCGTCGCGGCCAGGCCATGCAGATACGCGTTCAGCGCCTCGCCGCCAGGATTGCGGCGCAGGAGGTCGATGTCGTCCACCGCGCCGCCCGCGCTGCGGTAGTCCTGGAACAGGATCTGGAAGTCGTTCTGCTCCTCGCCCGCATGCATGTCGATCAGGGCCGCCAGCGGCGCGTACTGCTCCGACAGCGACGCCGCGCCCTCGCGCATCCATTTGCTGCCCTCGCGCACCTGCGGAATCCAGTTCTCCATCCAGTTCAGGTAGTCGGCGGTCTGGAACTGGCGGTTGCGCAGGCGCTTGACCACGGGCGTGCGCCACACGCGCGAACGGTAGTCGTGCCAGATCGCCGCCAGCTCGGTCAGCAGTTGCCCCAGGCCTTGCGGAGCCATGTCCGGGTCATGCGGCGGCGCGATCGCCTCGGCGTCGCCGCTGGAGGCGTCCTCGCGCGCAAGCGTGGCCGGCACGGCGGGCGCGCCGGCGGCCACCGGGCTGGCGTGGATCGCCTCGGCCTCCAGCAGCATGTAGGCCGCCATGAAGCGCCCCGATTCGGGGATGTAGCAGAAGATCTGTTCGCCGGGCTTGACCTCGCGCGTTTCCAGGAACTCGGCCAACATGATCAGGATGGACGCCGCGCCCGTGTTGCCGCGCCATGCCAGGTTGCTGAACCAGCGTTCGCGCGGAATCACCAGCCCGGCCTTTTCCATCAGGTCTTCCACCACCGGGATGAATTTCTCCGACGAGTAATGGCACAGGAAATGATCCACCTGGTCCGGATCCACCCAGCCATCGCGCACCAGCTTGGCGTATTCGTGGATGCCGATATCGAACAGGTGCGGCAGCAGCCGGATGTCCTGGCGCAGCGACAGCGCGCCGTCAGCTTCGGCCTCGGTCCAGGAGGGATAGTCCAGGTGCCCCTTGGCGCGGTCGGCCGACAGGCCAAGCTGCATGCACACCGGGTAATCGCCCGAGAACGAGCGCTGGTGCACCCATTTCAGGCGCAGGCGCACGCCTTGGGAAGCGCCGGGCAAGGGCCGGCCGCTGTTGCCCAGCAGCACAGCGCCCGCGCCGTCCGACAGCATCCAGCGCAGGAAGTGCGCATCGAAATCCGCGTCATAGCCGCGCGCCGCGAAGCGCGAGCGCTTGAACAGGCGCGACGGCAGTTCGCTGGCCACGGCAAGGGCGCTGGCGTGCCCGCCCATCTCCACGCCCTGCGCGGCCGCCTGGATGGCCGAAACGCCGGCCGCGCAGATGCCGTGCACCGACAGAGTCTCCATGGGCGGCGCGGCGAGCTCGCCCTGGATCATGTTGGAAAAGCCCGGCATCAGCGCATCGCCGCCGGAGGATCCGCTGGTCAGCAAGGACACCGCCGACAGGTCGCTGTCGTGGCGGCGCAGGCAGTCGCGGATGGCATGCGCCGCGAGTTGCGCGTTGGAGAATACGGTCGCCCCTTCGGCGTCGATTGCATAGTGCCGCTGCTTGATGCCGTTCTCGGCCAGGATGCGCGTCTTTATCCTGCTGGATATGCGATTCAGCGGCGCGATATAGCTGTCCATGGCTTCGTTGGACACGGGCTCGCCCGGCATGAAATAGCCGGCGCTCTCCAGGTAGACACGATGAAACGCGATAGGCATGGCGGATCTCTGGTGGAAAAGTGGAAATGCGGCGCTAGCGGACGTGCTCGGGCGCCATGCAGGAACGGCTGCGGAATCGCGGGACAAACGCCCCCAGGACAAAGACGCGGAACATGTAGGGCGTCAGGCCGCGTTCATTCAGTTCTGGGCGCACGCGGTTGCGGTAGTGCCCCCTGTGCAGCCGGGACAGTTCGGACCAGTGCGCGCGCGGATGCTCGTGATGCGCGGTGTGCAGGCCGATGTTGAAAAGCAGCGGGTTGACCAGGCCCTCGAAATTGCGCGCATAGTTCAAACCCGCCAGGTGCCGCGGGCCGCCGTCCGCATGCGCGTGCTGCAGATAGTTCGTGGCCAGCAGCCAATGCAGGCCATGCAGCTGCGGCACGATGACGAACACCAGCGCCTTGACCGGATTCACGGCCATCAGACCGGCCCACAGTCCCAGCCAGGCGCCGTACTGGGCCATGCAGTACCGCCACGCGCCCGGCCAGTGCCGGCGCAGCCGTCCCAGCCATGCGAAGAACAAGGGATACAGCACCCAGGCGGCCTGGACCGGGTGGATGAGGTAGCCCCACAAATGGTTCGTATCGCCGCCAAAGCGGTACGTGCGCGCGACATCGCGGGCACCGTGCTTGTAGCGGTGGTGATTGGCCACGTGCGCCGGGTAGAACACGAAGGTCGGATGACCCTGCAGCAGCGTGATCCAGAAATCGGTGATGCGATTGGACCAGCGGCCCCGCCACATTCTGATGTGCGTGTGGTTGTGATGGATGACGCCGATGCCCAGCGTCAGGAACAGCATCAGCGCATAGAGCGGCCACCAGAAGCCGTTGAACCATTGCCACGCGGCCAGCGCGGGCAATGCGGCCAGGTAGGCAAGGCTCTGCCAGTCGCGCCGGTTGCGCAGCGCCGGCAGCACGCGCCGCGGGCCAGGACCCGTCGACACTAGGCGGGACCCCGCAAGCCGGCGCCGGCCTCGCGCTGCCGGTAAGCGTCCAGCTGGCGCTCGGCGGCCTGCGCGCCCAGCCGCGTGCGGAACAGGCGGTCCATGAACGTGAACTGGAAACCGTAGTTGCCGTTGTAGCAGGCGTGGTGCAGATGATGCCGGCGGCTGGCGGCGAACCAGTGCGCATACGACACCTTGGGGAAGAAGTCGTAGTTGGCGTGCCCGATGCAATTGAAGAACAGGCTGAACAGCGGCACTGAAGCTAGCGACCAGAAACTGAAGTCGTGCAGCACCATGGGCAGCATGATGACATTGCCCAGCATCAGCGCCTCGACGGGATGAAAGCTGTAGGTCGAAAACGGCGTGGTCACGACCGAACGGTGGTGCGGCAGATGAAAGCGCCGCAGCAGCCTGGTGTGCAGCAGGCGATGGTTGATCCAGAAATGCACGTCGTTCCAGGCCACCAGCGCCAGGATTTCCAACGTGATCTGCTGCCAGCCCGCATTCGGATCCAGCCGCGCCCACCCGAGCTGCAGCAGGCCCCACGGAAATATCATGCCGGTGCCGAACAGCAGGATCGACAGCCCGGACTGAGCGAACTCGCGCCGCAACTGGCCGGGCGCCAGCGGCCGCGGGTCCAGCGGCTGGCCGATGCCCAGCGCAGGCAGGATGTGCCGGGTCAGCAGCCAGGTCGCCGCGCCGAAGACCAGATAGATGCCGCCGAAGAAAAGCAGGCCCGCCAGCATGACCTGCCAGGCGGACAAGGCTTCAAAAGCTTGACCCATGAAGGATTTGTTTCACCCTGAGAATGGCCGCATCATAAGCAATCCGTCAGCTTCTAGATAGGTCAAATATTTCCAATTGAATCCGGACGCCACAATTCCCTCAGGCCGCGCGCAGGCTGCCCATCGCCACGGGAAACTGGCGGTCCAACTCGGCCACGGCGGCGTCCAGCCGGGCAGCGAGCGCCGCGCTGGCCGGCAGCATGGGCAGGCGCAGTTCGTTCGACAGCAGGCCCTGGCGTGCGAGTTGCGCCTTCAGCGGTCCGGGATTGGGTTCGCCGAACACAAGCTGGATCACCGGCGCCAGCGCATGGAACAGCCGTCTTGCCTCCTCCAGCCGCTCGCCCAGCACCGCGCGATGCATCGCGACGAACAGCTCCGGACGGATGTGCGCGGCCGCGGCGATCATGCCCGTTCCGCCCAGGCACAGCACGGAAAGGGATTGAAGGTCCTCGCCGGCCAGCACATTCATCCGCCCGTCGGCGATCAGCGCCAGCGTCTTTTCCTGCGATCCGCCGCAGTCCTTGATTGCGGCGATGTTGGGATGCGCGGCCAGCGCCAGCAAGGTCGCCGTGTCCAGCGTGGCGCCTGTACGGTAGGGAATGTCGTAAAGCACCAGGGGAAAGCGCGAGGCGTCGGCAAGGCAGCGGAACCAGGCGCAAGCGCCCTCCTGTCCCGCACGGACGTAGTACGGGGCCGGCGCCAGGATGCCCGCCAGCGGCCGGGTGCCGAATGCCGACAGGCGCTGCAGCACGTGGCCCTGGTGATTGCCCGCCAGCCCCATGACGATGGGCAGGCCGCCGGCCTCGGCCAGCACGGCGTCCAGCACGGCGAGTTGTTCGGCGTCGTCCAGCGACGCGGCTTCGCCGGTGCTGCCACACACGACCAGCCCGTCCACGCCTGCCGCGACGTAGTGGCGCACGAGGCGGCGCAGGGCTCCGCCATCGACGGCGCCGCCGGAGAACGGCGTGACCAGCGGCACCCAGACGCCCTGGAACAGAGATTGATGAGATTGCATGAGAACACTCCTTCGGTAGGACCGTGGTGGGACCGTACAGAAGTGCTCGGGATGTCAGGGGGTGCGCGCAGGGGCGCCAAAGCGCCGCCAGGAGGCCGCTGTTCCGTCGCCCATCTGACGGAACAGCATGCTCCGGTCAGATGAGCGGCTGTTTTTTGGATTTCAGGCCGGCGGCAGCCAGCACCACGCCAAGGGCGCGGATGCGGGAAGCAGTCTGGTGGGCCTGATGAATCATGAATGAAAGGCGCAAATGAAGCGACGGATGCTGAAATCTACCGGGCGCACGCGGCGGTGTCAACGACGACGCGGCGCGCCCGGGCGCTCAGCCCAGCGTGTTCAGGAAAACCGCGCACAGGGCTTCCATGCCGCGGCGGTCGTCCTCGTCGAAGCGGTCGGGCACGGGGCTGTCCACGTCCCACACGCCGATCAGTTCGCCCCGATGCACCAGCGGCACCACGATTTCCGACCGCGAGGCCGCGTCGCAGGCGATATGGCCCGGAAATGCATGCACGTCCGGCACCAGCTGCGTCTGGCGCTGGCTGGCGGCCGCGCCGCATACGCCGCGATTCAGCGGGATGCGCACGCATGCCGGCTTGCCCTGGAACGGGCCCAGCACAAGTTCATTGCCATCGAAGAAGTAGAACCCCACCCAGTTCAGGTCGGGCAGCGCCTGATAGGCCAGCGCGCTCAAGTTGGCGGCATTGGCGATGCGGTCGGGCTCGTCTTGCAGCAGCGCGCGCGCCTGGACGGCCAGTTCTGCGTACAGGGCGGCCTTGGAGTCGGCGACGATGGGAGCGGCTTCGAACATGGGAAATGTAACTGTACAGGCGGTTATTGATGCAGGTGATTTTAGGGGTTCCAGCCATTAAAGGGGCCGGGCTGTTACCGTGTGGGACAATACTTTGTTAACAAACGCCTCACTCCCCCCACCCTTCTTGATCAAGAAGCACTCCATGGACAAGCCTTTCGAACCTGCGTTTTCCTTCTCGGAACGCGCCCAGCAACTCACCAGCTCCGCCATCCGCGAGATCCTCAAGGTAACCGAGCGTCCCGAAGTCATTTCGTTCGCGGGCGGTCTGCCTGCGCCCGGCGGCTTCCCGGTAGAAGTGGTGCGTGCAGCATTCGACAAGGTATTGGCCACCAACGGCCGCGCGGCCTTGCAGTACGGCCCGACCGAAGGCTACGCGCCCCTGCGCCAATGGGTTGCCGACGACCTGAACGCGGCAGGCGCCAGCATCGCCCCCGACCAGGTTCTGATCGTGTCCGGCTCGCAGCAAGCGCTGGACCTGCTGGGCAAGGTGCTGATCGACAAAGACAGCAAGGTGCTGGTCGAAGACCCGAGCTACCTGGGCGCGCTGCAATCGTTCAGCCTGTACCAGCCCAATTTCGTCCCGGTGCCCACCGATGAAGGCGGCCTGATCCCTGAAGCCATCACCCCTGAACTGGCCGATGGCGCGCGCTTCCTGTACGCCCTGCCCAACTTCCAGAACCCCACGGGCCGCACGCTCAACCTGGAACGCCGCATCGCGCTGGTCAAGCGCGCCGCGGAACTGAACCTGACCATCATCGAAGACGATCCCTACGGCGAACTGCGCTACGCAGGCGAACCGCAGCCGGGCCTGATCGCGCTGGCCAAGGAATACGGCGCCAACGTCGTGCGCCTGGGCACGTTCTCCAAGGTTCTGGCCCCCGGCCTGCGCCTGGGCTACATCGCCGGCGGCCGCGCCCTCATCAACAAGCTGGTGCAAGCCAAGCAGGCCACCGACCTGCACACGCCCACGCTGACCCAGATGGCCGTGTACGAGATCGTCAAAGACGGCTTCCTGGCCGAGCACCTGCCCAACGTGCGCGAGATCTACCGCGCCCAGGGCAAGTGCATGCTGGACGCCATCCAGAAGGAATTCCCGTCCACCGTCACCTGGACCAAGCCGGAAGGCGGCATGTTCATCTGGCTGACCTTGCCCGAGCACATCGACAGCTCCAAGCTGCTGGAAAAGGCCATCGCGCAGAACGTGGCGTTCGTGCCCGGCGCGCCGTTCTACTGCGGCGAAAGCAAGCGCAACACGCTGCGCCTGAGCTTCGCCACGGTGCCGGAAGACAAGATCCGCACCGGCATCGCCATCCTCGGCAAGCTGCTGAAGGCGGAGTAAAAGTCCCGCCCCCGATGGCCTGCGGCCGGGCGCAATGCCCGGCCGTTGTTTTATGCTGTCGGCTTTCCCGACCGATTCTTGACTGTGACAGTGAGCGCTTCGCATCCATCCCCCTCCGACCTCAGCGACATCGTCTTCACCGATTGGGTCGAACGCTGGCTGCCCAAGTCGTGGCGGCCTTACGCCCGCCTCTGCCGTCTTGATCGCCCCATCGGCACCTGGCTGACCCTGCTGCCCGCGATCGCCGCGCTGGTCCAGGCGGCTGGCGGCCTGCCCGACCTGCAACGCGTGATCGTGTTCTCGCTTGGCGCACTGCTGATGCGCGGCATCGGCTGCACGGTCAACGACATGTGCGACCGCAACTTCGACAAGCACGTCGAGCGCACCCGCTTCCGCCCCCTGACCAGCGGCCAGCTTTCGATGAAGAACGCCGTGTGGTTCCTGCTGGGCCAGTTGCTGGTCTGCGGATCGCTGCTGTTCTTCCTGAACGAAATGAGCCGCTGGCTGGCGCTGGCCGTGCTGCCCTTCGTCTTCATCTACCCGCTGTGCAAGCGCGTCACGTACTGGCCGCAAGTCGTGCTTGGCATCTGCTTCAACTGGGGCATGCTCATGGCCTGGTCCGACACGCAGAACCATGTGCCGCTGGCCGCTATCGCCATGTGGCTGGGCGCGGTGCTCTGGCAGGTGGGATACGACAGCATCTATGCCTACGTGGATGTGCGCGACGACCGCAGCCTGGGGCTGCATTCCACCGCCATGCGCTTTGGCGACCAGGGCAAGCTCTGGATCGGCGGCTTCTATCTTGGCACCGTCGCGCTGTGGGCCTGGGGCGGATATGCGATGGGCCTGTCGTGGGCCTACCAGGCGGGCATGGTCGCCGTCGCCGCGCATCTGGCATGGCAATTGAAGGTGTTCGACATCCAGCGGCCCGACCGCAATTTCATGCTGTTCCGCGCCAATCTGTGGCTGGGCGCGCTGCTGGTCGTTGCCGCGCTGGCCGGCGTTCTGATCCGCTGATGCGCCGCCATTGATCCTGCGCCACCGAGGCGGCCGCGGGACGCCCGCGCCGCCGTCTGCGCGCTTCAAGCTTGAATCCGCGCATTGCAGGCAATACCGGCTCGGGTGATGATGGCGGTTCCGCAATACGCCACGGAGACACCTGATGCCCGCCTTGATCAAATCCCTGACTGCTGCCGCCGCATGCGCCCTGTTTGGCGCGCTGCCGGCGCAAGCCGCCGCCGACTGCTCCGCGCAGCGTGGTTGCGCCGCCAAGTTCTGCCAGATCGAGAACGACATCGCCGCCGCCCAGGCGCAGAACAACAGCCGCCGCGAGGCCGGTCTGCGCAAGGCCCTGGCCGAGGCCAAGGCCAATTGCACCGACAGCCGCCTGCAATCGCAGCGCGAAGCCGACGTCCGCGAAAAGCAATCCAAAGTGGCCGAACGCCAGCAGGAACTGAAAGAGGCTCGCGCCAAGGGCAAGCAGGACAAGATCGACAAGGCCCAGCGCAAGCTGCAGGAGGCCCAGGCCGAATACGACGCCGCGCTTGCCGACTTGAATCGCTGAAGATCGCCTGACGGCCCGGGCGCCCTGCCCGGGTTGCACCACGACGTTTTCCCCTCCCTCTGCCGGTCCCGCCTTTACGCGGAGACCGCGCATCGCCCCGCCCCGCTGCTCCCCAATCCATGACCCCGGGCCTGCCCCCGGGGCCGCGGCCTGTGTCATCCAATGGAAATATCACCACCCATGACGCCATTTGGCTAGATGGAACCGGATTAGCATTGATTTTGGAAAGATGTTTTCAGGTAATAAGGGTTTATCCCAGGCATCTTTGAGCACAGAATGCATCTCATCGGGACACAGCAAGCGAACCCCAGGCAATCAGGCCAGCGGTTCGGATCCCAAGCTCACAAGACATCGGAGGTCTGCCATGAAAACCCTTGCTACCGCATTGATGTTGTCCATGTCCGTTCTGGCCGCCGGCGCTCAAGCCGCCGAAGCCGACCAAGGCCCCACCCGCGCCCAGGTCCAGGCCGAACTGCAACAAGCCAAGGCCTCGGGCCAATACACCTTCGGCGAAGAAGGCTACCCCGCCGCCATCGCGCAGAAGTCCAGCCTGAGCTCGCAACAAGTGCAAGCCGAACTGCAACAAGCCAAGAACGCCGGCGAAGTCACCTTCGGCAATCTGGACTACCCGCCCGTCGCCGCGTCGGCATCCGCCACGTCGCTGACCCGCAGCCAAGTCCAATCGCAGCTGGCGCAGGCCAAGGCTGAAGGCCTGGTGACCTTCGGCAACCTCGACTATCCCCCCCACCTGGGTAGCTGATCCGCGGGCCGCACCGGCCCCGGCCGCCCCAGCCCAGCCCTCCGGCCAAAAGCCGGAGGGCTTTTGTTTGACGTTTTGACCTTAAATTAAGTCGTATTGACGTTAAGTACAGCCGTTACGACACTTTAATCTCTACAAATCGACAGCGCTCCCGCATAGGATGAGGCCACTTCCCCACCTCTCACATGCAGGAGCCGCACCATGTCCACCACCACCAAGCCCATTGTTCTGCTGGGCGCCGGAAAAATCGGTTTCGCCATCGCGCTGATGCTGGAGCGCAGCGGCGACTATTCCGTGCTGGTCGCCGACCAGGATGCAGGCCGCCTGGCGGTGCTGGCCGGGCTGGGCTGCGAGACCCGACAGATCGGCGACGACGCCAGCGTGGCGCGCTGCATCGAAGGCGCCTACGCGGTCGTCAATGCCTTGCCGTTCCATCGCGCCATCGCGGTGGCCGGCCTGTGCGCCAAGGCGGGGGTCCACTACTTCGACCTGACGGAAGACGTGGCCAGCACCCACGCCATCCAGGCGCTGGCGCAGGACGCCCGCAGCGTGTTGATGCCGCAATGCGGCCTGGCGCCCGGCTTCATCGGCATCGTCGGCAATGCGCTGGCGCGCCGCTTCGACACCTTGCTGGACCTGCGCATGCGCGTCGGCGCCCTGCCGCGCTATCCGTCCAACAGCCTGCGCTACAACCTGACGTGGAGCACCGAGGGGCTGATCAACGAATACTGCAATCCCTGCGAGGCCATCGTCGACGGCCAGCTCACCACCGTGCCCGCGCTGGAAGGCTATGAAACCTTTGCGCTGGACGGCGTGGAATACGAGGCCTTCAACACCTCGGGCGGCCTGGGCACGCTACCCGCCACGCTGCTGGGCCGTGCGCGCAATGTGGACTACAAGTCGGTGCGCTATCCCGGCCATTGCAGCATCATGAAGCTGCTTCTCAATGACCTGCGCCTGCGCGACCGCCGCGACCTGCTCAAGGACATTTTCGAATCCGCCATCCCCACCACCGAACAGGACGTGATCGTGATCCAGGCCTCGGCATCGGGCTACCGCCACGGCCGTCTGGAAGAAGAGTCCTATCCGATCCGCGTGTTCGGCGCGGAAGTCGACGGCCACCGCCTGAGCGCCATCCAGCTTTCCACCGCCGCGGGCATCTGCGCCGCGCTGGACCTGGTGGCGCAGGGCGTGTTGCCTCAGCAAGGCTTCGTGGGCCAGGAAGCGATAGACCTGGAGGTCCTGCTGAACAACCGCTACGGCCGGATCTACGCGGGCAAGCCGCTCGCTCTGGCCTGCAACGCGATGGCCGACCGCTAGCGTAGCGGCCGGGCGCGCAACGCTACGTCCAGCCTTCCAGGCGCAGCGTTGCGCGCACCAGGCGCTGCTCTTCCTGTTCGATGTCCGACAGGCTCTGGCGCACGCTGTCCACATGATCGGCCGCGGCCTTGCGCGCCTGCTCGGGCTGGCGCGCGATGACCGCGTTGAACAGCCGCGTGTGCTGGCGGTCGATCTGCCGCTTCTCAGGTTCGCGGTGATACAGGTTGTTCACGCATGCGAACACCGACCCCAGCAGCAGGTCCGTCAGCGATTGCAGCGTATGCACCAGCACGGGATTGTGCGAGGCCTCGCAAATGGCCAGGTGAAAGGCATGGTCCAGATGCGCATGCGTCGCCGTGTCTGTGGCCGCGCCCTGAGCGGCCACCATGTCGTCGTAGCGGCGCCGGATCATGATGAAGTCCGCCTCCGTGCCACGGATGGCCGCCAGCCGGGCCGACTCGGCCTCGAGCAGCGAACGCACCTCCAGCAGGTCGTACAACGTTCGCGGCTGCGAATTGAACAGATGCATCAAGGGGCCCGCATCCACTTTCGAGATCTGCGCCACGAACGAGCCCTTGCCCTGCGCCGTGTGGATGATCTCGCGCGCCCGCAAGAGCTTGAGCCCCTCGCGCAGCGCCGTGCGCGATACACCCAGCTTTTCGGTCAGGCGCCGCTCGGATGGCAGGGCCTGCCCGGCCTTGAGCACGCCGTCCAGGATCAGGCGTTCGATCCGCTCAGCGACTTCATCCGCCACCTGGCGGGGCTTCTCTTCTGTTTCCGCGTACATGCGATCTCCGTGCCAGTGGTATGACCATGCACGGATACAAATCCGTGCCGAGCGACAACTCCACTGTAAGTGGCTGATATAACAACACAAAAATTTCCATCCCGCCCAGGACCGGAAAAATAAACTGGTATGACCAGCAAGTTTTCGTATGGACATCGGCACAAGCCCGAACGATGATGTCTGGACAGATCCACCCGGCGCCCCGCGCCGGCCAGCCTTACTCATCGCCAGAGAACCGCATGACTCAACGCATCCAGCACCACGGCCTGCAAGTGGCGGCCAATCTCAATCAATTCATCGAACAGGAAGCGCTGCCCGGCACCGGCCTGGATGCCGACGGCTTCTGGCAGGGCTTCGCGGCCCTGGTGCACGATCTGGCCCCCAAGAACCGGGCCTTGCTGGCCGAACGCGACCGCCTGCAGGCTGAGCTGGACGCCTGGCATCGCGCCAACCCCGGCCCCATCGCCGATCCGGCCGCGTACCGCAAATTTCTGGAAGGCATCGGCTACCTGCTGCCGCAGCCGGCCGCCGTGCGCGCCACCACCGACAACGTCGACACCGAAATCTCGCAACAGGCCGGCCCGCAGCTGGTCGTGCCGATGTCCAATCCGCGCTACGCCCTGAACGCGGCCAACGCGCGCTGGGGCAGCCTGTACGACGCCCTCTACGGCACCGACGCCATTCCGGCCACGCCGGGCGACAGCGGCAAGGGCTACAACCCTGAACGCGGCGCCGCCGTCATCGCGCGCGCCCGCAGCTTCCTCGACACCGCCGCCCCGCTGGCGCAGGGCTCGCATGCCGACGCGCGCGGCTATACCGTCGAAAACGGCCAACTGCGCATTGCGTTGGCCAATGGCGCAACCGGCCTCAAGTCGGCCGCGCAGTTCGCCGGCTACCAGGGCGATGCCTCCGCGCCCACGGCCATCCTGCTCAAGAACAATGGCCTGCACTTCGAAATCCAGATTGATCGCGCCAGCGCCATCGGCGGCACCGACGCCGCGGGCGTGAAGGATGTGGTCGTCGAGGCCGCGCTGACCACCATCATGGACTGCGAAGACTCCGTCGCCGCCGTCGACGCCGAAGACAAGGTCCACATCTACCGCAACTGGCTTGGCCTGATGAAGGGCGACCTCACCGAAGAAGTCACCAAGGGCGGCAAGACCTTCACGCGCAAGCTCAACGCCGACCGCAGCTACACCCGCCCGGACGGCTCGCAACTCACGCTGCACGGCCGCTCGCTCATGTTCGTGCGCAACGTGGGCCACCTGATGACCAACCCGGCCGTACTGGACCGCGACAGCCGCGAAATCCCCGAAGGCATCCTGGACGCCGTCGTCACCAGCCTGGCCGCGCTGCAGGACCGCAACAACAAGCTGAATTCGCGCACGGGCTCCGTCTACATCGTCAAGCCCAAGATGCACGGCCCCGCAGAGGCCGCGTTCGCCAGCGAACTCTTCGACCGCGTCGAAGACCTGATCAAGGTGCCGCGCAACACCCTGAAAATGGGCATCATGGACGAAGAGCGCCGCACCAGCATCAACCTGAAGGCATGCATCGAGGCCGCCGCCTCGCGCGTGGCTTTTATCAACACGGGGTTCCTGGACCGCACTGGCGACGAAATGCATTCCAGCATGGAAGCCGGCCCCATGCTGCGCAAGGGCGACATGAAGTCCACCGCCTGGATCACCGCCTATGAACGCAACAACGTGCTCGTCGGCCTGGACACGGGCCTGCGCGGCCGCGCACAGATCGGCAAGGGCATGTGGGCCATGCCCGACCTGATGGCGGCCATGCTGGAACAAAAGATCGCGCATCCCAAGGCCGGCGCCAACACCGCGTGGGTGCCCTCTCCCACCGCCGCAACGCTGCACGCGCTGCACTACCATCAGGTCGACGTGCAGGCGATCCAGCAGGAACTCGAACGCACCAGCCTGGACGCCGTGCGCGACGACCTGCTCAATGGCCTCCTGACCGTCCCGGTCGGCGATCCGTCCAAATGGTCCGCCGCCGACATCCAGCAAGAACTGGACAACAACGTGCAGGGCATCCTGGGCTATGTGGTGCGCTGGATCGACCAGGGAGTGGGCTGCTCCAAGGTGCCTGACATCCACAACGTGGGCCTGATGGAAGACCGCGCCACGCTGCGCATTTCCAGCCAGCATATCGCCAACTGGCTGCGCCACGGCATCACCAACCGGGACCAGGTCACCGAGACCTTCAAGCGCATGGCCAAGGTCGTCGACGGCCAGAACGCGGGCGATCCGCTCTACCGCCCGATGGCGGGCAACTTCGACACCTCGCTGGCATTCAAGGCGGCGTGCGCGCTGGTGTTCGAAGGGCTGACCCAGCCCAACGGCTATACCGAGCCGCTGCTGCACAAGTACCGCCTGGAGTTCAAGGCCGCCCAGGCCTGAACGCCCCAGCTCGCGGCGCCCGGAACCGGACGGCCTTGCCGTCCGGTTTTTCTTTGCCCGCATATCGCCCGTTGCGTCCCCATCGTTTTGGTGAAAAATTCCGGCATTTTTCGCACGATCGTGCTAAATTCGCCTCATGACAGCGAAAACCGAAAAGAGCGAACTCACCTTGGCAGCCATTGTGGACACGGCGCTGGACATGGCCGCGGCGCAAGGCATGGAAAGCCTCTCGCTGGGCCAGGTCGCCAAGCGGCTGGGCATCAGCAAGAGCGGGGTGTTCTCGCGCGTGGGCTCGCTGGAAGCCCTGCAACAAGCTGTTCTGGACGAGTACGACCGTCGCTTCATCGACGCGGTATTCACGCCCGCCATGGCGTATCCCCGCGGCCTGCCGCGCCTGAATGCGCTGGTTTCGCTGTGGATAGAACGCGCCAGCAATGTTGAGACGATGACTGGCTGCATCTATGTGGCCGGCGCGTTCGAGTACGACGACGTCGAGTCTCCGTTGCGCAGCGTGCTGGAACACAATCTGAAACGCTGGCGGGCCGCGATGGTCCGCACGGTGAACCAGGCCCTCGAGGCCGGCCATCTGCGGCCTGACACGGATCCAGAACAATTGGTGTTCGAGGTCTACAGCCTGATGGTCGGCCTGATGCATGACGCCCGCTTTCTGCGCGATCCCAAGGCGCACGAGCGGGTGAAGGCGGCTTATGAACGCCTGATTTCCACTTACCGCAGTTTCAAGTACATCGGGTAGCGCCCATTTCGCCGGCCTGGGCCGGCTTTTCTTCCCCTAAATTTCGCACGGCCGTGCGAATCTTGACAGGAGCATGCCATGTGGATTCTTATTCCCGTAGGCGCCATTGGCGCATCGGCCATCGTCTGGCGCCAATGGCGCGCGCTGCTGCGCCAACTGCCGGACCGCGCCGATCATCTCGTGCTGTTCTAGGACCGGAACGCGCTGAATCGACTCGCGCGACATGATCTGATGAACGGCCGCGCCCCGATCCCTGTTCCGCATTCTTGCCTGCCACTCCATGCCGCGTTCCATTCATCTGCTGATCGTCGACCCGCAAAACGATTTTTGCGATCTGCCCGACGCCTATCTGCCCCGGGACCCGCTGACCGGACTTGCCGTCCAGCCCGCGCTTCCTGTCGCCGGCGCGCACGCCGACATGCTGCGGCTGGCCAGCTTCATCGACGCAACGGCCCACGCCCTCACCTCCATCACCGTGACGCTGGATTCACACCATCGGCTGGACATTGCGCACCCGACCTTCTGGCGGGCGGACAACGACGAGTCCGTGGCGCCGTTCACGCCCATCACGGCGGCGCAGGTGCGCGCGGGAGAATTCGTGCCGCGGCACGACGACGACCTGCCGCGCACGCTTTCCTATCTGGATGAACTCGAGGCCCGCGGCCGCTACACCCTGATGGCATGGCCGGTGCATTGCGAAATCGGCACCTGGGGCCACAACGTGCACGCGGATGTGCGGGCCGCGTATGGCCGCTGGGAGGAAGAACGCCAGTTCATCGTCCGCAAGGTGCCTAAGGGCGCCAACCCCTGGACCGAACACTACAGCGCGCTGATGGCCGAAGTGCCGGACCCCGACGATCCCCGCAGCCAGCTCAATCGCAGCCTGCTCGACGCATTGGACCGCGCCGACCTCATCCTCGTCGCGGGCGAAGCCGGCAGCCACTGCGTCAAGGCCACCGTCGAGCACCTGGCTGAACACCTGCCTGGCGGCAATCTGTCACGCATCGTGGTGCTGACCGACTGCATGAGCCCGGTCGCCGGCTTCGCCCCCGCGCAGGCGGCCTTCTTGCAGCGCATGCGCGACCTCGGCGTACAGGAGCGCACCAGCACGGACATGGCGCGCGCGCTGGCCTGAGCGCCGGCTGACGCTCGCATTCGGGGCCCCAATGACAACGGCCGCCTGCGTGCGCAAGGCGGCCGTATGGCGAATAGGCGCGGGCGGCGGCGCAGCGCGCGTCAGGCGGATTTTTCGGTCTTGCCTTCGCACTCGACGTAGAGCGCGCTGATCGCCTCGCACAGCGCGGGCGGCTGCTGGAACAGCCGCGACACAAGCAGACAGCCCTGCACGGTGGCGAACACCGCCCGGCCCGCCGCCTCGGGCGTGCCCGAGAACTTCAGCGTGCCCTGCTCGGCGCCTTCCGCCAGAACCCGGGCCAGCCAGGCCTCATGGGCACGGAAAAATCCCTGCAATGCCCCGCGCACGCGATCGGACAGGCTCATGATGTCGGCGGCAAGCATGCCGCCCAGGCAGAGCTCTCCGGCGCCGCAGGCGCGCGTTTCCATCATCGACAGGTATTCCTCAAGCTGCGCCTGCGCGGGCAGCGAGGTATCAATGGCGCGCACCGAGCCAAGCGCGCGCGAGCTGTAGGCTTCGACCGCCTCGTACAGCAGGTCGTCCTTGCCCGGAAAGTAGTAATGGATGCTGGACGTCTTGACGCCCACGTGCTCAGCCAGGTCGCGGTAACTGAAGCCATTGCATCCGCGCGTGCGGATCAGCTTCTCGGCGTGCGCCAGAAGCAGTTCGCGAGTGGTGTTGGAAGTCGGGGTGTCCATGGCTGAATATTACCTACTAATAGGTCGGTTCGTCATCGGGATCGGCCCTGACGGGATACCTCGGGGTATCCATCTGGCGTGGCCCGAACTGCCTGCGAACCCCGGCCGGGAAAGATCCCGCCCCCCGGGGTCCGCATTGACTGCCATCTGCTTAGCCTTGCACGGGCGGATAGTCCAGCTCGCCGCTGTCGGTCAGGCCTTGGTTGCGCGCGGCGGCCAGCTCTTTCTGAACCTGGGCGCGGGTCTTGTCGCCGGCATGGGCAAACGCGGTGGCGGCGTAGCCTTCTTCGCCGTACTCCAGTTCGCCGTTGGCGCGGGCGGCGGCCAATTCCTGCTGCACTTGGGCGCGCGTCACCGTGCTTTGCGTGTTCAGGGGAGGCGGATAGTCCAGCTCGCCGGC
>NZ_AGUF01000045.1 GCF_000236785.1 Achromobacter arsenitoxydans SY8 | reverse complement strand
CGTCCGCATCTTGCCTGCGCCATGGCTGTTCTCTACAATAAAGAATAATTATCATTTGCAAACGTCTGCGATGTCCCCCACGAAGCAAGTCCAAGTCGAGACGCTCTATGCCGACCACCACGGATGGCTGCGGGGTTGGATACGCCGGCAACTGGGCAATTCCTTCGAGGCCGCCGACCTTGCGCACGATGTGTTCGTCCGCCTGCTGGGCCGGCCGGCGGCGATCGAAACGCGCGAGCCGCGCGCCTATCTGAGCACGATCGCCCGCGGCCTGCTGGTGGACCACTGGCGCCGCCGCGAGCTGGAGCGCGCCTGGCTTGACGTGCTGGCGCGCACGCCCGAAGAACTGGCGCCCTCGCCCGAGAACCGGATGCTGGTGCTGGAGGCGCTGATCAAGATCGACCAAATGCTGGATTCCCTGAAACCCAAGGTGCGCCAGGCCTTTCTGTGGGCGCAGCTTGACGGCATGCGCTGCCCGCAGATTGCCGAGCGTCTGGGCGTATCCCTGGCCACCGCCGAACGTTACGTGGCGACGGGCCTGCGGCAATGCTATGCCCACCGGTTCGGTGACGCGTGAGCGAGGCCGCCGCGATTCCTTCCGCGGTGGTCGACGAGGCCATCGCCTGGTCGGTCAAGCTGAACTTCGGCTCGCCCGATCCCGACACCTGTGCGGCCTTCGAGCGCTGGCGCCGCGCGGCGCCCGCGCATGAGCGCGCCTGGGCGCGCATGCAGACGCTGAACGCCGACTTCACGGCCGTGCCGCAGGCGCTGGCGCTGGACACGCTTACCGCCATGGGGACCGCGCACGGCGCGCGGCGGCAGCAGCGCCGCGCCATGCTCAAGGGCATGCTGCTGCTGGGCGGCGTGGCGGGCACGGGCTGGGCGGTGCGCGAGCACACGCCCTGGCAGCGCGTTCTGGCCGATGTCAGCACCGGCGTCGGTGGGCGCGATCGGCTGACGCTGGCCGACGGCACCTTGCTGGCGCTGAACACCGACAGCGCGGTGGGCGTGCGGATGGAAGGCGACGAACGCGTGCTGGTGCTCTATCGCGGCGAAATTTCCATCCGGACTGGCGCCGACGCGGCATCGCCCGTCAAACGGCCGTTTCTGGTGCGCACGCCCTACGGCGCGGTGCAGGCGCTGGGCACGCGCTTCGTGGTGCGCCTGGATGACGACTGCGCCCGGATCAGCGTGCAGGAGCATGCGGTCGCGTTGCGGCCCGCCGACGGCGCGGCCCCGGTCATCGCCGAGGCAGGCCAGGCGGGGCGGCTGGACCGCCTGGGCGCCCGCCTGATGAGCCAGCCCGCCATGGCCGCCGATGCCTGGCTGGAAGGCGCTATCGAAGGCAAGGACATGAGGCTGGCGGACCTGCTGGCGGAACTGGCGCGCTATCGCCGCGGCCGCATCAGTTGCGCGCCGAAAGTGGCCAATCTGCGGGTGTCGGGCACCTACCATGTGAACGACACCGACCGGGCGCTGGAATTTCTGGCCCAGACGCTGCCGATCCGGCTGCGCTACTTCACCCGCTACTGGGTTGCGGTGGGGCCCGTCTGAAGCCCTTGCCCACCCGGCTCCGCGGCGGCCACGGTTTTTTTTCAAGAAAAGTGAGGGGATTTGCGTTTTCGACCGGCCTACAGGGAAAGACACCTTTCAACCTGGCCTAACAAGATTTCGCAATGACCCTCGCTCGTACCTCCAGGACGGCGCGCCTGACGCCCGTTCCGACCGTGTTGTCCACTGTTCTTTCCGGCCTGCTGTGCGGCGCCGCCCTGGGCTTTGTCGCCCCTGACGTCCAGGCGCAGGGCGCTGTGGCCGCGCAAGACGCCGAATACACCTTCGTGATCGAAGCCGGTCCGCTGGACCAGGCGCTGAACCAGTTCGCCCGCGCCGCCGGCGTGAATGTGTCGTTCGACGCCGCGCAGGTGAGCGGGCTGCGCAGCGAGGGCCTGCAGGGGCGCTGGACCATCCGGCGCGGCCTGAGCGCATTGCTGGCTCGCACCGGATTCGAGGCGGTCAGGCTGTCGAGCGGCGGCTATGCCGTGCGGCCCCAGCCCGGCGGCGGCGCGACCCTGCTCGAACCCGTTACGGTGACCGGGCAGGAATACCGCCTGATGACCGAAGGCACCGGGTCCTATACGACGTCGGCGGTGACGATCGGCAAGGGCGAGCAGCAGTTGCGCGATATTCCGCAGTCCGTCAGCGTGGTGACCCGCCAGCGCCTGGACGAGCAGAACCTGACGTCGGTGTACGACGCGCTGGAGAACACCACGGGCGTGACCCTGCAGCAGAGCCCTCAGGGCGGCAAGTACATCTATTCGCGCGGTTTCAACAACAGCGTGATCCAGTACGACGGCGTGCCGCTGGAACGCAGCATGTATGGCCGCGCCAGCAACTATTCAGGCGGCACCGCGTTTTATGACCGGGTCGAAGTGCTGCGCGGCGCGGCCGGCCTGCTGCAAGGTTCGGGTTCGCCGGGCGGCGCGGTGAACCTGGTGCGCAAGCGCCCGTTGCAGGAAGACCGCGTCATGGTCGAGGCCACGGCGGGAAGCTGGGACCGCTACGGCATGCAGGTCGACGGCAGCGCCTTGCTGAACGAAGACGGCAGCCTGCGCGGCCGCGCCCTGATCGACCGCCAGGACGACCGTTCGTTCGTGGACCGGGTGGACATGAAGAACACCACCGTCTACGCAACCCTCGAATACGACTTCTCGCCGCGCACGCAGGTGAACCTGGGATACAGCTACGAAGACCTGCGCGGCCGCCCGTCGATCTCTGGCTTGCCGCGCTACAGCAACGGCGAAGAGGTGGGCTTCAAGCGGTCCACCAGCTTTGGCGCGAACTGGAACCGGCAGGAAACGTCGAACCAGGGCTTCTACGCCGACTTCACGCATGCGTTCAATGACGACTGGCGCTTCAAGATGACTGGCGCCTACGTGCAGGAAAGCCAGTATCTGAAGTACACCGCGTCGAGCCGCGCGGTGAATCCGGCGACCCAGATGGCGACCGTCAGCGTGGCCAGGACGGTGGCCGACATCGACACCTCGGGCGTGGACGCGAACCTGACCGGCAAGTTCCGGGCGTTCGGCCGCACACACGATGTGGTGGTGGGCGCCAACTACGGGCACAGCAAGATCGACACTTCGTACGCGTACCTGGTCAATTACGCGACCTTTAATGCATTCAACTTCAATCCGGACCTGCCGGAGCCTTCCACGGCCGCCATCCGCGCGGGCACCGACGAAGTGCGCATCGGCTCGAACCGCGAGCTGGGCTTTTACGGTACGACGCGCCTGCAGCTGGCCGATCCCTTGAAGCTGGTGCTGGGCGGCCGATTCAGCCGCTCCAACCGGATCTGGACGACTGACACGACTACCGCCGGCCAGCTCGTCAACGGTCAGACCAAGCAAGCCAACACCCACTTCACGCCTTATGCCGGCCTGATGTTCGACCTGTCGCCGCAATGGACCACGTATGTCAGCTACACCGACATCTTCCAGCCGCAGAGCGAGGTGAATGCGGCGGGAGAGTCGCTCAAGCCTATCGTCGGCGAAAGCTATGAACTGGGATTGAAGGGCGAGTTGCTGGACGGGCGCATCAATACCGCCTTCGCCCTATTCCGCATCAATCAGAACAACCGCGCCCAGGTCGATTTCAACACCAGCCCGACCTGCGCCGCCGGCTATTTCTGCTACACCGATGCAGGCAAGGTGCGCAGCCAGGGCTTCGATGCGGAAATCAGCGGCGAGCTGACGCGCGGCTGGAATCTCTATGCCGGCTACACGTTCAACACGACGAAGTACCTGAAGGACCAGGACAGCGAAGGCCAGGCGTTCGCATGGTATACGCCCAAGCACATCTTCCGGCTCTGGACCACGTACCAGTTGCCGGGCGACTGGAGCGCCTTCACGGTGGGCGGCGGCGTCAATGCGCAGAGCGGGCAGTCGCGCCAGATCGGCGCCACCACCGTGCATGCCAGCGGACGCGCGGTGTGGAGCGCCTATGCGAAGTACCAGATCAACCGCAACTGGGCTACCACGGTCAACGTCAACAACCTCTTCGACAAGACCTATTACAGCGCAGTCGGCAACCTGGTCAACGGCATTCATTACGGCGATCCCCGCAATGTCATGCTGACGCTGCGCGGCACATTCTGACCATGAAGGGAGGTCTGCGCCAGCGCATGAGCTGGCTGCACACCTGGTTCGGACTGGTGTGCGCCTGGCTGCTGTGCCTGATCTTCCTGGCGGGCAGCATCAGCGTTTTCCGCGCGCCGATCTCGCGCTGGATGACGGCCGAACCCGCCCTGCCCGCGACGTCGGCGGCGCTGCCGCAAGAGACGGTGCTGGCCGCGGCCTCGCGCTTTCTTGCCGGGCAAGAGGCCAACGCGCGCTTCTGGCGCATCGAGTTGCCCGCAGAACCCGAGCAGGCGATGCGGCTGGTCTGGCGCACTGCCGCCGGCGCCACGCACGAGGCCGCGATGGATCCGCGCGACGGCGCCCTGCTGCCCCAGCCTTGGGGACGCAAGACCGAAGGCGGGCGCCATTTCATGACGCTGCACTACACCCTGCATGCCGGCACGTTCGGGTTCTGGCTGGTGGGCTTGCTGACGATGGGCATGCTGGCGGCACTGCTGTCGGGCATCGTGGTGCACAAACGCATCTTCAAGGATTTCTTCACGTTCCGCCCGGGCCGCGGCCAGCGCGCCTGGCTGGATGGCCACAATGCGTCGGCCGTGCTGACGCTGCCGTTCCAGCTGATGATTGCCTACACCGGGCTGGCAATCTTCTACACCAGCTACATGCCGGGTCCGCTGCGCGCAGTGTACGGCGAGCAAGGCGCGGCGCGCTGGCAGGCGGAGCTTGCAGAAAGGGCCTCGCAAGCCGGGTCCGCTGCGCTGCCGGCGCGCCCGCCGCTCGACGCCAGCCTGCCGGCGCGCCAGCAACTGGGCGTGCTGCTGCATGCGGCGCAAGCGGCGCTGGCCAGCCCGGCGCGCATGATCATGGTGGAACGTCCGGGCCAGCCCCGGGAGCGCATCAGCGTGTATGGCCGGCCCGATGCCGCGATGGCGATACGCCAGATCAGCAGCCCGACCGGCCGCGCCGTGTTCGACGGCGCGACCGGCGCGTTTTCGTCGCTGCATCTGGCCGCTGGCAGCCAGCCGGCCGACGCGGCGCATGAAGTGATGGAGCGTCTGCATGTGGCGTCTTATGGCGGCTGGACCATCAAATGGCTGTATTTCATTTGCGGACTGGCCGGCACGCTGATGATGGCGACGGGCGCGGTGCTCTACACGATTAAGCGGCGCAACAAAGGGCTGGGCGAGTTCGGCGCAGGCACGCCGGCGTTCTACCGCATCGCCGAATCGCTCAACGTGGCGGCGATCGCGGGCGCCTGTCTGGCCTGCATCGTCTACTTCCACGCCAACCGCTTCATCCCCGCGGCGCAGCCCGGCCGCGACGCCTGGGAAATCACCGCCTTCTTCCTGGCATGGCTTGCGAGCCTGACGCACGCCTGCGTGCGGCCGCTGCAGCGCGCCTGGTTCGAGCAGTTCGCCTGCGCCGCGCTGCTGTGCCTGCTGCTGCCCGCGACAAACGTGCTGACCACCAGGCAGCATGCGCTGGCCTATGCGCGCGCCGGTGATTGGCAGGCCGCGATGGTGGAGTCCACCATCATGGTGTTCGGCGGCCTGTTGGCTGTGCTGGCCTGGCGATTGCGCGCGGGCGCGTGGACCGTACCCAGGCCGGGGCGCACGGCCGCCGCCCCGCGCGGCTATCGCTGGCGCGTACTGGGACGCGTGCTGTGCGCAGTGACGGGCGGCTACGCGCTGGCGACCGTGGGCGCCATCGTGCTGGCCCGGGCCCTGCCGCTGGGCGGTCTTGCCAGCCCGGCCATCGGCGTGGTCGTGGCCAGCCTGCTGAGCTTCCTGATCTATGCGGTGGCGGCCCTGTGGGTGTTTGCGGCGCCCGGCGCGTGGCGTTGGCTGCTGGCCTGCATTGCCGGGCTGACGGCGCTGGCCTGGACCTTGGGGGCGGCATGAGCACCACCTTTGCAGCCCTGGCCGCGCTGGCGCTGGCCTTCGCCGCCTTCGCCTGCCTGGCGCTGGCCATGGACAGGCACCAGGCGCAGGCGACCGGCCGCGATACAACAACGCCAGGACTCAGGTTCGGCTTGCGCCTGAGCGCCGCGCTGCTGGCGCTTGTGGGGATGGCCGCCTGCCTGCAGGCCTGGGGCGTCGCCGTGGCGGCGCTGGTCTGGCTTGGCATGCTGTCGTGCGGCGCGATCCTGACGACGCTGACGCTCAGCTATGCGCCGCGGCGGCTCCGGATTCTGGCCGCGGCCGCGGCGCTACTGGGACTGGGACTGGCCTATGCCTGAAACGGGCAGGCGATGAATCAACAGGCTGCCTTACTATGTTCAACCGCACCATCAGGACAAGAGAGAACTCCTTATGCACATTCACCGGATTGCAGCATTCACCAGCCAGGGCCAGGGCGGAAATCCGGCCGGCGTCGTTGTTGCCGATCAACTCCCCCCGCCCGATGAAATGCAGCGAGTGGCGGCTGACGTTGGCTATTCGGAAACGGTCTTCTCGTGTCCCGACGGCAATGGCGCGTGGCGCACCCGGTATTACTCGCCCGAAGCCGAGGTCGCGTTTTGCGGGCATGCGACCATCGCGCTGGGCGCGGTGCTTGGACAGACTTTCGGCCCGGCCCGATATCCGCTGGCCCTGGCGAACGCCCAAATCGAAGTCTCGGCTGAAAAGCGCGGTGGCGAATGGGTGAGCGTGCTGCGCTCGCCGCCCACGCGCAGCGCAGCCGCCAGCCCCGAACTGCTGAAGGAAGCGCTGGACCTCTTTGGCTACGCGGCGGACGACCTGGATCCCACGCTTGCGCCCTGCATGGCCAACGCGGAGCTTGACCACCTGATTGTCCCGCTGCGTTCACGCGCCACGCTGGCGCGCCTGGACTACGACCTGGACCAGGGGCGGCGCTTCATGCAGGCCCATCGCATCGGCACGGTCGCTTTCGTGTTCTGCCAGAGCGAAACGCTGTTCCACGCGCGCAACGCGTTTGCGATCGGCGGCGTCCTGGAAGATCCCGCGACCGGCGCGGCTGCGGCGGCCTTTGCCGGCATGCTGCGCGACCTGGGCCGGGTCAAGCACGGCGAAATCGTGATCATGCAGGGCGTGGACATGGGACAGCCCTGCCGGATCGAGGTGGAATTCACGGCGGAGCCGGGTTCGCCGGTGAATGTGCGCGGCACGTCATCCGTGATCGGCTAGGGCCGGCAACAGGAGGAGACGGCGCCTGAAGCGCCCTTACTCCGCCTGCGCGGAGTCGCTCAGCGACTTCAGCACCGTCCAGCCGGACTCGATGTGCTTGCGCATGGCCAGCATGGCGGCGGAAGCGTCGCCGGAGGCGAAGGCCTGCAGGATTTCTTCGTGTTCGCGCACGGCGTGTTCGCCGCGGCCGGAGGCGGAATTGATCAGGTCGAACGGGTAGCGCGCCCACAGGATCTGCACGAAGTGCAGGGTCTGGGGCAACTGGGCGATGTCGTAGAGCTGGCGATGGAAGCGGTAGTTGACGCCGCGCGCGGTGGCGCGGTCGCCGCTTTCGAACGATTTGGCGAAGTCGTCGGCCAGGACGCGCAGTTCGGCGATGTCCTTTGTGGTGATGCGCTCGATCGCGGCGCGCACGAGCTGGGACTCGAGCAAGAGTCGCAGCTGCAGGATTTCAGCCGACGCGCCCGCGTCGAACGGAACGACGCGGGCGCCCCGGTACGAATCCCCGCTGATGTAGCCTTCGGCCTCGAGCAGCTTCAATGCCTCGCGCACGGGCGTGATGCTCAGGCGCAGCTGTTCGGCGATCTCGGCCTGCTTCAGGCGCGAGCCTCGGGGAAACACGCCCGAGATGATGCGCTCGCGCAGATAGTCGGCGACCTGTTCCTCTTTTGTTCGGTATTCCATCTAGTAAGCCTGAGTGGCCCGGACGAACCGGATAAACCTGCTTGCAGGCCGCGAAGCCCCTATGGGCGTGATTCTAACCGTTAAGCCATGGCCGCACCCGGGGATTCGGCGACGATGCGCCGCGCCTGCTCGACGACGGGCTTGTCGATCATTTTCCCGTCCACGGCGGTGGCCCCGCCCCCGCTGGCCTCGAAGGCGGCCAGCACCCGCCGCGCCCAGCCCTGCTCCGCCTCGGTCGGCAGCCAGGCGGCATTTACCGGCTCGACCTGGCGCGGATGGATGCACAGCTTGCCCCCAAATCCGAGCTGCCTGGCCCGGACGGCGTCGGACCGCATGCGCGCGGGGTCGGTGAATTCCAGGCTGACGCCGTCGACGGGCGGCGCCAGGCCGGCATGGCGGGACGCCAGCACGATCCCCGTGCGTATCGCGGTCATTGCGTCGGCCTCGTCGGCAATGCCGCTGTCCATGGCGAAGTCGACGCTGCCGAAGGCGATGCGCTCCAGGCCCGGCAGCCGGGCAAGCGCCGGCAGGTCCATGTAGCCGCCAACCGTCTCCAGCAGCGCGATGACCCGCCGCCCGGGCAAGGCCTGCAGCACGCGGGCGAGTGAAGCCGGATCCGCCTTGGGCAGCATGACCCCGGCCGCCGGCGCCCTGCGCAGCGCCGCCAGATCGTCCTCGTGCCAGGGCGTATCGGCGGGGTTGATGCGCACGTAGGCCCGGACGCCCGAGGCCAGCCAGTCCAGCGCGTCGGCACGGGCCTGTTCCTTGGCGCCGGGCGCAACGGCGTCCTCCAGGTCGACAATGACCTCGTGCGCGCCGCTGGCGGCGGCGCGGGCGTAGCGCTCGGGACGGTCTCCCGGAACGAACAGCAAGCTGCGGGCGGGTCGTTTCACGGGGAGCTCACTCGAAGACGACGTCTTGGGAATTGGTAATCCGGCAGAAGCGCTGCAGGCTCTTGATCGCGTTGTCATGTTCTTCGGCGGTCAAGCCGCAGCATGCGTCTTCCAGCACCACCATCTCGTAGTCGCGGTCGTGGCCATCGCGCACGGTGGCCTGCACTACGGCATTGGTGGAGATGCCCGAGCAGTAGATCCGCTTGATTCCGTTCGCCCGCAGGATGGCTTCCAGGCTGGTGCTGTAGAAGGGGCTGACGCGGTGCTTGACGATATCGAAGTCGCCCGGTTGACGGCCCAGGTCGGGATGCACTTCGGTGCCCCATTCGCCCAGCTTGAAGATGCCGTTCTTGCGCGCGCCCGAGAAGATGGGCGAATTGGGCGGGCATTCGCGGTAGTCGGGCGAAAAGCCCACGCGCACGAAACCGATGTGCAGGCCCGCGGCGCGCGCCTTGTCGACGGCGCGGCGCGTGTTTTCCAGGATGCCTCGGCTGCGCACCTGCTCGCCGTAGGCGGCGCGGCCGTTGGGTCCGTCCGCATGGACCAGGTCGTTTTCCATGTCCAGCACCAGATAGATGGCGTCTTTCATCGGGTGTTCCTTAAAACATTCAGGTGTTGAGGCGACATCAATGCAATGTCGGGAAATGTGGGAGAGCCGGCCGGCGCAAGCAAGGCGTCACAGGATCACCTCGCGCGCTTCCAGGTCCGCGCGCTGGGCCCTGTCCAGCCCAAGCAGCTCGCCGAAGACGTAATCCTCGTCCTGGCCCAGCGCGGGCGTCAAGCGCCGGATTCCGATCTGGTCCGACCCGCTGAACCGGGCCGGCGCGCCCACCGCCAGGCGGGCTGGAATGCCCGGCGCCTCCACGGTGGTGACGGCGCCGCGCGCGCGCAGATGCGGGTCCGACGCGATGTCCTGCATGGTCCATGACACGTGCGCGCACACGCCGGCCTGCTGCAGCCGTTGCGCGGTGGCGTCGGCGTCGCGGGACGCCAGCCATTGCGTGACCAGACGGTCTACCTCGGCCCGGTTATCCAGGCGCGCCGAGGCGGCCGCAAAGGGAAGATCCGCGCCGTCCTGGCCCAGCTCGCGCGCCAGCGTCCGCCACTGCGAATCGGTCCGTATGGCCAGCGTCAGCCAGCGGTCGGGCTGCGCGGTGGGATAGACGCCATGGGGCGACATCGCCAGGTCCGCATTGCCGGGACGCTCCGGGACAATGCCCAGGCTGGCCAGCACCAGGGCATCGCCGATCATGGCCGAAGCCACTTCGCGCGCGGCCAGGTCCACATGCTGGGCCTGGCCGGTGCGGCGCCGCTGGTTCAGCGCGGCCACCGTGGCCAGGGCGGCGTGCGCGCCCGCCGCGTGGTCCATCACATGGCGCATCTCGACGGGCGGGCCGTCGCTGTAGCCGCTCATCCACCCCAGGCCGCCCCACGCGCCGAACAGCGGCGCGTAGCCGGCAAAGTGCGAATCCGGCCCGCTCTGACCGCAGGACGACAGGGACAGCAGCACCAGGTCGGGCTTGACCTGGCGCAGATCGTCGAAGCTCAGGCCCAGGCGCTTCATCACGCCGGGCCGGAAGCTCTCTGCCGCCACATCGGACAGCGCGACGATCCTCCTGGCCAGCGCCACCGCCTCGGGCTGCTTCAGGTTCAGGCGCACCGACAGCTTGTTGGCCGACACCTGGTCGAACGTCGCCGCGGACATGCGGCCATACACCGCATGCGGTTTGCGGAAAGCGTCCGGCCGCGTCAGGCTTTCGATCTTGATGCACTCGGCGCCCAGCTGCGACAGCAGGTGCGTGCAAAACGGGCCCGCCGCGTGGATCGTGAAGTCGGCGATGCGCACGCCGGCAAGCGGCGCCCGCAGCGCGCGGGCCTTGCCCGCGCTGGAGTTGTCGGACTGCGTCATGCGGATGCCTCCTGCGCCATCTCGTCCAGGGCCGGGACGCGTCCCTTCCTGGGCAAGGGCGTGCAACGGAATTGAAAGGGCGCGACCAGGATGCCGGCCTCTTGCCCGCTGGCCAGCTCGGCCGGCGCGAACAGGCCGCGCGCGCGCTCCTGTTCGCCATCCACCACTTCGGCGGGCAGACGGTACTTGGCCGCCGGCACGCCCAGTTCCTGCGCGCGCCGCACGATGTCCTCGACCGGATGCCGCGCCATCCATTCGCGGATGTGGCCATTGATCTCGTCGCCGCGGCGGCTGCGCTCCAGCGGGTCCCCCAACCCAGGATCCGCCGCCCACGCGGGACTGCCCAGCAATTGCACCAGCGACGCCCACTGCCGGTCCTCCAGTGTGAGCAATTCGATGAAGCCGTCCTGCGCCTCGAACACGCCGCCGTAGCGGAAGCGCCGGCTGGTCCGGTGTTCCAGCGACCCGTCGCCCAGGCGCTGCAGCGCGAAGGCGCCCACCGACAGCACGGCGTCCTGCACCGATACGTCCACGTACTGCCCGCCGGCGGCAGGCACGGCCCACCAGGCGGACAACGCGCAGAAGGCCGCCATCGCCCCGCCCTGGTAGCCGCCGAAGTGTCCGTAGATCTTCAGGGGCGGCCTGTCCGGGAACAGTTCGTGCGACAGGCCGTTGGGTAGCAGGAAGCCTTCCCCGCCCGCGTGCAGCAGGTTGACCTCGTCGCCATCCCAATCGGCCTTGGGACCCGCCGCCCCGAACGGCAGGACGCTGACGTGGACCAGGTCCGGCCGCAGCCGGCTGACCGCCTGCGGCGACAGGCCCAGCGCTTCGCGCTCGCGCACCGGCGTGTCGTCGATCAGGATGTCGGCGCACGCCAGCTCGCGCTCGAGCAGCGCACGGCCGGACGGCGTCGACAGATCCGCCGCCAGGCTGCGCTTGCCCACGGCCAGATACGCAAAGAGCGCGCTCTCGCCGCCGTCGATCAGCGGCGGCGCCTGCCGCAGCCGCGAGCCCCCTGGGGGCTCCAGCATGACGACCTGCGCGCCCAGCGCGGCAAGCATCCGTCCGGCATAGGCGGCCGCCACCGTGTCCGAACGCTCCAGGACGCGGCATCCGGATAACGGCAGCATGGCGGTTTGTGGCGTTTCGTTGGACTGCATAGGAGCCTTCTTGCTAGGTTGCGGCCGCGGGCCGGATCAGCGGGTCACGGGCAGTTCAAGGTCGACGCCCGAACCATCCAGGAACGCCGGCAGCCGCACGTCGCGCGACGGCAGGGCCACGGTGGCGATCCCCGGCGTGGTCAGTTCGCCCCGCTGGTTCTCGGCAGCCAGTTCGATGTCCACCAGCCCGGTGTTGTCCTTCACGTACTTGCGCACCACCTTGCCCTTGCAGAACGTCGTGTCGCCCATGATGTTGAAGCGGCGCATTTCCGTGCGCACGCGCTTGATCACGCCGGCGTCGCCCATCCAGTTGGTGACCAGCGAGCACATCCACGACGAGCGCTGCGGGCCGTAGTCGTAGGTTCCCGGCACGCCGACTTCCTTGGCCACCGATTCGCGGTGATGGCCGATCCCCGTGTATTCCACGCCCCCGCCCGCTTCCGGGTTGCGGAAGAAGTGGCCCGGATGCTTGACCGCTGCCTGCAGCACCACGCCGTGGGTATGGCCGCGGCCGCAGCCGACCAGGAATCCCATCGTGTCCATCAGCGACAGCGGACCGCGCGCGATGGTCGGCAGTTCCTCGCCTTCCTGCACTTCTTCCCAGTAGCGCACGTTGGCGCCGCGGATGTTCTTGGGCTCGTCCAGCACCATCTGGTCGATGCGGTCGCGCTCCTGGTCCGAGTATTCGTGCTGGACGATTTCCTTGTACTTGCCAGTTTCGCGCGCAGCCTTGCGCTCATGGCGGGTGCATGTGCCCAGGGCGCGCGCGACCAGTTCACCGCGCTGGTTGTAGTAGCTGGCTTCCACGTACTGCAGCACCAGGCGGCCCGAAAACTTGCTTTCCTTTTCTTCGACGCCCACGACACGTTCGATCGCGGTGATGCGGTCGCCGGGACGCACATGGCGGAACAGCTCCCAGTCGTTGCCGGCATAGAAGCCATGGACGCCCGGCAGGCCCCAGCGCGTGCGGCCCAGCCAGCCGAATGCCATCGGAAACATGGGATGGCCGAGGATCGTGCCGTAGCGTGTGCCCGCGCCGTAGCCCGTGTCTCGGTACAGCGGGTTGAGGTCGCCGATGCCGTTGCACCAGTTGCGCAGGGTGTCCGCGGTGGCGTCCTGCAGATAGGGCCCTTCGGGCCGCAGATGCAGGCCAATCATGGCGCGGGCGGCGGCGACGGCCTCGTCCGTGATGCGGCCTTCGGCAGGCGCGTTTCCGACATCGGCTTGGGGAAGAGTCATGACATTGCTCACTTGCAGCTCCTTTACTCACAATTAGAATGCAGAATGCATTCTTCACGGACTTAAAAAAAACCCGGCGGCCCTGCGGCCTGTCCGGCGCGTTATTCGATACGGATTCCAGCCGCCTTGATGATGGCGCCCCACTTCTGCCGCTCGTCCTTGACGAAGGCGTCCAACTGCGCGGGCGGCATCACCAGCGGCTCGACACCGATGTCCAGCATCTTGCGGCGCATCTCGGGTTGTTCGAGCACATGGCGGATGTGTTCGCCAAGCTCGTCTACGATCTTCGGCGGCGTGCCGCGCGGCGCGAACAGCGCGTCCCAGGCCACCACGTCGAAGCCCGGCACGCCCTGCTCCGCCACGGACTTGACGCCCGGCAGCATGTCGCTGGACTTCAGCGACGTGATGCCCACCGCGCGCAGCTTGCCGCTGGCCAGGTAGGGACGCGCGGCGGTGACGGTGTCGATGACGAGCGGGATCTGCCCGCCCATCGTGTCGGTCAGGGACTGGCCGGACGCCTTGTACTTGACCGCGAACAGCGGCGCCTGCGCGGACTTCACGAATTCGGCGAACACGACCTGCGCGGTCGTGCTGGGCAAGCCCACGTTCAAGGCATTGGGCCTGGCGCGGGCGCGGTCGATCAGCGCGGGCACGCTGTTGGCTGGCAGGTCCGTATCGGACGTGCAGATCACCATCGGCAGCAGCCCTATCATGGCCACGCCCGAGAAATCGGCCGCGGCGTCGTAGCCCGGATTGGCGTAGAGGAATTCGTTGGCCGCGTTGGTGGCGTTGGTGCCGAACAGGAAGGTGTAGCCGTCGCCGGGCGCGCGCGCCGCCGCCGCGGACCCGATGTTGCCGCCGGCCCCGGCCCGGTTCTCGATGACGATGGGCTGGTTCAGGCGCTTGCCCAGTTCCTGGAACACCAGGCGCGCCAGCAGGTCAGCGCCCTGTCCGGCCGCGTACGGCACGATGACGCGGATGGGCTTGTCAGGCCAGGCCTGTGCGGCGGCCGCGCCGGGCAGCACGCACAACGCTGCGGCGCCCAGCATGGCGGCCATGGCCGCGCGCCGGCCGGTGGCAAGAACAGCCTTCATGGATGAGTCCTTTGCGTGTTGCGTCATGAGCGTCAGCCGTTGAGCGCCAGGCCGGCGCGGGGCCAGCGCGCGGCAAACAGCTGGCCGCGGCCCGACAGCGTGATGAATGCGCTGCGGCGGTCCGCGCCGCCGAAGCAGATGTTGGTGCAATAGCCTTCGGGCGCCTCGTGGAATTCCAGCAATTCGCCGCCCGGCGAGAACACGCTGATGCCGCCGCGCACCAGGGTCGCCACGCAGATGTTGCCGCCCTCTTCCAGCGCCAGGGAATCGAAGCGCTGGAAGCCGGGCAATCCATGCACCAGCCGGCCGCCGTTGGGGGACGGCCAGGGCTCCGAGCCCAGTTGGCCGCGTTCGCCGCCCGCGTCCAGCACCGGGTACGACCACAGCCGGCTGGTTTCGGTTTCGGTCACATAGAGCACGCTGCCGTCCGGCGACAGACCCACACCGTTCGGCGTCAGCACGGGATGCGCTGCGCGGCGGATGAAGCTGCCGTCAGTGCGGGCGTAATACACCGCGCCGCGCAGGATCCGGTCTTCGAAGGTCTTGCCGAAATCGGTGAACCAGAATCCGCCGTGCGCGTCGAAGACGATGTCGTTGGGACCGTGCAGCGGCACGCCGTCGCAATGGGTGTATAGGGTCTGCACGGCGCCGGTGCCCAGATCCACGCGCTGGATGCCGCCGCCCGCGTACCCGGCGGCCGGGCCGGTCGGCCGGGTAAAGCCAGCGTCGGTGCGCCAGCTGAAGCCGCCGTTGTTGCACACATAGACGTGCCCGTCGGGGCCCAGCGCCGCGCCATTCGGCCCGCCGCCCAGGTCGGCCACCTTGCGCAGCTCGCCATCGGGCAGCACGCGCGTAAGGCGTCCCGCGGCGATCTCCACGACCAGCACACTGCCGTCCGGCATCGCCACGGGGCCTTCCGGGAATTCGAGACCGGACGCCAGCACTTCGCCTTGCAGCTTCAGATGTTCCATCCCTGATCCTTTCCTATGCGTGAGATGCCGCGATTTCGTGGCGCTGCGCCTGCCCGCGCGCGCCCAGGTAGGCGTCGATGGCGCGCTGCCGGCCTTCGCGGCTGCGCAGCGCCTGCTCGTCGAGTTCGCCGACGATGTGGCCGTGCCGCAGCACCCAGGCCCGGGCCGCCAGCTTCGCCGCCACATGAAAACTCTGTTCCACCAGCAGGGCCGCCAGCTTCTGCTCGCGCTGGATCGCACCCAACCGTTCATACACGCGCGCCACCAGCAACGGCGCCAGGCCCAGCGACGGCTCGTCGAGCAACAGCAGGCGCGGTCCCGACATCAGCCCCCGGCCGATCGCCAGCATCTGCTGTTCGCCGCCGCTGAGCAGGCCTGCGGGCGCATTGCGCCGGCCCGCGATCTCCGGGAAGAAGTCCATCACCATCTGCGCGCGGCGGGCCCGCGTGCGCGCATCCACGAAGTACGATCCCAGGATCAGGTTCTCGCCCACCGTCAGGTCCGTCACGATGGCCCGCCCTTCCGGCACGTAGACGATGCCCCGCCGGAAGCGCGCCGCCGCCGGCAGGCCCGAAATATCCTCGCCGTCCAGCAGGACACGGCCCTGCGCGGGTTCCAGCCCGGCAATGGCGCGCAGCGTGCTCGACTTGCCCGCGCCGTTGGCGCCCAGCAGCGCGGCGACGGACGCGGCGTCCACTGACAGGCCGACGCCATGCACCACCGGCCCGGCGCCATAACGCACGGTCAGCCCCTCCACCCGCAGCAGGCTCGTCGCGGCTTCACTCATCGTCGTCTCCCAGATAGACCCGCACGACGTCGGGATTGCCGCGGATCTGGTCCGGCGCGCCCGAGGCCAGCAGGCGGCCGACGTTCAGCACGTGGATGGTGTCGCACACCTCCATGATCAGGTCCATGTCGTGTTCCACAACCACCAGCACCAGGCCCGGCGCGCGCAACCGCTTCAGGGCGCTGGACAGGTCGCCGGTCTCGACCGAGTTCAAGCCGGCCGCGGGTTCGTCCAGCAGCAGCACGCGGGGGTTGCCGGCAATGGCGCGGGCGATCTCCGCCAGACGCAGCACGCCCGGGGGAAGCTGCGCGGGATACTCATCCGCCACCTCCAGGACGCCCAGGCGCTCCAGCGCGGCCAGCGCGCGTTCGCGGTTGCGGCTGCGTTCCGCCTTGCCGCGCGGCAGCGGCAGGAAGGCGTCCAGCCATCCCGCCGACGATTGCCGGTCAAGCCCGATCATGACGTTCTCGGCCATGGTCAGCTCGGGGCACAGGGCCACATGCTGGAAGCTGCGCGAAAACCCCAGCGCGGCGCGGCCCGTGGGCGGCACGCCCTCCAGCCGCAAGTCTCCCAGCCGGATGCTGCCCTGCTGCGGGGAATACAGGCCGGTCAGGCAATTGAAGAAGCTGGTCTTGCCCGCGCCGTTCGGGCCGATCAGCCCAGTGATCTCGCCCGACTTCAGGTGCAGCGCGATGTGTTGCAGGACCTGGATGCCGCCAAACGACAGCGACAGGTCTTGCACCACCAGCGGATGCGGTTCCAGCACGGCTTGAGCGCTCATGGATTGCCTCCGTGCAGCCTGGCGCGCACCTTGGCCGGCAGCGCGTTGAATCCCAATACCACGATCAGTAGCGCGGATCCGTACAGGATGGGCACCCAGTCGCCCGCGCCGGCCAGCAGCAGCGGCATCAGCGTGAGGAACAGGCCGCCCAGCAGGCTGCCCAGGATCGACATCGAATACAGGCTGACCACCGAGCCCACCAGCAGGAAGATGGAGGTCCACAGCGTGAAGCTGTTGGGCGACACCGTCGACGAACTGAACGACAGCATGGCGCCGGCGATGGCGGCGATGGCGCCGCTGAGCGCCATGCAGGACAGCCGCGCCCAGCTGCGGCGCACGCCGAAGGACTCGGCCGCGTGCGGCGATGTGCGGATCAGCAGCAGCGCCATTGCCTGGCGCGAACGGCGGAAGTGGCGCAGCAGCAGCGCCACGGCGACCAGGCCGGCCAGCGGCAGGTAGTAGCGTTGGGTTTCCTTGGCCAGACCGGGCAGCGCGTCCAGCTTCACGTACAGGCCTTCGTAGCCGCCCGAGACCGACGAGTAATGCAGCAGCACTTCGGGCAGGGCCAGGGCCAGCGCCATCGTGGCGACGGCCAGGTAGATGCCCGACAGGTAGCGCGACGGAAAGGCGAAGGCCAGGCCCAGGAAGGCGCCGGCAAGCGCCGCCGCCGGCAGGCTGGCCAGCAGCGACACGCCCAGGTACTTCTCCATCAGGGCGACCGTATAGGCGCCCGCGGCAACGAACACGCCGTGGCCGATCGAGACCTCGCCGCCGTAGCGCACCAGGAAGCTGACGGAAATAATGGCGATGGCGTTGGCAAAGCACAGGCCCAGCGTGTAGGTCCAGTAGCCCCCGGCCGCCAGCGGCAGCAACGCCAGCGCCAGCACGCCCGCCACGCCGGCCCCGGCCGTCCAGCGCCGCGGCGCCGCGGTCTGGCCGACCGCTTTCGTTTCCGCCGTCAGGCGGTTCGATGACATGATCACGCTAGACACGGGCGCCTCCACGGATAGCCAGCACGCCCTTCGGGAAGACGTTGAGCACCAGCAGGATTGTCAGCAGCAGGTAGGTGTTGTTGAACTCGGCGGAAACATAGAACGACAGCAGGTTCATGATCACGCCGATCAGAATGCCGCCCACCACGGCGCCCGGCAGGCTGTTGAAGCCGCCCACGACGGCCGCTGCAAACGCTTGCAGCATGAATGCGGCCACGCTGGTGGACGACAGGAACGTGGTGGGCACGATCAGCAGCGACGCAACCAGCCCCAGCACGCCCGCCGTGATCCACGAAAAGAGGTGCACCCGGCGCAGGTTCAGCCCGCACACCCGGCTGGCATAGGGATTGGCCGACACGGCGCGAAACGCGATGCCGATGCGGGTGCGCTCGATCAGCAGATACAGCAGCCCGATCGCCAGCGCGGTTGCGCCCAGCACGGCCAGGTCATAGGAGGTGACGCGGATTGGCCCGAACTGGTTGCGCCACGCGGGCAATGGCAGGTCCAGGGAGACCACATTGGAGCCGAACAGGAGCTGGGTCGCGCCTTGCGCGATCAGGCCCACGCCCAGGGTGGCGATGGTGCTGGTCAGGTCCGACTTGAACACCAGCGGCGCGATCAGGAAATAGCTGATCGCCATCACCGCCACCATGATCACCAGCGTCAGCAGCACGGCCGCGCCCCAGGCCATGTTCGCGAAGAGGCCCGCCGTGAAGCCGAACACCAGGAAGGCGGCCAGGCCCGCCAGGTTGCCGTGCGCGAAGTTCACCACGTTCGAGCTTTTGTAGATCAGCACGATGCCGATCGCCCCCATGGCGTACAGGCAGCCGCTGACGACGCCCGCCCAGATCAGGCCGATGAGGTCATCCATGAGCCGGCCCCTGCTGCCCGGACGCCGCGGGCCCGTCGCCCCGGTCGATGATCTCGATCACCGACGGGAAATAGCGGCCCGCCCAGCCGCCGCTGGCGGTGGCGGCGTAATAGCGCTGGGCCAGTTCCACGACGTGGGCCGCCAGGCCGGTCTGAGAGGCCAGTTCCAGGACATAGCCCAGGTCCTTCAGCGCATACTCCGGCGGAAAGGATTTTTCAGGAAACTCGCGTGGCAGCATGGCCTTGCGGCCGTGGTTGCGCAACACGAAGCTGTCGCCCGACCCCTTGGACACCGCGTCCAGCAGCACCGCCGGCTGCACGCCGGCGCGCTCGCCCAGCACCATCATTTCGGCCAGGGCCACGGTGTTTTCAAAGACCAGCGCATTATTGATGAGCTTGACCACCTGGCCGCAGCCGACCTCGCCGCAGCGGGTCACGTCCGAACCGATGTACCGCAGCAGCGGCTCGATGCGCGCATACAGCGCCTGGTCCGCCCCCGCCATGATGCTCAGTTCGCCGCGTTGCGCCGCTTCGCGGGTCCGGGCCACAGGCGCATCCGCGAAGACGACGCCGCGCTCGGCAAGCTGGCGCGCGACGGCTCGGGCCGACGCCACGGTGGTGGTGCTCAGGTCCACGATCACGGCGGGGCGGCGCGGTCCGGCGGCCAATCCGTCCGGGCCCAGGCAGACCTGCTCGACCTGCGGACCGCCGGGCAGGGACAGGAACACCACGTCGGCGCGCTGCGCCACCTCGGCCACGGTGGCGGCGCGCCGCGCGCCGGTTCCTTCCAGCAAGGCATAGGCGTCCGCGTTCATATCGAAGGCGATGACCTCGCCGGGATGCTTGACGGCCATGTTGCGGCACATCGGGCCGCCCATCACGCCCAGGCCGATAAAGCCGATCACGGGTACGGTTTCTGCTGTCATGCGGTGGCTCCCTTTGCGTCGACCCGCCTTAGTCCATCCACATGCCGCCGCTGATATCCAGCGACGTGCCCGTGATCCAGTTAGAGGCCGGCGAGCACAGGAACAGCGCCGCCTGCGCGATGTCGTCGGCGTTGCCGTAGCGGCCCAGCGGCACCGTGCCATTGGCCGACGGCGCGCCGCCGCTGGTGACGCTGGCCCACATGGCGGTCTCGACCGGTCCGGGGGCCAGGGTGTTGGCGTACACACCGTGAGGCGCCCCCGCCTTGGCGATCCAGCGCATCATGCCGTGCACGGCGGCCTTGGACGCGACGTAGGCCGGACCCGACGCCACGCCGCCGTTCTTGGCCGCGATGGAACCGGCGGCCAGGATCTTGCCAAAGCCCTGCTTGCACATCAGCGGAAACAGCTTGCGCGCCGGGTTCACCACGCCGCGCACATTGACGGACATCACCGCGTCCCATTCGTCGTCGGTGCTCTCGCCCAGCGGCGTGCGGGCGATGATGCCCGCGCACAGCACCAGGATGTCCACCTTGCCGTATTCGGCCAGGACCCCGTCGATGACCCGGTCGGTCTCGGCGCGGGACGTCACGTCGTAGCGGCGGTAGTCGATGCCGCCGCCCAGTTCCTGCGCCTCTACGCGGTCTGTCGCGATCACGCGCGCGCCGGCCTGCCGGAAGGCCTTGGCGATCGCCTGCCCCATCGCGCCAGCGCCCCCAGTGATCAACGCGACCTGGCCTTCAAGACTTGCGGGACCGCTCAAATGCTGTGCCATCTTCTCTTGTCTCCTGATAGTGTTTGTCGTGGGGCGGCGCCTTCAGCGCAGCACCGCCGTGGCCGACATCGCCAGTTCGCCGTCCGGGCCGCGCGCCCACAGCGCCAGCGACCCATCGTCCTTTGCGTGACCTTCGATGCGGAAGGCGCGCGACACGAACAGCGGGCTGACGCCGCGGAACTCGAAGCTGGCCAGCCTCCGGCCTTCGCCGTGCTGCAGCGCAAGCTGCTGCAGCAGGGTGGCGGTGAGCGGCCCGTGCACGACCAGGTCGGGATAGCCTTCTTCGTCGCGGGCGTAGGCCTGGTCGTAATGGATGCGATGGCCGTTGAAAGTCAGCGCCGAGTAGCGGAACAGCAGGGTCGTGTCCGGCCGCACTTCCTGGCTCCAGCGGGCCTGGCCGTCGTAGGGTTCCGGCGCCGCGGCCGGCGCGCCGGCTGGCGGCGCCTCGCGGTAGACAATGTCCTGCTCCTCGATGATGCAGTCCGCGCCTTCGCACTGCGTGGTGTGTTCCACGGTCACGAACCACAGCGAGCCGCGCTTGCCCACCTTGTTTTCGACTTTGACGATGCGGCTGCGCCGCGTGGCTTCCGACTGGACCGGCACGTCCACCAGGTAGCGGATACGGCTGCCGGCCCACATGCGCCGCGGCAGTTCGATGGGAGGCAGGAAGCCGCCGCGCCGGGGATGGCCATCTTCGCCCAGCCCGCTGCGGCGCGCGGCCGGGTTGAAGAACAGCCACTGCCAGCCGGGCGGCAGCGGATCGCCGGCAGCGGGCGCGCGCTCCAGGTCCAGCGTTGCCGCCATGGCCCGGACGACCGACGCGTCGATGCGCTGCGTATGCGCCTCTTCACGGCCGACCCATTCATCGTATGCATTGCTCACGCGGGCACTCCTTTAGTGTGACCGGCCCTAGGCCGGCTTCGCGTCGAAAACATCGGCGGGATACGGCTTGAAGTCGCGCACCAGCTTGAAGCTGCCGCCCGATACCGCCTGGATGATTCCCTCCTGGCGCGCGCCGCGATGATCGCCCGGCTTGAACGTGACCTCGCGCGCCCCGCCCACCGTCTGGTTTGTCATGGTCTCCATGACATCGACCAGATTCGCGCGGGTCAGCGGCTTGCCGCTGGCCAGCAGCATCTGGAAGCCCTTGGCGAACAGCGCCGCGTTGCTCCAGCCGTTCAGGCCGAACACGCCGATCGGGTCGTTGGGATACAGCTTCGCCACGGTTTCGCGATACGCCTTGACGTTGGCGTCGTCCGCGTCCACCGGCAACAGCCACGAGGAAAAGTAGGCGCCGTCCAGCAGCGGGCCGGCCAGCTTGTAGGTGGTGGGATCGGCCGTGAAGAACGGCGCCATCCATTTGCCCTGGTAGCCCAGCCGGTCGGCGGTCTTGAGCGCGGCGGCCAGGTTGGCGTTGGACCCGAACAGGATCACGACGTCCGCCTTGGCGTTGGCGATGCGGCGCACATGGGGCGTGAAGTCGGTGCTGCGGACCTCGAAGGGAATCGACTCGGCGGGCTGCTTGTTGTTGGCGGCCATGAGCATGTCGAAGCCGCGCTTGGCGGAACGCCCCAGTTCGTCGTTTTCCCACAGCAGGGCGACGCGGCCGGCATTCAGGCCGGTAAAGGCGTATTCCAGATTGGACGCGGCCGACCAGCCGTAGTCCGGCAGCAGCGGAAACACCAGCCGTTCGGCAAACAGCGCGGTCGCGCCCCCGATCGGCCCGATCATCGGCAGGCCGACTTCCTTGGCGTAGGGGATGACGGCGACCGACTGCGCCGTGCCCACCGGGGCCGCCAGGGCGAAGATCTTGTTTTCTTCCACCAGCCGGCGGGTGACCGCGACGCTGCGGGCGGGTTCATAGCCGTCGTCGTACGTGACCGACTTGATCTTCCAGCCGTTCAGCGCGTCGGTGTCGTTGACCCACTTGAAGCAGGCGTCGGCGGCGCGGGAAAGAATTGCGTAGAACGGCACCGGGCCCGTGATGGGGGTGAATGCACCGACCGTGACCGTTTTGCTGGCCGTGTCGATGCCGGGAGAAACGGACTGCGCACGCGCCCAGCCTGGAAGCGAAATCGAGGCTGCCGCGGCGCAGCCGGAAAGGAATGTCCTTCTGCGCACGTTATGTCTCCTGGTTGTTCTTCGATTGCCGCCGTCTGCTGAGCGACTAAGAATGCATTCTATATTTTTGTGGCGATCAAAAAATACGGGCTTTCCCTAGGAAAAAACGCTCCTTTGCTCAAACTCTACACATATAGAATGCATTCTTTCAAGACCAACGCCAGGAGACACCATGCAATCCGCACCCCTCGCGGGCCGCCGCGTCATCGAACTGGGCACCATGCTGGCGGCGCCCTTCGCCTCCCATATCCTTGCGCAGCTGGGCGCCGAGGTGATCAAGGTGGAGCCGCCGCGCGGCGACCCCACGCGCAGCCTCGTCCGGGGCGGTCCCAGCGGCACATTCATCGCCTACAGCCACGGCAAGAAGAGCGCCTGCATCGACCTTGCCCACCCGGACGGCCATGCCGCGTTCCTGAAGATGCTGGAAACGGCCGACGCCTTCGTCCACAACCTGGCGCCCAAGGCCGCGCGCAAGCTGCGCCTGACCAAGGCCGAGTGCCAGGCGATCAACCCTCGGCTGATTTACTGCCATATCCGCGGCTACGCCGACGGGCCGCAGGCGGACGACCTGGCTTCCAATCCCGTGGCCGAGGCCTCCACGGGCGTCATGGAAGCCAACCGCATCAACGGCCGGCCCAGCCGGCTGGGACCGTCCTACCACGACCAGTTCGCGGGCGCCTACGCCGTGATCGGCATTCTTGCGCGCATGCTGCAGCCCGACGCCGCCCAGGACGGCGGCCACGTGGAGATCGGCCTGTATGAAACCGGCCTGCACGTTGCGTCGCGCGACCTGGTGGGCGTGCAGCTCAAGACCCAGCTGCTGGGCCGGCCCGAGCGCGAGCCGCACGGCGAATTCAGCATGCCAGGCTATGGCGCCTACCTGACATCCGACGAACGCTGGATGTACCTGCTGATGCTGACCGACGCACACTGGCTGAAGTTCTGCCAGGCGATGGAACTGCCCGAGGCCGCGGACGCCTCGCTCGCCGCGTTGAAAGATCGCAAAAAGGCGCGAGACCGCGTCGAGGAGATCGTGCGAACCGCCATCGGCGCACGCACATTCGACGACGCTACCGCGAGGCTCAGGATGGCCGGCGTCGGAAGCACCGAAGTCCTGCCGCTGGAACGCGTGCTGGACGCGGAGCAGGCGCACCAGCCCGGCAAGCTGCGCAGCGTCCGCTACCGCGACCTGAGCTTCGACGTGCCGGAGTTCCCGCGCCTGAACGCGGCAGGCGATGGCGTAGCGACGCTGCCGCCGCCGGACCTGGGCGAACACACCCTGGACGTGCTGCAGGCCGCGGGCCTTACGCCCGCGGAATGCGACGAACTGATCCGCAGCGGCGCCGCAGCCGCCGACCGGCCGGGCGATTTTGCCTGGGCGCCGGTGCGCAAACAGGCATAAGCCGCGTATAAAGCGCGTTGCATGCCGGAACGATAACGGGCGCGACAGACCGCCCCACAAGAAACGAGGAGACTGCAGATGCTGAAGCTCAATATTGTGCCGGGCCTGTTCAAGGCCGCCATCGCCGGCTTGCTTTTCGCCGCCGCTACCGTATCCGCCGCGGGCTATCCCGACCGGCCTATCCGGCTGGTCGTCGGTTTCCCGCCGGGCGGCGGCGCCGACTACGTGGCCCGCCAGGTCGCGCAGCGCCTGGGCGAAGCGCTGAAGGCCAGCGTGGTCGTCGACAACAAGGCCGGCGCCAACGGCACCATCGCCGCGGCCGAGGTTGCCCGGGCCGCCGCCGACGGCTACACCCTGCTGCTGGGCGTCACTGCCTCGCAGTCCATCAGCCCCGCCCTGTCGCCCAAACTGCCTTACGACCCGCTGCGCGATTTCACCCCGATCACGCAGGTGGGCTACACGCCCCTGGTGCTGGTCGTGAACCCCAAGCTGCCGGCCAAGACGCTGAACGACTTCCTGAAGTACGTCCGCGACAGCCGCAAGCCCGTGCCGTACGGATCGGCCGGAACCGGCAACATCACGCACATGGCGGCCGAACTGTTCGTGCAATCGTCGGGCGTTTCCAATTTCCAGCACATTCCCTACAAAGGCAGCAGCCAGGTCATCACCGACCTGATCGGCGGGCGCGTGGACGCCTACTTCGACACGCTGCCCTCGTCTCTGCCGCTAATCCAGAGCGGCCAGCTGCATGCGCTGGCGGTCACGGGCCCCGCGCGCTCGGACACCGCGCGCGACATTCCCACCGTGCAGGAAGCCGGCGTGCCGGGCTTCCAGACCACCACCTGGTTCGGCGTGCTGGCGCCGCCCAAGCTGGACGCGGCCCTGGCCGACCGCCTGTATGAAGCGCTCAAGCGCGGCATGGACGCGCCCGACGCGCGCCAGGCGCTGGTCACGCGCGGCATCGAGCCGGTGCTGGACACGCCGGCGCAGTTCAGCGAGGAGCTGAAAGAGGATTTGCAGCGCTGGCGGGACGTTGCGCGCAAAGCGGATATCAAGCTGGAGTAAGCATCACGGGTTGTCCGTGATGCCTGCTTCGCGGACGATCCTGCTCCAGCGCGCCTCTTCCTGCTTCACGTACTCGCCCAATGCGGCCGGCGTGCCCACACTGGCAGTCAATCCCTCCAATTCAAGCGCCGCCCGGAAATCCGGGTCGCCGGAGGCCTTCTTGATTGCCGCGTTCAACTGGTCGATGACGGCCGCAGGCGTGCCCTGCGGCGCGAACAGCCCGTACCAGCTATCCACGAAATACCCAGCCTCGCCCGACTCCGCCACCGTGGGGACGCCCGGGTAGGCGGGCGAGCGCTCCTTCGTGGTCACGGCCAGGGCGCGCAACTGGCCGCTCTTGACGTGGCCGCTGACGCTGGCCGACGTCGAAAAAATCATGTCGATCTGCCCGCCGATCAGGTCGTTGATGCCCGGACCGGAGCCTTTGTAGGGAACATGCAGGATGTCGACCTTGCCCAGGCTCTTGAACAGCTCTCCCGCCAGATGGGCCGAGGTGCCGTTGCCGTAGGAACCGAAGGTCAGCTTGCCCGGGTTGGCGCGTGCATAGGCCAGTATGTCCTGCACGCTCTTGAATCGCGAATTCGACGACACCACCAGCACATTGGGGGACTTTCCTATCATCGCGACCGGCGCAAACGCCCGTTCGGTGTCGTACGGGAGCTTCTTGTGGATGGCCGGATTGACCGCGTGCGCGAACGTGGACATCAGCAGGGTGTAGCCGTCCGCCGGGCTCTTGGCCACATTTTCCGTACCGATGATGGTGCTGCCGCCCGGCCGGTTTTCCACGACGACCGTCTGTCCCAGTTCCTGCGTCAAGCCCTTGGCGAGCTGGCGCGCAATGAGATCGGTGCCGCCGCCCGGCGTGAAGGGGACGACAATGCGCAGCGGCCTGTCCGGAAAGGCGGCGCGCGCCTGCGGCGCGGCCAGTACGCCAAACGCCAGCGCCGCCGCGGCCACGACCGTTGCGCCGCGTGTGAGCAAGTTTCTTTGTTTCATGATTTGTCTCCTGTTTTGTGACCCGCCTGAACTACCTTGAAGAATCCCGCAGCACCGCGACGCCGTCAGCGGCGCAGACGCCCTG
>NZ_AGUF01000046.1 GCF_000236785.1 Achromobacter arsenitoxydans SY8 | reverse complement strand
ACGCGCGGCCGGCCCGGCGTCCGCGCGCTGAGCGCGCAGGTCAGTCCAGGCCGCCGCGGCGCGCGACCAGCCCGGCCATGACGGCGTCGCCGCGCTCGCCGGCCAGGCCTTCCGCCACCCCCTTGCGGTCTGCTGGCGTGCGGTTCTGGCTGACCTTCCATTTGCCCTCGATGCGGGCAATCGGAATCTCCACGCCAACGATGGCGCGCATTTGCGCTGCGATGAAGTCCGCGGGCGCCTCGTCGACGCTCCACGGCTGCGCGCGCGCCTTTTCCTGGCTATGGGTCAAGGCGTCAAGCTGGGCGCGCAGCCAGGCGGGATCGTCCTGGATGATGGGCGTGCCCCACACATGCACCGCCACGAAATTCCAGGTGGGCACCACCTTGTGCGTTTCGGCCTTGGTGGCATACCAGGACGGCGTGATGTAGGCCTGCGCGCCGTGAAAGGCAATCAGGCATTCGCGCCCCGCCGCCAATTCGGCAAGCTGCGGGTTGGCGCGCGCCACGTGCAGGCGCAGCACGCCCTGCGGACCTTCCGGATAGAGCAGACAGGGAATATGGTTGGCCATCAGCCCGCCCTCCCCGCTTGTACAGACGACGCCCAGCGGATGGGCGCGGATGAAGTCGTGCTGGACTTCCAGTGAGTCTTCGCGGAAGGCGGACGGCAAATACATGATGGCGGCAGCAGGTTGTGGGCGGAAAAGGGACAACATACCGCCCCCGTGGCCCCATGAAAAGGGCCAGCGAATTTTTGTTTTATGGAGCCACAAAGAGAACCACAACAGCGCGCCGCGCTTGCCGCGCACTATCGTCGGGAACGTTCGGACGCCAGGTTCATGCGTTCGCGGGCCTGGGTTTCGTGGGCATAGGCGCGGTCGTAGCTCTCCAGGCACCCAGGCGTTGGATTCGGCCATTGAATCGCGGCGATCGCCGCGGTCAGCTCGTCGCGCGCTCGCTGCCATTCCTTGACAGCGGCATACCATTCGTTCGCGGTGTCCATAGTTCTCTCCCTATGCGCACACGCCTTCCATCGTAATCCTGTCCGCGCCCGCCGAGGCGGCATGCATGGCCGAAGGAAGCGGCCAGGCCCGACGCCGGACCAGAAAAAAAGCCGGCGCCGTTTCGGCCGATCGGACCGATAATTGTCCGATGCGTTGCCGGAGACTGCGCCGGTCGCTTTGGGCGCATGCAACACGACGTGGCAACCCGAACCTCGGCAATGCCGGCCATGCACGAACGCGCCCAGCCCGCAAGGCGCGTCGCCGGCCTCCCGCGCGGGCGTTGTTTTCTGACCAGGAAAGCACATGAAGCCCACCCTCGCCCTTGCCGCCAGTTGCGCCCTGATCGGACTGGCCGGCTGCACCAACCTGCCCAAGGCGCAGGACTACTCCACCTCGCTGGGCGAAAGCCAGAGCCAGCTCCAGCAGGATCCCGACTGGAGCGGCGGCCGTCTCTGGGTGCGTCCCGGCCCGCCGATCGGCAGCCAGTTCGACAGGAAGCTGATCCTGGAAGACGTGACCTACATCCAGGGAGACCGCCCTGACGATCTGAACATGCATGGCGACGCCCAGATGCGCGAACGTGTCCTGTCCTACATGAACGAGGCCCTGCGCCGGGAATTCCGGCAAGGCGGCTATCAGTTGATCACCACGCCGGCGCCACGCACGGTGCGGCTGCGCGCCGCGATCACCGGCACGTTCAAGAACGACCGCGATCCCCGCGCGCGGGAATACGTGCCGATCGGCTACGTGCTGAGCAAGGGGGCAAAGGCGGCGGGCCTGCGCGACCAGTCCACCCGCCTGCTGATTGAAGCCTCCGCGCGCGACGCCTACACCAACCAGTTGCTGATCGCCTCGATGGGCGCCGTCACGGGCGCCAACCTGCCGCCGGACAGAAAGCCCACGGCGGACGACGTGCGCACGGCCATCGACGATTGGGCCCTGAAGGTCCGCGAGCAATTCGATCGCATCTGGGCGGGGAACGTGCCAGCAGAAAAATGACCCGAAACCGGCATTTTTTTGCCTTCATATCAAGATGTGATGAATATTGACGTCAACCCTCACTTACTCAGGGCCACGGCTAATGCTACTGTTCCGCCTGTGCAAGGAGTACATGCAATGGATCAGAAGACGAAGCCTTGGGCTTTTCCCAAACCTCACCCCGAAAACACCCCACGCGGGGAGCGCAATAAACAAGAGTTCGATACCCCGCCCGAAGATAAGAAACCCGCGCCCAAGCCGCGCGCCAAGAAGCAACCGCCTGCGACAGGCCCGGCTCGCCCGTGACGCTTGCCGCAAAAGCAGGCGCCGCCTGTACGGCATTGCCCACGCTGTCCCTGGACATTGCGTGATCAAGCCGCTGCGCGGCGCTTCTTTATTGACGCCCCCGGCGCGCAATCCGTTGGCGACAGCCGGCGCCTTCCGACTGCCGCACGCGGCTCCGCCGCTGACCGCCAAGGAGCGCCATGACCGTTTCCATCCTGCAGGGCATCGCAATTGCGCTCGTGGCGGCCTGGGGCGCGCTGGCTTTGTGGATACGCGCGCCGCTGTCCCCTGGAAGGAAGGCCGCCGTCGTGCTGGCATGGGTAATCTCGGCGCTGGCTGCGCTGGGCGGGCTGGCGTGGCAAGCATGGCGGCCGGGCCTGTACCTCCATGGCGCCGCGCTGGCGGCCCTGCTGTGGTGGTGGCTGCGCATCCGGCCGTCCAATGACCGGCCCTGGACTGCCGAGGTCTCGCGCCAGACCCGCGGCGAAGTCAGCGGCCATCTCGTTACGCTGCACAATGTGCGCAACTTCGACTGGCGTTCGCGCACCGACTTCACACCCAAGTGGGAAACGCGCCGTTATTGCCTGGACGCGCTGCAATCCGTGGACGTCGCCCTCTCCTACTGGGGCCATCCCGCCATCGCCCATGCGCTGATGTCGTTTGGCTTTGCCGACGACGACCATGTGGTGTTCTCGGTCGAGATCCGCCGCAAGCAGGGCGACAAATTCTCGGAGATCGGCGGATTCTTCAAGCAGTACGAACTGAGCGTAATCGCCTCGACCGAAGAAGACAGCCTGCGCGTGCGCACGAACGTCCGGGGCGAAGACGGCTATCTGTACCGCATCCATATGCCCGAGGGCGCCGCGCGCGCGTTGTTTCTTGCGTATGTGGACAAGGCGAACCGGCTGGTGGCCGCGCCGCGGTTCTATCACACGCTGACCGCCAACTGCACCACCATCGTGTTCCAGATGGCGCGCCGCATCGTGCCCGGCCTGCCGCTGGACTACCGCCAGCTGTTGTCGGGCTACCTGCCGGAATACCTTTACAAGCTGGACGCGCTGCGCGGCGCTGGCAGCGCCGCGCAATACCGCCAGCTGGGCCGCTATACCGACAGGGCGCTGGCCACCTACGACCGCGCTCAGTATTCCCGCAACATCCGGCGCGGCGTGCCGGGCATCGCGCGAGACGATCACGCGCCCCGCGCCTGACGTCCGTCAGGACTGGCGCGCGGCCGCGGCCGGCAAGACGCGAAACGTGACGCCCAACCGGTTGAAGGCGTTCATCAGCCCGATCGCGTAAGTCAGGTCGGCCAGCTCTCGCTCATTGAATTCCGCCGACGCCGCCGCGTAATCGGCATCGGGCACGCCAGTCTGAGCCACGCGCGTCACCGTTTCCGCCCACGCGAGCGCAGCGCGCTCCCGCTTGTCGAACAAATCCCCCGCTTCGCGCCACACGGGCACGAGCACCAGTTTGTCGACGGTCATCCCCTGCTTAAGCAGGTCGCGCGAATGCATGTCGATGCAATAGGCGCAGCCATTGATCTGCGATACCCGCAGGTAGACCAGATGGATCAGTTCCTGGGGAAGGCTGCATTTTTGCAGATAGGCATGCACGCCGCCGAACGCCTTGTATCCTTCGGGCGACGCCTTGGCGTAGTCGATCCGTTTGCTCATGGAGATTCCTTGCTTGCTGGGTTCAAGGACGCCATGTTGCGCCATTGCGCGCCTACCGGACAGGGCCAAGAACCGGGTTTGCGACTGGGGCATGACCGCAAGCCCCGGCCGCCGTCAGCGGGCCGTTGCCGCATCCTTGTAGATGACCCCGTCCTTCATGATCAGCAGGAAGTTCTTTTCCGGATCGCCGATCAGCCTGATGTTCTGGATGGGGTCCCCGTCGACCAGGATCAGGTCGGCCAGCGCGCCTTCCCGCACGACCCCCAGGTCGCCGCGATACGGGTTGCGCAGCCCCGACAGCTTGAGCAATTCCGCGTTCGTGCCCGTGGCCATGATGAGCGTCTGCGCCGGCGTGTACCAGCGGGTCAGGCTTGCCAGGATGTTGCCCTGCTGCTCGGCCAGCTGGCTGGAAAACAAGATGTCCGTGCCAAACGCGGTTTTCAGCTTGTGCTTGATCGCAAGCTGGTAAGTCTTGTCGGTGCCGGCGAAGACCTCCTGCGCCTTCTGCCACTCGTCGGAGCCCCTGGGGAAGGCGTCTGCCAGCGCATCGGGAAACGGCTGCGTGCTGAGCCAGGCGCCTGATTTCGCCATCATCTGGGCCGTTTCCTCGTCCATCAGGCTGGCGTGTTCGATGCTCTGTACGCCCGCCCGGATCGCCCGCTGGATCGCCACGGGCGTGTAGGCGTGCACCGCCACGTAGGTGCCCCAATCCTTGGCCGCGTCCACTGCCGCCTTGAGCTCGGCTTCGGTGAACGTCACGACGTCCAGCGGGCTATGCGGCGACGACACGCCCCCGCCGCCCGTCAGCTTGACCTGCGTGGCGCCCTGCATCAGCTGTTCGCGCGTGCGCAGGCGCACTTCGTCGGGACTGTCGGCGATGGTGCTATCGCCCGCCAGATCGTGCCGCGAGCCGGGCGCGCCCAGCGTGCGCGGCAGATCGGACATGGAACGGAAATCCCCGTGCCCGCTGGTCACGGTGATCATCGCGCCCGAAGGATAGATGCGCGGGCCGGGAATCACGCCCTGGTCCACGGCCCGCTTCAGACTGAACGCCGAGCCGCCCATGTCCCGCACCGTGGTGAACCCCCGCATCAGCGTCTTGCGCGCCTCGACCCCGGCGACGATATTGATGTAGGTCGGGTCCTGCGTCATGGCCACCTGCAGCGGCACTCCCACGAACATGCTGTGCCAGTGCATGTCGATCAGGCCCGGCATCAGGGTGCGGCCGCCGCCGTCCACCACGCGCGCGCCGTCTGCGGCAATCTTGTCGCGCGACACTTTCTCGATCAGATTGCCATGCACCAACACGCTGCTCGGCGGACTCAGGTCCGCCGATACGCCATCGAAGATGCGCACGTTCTCGAACAGAATCCGCGAATCCGCGGCGGCCGTTGCCGCGGCGGCCGCTGGCGCCTGCTCCGCCCCGGGCATACCGTGCGAGAACGCAGCCGTCGCGCCCAAAAGCAGCGACGCCGCAGCAACTGCAATACCAGGCCTGATAAACATGAGCGTACCTCTTGGTTATGCGTGCGCCCTGGAATCAGGACGGAAACAGAATGGGGATCAGCATTACGCTGACCAGCAGCGAAAACAGGGTCAGGGGCGTGCCGATCTTCAGGTAGTCGGCGAAGCCGAACCCGCCGGCCACGCTGACCAGCGCATTGGACGGGGTGGATACCGGCGACATGAACGCCGCCGAAGACGCGATGGCCACGGTCATTGCAAACGCATAGGGCGAGGCATGCAGGCTTTCCGCGATGCTGATCGCGACCGGCCCCATCAGCACGGCGGTGGCCGTGCCCGACACCACCATGCCCAGGCTCACCGTGGCCAAAAATACCAGCGCGAGCTGCCCGTACAGGCCCCAGTCGCCGGAATAGTGCAGCAGGAACTGCGCGGCAAGATCCACGCCGCCGCTGCGCTTGAGCGCCAGCGCGAACGGCAGCATCCCCACGATGAGTATCAGGGCGCGCCAATTGATCGAGCGATAGGCCACATCGAGCGTAACGCAGCCGAACGCGCCCATCATCAGCGCCCCGACCAGGCCCGCCATCACATTCGGCACCCAGTCCGTCAGCATCAGGAAGATGACCGTCGCCAGAGACAGCAGTGCAAGGAGGGCCCGGTTCGGTACGGGAATCAGGGAATCGGCCTCGACCGGCATCGCCAGGCTGACCAGGTCGTGCTCCTCGGCCTGCAGCGAAAAGATGCCTGCCCAAGGCCCCACCACCAGCAAGGTATCTCCGACCCTCATCCGGACGTCCGGCAGCTTGCGCATGGCCTCCTTGCCGCGCCAGATCCCGACGATGAACACCCCATGGCGCTCGAGCGCCACGGACTCGCGGGCGCGGGCCCCGACCAGCCCCGATTCCGCCGGCACGATCACCTCGACCATGCCCACGTCGCGCGCCTGGTCGGCGAAGTACACGCCGGACATCGCCAGCCGCTTGAGCAGGTGGCGGCTGCAAAAGCCTTCGATATCGAAGTCCTCCACGTCCATATCCAGCAGCAGGATATCGCCGGCTTCCAGCACGTCGTCCGCCGTCGCGCGCATCACCGCCCGGGCAAAGCGCGAGTTCCGCTCGATCGCGATGACGCAGGCCGACGTGCCCAGTTCGGCGCCGCAGACGCCCAGCTGGCGGCCCACGAGGTCCGAGCTTTCCTCGACGAGCAGGCGGTATGCCCTGTTCTGCAGCGAGTACTTCGAGGCCCAGTCGCCCAGGCTGGGCCGGTTGGTCGCGCCCGGGCTCTGGCCGGCGTCGATCAGCCGCCGGGCGAACAGCATGTAAGCAATGCCGCCGGCCAGCACCACGACGCCGATGGGCGTAAAGGCGAAGAATCCGAAGCCCTCGTAGCCGGCATAGCCCAGCGCGCTGTTCAGCACCAGATTGGGCGTGGTGGCCACCAGCGTCAACATGCCGCTGATGGCCGCGGCCGTCCCCATGGGCATCAGTATCCGGCGGCTGGCCATGCCGGACTGGCGGGCGATCCGCAACACGATGGGAATGAAAATGGCGACCACCGCGGTAGAGCTCATCACGGCGCCCATCATCCCGACCGCGCCCATGACCAGCAGGACCAGCCGCCCTTCGCTCTTGCCCCCGTGCCGCAGCAGCAGGTCTCCCACTGCCTGCGCGACGCCGGTGCGGACCAGCCCCTCGCCCACGACGAACAGGCAGGCGATCAGAACGATGGCGGGATTCGAAAACCCGTCCAGCGCCTCGCGGTAGGTCACCGTTCCGCTCAGCGGCAGCAACAGCATGACGAGCAGCGCCACCGCGTCGGACCGGGGACGTCCGATGACGAAAAGCACGATGGCCGCGGACAGGATGCAGAGGACTATCGCCAGTTCACCGCTCATCGTTGCGCTTCCCCCCTTTCCTGGCCCTAGAAGGCCGTGTTGCCCGTGCTGATCGCCCACACGCCGATCCCGCAAGAGACCAGCACCAGAAGCAGGATCGGCCATTCGTACGGGGCGAAGATGTTCCCGCGCTGCTCCCGCCGCGAGATCAGGAACAGGATGGTGCCTGGCGCGTAAATGACGCACGAGAGCACGAAATACCGGAAGCCGCCCGCATACACCAGGCCGGCCGCGTACACCGTGGCCACCGCGGCCAGCCCCAGCTCGATTCTCCGGCGCCGGGTCCAGCCGTCGTAGGTCTCGCCACGCCACGTCAGCATCAGCCCGAATGCGGCGACGAAGAAATAGGGAATCAGGCTCATCGAACTTGCCATGTTCTTGAGCAGCACGAACGTGTCTTCGGTAAAGAGCGTGACGATCAGGAACAGCTGGACGATGCCGTTGCTGAGCCACAGCGCCGCAGCCGGCACGCCGTGGCGGTTCTCGCGGCTCAGGAACGACGGCATGATGCCCGCGCCGGCCGCCGCCCGCAGCACTTCCGCGGCCAGCAGAATCCAGGCCAGGTAGGCGCCGGCCACCGACACCATCAACCCCACGCTGACCAGCATGCTGCCCCAGGGGCCGGCAATCGCCCTGAGCACGCCCGCCATCGACGGGTTGCGCAGCGCGGCGAGCTCCGCGCGCGGCAGCACCCCGTACGACAGCATCGTCACCAGCACCAGCAGCGCCAGCACCAGCAGGAACCCGACGATGGTGGCGATCGCCACGTCTTCCCGGCGCTTGGCGTAACGCGAATAGACGCTTGCGCCCTCCACGCCCAGGAACACGAACACGGTGACCAGCATGGTGTTGCGCACCTGTTCGAACAGGCTGCCCTGGCCTTCCACGTCCAGCCCTTCCGCGATATTCGCGCGCAGGACGTCCAGATCGACGGCATACGCCGCGAAAGCGATGAAGATGGCAATGGGCACGATCTTGGCGATGGTCACCACGGTGTTCATGCCCGCCGCCTGGCGGATGCCGCGCAGGATCGCGAAATGCGTCGACCACAGCAGAATGGAGGACACGCCCACGGCCGCGACCGTATCCCCGTCGCCGAAGAACGGCAGCACAGCGCCCAGCGTGCCCTTGAAAATGACGAAGTAGCTGACATTGCCCAGGCAGGCCGCCGTCCAGTAGCCCAGCGCCGCCAGAAAGCCCAGGTAGAGTCCAAAGCCCGCCTTGGCGTAGGCAAAGATGCCCGCATCCAGGTCCGGACGCCGGCGCGACAGGAACTGGAAGACCATGGCCAGCGTCAGCATGCCCGTGCCGGCAATCGCCCAGGCGACCATGCCGCCGACCGGGCCGGTATTGCGCGCAAATATGCTGGGCAGCGAGAAGATCCCCGCGCCCACCATCGAACCCACCACCATGGCGGCAAGCGCCATGCGAGAAAGTTTGGCAGTTTCCACGCTCACGTTCGTCTCCTGAAAGCGGCCCGGCCTTTTTGCTGCGCCCCTGCTGCGCTTCGGCCGGCGTCCTGGCAGGACCCCGGCCGCAGCGCTTGCGCCCGGCCTACGCCGGATCGCGGGAGATCGGGCACGTCATGCAATGCCCGCCGCCCCGTCCGCGGCCCAGCTCGGCGCCCGCAAAGGTGATGACTTCGATGCCTGCCTTGCGCAGCAGGGTGTTGGTGTACACGTTCCGGTCATACGCCAGCACGGTTCCCGGCGAGACGCAGACCAGGTTGGCGCCGCTATCCCACTGCGTGCGCTCGCGCATGTAGGCGTTGCCGCCGGTCTCCACGACGCGCATCTTCTTGATGCCCAGGGCTCCCCCTATCACATCAACCAGCGAGCCCTTGTCCTTGTGCAGTTCGAGCTTGCCCGTTCCATCGGCCGGCCGGTAGGAGAAAGCCTGGATGTTGTTGACGATGTCGGGATACATGAGCACGCAATCGCGATCCGCGAAGGTCAACACCGTGTCCAGGTGCATGGCGGCGCGCAGCTTGGGCATGGCGGCCACGATCACCCGGTCGGCCGCATCCTTGGCGAACAGGGTGGCCGCAAGCTGGCTGATGGCCTGGCGCGAGGTCCGCTCGCTCATGCCGATCAGCACCGTGCGGTTTCCGATCGGCATGACGTCCCCGCCTTCAAGCGTAGCCAAGCCGTGGTCGGCGGTCGGATCTCCCCACCATACATTCACCTTGCCGGCAAATCGCGGATGGAACTTGTAGATCGACGAGGTCAGAATCGTCTCTTCATGGCGGGCGGGCCAGTAAAGCGGATTGAGCGTAACGCCGCCGTAAATCCAGCAGGTGGTGTCGCGCGTGTAGAGCGTGTTTGGCAGCGGCGGCAGCAGGTATTCCGTAACGCCGGCCGCCTCCTTGATCAGCATCAGTTGCTCGCCCCCGACAGACTCCGGAAATTCCTCGGTGGACAAACCGCCGATCAGCGTTTCAGCCAGCTGGCGCGCCGGCAGCCCGTCCAGATAGCTGCGGATCTCGTCCAGCAACCCCAGGCCCACCTGGTTGGCCACGACCTGGTTGTCCAGGATCCACTTCTTGGCCTCCGGAACCTCGAGCGTTTCTGCCAGAAGGTTATGCATTTCAACTACATCGACGCCGCGGTCGCGCATCTTGGTCATGAAGTCGAAATGGTCGCGCTTGGCGTTGTCGACCCACAAGACGTCGTCGAACAGCAGCGCATCGCAATTGGAAGGGGTCAATCTTTCGTGGGCCCGTCCAGGAGCGCATACCATCACCGTGCGCAGTTGCCCAACTTCTGAATGGACTCCAAATTGTTCGGTATCAGCCATGACTAGCTCCTAAAAGTTAGATAGCGATCCAGCCGTAGATCAGGCCGACGACAGCAGCTACGGCCCCGATGGACGCCACGATGAAAACGGTCAACTCCCACCCGGTGAAGAATGACCTGCCTTGCTCACGCCGGGCCCAGAAGTACAGGACAGATCCGGGCGCGTACAAAAGCGCCGACAGCAGCAGGAACTTCAGGCCGCCGGCGAAGATCATGAAAAGGGTATAGACGGCGGCAATGCCCGCCAGGATCAGGTCGCGTTTGCGGTCCTTGTCGTCGGTATAGGTCTCGCCCCGCTTGGCCAGCAGGTAGCCGAATCCCGCCACCAGCAGGTAAGGAATCAGCGACATCGCGCTGGTCAGGCTGAGCATCAGGGCGAAGGCGTCGCGCGACCAGTACGTGCTGATGACGAACAGCTGCACGATGATGTTGGTGACCCACAGCGCCACGACGGGCACGCCGTTTTTATTCTCGCGGGCGAACGCGCGCGGCATGTCCTCGGTCTTGGCGGCCGCGTGCATGACTTCTGCGCAGATCAGCGACCAGGCCAGATATGCGCCCAGCACCGAAATGAGCAGGCCCACGCTCACGAACACTGCGCCCCAGGGCCCGACCACAGACTCCAGCACGCCCGCCATGGACGGCTGGCGCAGCCCGGCGATGTCGCTTTGCTGCATGACGGCATAGGGCAGCAGCGAGACCAGCACCATCAGAAGCAGCGCGGTGGCGAAGCCGATCAGCGTGGCCACCCCCACGTGCGACCGCTGTGACGCGAACCGGGAATAGACGCTGGCCCCCTCGATGCCCAGGAAGACGAAGACGGTCACCAACATCGTCCGCCGCACCTGTTCAAAGAGGCTATAGCCGCTGAGCTCGCCCCAGAAGTTGATCTTGAACAGATCAACCTTGAACGCGATGAACAGGACAACGATGAAGACGATGATGGGGATGATCTTGGCCACCGTCACTATGGCGTTGATGAACGCCGCCTGCTGAATGCCGCGCAGGATCATGAAATGGAACAGCCAGATCCCCACGGAGGCCGCCGCAATTGCGATCACCGTGTTGCCGTCGCCGAAAACCGGAAAGAAGGCGCCCAGCGTGGATTTGATCAGCACCCAGTACGACACGTTGCCGATGCAGCTTCCGATCCAGTAGCCAAATGCCGAAAGAAAGCCCATGTAGTCGCCGAATCCCGCCTTTGCGTAGGCGAAGACGCCAGCGTCCAGCTCAGGTTTTCGTTCGGCAAGCGACTGGAACACCCGGGCCAGCGTGTACATGCCCGCAGCGGCAATGGCCCACGCAATGAGGGCCCCAATCACGCCGGTCGCCCCGCCGAAGGTCCGGGGCAGCGAGAAAATCCCGGCGCCGATCATCGACCCCACCACCATGCCCGTCAAGGCAAGCAATCCAAGCTTCTTGGTAGTACCGCTTTCCATCATGCACCTCCAATTTTGGCAAATATGTGAGCAGGTCCGCCGTCTTCTCCATTGCCTTTCGGGGACGACTGGATCCGCCGCAGTTACCGCGCAATCACGTGCTTGAAGCTCCTCGGTTGAATCGGGTGGTGGCGCTGAACACCGTGGTCATCGTGATGAGCAGCGGAACACCGATAAAAGTGCCTGGGATACCCCATACAAGCCCCCAGAAGAACACCGCCACCATCACCATCAGCGGCGACAGCGAGAACGCGCTGCCCGCGAGCCTGGGCTCGAGGTAGCAGCCGTAAATGATCTGGATGCAATTCAGGACCACCAGAACGGCGATGCTCGTCTGCAGCGACCCGTACTGGACGAAGGCAAAGAACGCCGGAAAGACCGTCGCGACCAGCGGCCCCAGGAATGGGATGTAGTTCAGCAGGAAGGCCAGGCCGCCCCAGGCCGTCGCCAGCTCCAGCCCCGCATAGATGGCGAAGAGCCAGACCGTCACGCCCGTCAGCACGCTCGCCACCGTCCGGATCACCATGTACCAGCGCAGCTTGCTGGCGACCTGGCGGGCGATGTCCATCCACCGCTTCGCCCTGTCCTCGCCCAGCAGGCGTGTCAGCCTGTCCGGCGCCTCGTCCAGTTCGAACAGGCCCAGCGCAATGAAGACAAAGGACAGGAAGATCAGCCCGAACATGCTGTTGACCCGCAAGGCGACTTCCTGGATGGCCCGCACCAGCCACGAGACATTGAAGCTGTCCTGGAACATCTGGATCATCAGGGCCGCATGTGGATGCAACGTCTCGGTCTCAAGCATGAAGAGACGCTGGAAGCGGCCCGCATTGGCCATGACCCACTGGCCTATCAGGCTGAACCCCCATCCGGCCAGGGACAGGAACACGATCGAAACGGCCAGCGAAACCAGCAGGACCAGGATGGCGGCAAGCGGGGCCGGCATCCTGCGGCCCAGGTACTGGCGCAGCGGCGCCACCAGGCAGATGACGAACAGCGCGAACGTCAGGGGCACGAATACCGGACTGGCCAGGTACAGCAGACCCAGTATCAAAATCGCGCAGATTCCGGACAATGCGAAGGACGTCATCTTGGTATCACCCCATCAACACGTTTGACCAGATAGGAATAAAACGGATTGGACGTCAGCCGGGTCAGCGTATCCATCCCGATCACGAACGCGCCAACTTCTCCCCGCATGGACATGGCCCCCAGGCTGATTCCGAACTCCTCGATGTTGCCGGGATGCGTGCCGTACAGCGCGTCGTCCGTCGGAAACGGCAGCGCCACGTGAGACAGCGAATAGACGTCGCGCGGGTAGTCCATGCCGATGGCGCGCTCAACGATCTGCGTCGAGCCCGCCTCGATGACGCGTTCGATCATCTGGCTGGACGTGGGCGTCGCGTTCGTGACGATGGTCAGGCGATAGTTGCGCTGTTCGCCGGGCAGCGTGCCCGCCAGCTGCCACGCCACGCCGCGGCGAAAAAGCGGCCCCAGCTTGGTCGCGCGGTTCAGGTCGAACAGCACCAGGTCGCTTCCATTGGCGGGCAGGCGCGCATACAGGGCGTTGATGAGCGCCCGCGTACTGACCGTAAAGTCCAGCACCGAATGGAAGGTGATGATGGGGGGCAACCGCTCCAGGCCCCCGGACCGTTGCTGGGCTAGCAGCCTGTCCTGCAGCGCCTGCGTCAGCTCGAACGACTGGCGGGCCGCGTGGACGGGGAAGGAGTTGTATTTGAACGGATTGAATTCGGGAACGATGCTGAGCCAGGCGGCCTTCGCGAAGGCCGGCAGCATGGCCGGCAGGCCGGCCACGCCGGCAAAGCGCGCGAACGTCGTGATGCCCACCATCGGCGAAATCAGGACCAGCCGGTCAGGCTTGGCCAGCTTGGGATCGTCCAGGGCGTCCAGCGCATGCATCAGCGCCAGCGCCCCTCCGTTGGAAAACCCCACCAGGTGCAGCGGACGCGGCGCGGGCACGCGCCGCCTGGCCTCGCGCACGGCCAGGCGCGTCGCCGCCGACCAATCTTCCCAGTGCGCATCCGTCAGCCCGCCGGGCACGGTGCCATGGCCAGGCATCCGGATGGCGATGGCCACATAGCCCATCGACTGGTAATGCGCGGCCACATGCCTCAGGCTGTACGGAGAATCGGTCAACCCGTGCAGGAACACCGCCACGCCGATGGGCTCGCCGGCAGGCTCCAGCACGAACGACCGGTTCCAGTCGTGCGCGAAATGCTCCGGGTACACCTTGGCGCCGGAGAAATACCGGTTGCTGTCCACCTTGTCTTCGGGCTGGAGCTTTTCGCCTACGTTCTGTCGCACCTGCGCAAACAGCGCCTCTTCGTGGGCCAGGTAATCCTGCCAGGCGCTGCGGTCCAGCTGCTCCGCGGTCAGCTCCTGCGGCACATAGGTATGCCAGGCAGCCAGGGGCGGGCCTTGCTGAATGTTGTACAGCCGCACGCCGATCAGCGTGCAGACGATCAACAGCGCGCCCGCGCCCACGATCAAGGCGGCCTTTTTCAGGCGGCGTCCCAGCTTGCCGGGCGAGGCGTCGGCGCTCTTACCGGTACTCACTGCGCAACTCCCGGGGTGACGGCCGGTGTCGGCGCGGCGGCGATTTCCAGCGGTTCATCCCCGCCGCCCAGCGCCACATAGAGCGACACGCCATTCTGCAGCTGCGCGGCCCGCAGCGTCAGCATCTGCTGCTCGGCGCTGAACAGTCCCCGCCGGGCGTCCACAACCTCCAGATAAATGGATATGCCATTCAGGTAGCGCAGGTCTGCGGTCTCCGCCAGGCGCCGCTGCGCCTGGATCGCCGTGTACTGGGCCGCGACCTGCTCCCGGAAGCGCTTGCGGCTTTCCAGCGCCGTCGCCACTTCGGCGAAAGCCGTCTGCACGGTCTTCCTGTAATTGGCGATCAGTTCTTCGCGCTGCGCGGTCGCAAGCTCGACGGCAGCCCGGCGCTGCCCGTAATCAAAAATGGGAAACGTCAACGCGCCGCCAATGTTCCAGATCTGGCTGGGCGAAGAAAACAGATCGGACAGATCCGTGGACGCATAGCCGAAAGCCCCCGTCAGCGAAATGCGGGGAAACAGCGCGGCGCGGGCCGCCCCGATATTGGCGTTGGCGCTGCGCAGCCGGTTTTCGGCTTGGCGTATGTCCGGCCGGGCAACCAGCAGAGAGGACGGCAGGCCCGGGCTCAACGCCTCGAACTGTCCGGCCGCCTCGATAGGCTGCATGTCCGTCATCTCGGTTTCCAGGTTCTCGCCGACCAGCACCCACAGCCGGTTCCAGTGCGCCGCAGTCGTGCGCTGCCACTCGGCAAGCTGGGTCTGCGCCTGCGTCAGGAGAATGACGGATTGCTCGTAGTCGACCCGCGACGTGACCCCGGCGTCCAGCCGGTCCTTGGCCACGCCCAAGGCATAGCTGCGCGTCTCCACTGTGCGCTGCGCCAGTTCGATCCCCTCCTCGCCCGCGCGCGCATCGTAGTAGGTCGATGCCACGTTGGCGATCAGCGAAAGCCGGAACGCGCGCTGCCCTTCCACGGTCGCCAGGTATTGCTGGAGCGCCGATTCGGTCAGATTGCGCACCCGCCCCCAGAAGTCCAGCTCAAAGGACGTGACCATGACCTGCGCGCTGAACTGGTTGAATTGCACCGTGCGCCTGACATCCGCCAGCGCGGGATCCAGGGCCGAGAGCGGCGCCTGGCTGCGCGACACGCCCGCCCCCGCATCCAGTTGCGGCAGTTGATTGGCGCGCTCGATCCGATAGAAAGCGCGCGCCTGATCAATTCGGGCCGTGGCTGCGGCCAGGTCCTGGTTCAGTTCCAGCGATTTCGCGATCAGGCGTTTAAGCAGGGGATCGCCAAAGAACTGCTGCCATGTCACGTCCTGCGCAATCAGGGCGTCCGGCGGCGCTTCGCCGGGAAACGCGGCAGGCGTCGCGACCTCCGGGGTGCGGTGTTCGGGCGCAAGGTTGCAGGCCGTCAGGCCCCAGCCCAGCACCGCCACCAGGACCACGCGCCCGGGATTCATGGATTTTCCCCTTGCCCTTCCGGCTTGGCCTGCGCTTTCGCATCGGGGCGCCGTCCCGACCACCTCCGGGCGACCATGTAGAACAGCGGCGTAAAGAAAACCCCGAACACGGTCGCAGTCAGCATGCTGCCCATGACGCTGGTGCCGACGGCCTGCTGGCTGGCCGCGCCGGCGCCGGAAGCGAACGCCAGCGGCATCATCCCCAGCACGAACGTGACGCTGGTCAGGACGATGGGGCGCAGCCGTTGCCGGGCGGCGTCCACCACGGCCTCCTTGCGGTCACGGCCCGCCAGTTCCTCTTTCAGCGCGAACTCGACGATCAGGATGCCGTTCTTGGCCGCCAGGCCGATGATGGTCACCAGCCCGATGTTGAAATAGATATCCGCGGACATTCCCCGGCTCAGCGTGAACGCCGCGGCCCCGAAAATGCCGAAGGGCAGGATCAGCAGGACGGAGACAGGCACGGACCAGCTCTCGTACAGCGCGGACAGCAGCAGGAACACCACGATGAGCGAAATGCCCAGAAGCAGGGCCACCTGATTCCCCGCCTGCCGCTCTTCGAATGCGGTGCCGGTCCATTCATACGTGACACCCTGCGGCAGCACGCGCTGGGCAATCGCTTCCATCTCGTCCAGCGCGTCGCCGCTGGACCGTCCCGCGGCGGCCTCTCCCGAAATGGTGATCGACGGAAAGCCGTTGTAGCGCTCCAGCTGCTGCGGCCCGTCTACCCACCGCATGCGCGAAAACGCCGAAAACGGCACCATTTCGCCGCGATTGTTGGGCAGCTGCAATGCGGCGATATCCTGCGGCTGCATGCGCTGTGATGCTTCGGCCTGGATGAACACCCGCTGGACGCTGCCTTCATGCAGGAAGTCGTTCACGTAGTTGGACCCGAACGCGAAGGTCAGCGCCTGGTTCACCTGCGCAACCTGCAGGCCCAGCGCCCGGGCATGCACACGGTCGATCTCCACAAAGAGCCGCGGCCCCGGCGGCATCCCGTCCAGCCGCACCCCGGTCAGGAGCGGACTGGCCGCGGCCGCCGCGATCATCGCCGCGCCCGTCGCGGCCAGCCCTGCCCCGCCCTGCGCGGTGCGGTCCTGCACTTTCATGGAGAAGCCGGACGCGTTGCCCATCGAGGGAATGGGGGGTGGATTCAAGGCGAAGATCAAGGCCTGGGGAATCGCCCGGAAACCCAGGTTGTTGCGCCCCACCAGCGCGTCCACCGCATCGCTGCGCGCAGTGCGCTCGCCCCAGGGATGCAGATCCACGAACGACAGCGCCGCCGTCTGCCCCTGGCCGAAAAAGTTGAAGCCGACCACCGATGCGACGTTGCGCACGGCGGACTGCTGGCGCAGCATGCTTTCGGCCTGCTCCACGGCCGTCTGCGTCTGGTCGGCCGTGGTGCCGGGCGCTCCGGTGTACGAAACAAAGAAGTAGCCCTGGTCTTCCAGCGGCAGATAACCGCCGGGAAGACGCGAAAACAGGAAGATCGTCAGCCCGCAGACGCCCAGGAAGATCAGCATCCAGCGCAAGGGGCGCACCAGCATGTGCTCCACCGCCCGCACGTAGTAGCGCGTCATGGCGTCCAGGCCGGCGTTGAACTTGTTGAACACCCACATCTTGCCCTTTGACAGCGGCCCCTTGGGCGGACTGTCGTCCGGGAGCTTGAGCACCGTGGCGCAAAGGGCGGCGCCCAGCGACAACGCCAGCACGGAGGATATGACGATGGCGACGGACAGCGTGATGGAAAACTGGCGATAGATGGCGCCGCTGGATCCCGGGAACATCGCCATCGGCACAAACACGGCCACAAGAACCAGCGAGCTGGCGATGATCGCCCCCCAGACCTGGCCGATCGCCTTGCGCGTCGCCTCGAACGCCGACAGTTTCTCGTCCTTCATGATGCGGACGACGTTCTCCGACACGACGATGGCGTCATCGTTCAGCACCCCGATTGCCACCACCATGCCAAAGAGAGACAGCAGGTTGATCGACGTGCCGAACAGCAACAGACCCGCGCAGGTGCCGATCAGCGCAATCGGCACGACAATCGTCGGGATCAGCGTGCTTCTCCAGCTTTGCAGGAACAGGAACACCATGACCGTGACGAGCAGCAGCGCTTCCACCATGGTGGTCAGGACCGACGCGATGGAGGTCGTGATGAAGGGCGTCGTGTCGAACGGCACCGTCCAGCTGACGCCATCCGGAAACACGGACTCCAGTTCCGTCATCCGCTGCCGGACCTGTCGCGCAACGTCCAGCGCATTGGCATCGTTCGCCAGCTGAATGGCGATACCCGCCGCCTCATTGCCATTGACGCTAAGCCGGAAGTTGTAGCTCTCGTTGCCCAGTTCAACCCTGGCCACGTCTCCCAGCCGCACCAGTGATCCATCATTGTTCACGCGCAGGATGACCTGCCTGAATTGTTCGGGCGTGGAAAACCGGCTCTGGGCGACGATCTGCGCATTGAAGTCCGCTCCCGGCGCCAGCGGCAGGTCGCCCAGGGAGCCGCCGATGGTCTGCGCATTCTGTTCCTGCACCGCGCGCATCGCGTCGCCGGCCGACATCTGGAAGCTCGCCAGCCTGCGCTCGTCCAACCAGATCCGCATGGCATAGGATGAGCCAAACAGCTGCACATCCCCCACCCCCGGTATGCGCCGCAGTTCATTCAGGATGTTGTTCGACGCAAAGTTGCCCATCTGCACGGCGCTGACGCTGCCGCTCTCGGACTGCAGCGCAAGCAGCATCAGGAAGCCCGAAGAGGCCTTGGTGACGGCAACGCCCAATTGACGCACTTCTTGCGGCAGCCGGGGTTCGACGCGGCCCAGGCGGTCCTGCACCTGGCTGCGCGCGACGTCCAGATCGGTGCCCGGTTTCAGGGTGACCGTGATCTGGGACGTGCCGTTGGCGCGGCTGACCGAAGCCATGTAGAGGAAATTGTCCACGCCATTCATTTCCTCCTCGATGATGGAGGTGACGGTGCGGTCTATGGTCGTCGTGTCCGCGCCACGGAAGGTCGCCTGGATCGTAATGGAAGGCGGCGCGACGTTGGGGTATTGCTCCACCGGAAGCAGCACCAGCGAAATGACCCCGAACAACAGGATGAACAGCGCCACCACCCATGCAAACACCGGCCGCAAGACGAAGAATGAACCCATGGCTGACTCCGCTAGGGTTTCGCGTTCGGTTGTTCCACGGGAGCGACGCGCTGGCCCGGCCTGATCTTGTGCCAGCCATCGACCACGACCCGCTCTCCGGGTTCTAGCCCTCGCCGCACCACCCAAAACCCGTCGAGCTGGTCGCCGACCTCGATCTGCTTGGCCACCGCAGTGTCATCGGAACCGACGACAAACACGGTGGCCGTATCGCCATTGAGCCGCGCCGCGCGCGCCGGGAGCAGGATGCCGTCCTGGCGGACGCCGATATGGATCTGGCCAGTAACGAACTGGCCGGGCAGCAGTTCCCTGCCGGCATTGTCGAAACGGGCGCGTATGGTCTGCGCGCCTGTGGTCCGGTCGACGCTCAGGTCGGCAAAATCCACCACCCCCGTCTCGCCGAACTCCCGGCCATTGGCCAACGTCAGGCGCACCTGGAACGTGTTGTCCGCGGCAGTCGCCAACGCGCCGGAGCGGGCGTAGTCCGTGAGGTCCATGATGGCGGTATTGGACTTTGTGAACGTGGCGCTGATGGGAGAAAGCTGGTTGACCTGTGCAAGCAGCGTCGCCGCCGACGCGCTGACCAGCGCGCCTTCGGTCACCAGGGCGCGCCCCACCCTGCCCGCGATGGGCGCCCGGACCGTGCAACGGTCCAGGCGCAACTGCGCAAGCGTCACCGCCGCCAGCGCGTCCGCCACATTGGCCTGCGCCTGTCCCAAGGCCGCCAGCGCGGCCTCGTATTCCTGCGCGCTGACCGCCTGGCGCTGCACCAGCGGCCGGAATCGTTCCGTGACCGAACGCGCATTTTTTTGCACCGCCTGCGCGCGCTGCAGCATCGCGTTGGCTTGCGCCAGTTGCGCCTTGTAGTCGCTGGGATCTATCTGGAAAAGCGGGTCGCCCGCCTGGACATCGCTGCCCTCGTTGTACAGAAGCTTTTCGACGATGCCGTCAACCCGCGCCCGGACTTCGGCGGTGCGTATGGGTTCGATCCGGCCCGGCAGATTCACATTCAGATCCACGGGCTGACGCCCCACCGTGACCACGACGACCTTCATGGGCGGCACCTCGACCGACGCGTCGTTCCGGTCCCCGCACCCCGCCAGCACGAACGCCCAGGCCCCCGTGGCATACATCAGGACACGGCGGACATTGCTGCTTACTTTCGACATGCCAAAGCTCCTAGGCGTTCGAACACAAGATTCTCGCGCTGCCTTGCTCCGCATGAGGACGGGCAAGACCTAACCTGGACGGATCACGGGCGCCGGATCAGCGCGCCACTGTGCGCTGCCCAAACCGGACAGGCGCGGCGCAGCCGCGGCATGGGTTCGCGGCGGCAACGACGGGGTCTTGATATTGGAGCTGTATCTATGAGTTTGACGTGTGCGTCGGGAATCGCGCCGATGGCGATGGCAACGTCAGGCTGAGCCGGGACGAAATGCGTGGAACCGCGGAATAACCGCCCCAGACACGTGCCGGGCATTTCCACGGATCGGTTTGAATCGAACAAGACCTTCGACTTTCGCACAAGCATCCCTTTCATGAGTTGATAAGGAAAACCGGCAGAAATTACGTCCCTGGTCGGGCGATGGCTTGGCCTGCGAGCCCACCGACGGAGAGATTGGTAGCGTCAAACGTGGTATTGCGAACGGATATAGCTTAAGTAGCGATCGCCATTAACGCAAGGGCGCAGGAGCGGCGCGATCGAATCCACACGCAGCGCCTTCAGCGGCCATGGAGTTTTTTTCCGCACAAGTACGCGATACCTGGACGATCGCTTCGCGTCGGCGGCCTGGCTTTAGGGTTCGGCGCCCCTGAAAGTGACTGAAAGATACTATTGATACATCGACATTACATAGCCCGAATCCGGCCTGAATACCCTTGGCGGCTCGTTGCGCCGGCATGCCGAGGGGGCTCTGTCCCGTCTTATCGCAAGCCATGCGTGCGGGTCGCGATGCTGCAACGCGTATTGATCCCGCACGGGCCGTGTGCCCCAATACCCATTAACGCGGACACACGCGAAGCATTCAGGAGACGACAATGGCAAACCCTTCATACAAGCGAGTCATGGAAGTCGTGGCGGCAGCCGCCGACGGCACGACGTATCGCATCGACAAATACGCCCAGCCGCAGCAGAACGGCAGCGAACAGAACAACTCATTCTGCTGCCTGCAAGACGGGCAGCGTGTGGTCTGGTGCGGCGACGGCCAATACAAGCTTCCCGACGGCACCATCGTCGCGACGGTGGCGTCGCGCTTATGCGACTAGGCGGACCACCGGCCTGGCGTCATCGCCCCGCCGTCGATTCCCTTTCAATGATGCGGAATCCGACATCGACGAACGGCTCATCCGGTGTTTCGCCCCGGCATCGCGCAAGCAGGATGCGGCCCGCCTCCACGCCTATCCGCGAGCCATCGACGTGCACGGTCGTCAGCGTGGGCGCAAGGTGGCCAGAAAACGGGGTGCCGCCGAAGCCGCATACGGCCAGGTCTTCAGGGACCCGCAGTCCACGCACGCGCGCCTCGGTCAGCACGCCTTCCGCCAGCGTGTCGGAGCTGCAGAAGATCGCCCGTATCGACGGGTCTTTCGTCAGCAGCTCGGCGCCGGCCTGCCGGCCCGAGCCGACATTGCTGGGCGCCGGCACGACCGCAGTGGGCACGTCGTGGCCGATGCGATCCACGAAGCCCTGCCGGCGTATCAAGGCCCGCTGGTCGTCGCCCGTCGCTACCCCGAACCGCGTCCATCCTTTTGCCAGAAAGTAATCCGCGACGGCGCGGCCGACCTCCAGATGGGAGAAGCCGACAAGCATGTCGAACGGCTCATCGGTGATGTCCCAGGTTTCCACCAGCGGGATGCCGGCCGCGCGTATCCGCGTCCGTGCGGGCGTGTCGCTAAGCAGGCCAGCCATCACAATGCCGTCCACCTGGCGCCCGACCATCGAATTGAGCAGGTCCGCTTCGCGGGCGCGGTCGTAGCCCGTCTGCCCCAGCAGGAGCTGATAGCCCGCCCGGTCCAGCTGTTCCGTCAAGGCCTCGATCGTCGGCAGGAACTGCTGCACAGAAATGATGGGTACAAGCGCGGCCACCGTCTTGCTGCGGCGCGACTTCAGGCCGCCCGCCAGCAAATTGGGGATATATCCGATCGCGTCGGCGACGGCCTGTACGCGCGCCACGGTCTTGTCGGAAACGCGGTCGGGGTTGCTCAATGCGCGCGACGCGGTGATGAGCGAGACGCCAGCCTCGCGGGCGACGTCATGCAGGGTGATCGACTTCTGCTTGATGGGAGGCATTCAAATAAGGCTAAGGGTAAATACCAGCTAGAAAACTGTTTGCCGGCGAGTTTGGACAACGTTATCATTTTTCGCAACGACGCACTGAACTTTTGCGAAGACACAGCCGAATCGCGCGCTTGTCCTCGCACCCAGGCCCAGTGCGCATTTTTTCCCCAAAAAATGACAACGTTGTCCATACGTACCGCAGCGTTGCCAGTTCCGACCGAAGGAGGCATCCATGAACCCATCCCTAGCCGCCGACAGCATCAGCTGGATGCGCATTTCCTCGTGCTACCTGCCGCTGGCCACCCCGATCAGCGACGCCAAGGTGCTGACGGGCCGTCAGAAGCCCATGACCGAGGTAGCGCTTCTTTTCGTCGAGATCCAGACCAAGGACGGGCATGAAGGCCTGGGCATTAGCTACTCCAAACGCGCGGGCGGTCCTGGACAATTCGCGCACGCCAAGGAAATCGCGCCGGTCCTGCTGGGCGAAGACCCCAGCGACATCGGCCGTCTGTGGGTCAAGCTGGCGTGGGCAGGCGCATCCGTGGGCCGCAGCGGGTTGTCCACCCAGGCCATCGCGGCCTTCGACGTCGCGCTTTACGACCTGAAAGCCCGACGCGCCAACTTGCCGCTGGCAAAGCTGCTGGGCGCCTATCGCGATTCGGTGGCTTGCTACAACACGTCCGGCGGTTTCCTGCACACGCCGACGGATCAGCTGCTGGTGAATGCCTCGGCGTCCCGCGAGAAGGGAATCGGCGGCATCAAGCTCAAGGTGGGCCAGCCTGACCGCAAACTGGACATCAGCCGCGTGGAAGCGGTGCGCAAGCACCTGGGCGACAACGTGCCGCTGATGGTCGACGCCAATCAGCAATGGGACCGCCCCACCGCGCAGCGCATGTGCCGCATCTTTGAGCAATTCGATCTGGTGTGGATCGAAGAGCCGCTGGACGCCTATGACCATGAAGGACACGCGGCCCTGGCCGCCGCATTCGACACGCCCATCGCCACCGGCGAAATGCTGACGAGCGCGGCAGAGCACGGCGATCTGATCCGCCATCGCGGCGCCGACTACATCCAGCCCGATGCGCCTCGCGTCGGCGGAATCACGCCCTTCCTGAAGATTCTTTCGCAAGCCGACAGCGCGGGCCTGATGCTCGCGCCGCACTTCGCGATGGAATTGCATGTCCACCTGGCGGCGATCTATCCGACCGAACCATGGGTTGAACATTTCGACTGGCTGGAACCGCTGTTCCACGAACGCCTGGAGACGCGCGACGGCCGCATGCTGGTGCCCAACCGGCCGGGTCTCGGGCTGACGCTGACGGATCAGGCGCGCGCCTGGACCCGCGAGCAAGTCGAGGTCGGCAAGCGCGCCTGAGCGCATTACCTCCGCTTTACCCCCGCGTCCCGCGGGGCCTCATACCTATTCGAGCGCAACAACGCCAATCCTGAGGAGACAACTTGATGAAACGCCTAATTTCTGCCTTGCTCGTGCTGGGCGCCGCGGTTGCGGCGCCCAGCGTCGCAACCGCGGCCGACACCGCATGGCCCAACAAGCCTGTGACGTTCCTGGTGCCGTTCCCGCCCGGCGGCTCGACAGACTTCATCGCCCGGACCGTCGCCCAGAAGGTCGGCGACAAGCTGGGCGGCACGTTCCTGACCGAGAACAAGCCCGGCGCGGGGGGCACGATGGGGGCCGCCTATGCCAAACGCGCCGCGCCCGACGGCGGCACCATCCTCGTGTCGTCGCTGGGTCCGTTCGTGATCTCGCCTCACCTGGTGTCCAACCCCGGCTACGACGCGCGCAAGGACTTCGACTTCATCACCGTCGCGGTCCAGGCGCCCAACGTCCTGGTCGTCAACGCGAAATCGCCACTCCAGTCCTTGAAAGACGTTATGGAGTACCTCAAGTCCAATCCGGGCAAGATGACTTTCGCGTCGGCGGGCAACGGCACGTCGGATCACCTGACCGCCGAACTGTTCTGGCAGGAAACCCGCAGTCAAGCCACGCACATCCCCTACAAGGGAGGCGCGCCGGCAATCGTTGACCTGCTTGGCGGCCAGGTGGATGCGTCGTTCTCGAACATCAACACGTGCCTTACGCACATCCAGTCCGGCAAGCTGCGCGCGCTGGCGGTCACCAGCGCCAAACGCTCTCCCCTGCTGCCCGATGTGCCGACAATGGAAGAGTTGGGCTTGAAGGGCGTAACGGTGACGTCCTGGCAAGCGTTTGCCGCGCCGAAGGGGCTGCCCGCCGACATCCGCGACAAGCTCCGCAACGCGATCGTCGAGAGCCTAAACGACCCTGCCATCAAGCCCAAGCTGCTGGAACTGGGCTTCGAGATCGTCGGGAACACGCCCGCCGAGTTCACCAAGTTCCAGGCCGAAGAGTATGACCGCTGGAAGCGCGTGATCGAAGTGGGCAAGATCACGACGAACTGACAAGCGGCGTGGATTCTCTGTTCATGTCCCGTTGCCGCGCACGCGGTCGATGACGGCCTGCCAAAGCGCGGCGACGGGCGCCGCCTGGACTGCTTCCCATGCGCGCGAGACCAGGGCCATGCCGAACATGCCCGTGAGGAAGCCGGCCAGGCCGCCGGGGATGCCCAGCATGCCGGAAAGGTATGGCGCCGCGTAATACGCCCCGAGCGAACCGCTTACGGCCATGCTCAAGCGCGCGCGCCATGACCCCCGCAGGTAATGCACCGACACTGCGGCTCCCAGCACGCCGGCGAAATTCTCCGCGAAGGCGTCGAAGTCTTGGATGTTCAATTGCGTCCCCTATAAGCGTCAAAAACCTGGTCTTGCGTCAGGTAGACGACCAGGCCGCGAGCAGCCCCGCAGCGTTCGGGTCACCTTTCGTAATCTGACCGTTCTGAAGTTGATCGACGCATAAATCTTAGAATGCTAAGATTCAAAACACAAGCCACCTAAGATGTTTTTTGTTTAGCATCCTAAGATGACCTTTCAGAAGCGAATCACGCAGGCGTTCAACGAAGAAGCGTCCCGCCGGGCGGACGCGGCCGAGCCACGCCTGACCAAGACCAACCTTTGGAAGGCCGCAGGCGCCTCTTCCGGCGCCGCGACGCATTGGTTCAATGGGTCCAACGGGATGGACATGGCAACCTGCATCAAGGTTGCGCCGCTTCTGCATGTCAACGCGCAGTGGCTGTATGACGGCACCGGACCTAAGCTGCCTAAGATCGGCGACGCAGGTGCGGCCGCCGCGCTGGCGCCTCCCCCGGCGCCTTGGCCCTTTCCCAGCATCCCGGAAGATCAGGTGCGCGCCTTGTCCCCGGACCAGCTCCACAAGCTGCAGGGCGCGCTGGCGTTGGCGATCGCGCAATTGAAGCTGGGGATTGATGTCTCCCCGGCGCCTGTTGCACCGCAGATTTCGACAGTCCTGCGCAGCGACTCGCTGGTCGACACCTACCTGTCCAGCGACGAGTTCCCGATGCGCGTCGATGGCCTGTCCCCGGCCCCATGGGAAGGCGGAAAGACCACGCACCAGACAGAGCGCGAACACCGGGTGCAAATCAGCACCCAGACAGGCGTGGTGGCCAACGTAGGCGCGGGGGAACCGCCCGCAGCCAACGACAAGTTCGAGAAAGTCCCCGAGCTGGCGGACGTGCGGCTGGCGGCAGGCGAGCCCATCGAGAACCACACCGAAGAACAGACCGGCATGATCCAGTTCCGCAAGTCGTTCCTGAAGTCGGTGGGCGCGGACAGCGGAAAAGGCCGCGTCGTTTACGCCAAGGGCGACAGCATGGAACCCGTCATCCGCGACGGCGCCGCCCTGCTCGTGGTCCCCAACGAAAGCCTGACGCTGCGCGATATCGCGGCCGGCGGCGTGTATGCCATCAACTACGACGGCAAGATGATCGTCAAGACAATGGCCAAGGACAGGCTGACGGGGCACTGGGTGGCGCGATCGTTCAATCCCGTGCACGCCGACATTCCGCTAGAGAACGGCGCCCCGGTGCGGGTGCTGGGGCGGGTGGTCTGGGCGGGGGCCCGGCTGCGCGAGGATGAAGTCGGGCAATGGGTGAAGTCTTAGAAGTGAACGGCGGCGGGATGAATTAAGAACCGGCCGCCGCCGCTCACTGCGTTCGATGCGCCTAGCTACGCCGGGCGGTCAACCACTGAGTGATAGGCAGCGGTTCGCTCGCGATCCGGATTTCGCTGATGTTGCCAAAGAAGCCGTCGGCTCGCTCGCCGTCCCACGCACCCGCACCGACAACCCAGGGCATGGCCGCCGACACCGGAGCCAGGCCGGAAGCATTGCCCGAATTGCGCAGCACCGGCGCGCCTTCGATGTACATGATGCTTTCGCGCGCCACCGGGTCGGCGACGATCGCGATATGCACCCAGGTGTCGGGCATGATCTCGCCGGACCAGCTGGCCTGAGGCGACCGGGTTCCGGCTTGCGGCGTGACCACTTCCCACTGAATCTCGCGCAGGCTGGACACCGCGAACAGCACGGGAGGCGATTCGCCGTCGCCACCGGAGAATCCCGGAATCGCGTCGCGGCGCCCATCGCGCGTCATGACGTTCATCCAAGCATGCAGGCTGGAGCTCCAGTCCTTGTCGATCTTCACGAACGCTTCCACGGTGTAGCCCGTGCTCGCGAAGTCCATGGCATTGAGCGGCGCGGAGGCATCGGTCAGGAAGTAGCTGAGACGCTTTGTATTCTTGTTGGTATTGGCAAAGCGCACCGAGCCCGGGGCGGCCGACAGATAGTGCTTGTCGGCAGTCCAAAGCAGGTCGTCAAGCTGCGCCGTCAGTACGCCCGCCTCGGAATTCAGGGCGGCGCGGTGCAGCGAATTCTGGCCAGCGCGATCTTCAATGACGTGGCCCGCGGCAACGGCCTGCCCGGCCGTGCCGCCAACGAAACGCCAGTGTGCAACGGTGCTGCCCACCTTCGGATAGTCTTCGGCGTCCGCCGGCGCCCGGTTGGCCGCAACCTCGGGCTCGGTGTAGCCGGCAAGAATCATCGCGCTGGCGGTCTCCACAAGCGACGCCCTCAACTCGGCGCCAGGTCCGAAGGTCTTGTTGAATCCCGAAAAACGGGAGACAAAGTCCATGTCGATGATGAATTGCTCGTTGTCCGTCTTCAGCACGGCCTGGTCGAACTGCGTCAACGTTTCGCGCGGCTTTTGCACCACCCAGGGCGAGAACGACAGAACATGAATCTTGTTGTGGGTCAGGTCGAATTCGTACAGACGCATCAGGCCGTTGCCGCCCTGATAGGCCATTTGGTAATCCACCACCATCAGTTCGACTTTATTGCCAAAGTCGTTCGTGCGCGTCTGGTGCGCGGCGCCATGGTGATGGCCATTGAGCGTCATAAAAATCTGATCGTTGTCGCGGATCAGGCGGTCCCACAGCATCAGGCCGTACGGGGTTTCCAGCGGGCTGACGCCATCACGGTCGATATTCAGAAGCTGGTGATTGACAAGGATGACGGGCAGGCTCGGGTTCTCGCTGATGACGCGACGCGCCCATGCAATACCGTCATCCGATATGCGCCAGGACAGCGACAGCACCATGAACTTCTGACCTTCCGCCTCGAAGACATGGTACTCATGGAAACCGCTGGGATCGCGGCCGCCAAAGGTCTTCATGCGCTTGGCGCGCGTGGTGTTGAACCATTGCAGATAGGGTTCGTTGGCCAGCGTGCGCTGCGCATCGGTGCCGCTGGATTGGCTGGATGCGTCCACATAATCGCGCGACTGAAGCACGTCGTGATTGCCGGCCAGCACCGAGTAGGGAACCTTCGCGGATTCCAAAACCCGCATGGCCTGATCCGCCACCTTCCATTGATCCGGCATGTTCACCTGGTCGACCACGTCGCCCAAATGCGTCACGAACGGAATGTTCAACGCCGAAGCATTCGAAGCGATCCAGTACGTCTGGGCCATGAACGGTTCGCTGCCGAACTTGCGGCTGTACTGGCTGCTTTCCGCCAGGGTGGCGTAGCGGGCATAGAACTGCGTATCGGGCAGCACGGCCAGGGCAAAGCGAGAGCCCTTGCCGGTATCTTCGACAGGGCCCGGCTCAGGCGTTTCACCCGGACCGGGTGCTTCCTTGTCATCATCATGATCGTCGTCTCCGCCGCAAGCGGTCAGCAGGCCGGCGCCAGGGATCATCGCCACGGCCAGGCCGCCGCGCAAGAAAGTGCGCCGCGTAGGAGCGCTTGGTGCAGCGGCCTGCAGATCCTTGGGTTCATCAAACTTCGACATCGCAAAAACTTCCTGAGTGGACACGAGGACCCGCTTTATAGATCGGGCCAGTGACGCAGCCATGACAACGCCCAGGCAGATGCGCCGTCGAATTGATCGTGTTCTTGCGGCGCGATGCATCGTTTGAAGGCCAGCGGTTCAACATGAGCAAGCCCGCAGAACGCGAAAGCCCGCCGGCTTTCGCTGGCGGGCTTCGGGTCTGAGATTGGATGGTCTTACTACTATCGTCGGATCACAACGTGAAGGTCGGCCGGACCGGATTGCGCTTTCGTTTTGATTTTCATGCCGCAAAATGAAAAAAGGCACTTCGCTTTCGCGCAAGTGCCTGTTTTCATACAAATTCTTTGGGGTGGCTGATGGGGCTCGAACCCACGACAACCGGAATCACAATCCGGCGTAATACCTAGGATTCATGCGGCTTTCCGGGAGAAACTGGTGGCATGGACGTCCAAAACGGCCACAGCTCTGCGCGGTTCTTCGGGGAATTGCCACCGCTATTTTCAGCCCTATACTGACTGACCCGACCGGAGGGAACTATGTGCATCCACTACTCGGGCGCGAAGATGATGATGAAGGGACAACATGGAGAAAATCGTTGTTTGGGGCCGCGTGGTCACTGGCATCTTGTTTGCTTGCGTTGCCGCTTATGCTGCCTCAATGCTGAGGTATGTCGAAGTAGGCAGCTCGCCTAGTGGCACATGGATATACATCCTAGACCGGCTCACCGGAACCGTCTGCCTTACCGCTCCAGGGAGCGAAGTTAGCCAGTGCGTAGCCCGTGGGACCGTGGCGCGTTGGGAAGACGCTCCCCCCGGTGGCTATGAACCCGCACCCAACGAAAAAGACAAAAAATAGCGTGCACGCGGGAAAGACTCTCTTGGCCTGCACCTATTTTTGTGACCGGGATTGTAGGGATGGACCATGTGCAGCCACTACCAGACGCTAAGACGCTTCCAAATTCAGCGCGGTAAATCTGTCCGATGTTTATCTGCCGCTGCGCACCGCCCCTTTGCTATTGGGTAGAGTGGCGTATATGGACACATGGCCCTTCCCCGAATTCCCGCCCGAGCGCTTTGCACAGCTACCGGTTGAAGACAAGGAACTTTGCCTTGTGATGATCCGCGCGTACTTGGCCGAAATTGCGCTTCAAGAGCAGATAGGCATGCGGACAAGGCCGGCGGGCGACAGCTGACCCTATACTGGTTCCCCCCAGGAGGGTTCCATGTGCAGCCACTACCAAACGCTGAAAGATGCCGAGCTGCTGCTGAAGAAGTTCGGCGCGTCCAAGCCGGCCCCCATCGGCAAATACGACATGTGGCCTCGGTATCAGGGCGTATTTGTGCGCCGGCCGCCGGAGCATGACGCCGGCGATGAAGCCGTGCCGGAGCGCGAGGCAGTCCCTGGGCGCTGGGGCCTGATCTCGGCGTCCACCCGCCCGGACGCCCTGGCCGGGGCCGAGAAGCTGTCGACGTTCAACGCGCGCGACGATCGGGTCGCCAACGCCTTCACTTTCCGCAACGCCTGGCACCGGGCGCAGCACTGCATCATCCCTGCCGACGCGATCTTCGAGCCGGATTGGCGCTCTGGCAAGGCCGTGGCCACCCGCTTCACCCGGGCGGACGGCGCGCCGCTGGGCATCGCTGGGCTATGGGACCGCTATCGGGACGCCGACGGGGCCTGGCATAACAGCTACACCATGCTGACCATCAATGCCGACGAGGATCCGCTCTTCCGCGACTACCACCAACCGAACAAGGAAAAGCGGATGGTCGTAATCCTGCCGGAGGGCGCCTACGGAGATTGGCTGACGGCGAGCGCAGAACAAAGCCGCGATTTCCTCGCTCCCTTCCCTTCCGACAAGCTGATCGCCACGCCGATGACGTGACCCTGTTTTTGCTGCAATATACTGTATATCCATACAGCTATGTCGCAGCAGAATCATGCGTTGCTCAGTCGTCCGCACCCACTATCTCGGCCAGAAGCGTCGAGACAATGACCCTGCGCCCGCAGTGATCGGCACGGTTCGTATGTACTCTGTCACCCGCGAGGATCTGCGCCGCCACGTCACGGTCATGACCATGGATTGCCTCGCCAAATTTGGCGGAATGCAAAAAGGGGCGATTCCTGATCTGCTTGAGCCGGAGCTACTGACGTTCTCATCCGACCGCGGGATGATGGTCTGCGGCTTCGAAGAAATCGACGGCCGGCGCTATTACCAGGGGTGGTGGATGCAGTGGGTGCAGCAGTAGAAAAAAATTGACCCTTCGGTAATCTTTTTTGTTGACTGAGTAATCTTTTTTGATTACTATAGAGTCACTGTCAACAAACAAGGGAGGTGCGGTGAAGTTAAGCGAGTTCAGACGGTGGCTCGCAACCCAAGGGGCAACTTTCAAAGAGGGCTCAAGCCACACGAAAGTGTTCTACCAAGGGAAGCAAACCATCATGCCGAGGCACCCAGGCCGAGAAATCGGAGAAAGCCTAAGAAAAGAAATTCTGAAGCAACTGGGATTGAAGTAAAGGGAGGCCCCGGAAGGGGCTTCCCACTCGCATTCACCGCACCACCCCGGAGAGCAAGAACATGCTGCGTTACCCAGCCAAAATCCGTCCCGACACGGTCGGCTACTACGTGACCTTCCGCGATATCCCTGAGGCATTGACCGCTGGCGATGACTTCGAAGAAGCAAAGGCGATGGCCGCCGACGCGCTGCTGGTTTCGATGGATTTCTACTTCGACGACCGCCGCGCGGTTCCGCCGCCGTCCGCGCCTGAGCCGGACGAGGTCTTGATTGCCTTGCCCGCCAGCGTCACGGCAAAGATCTACGTCTTGAACGAGATGATCGCGCAGGGCGTGGGACCGACCGAGCTGGCCAACCGGATGGGAATCCGAAAGCAAGAAATGACCCGCATCGTCGACCTGGGCCATGCCACCAAAATCGACACGCTCGCGGCGGCGCTGAGCGCACTAGGCAAGGATCTGGAAATCTCGGTCCGCAACGCCTGATTCAAGGTTTGGGCCAAGCGTCCGCCATTGCCCGCTGTCTGGCCGCGCATTCTCCATACAGCAGCGCCAGCGCCATATAGCTGCGCGCAAAATCGTCCCAGTTATCGCTCATCACCTCGGGCACTGGCGGGCACGGCTGCGCCAGGTTGGCTGGCAGCATTGGCCACGCGGCCGGCTTCGTTGATGTGCTGCAGCCGCTCAGGGTCAATGCGGCAGCCAGCAGGCAAAGGGCTCTGAACTTCGACACGGGTGTACCTCTCGATGGTCTTGGGCTTGGCGTCGCGCAGCGCCACTAGGGCGTCTTCCAGGTTGGCCGACACTCCCGCCAGGCGCGAGGTCTGCGTCTTGAACTCTGCGAGTTCCGAAAGCGCGTGGCCCACATTGGCCTGGTCGACGCCGGCCTGGAACTGGCTGACCCCGTACCAGCGCACGCCAAGCAGGGCCGCCACCACCAGAGTGGCACCGATCAGGTACGGGAGCACAGGGCGCAGCAACGGGTTCATCTCGCCACCTCGTCCATGGCCAGGGCATAGTTGCGGCCCCACTTGGCCCGAAGCTCAGCGCGCTGTGCCAGAGAACCGCGCTCGTATGCGCCGGGGCGCCAGGTGCGGAGATACAACGCCCAGGCGCCTTGCTCATCGCCGACCGCAGGTAGCCGACCTGGATCACTCCACAGCAGCAGGCGCGCCAGCCCGGCGGCCAGCACATCATCGTGCTCGATCGCGTCCCAGATGGCCGCGTCGCGCGCTTGGACGCCTCGGGCCTGGTACAGGCGCGCGGCCGCAGCGCTGGTTGCAGCGTGCAGCCGCACGCCGTGCACCATGCCGCCGCCCTGCTCCCCCTGCCAGAAGCTCTTCGCCGGCCCGGTCGGCCTCGGCGGATTGCCGACCATCTGGCGGCGATGTTCGAAGCGCGATTCCTGCAAACCGATTGCCAGCAGCATGATGCGCGCCTCGGGCGTGTCCATGTTGGCGGGCAACAGCGCCAGCGCGGGGTTGATGGCCGTCTTGATGATCTCGGAAAGGGTCATGTCTTCGGTGTCCTGATGTGCTTGGCCGTCACCGCGACCACGTAGAAGGCAGCGGAGGCCGCGAGCGCGGCATCGCCGGAGCTGGCCCAGCCGGCCACGACGATGCGGCAGGCGGCTCCAGTCGCCGTAAGGCAGACAGCCGACAGCCCGATTCGCTCGAGAGTCGTGTCCTTGATGCCGCGCGCGAACACGGCCAGCGCCGCGCCACCAGCCACGATCAGCCAGCAGACGAACGCCAGAACCGCCCAAAGGGTCAGAATGATGGTGCTGTCCATGTCACGCCCCTTTTCCGCGCACGCGGTCGATTACGGCTTGCCAGAGAGCGCCAATCGGCGCAGCCTGGACCGCCTCCCAGGCGCGCGACACGATGGCCATGCCGAACATTCCGGTCAGAAATCCCACCAGCCCCTCAGGAATTCCAAGCGCCATCGAGAGATAAGGCGAGGCGTAGTAGGCCACCAGCGAACCGCTTGCCGCCATGCTCAGGCGCGCCGGCCACGCCCCCTGCAGGTATCGCATGGACACTGCGGCGCCAAGCACGCCGGCAAACTTTGCCGCGAAGGCGTCGAAGTCTTGGATGTTCAATCGCGTCCCCTGTAGACGAAAAAAAACCCGCCGAAGCGGGTGGATCATGAAATTTCAAAATCAAGCGGTCGGGAGCGCCAGCGCCGGAAGCTCTGCAATCAGCTCCTCATCGCTCGGAATGGCGCGCTCGCCGTTCTGGACCTGCTCCAGGATCTCGTAGCAACGCTCCCACACCAGACTGCGCCAGGCGCGAAATGCCAGCCCTTCAGCCTGGAACTTCGGCACGGCCGGCTCATCGGCATAAGTGATGGCGTTGGCGATGCTGTCGTAGTTCAAGGCGCGCGCCGCCGCGTCCATATGCTCCTGCACCAAGGCTACTTTTTGAGCAGTGATTTCTTCGTCAGAAGGCGGCGAGATTTCCGGCCCTGGAGCGCTGAACTTCTGGCCATCGAATCCCCATCCGATCGACACAAACTCGTCAGCAATTACGGCGATATGCCCGGCTGGCGCTTGCCAAGTGGCCTCGTTTCCGTCCCATACGACGACATTTGCCACAACCCCGTCTTTCACAAGGGCGTATTTGTTCATTATGCGTACTCCTCGACAACCACGATCCCTGCGCCTCCCGGGAAGCCAGGGCTGGCCGGCGTGTTCTGTCCCACGCCAGCCCCCACACCGCCACCGCCAATACCGGCACCAGCACCATCCAACGTGCCCCCACGTCCCCAAGCAGAATTGCCGCCCGAGCTATAGAGAATGTTCACGATTCCCAGCACGACGCCGCGGACTCCGGTTTGGCCAAGGCCGTTCAAGACTCCGAAGGTACCGACAGCGCTGATCGTTGAGACGGCGTTCGCCTGGCACGCCCCACTCAGCCCAGGGAATGTGCCCTGGGCATTACCAGCCAGGCCTCCATACCCCCCCTTGATCGTCGCGATAGAGCCGATAACGATATCCCCGCCGTTCCCCCCGTTCCCAGGCGCCGAAGACCCCGCCGCACCCGCGGCACCAATCGTAATCGGCATCGAGGTGAGGCCCTGCATGACGAAGAAGTCGAAATGATTGCCTGCGCTACCAGCGCCAGATGCAGCGGCTTGGCCCGGCCCGGTCGCCAAAGTTCCACCAGAACCGCCTCCCGGCGCGACTCCCTTGAATCGCGCATACTTGGCGCCTGGGGTGGGGTCGTAGGTCGTGGACGAGATGTAGGTTTTCACGGCGAGCAGTCGCCCGGCCATCGCCTCCGCCCAGCTCGGGTCACCGCTCGCGGGATCACTGACGTTGTTCGCAATCAACGACCTATAGACGGTTTCATTGCGAATGACGTTTGCGCCCAGCGGCCAGCCGCCGTCGATTGCCTGCCATTTCGCGAAGCCATACAACTGGACTTCGCCCAGCCCCTCCGTCACCTCGCCAACAATGCCGTTCATTTCCTGACGGCCGACCGGTCGATAGTTCGGATTGTCGCCGGGCAACTCGTAATCCGGCGTCCAGCCCGACTGCAGCGAGACTTTGCCATCCGGTTGGTCTGCCGTCGCCAGCGCTTCCTTGTCGCCCGTGGCCGCGAAAGGCGTCTTGTAGATCCTGGTAGCCATTTACGCTCCAAAGTTTCCGTTTTCAAAATTGAGGTGATTGGGGCCGAATCCCCAGGCCGGCCTAGCCTGCACCGCCCACTCGAGGCCAACCGTAGAGGGCCGCGGAAGAATGTCTGTGTTCTCCAGCAGGCGACGCAGCCGGTAATCCGGTGCGCTCGTAAACATGACGGTGGTGGTGGTCATGTCATAGTTATCGAACACCGACGCCGAACCCATCCCGAAGACGCTCTCCAACGCCCGATTGATGTTCGGAGCGGTAGGCCTCATCGTGAGTTGGAACCATCGCAGCTTGAGCAACTTGCGCGCGGATTCGACGTCCAAACTCACCTGCCCATCACGAGCCCGCCCGAAATTGCCGTTTTCGAAGTTGGCGTTGTTTGTGCCGAATCCGAACACGCCCTCAACCCGCCTCGGTGCGCCGATCTCCAGCGAAACGCCGAGAATGCGGGCCCAAACCGACAGCCCAAATTCGGTGGCCGTGTCCAGGTCGAAAACGTCACGGTGCCAGCTGCGCCAGAAATCCGAGTGGTGGCTGTCGATCCAAGTCTGATCATTCCTCGCCAGGGCCACCGCCCGCGGCGCTCCGTCGTATTGCCAGAGGATTGATCGCATCAGGTCAACAGCGAAGTCAAATTGCTGGGTTCCGCTCATGCGATCACCACCTGGACGGAGCTGCGCTGGGTGCGCGCGATCTCATTGGGCGCGATGTCCATCGCGTCGGCTGACCAGACGCCGGAGCCGACAACCGACAGCTCGACCTTCCTCACGAAAACGGTCGGCTCTTGTTGGTTGATCGCGCTGGCGATCTCAAACGTAGACACGTCGCTACCGACGACGAAACTGACATCGCCCTCGATATCCCCGTTGACATAGTTCATGACCAAGTCCGGAATCAGTTGCTGCACGTCCAGTTGGCTGTCTCGAACGGTCACCCGTATGAGCAGCGCGATTTCGTCGGGGCGGTCGAACTTGACCTCGTACAGCCTCCCGTTCACCGGATCAGCCACATTGACCGCGACGGCGCCGTTGTATCCACCACCGACGGTCTTGGTCTCGAAGAGCGCCCGCGCGACCTCCGGATCCGTGCCGCCTTCCACGCACGCCCAGATGCTGTGCTTGCGCATGGGAATGCCGTCGATCACCTGGTCGACGTCGGCATAGTTCTCCAGGTAGTAGCAGGAGCGCACGGCCTCGATGCTGTAGAGCCGTGACACGATGGCCTCATTGATTGAGGTCGTCTGTAGTGCCAGCGTCTGCGCACGCCTGCGCCGCAACAGGACGTCGTTCTCCTCAACTTGCCCTGGAATCGCCGCGACAGGGTTGGTGATGGTCTCCCATCCCAACACGCTGGAAGCGACCGTATTCAGCCCGCCGGGCGGTACGACGATCTCGCCGTCTTGGAGTGCGCGAAGGTTCCCGGAGGCGGAGCCAGACGAATCCAGCACGACCGTCGTGACAAGCTCGAACTGCTCGCCCTGTTCCGTCTCAGCGATCGAGCCTGCCGGCACGTTTGTTCCGGGGATGCCTCCGAGAATCGCCCCGACAATCAACGAGCGCACGCTGCTGCGGCGCTGGCCGCCCGTCAAGGCCACAAGGGAGTCCAGAAACACACCGCCGGCCAGGTTGGGGTTGATCTGGTTGGCGAGCTCGGCGTTGTTCCGCGCGATCGCGTCCCGCTCCTCCGTGATCCGGGTGATCAGCATGCCCTGGGGCGTTGCCGGGTCCGTCGGCATGTCGTCGCCAAAGACCGCCCGGAACTCGGCCTCAACCTGCGCGCGGGTCGTCGCCGTGTCCACGACGATGACGCCGCGGTTTGCGATGAAACTGTAATCAGCCATTGATCGTTACCGTGCCGTATGTGGTTTGGAGGGTCGCCGTGTACTTCAGCGTCTCGCCTTCGATCTGCGTGACGAGGCTTACGATGCCGGTGACGTCCGGCGTGCCCAGCAAGCGCCGGCGCAATGACGCTTCGAACTGCGCCAGGTTCGGCTGCTTGCTGAACGCCTCGCGCAGGAACGGGATACCCTCGTCATAGGCGTGGATCATCTCCGCGCGCGCGGTGGCCGCGAAATGCTTAGCTTCCTGGGTCACCGCATCTCGATTCGTCACCATCGCCAAGTTGCCATTGGGCAGTGTCACGAAGTCGTTATCGTCGTCGGTTTGAAACGAGATCAATTGGGGCCTCCCGAGCTGCCGCTACCCGTCTGCACACCGCTATGGGTATGCGTGCTTCCGATGTTCTTGCTGTTGTGCGTCAGCGTGCCGCCAGACATCGACACGTTCCCGCCGCTCGTCGCCACATTGCCCTTGAACTCGATGTTCCCGATCCATTCCGTCTCGGGTATCTCCACCTTCGCTTTGGGCGCCTTGATGCGCACCTCGCCGGCATGCAATGAGATGCAGACCGAGCCATCCATAGACTGCAGGACCAGAGCGTCTGCGTTCTCGCCGTCGATCGCCCAATCCTTGATGGTGTCCGGGAAGAACATCGCATCCGAGAACGAATGCAGGCGCTCGGTGTTCGGCCAGTCTTCTCGGCCTCCACGCTGGAACATCAACGAGACGTCGCGGTCATTCGCCTTGAGCCAGCCGAAGTCCCCCGGCTTGATCGGAAACCGCATGAAAAAGCCCCCGCCACCAAAGCGGAACACCGGGATGTTCGGGATGCTGCCGCGGGAGATCTTCTGGCCGTCCGTCGTGCCGACCATGATCAGCGGCTTTATGACCGCCCGGTTCGAGGCATCGTCATACGAAACCACCTGGGCCGGCAGCATGTCGTCCAGGTTCTCGCGAATAAACGAGCGGATCCAGGACTTCAGGACGCCAGACAGGCTACCTTCGTCGGCGCCGTCGATATCGGGGGCTACAGTCGGCTGCATGTCGCTTGATAGAAAAATGGGTCTTCGTGGCTCGCCACGTCAAACTTCAGTTGGTCGATCTTGTAGTCGCCGTTCAACGATCGGTTGAACTTGCTCTCAAGGCGCAATGTGCCGCCCAGGACCGACTCGCCGTCGATCAGATAGGTCACCTCGACACCCTTCTCTGTCGCCTTGGGGATTCCCACCATGCCGCTATTCATGTTCAAGATCTTGACCCGGCCGCTGACGGCCTTGTCGAAGTCCTGGACGATCAGCCGGGTGTCATCCACGAACGCCCTTACACCGCCGGCCTCGGCCAGGCGGTTGACCTGGCCCAGCGCGCCGCCGGTATAGGTGTAGTTCCCGATCAGTTTGTCCAGCGCCTGGAACACGAGCGTGGCGCCGATGTCCGTGGCCACGGCCGCGGCAATCGCCGACAGCTTCGATGTCGCCTGCGCGCTCTTGGAAACGACAACGCCATTTGCCGAATTGGCCGTCTTCGACTTCAAGACGATGTCCACGTCCGGCGGGCTGCTCGGCTCCGCACTGATGATGTCGCCCGTGTAGACCTTGAACAGCCCGGTAGAAACACGCCCCACCTCCACGACCAGCCGCTTCGGCGTCCGGTCACTGTTGAACGGGCTCGTCTCGGTCAGCAGGAAGTCACGAGTCTCGCGCCGCAGGTTCGAGATGGTCACGCTGCACTCATTCTGCGTGGCATTGGCGTACTTCGTACCGCTGGCCTTTATCCGCATGCCACTGGCGGCGCTGTAGTAGTTCATCCGGCCGGACACCTCGACCCCGATCCGGATAGCGCGTAGGTCAATCATTGATGCCGACCTCCGCCGGTTCCAGGTAAATCAACGACTGCGACCGCCCGAACTCCTCCCACCATGGCAGTTCACCGTCCCGGGTCAGGATGGCGAAGTTGCCCTGATGGCTCAGGTGGCGGTACGGCAGGATGGGAAACTCCGCGACGATCCGCTGGCCCAGCACGAGGTCCACGCCATCGCGCTTCACGTCGGCCAGCATCGTCCCGTGCGCAACCTTGATGGAGAGCTCCCACAGGACGCCGTTGATCGTGATAGAGAAGGTCTGATTCGGCGCCCGTATTAGGTCGATTTCGATCATTTGAATATGGCCTCATAGGTCTCCAGTGCGGCGGATTTCTTCTTCTCCGTCGGCTCCTTCCCCGTCTGCTGTCCCCGCTTCACCGTGCTTGACTGACTCTTGTTCTCCACCTTCGCCGGCGGCAGCGTGCCGAACTCGGGTTTCACCTCGACCCACTCCTGCATTCGAACCGGGACATTGACCGCCGTACCCAACTCCGGCGTCTCGTCATGCGGCATGTCCACGATCAGCATGTTCTCGTAGGACCGCACCTTCGTCTGCACGGTGACCAGCTTGTTCTGTTCGAACGCCTGGCGCAGGGATTCGAACTGGTTCCGCGTGTCATCGGCCAGCAGGAAGTCGATCTGGATTTCCGTCAGCTCGCGCACGACATGATCCGACCGCTCGGTGCCGTCCTCGACCGCGAACTTGGTGGCCCTCTTTGCCTCCCGGACCGCGACTCGCATCGGCGCCGCGGACGCGAAGATGGTCTCGAAGCTCTCAGCGTCGAGAATGGCCACCTGTTGCTGAGTGGACGTCGAAAGGCTGTCTGATAGCTGCATTACCGTTTCACCCCGCTCGCAGAATCAGCCTGCAAGTTCTTGAGCTCGTCCTTCAAGCCGCCGCCGATCGACTGGCTGATGCCTTGCGCGTCGGTTGCCTGGGTTTGCACGGTGACCTGGCCAACCTGGACATTCGTCTCGGTATGCGTGTTGCTGGCGTTCGAGATCGCATTCGAAGTGACCGAGTTCATGGGGTTCGCCGCGGCCTGGTCAAGCTGCGCCTGGGCGGCCTTCATGTTCTCGGCTGCCTTGGCCTCAGCGTCCGACACTCCCTTGGATACCGTCGACGGCGACACCTCGATGTCGGCTCCGCTCCCGAATCCCAGCCACTTCCCAATCCTGGAAATCACCGTCGAGACTCTGTCGAACACCCCGCTGATGTACGTCCAGGCGCTCTTCACCACGTTCACGACGCCCTGGAATATGGCGCCTATGGACTTGCCCATCGCCGCAAAGGCATTGACGGCTCCGGACGCGAAGGTGGCGACAGACTGGTAGGCCCCCGCGAGCGCCGCCTTAACCCACTCGACGGCGGCTTTCACCGCATCGGCCATCGTTGTGACCGTCTCGCCTACGCTTGCCCCCATCGTGGTGAAAGCACCCGCAACTTTGTCCGGGAAGTCCTTGATCGACTCCCAGGTTGACGCGATGGCGTCGACCACCCACCGAAACGCTTCCATCACCGCCTCGGCCATTGCCCTGACCGTCTGCCCGACGATCGGGTACTTCTCCGAAATCTGGCCGATCAGCGACTCGTTCCCATCCAGGAAGTTCATCACGTCGTCGTACAGCAGCGCGAACAGCGCTACAACCGCGGCGATCGGTGCTGCCACCGCCAGGAACGGAGCGATCAGGGCCCATACCGCTGCGGTCGCGGAGACAACCGCAGGCAGGAACATCGCCATCAGGATCGTCGTCAGGCCAATGAAGAAGCCTTTCACGAACGTATCGTGCCTATTCATCCATGAAACGACCGCGTCCAGCTTCTCGATGAACCAAGTGACCGCAGGCAGGATCCAATCGACGATTCCGCTGGATGCCTTATCTGTACTATCCCTGAACTTCGCCATCGCTTCGGAGTACGCCTTGGCTCGCTCGGCCGACTCCTTGGTTACGCCGCCCTGTTGCTTCTGGACGCGGAGCATGCGCTCCACTTCCTGCCGGCCCTTGAGGAGCAGTTCCACAGTTCGGTTGTCCGTGATCCCCAGTTCCTTGATCCGGAAGACAGCCTCTTCGCGCCCCATCCCTTCTACGGCGCCGGCCAGCTCGACCATGCCCTGCACTGCGTTCTTGGCTTGGCCATTCACGTCCTTTAGGCTGATGCCCAGCGCCTTGAACGTCTTGGCGCGGCCGGATTCCACGTCCTGTAGTGCCTCACCAATGGACTCGGCCATGTCCGTCAGAGAGTCCCGCGCGCCCTGAGCGTCGCCGCCCATGCGTACGATGGTTCTGCCGAAGGCGTCCACATCCTCGATCGCCACCCCCAGCGCCTCGCTGGTGTTTCGGATCTGCTCGACCGTCTGGACGTGGTTGTTGAACGTCTCCAGAGCCTTGGACGCAGCGACAGTGGCCAGGATGGCGGCGCCGATCCGGGTAAAAGCACCCTTGATCTTCTGCTCCATCAAGCCGGCGCGCCCTTCGGCGGTCAGCATCGACTTGCCGAACTCGTCGGTCTTTTGCTCGGACTTGTCGATCTCCTTGTTCAGCTTGGAGTTGTCCGCGTCGATGATGTACGTCAGGGCGTCCAGCAAGGCCATGTCACTTCCTCTTTTCCGCTTCCATCGCGCGGATCTCATTGACCTTGTTGGTCGTGGCGATTTCCCAGAGGTCCATCGCCTCCTCCAGGTCTATTTCGGTTTTGAGCTCGACGAGTCGGGCGAGTCCTGAGCTGACAATTGACCCAATAAAGGGGTCAGCATTGGCATAATCGAGTGGAGACACTTTTCCAGCAGGCAGTCGAGGAAACCGCGCTGCCCGCCGAGTCCGAAAAAACCCGTGTTCTCCTCGATCATCTCGATCTCCAGCTTCATGAGCTGGATGCCGTCGTCGACGTGGTTGTCGATGAGGGCCTGGGTGGTCAAGCGCTGCTCACGCCCGTCCAGGTCCACCGCCACGTAGCCCATGAGCTTCTTCATGACCTCTTCCGAGGTCTGGTAGTCGCCCAGCTTGGGGATGTTCGACAGCGGGTACTTGGCGATCACCTCTCGCGCCACCGTGGCCGGCAGGCGGGAGATGGTGAATGCCTTCTCCACGCCGTCACGGTTCTTGACCATGACGACGCGGGGTTTGATCAGGTCTGCCATGGTTGGCCCTTACGCGCGAGTGCGGGAGAGGTTCTGGAAGGCGAAGGTGTAGGACTTCGACTTGATGCGGCCGGCGGAGGCCGGCGAGTTGCCCGGCATGCCGTTGGTCATCTTGCCTTCGCTGAGCGTGAGGCTGGATCCGTCCGGATAGGTGTTCACCAGGGTGATCTCGTCGCGCGCGTGCCGCTTGTTCTTGGCGGCGCGGTTCGCTTCGAAGATCACGGCGAGGTTGTTGTCCTCTTCGCTTCCCGGAATGACGTTCAGCGTGATCGTGATCGGCGTCGGGGCGCTGAACACCACAAGATCGCCGTTCACGTTCATGGCCGGCGTGGCGATGTCGATCGCCGGGATGTCGAACGGGTCCGCATCGTCGGCAAAGGCGGTGATGGTGAACCCGGACGGGAAAGACTCGCTGGCCACGCAGCGCACGGCTACGCCGATAGCGGAAGTATCGTACATGTCTGATCCTCAAAAGAAAGACGGCCCGCAGGCCGCCCAAAATGTTGTCTTGCCCGGTCAGACCAGGTTGTGCGAGCCGTCGACCTTGCGGACCATGTCGCCCTTCGAATAGACCAGCGTGTACTTGGCCGTGTACTCGGTCACGCCCGACTCGCCCGTCTCCTGCTCGATGCTGACGTTGAACCAGTAGCCGTTGTCCTGCACGTCGTGCCAGGCCAGCGGATCGTTGGTCAGTTGGGTCACCGCAACCTTCTGCAGCTCCGTCAGCGTCTTGCCGATCAGGATCGTGCCGTTGTTCAGCGCCTTGTTGACGCCGCCCTGGATGATCGCCATGACCATGCCGCGGCCGTCGTTGTTGGCCGGGATCTTGTTCGTGGTGAGCAGCAGGCTCATCAGCTGGGCCGTCATGTACGCCTTGAGCCATTGCTCGTTGGCGTGCACGGACATGTCAAGCGGCGCCGTGGCACCGCCCATGAGGTAGCCGCGCTGGAAGAACGAAATCTTCTGGCCGGCGCTCGCCGTCTGACCGTAGTAATTCACGCGGCGCGCGTCGTAGAAGTCCGCCATCTGGTCGTCCGACACGTCGGACGTGAGCGTCACTCCCGACTGCCGGTACATGTAGTTGATGCTGGCGTTGGTCCGGTCGTAGTCCGTCGCCGCCATCACCGCCATCGGAAGGGCCTCCTTGTACTCGCCGGCCGTGCCGTTCAGGACCAGGCCATTGGAGGCGGTGCCAATCATGGCCGCGTTCCAGCTGTCGGCAGTCACCGAGTCCACCGACCAGTACATCTGGTACTTCACGTTCTCGCCAGAGACATACTCCGCCAGCGGAATCGCGTCTTCCAGGTCCACCGTGGCACCGAACGAGGCCGAACCGAACGAATCGGTCACGTTCTCCGCCGCGCGGAAAGCCTCCAGGGGAGACATGGCGGCCGATCCGGGGGAACTGATCGCCTGGGCACCCTGCAGCGCCAGCATCGCGCCGATATCGCTGCCCGTGACCGGCGATACCACGATGGCGCCCGGGCCCGTCGCGGCGGACTCGACTGTGAAGGATCCGGCGATGGCGTCATAGCTGACGGTCGCCGCAGTCCCCGTCTGGGCCGTAGCCGCCGTGGCGATCGTCGTCGTGACCAGCTGTGCGACGTTCGTCAGGCTCGTGGCGCCGGAGAGGTCCACGCCGGTCAAGTCATAGGCGTACTCGCCGACCTTGATGTTCATGACACCGGCAGTCACTGCCTGGAACTCCGCCAGACTGGCCGAGATCCGGTAACCGTACACGCGAGCGGGCCGCGCCACGTCGGGATAGGCGGCAAACTGAAGCTCGGGAGCCTGCGAGGCGGGCGCCGGGCTGACGTAGGAGAAGTACTGGCGGGCAAATGCCGCCTCGGGCGAGTCCGAGCCGAAATAGTCGTCGGCGCCGCCAGGGCGAACCGACACGATCTGGCCGACAGGCACGCGCGGGTCAGTGGTGAAGCGCCGGCCGGTCAGTTGCTGCTGGGCGACGGCATTGGCGCCGATCACCGCACTGATGATCCGGACGTAGCGAGTCATCTTGATGGACATGTCTTTTTCCTCAAATGCGATGGATGCCCGGCGCAACCTGTTGGATGTGTGCCGTGGCCTGGGTGATGTTGCGGTGGTGGGTGAAGATGACGGTGAAGTTCGGGTTGAAGTCGAAGTTGTCGCGGTCGTTCACGAAGGCCGGCGTCACGATGTCCGTCGCCCGCTGAACGCCAATCCCGGCCGCCGTCATGGCCTGCGTGAATTTCATGGACTGCAGCAAGCCCCGGACAGCCGACAGAACGTCGGAGGCCAGAAGCTGCTCTGGCGCGCTCAGGTCGTCCTCGACGAAGGCCTGGAATTGGTACATCGACTCGTTGATCTGGGATTCCGTCGCCGTGAGCGCAGCGCCGTCATCGCGGTACTTGCGCGCCTGCCAGCCACGCTTGCCCCGATCGACCGAAAAGAAGTAGATGCCGTCGTCGACGCGGCCCTGCTTGGTGGGCTGAAACGCCGCCAGCACAGGCAGGGTGATCCCCTGCTCCGGCAGCAACGCCAGCAGCGCGGCCCGGATGGTGGCTTCTAGCTGCTTCTGCTTCATGCTGGCCCCACGTCGACGCAAAGGATGCCGCGCCAGCCGTCCTGGGTGTACCAATCGGCGCCACCCACCACGTCATGCCGACGGCCGCCAAAGACCAGCTGGTCCGGCGCCGCGCCGCGCTGCACGTTCTCCACCGGGTGGGACGTGTACAGGTTGAAGTAGCGCTTGGCGGTGTCCAGCCCAAGGTCGCGGATCGTCGACTCGCCCACCGGCTGCCAGGATCCCTGGATCGGCTGCGGCGGCTCGTACTTGTTCACCCACTGCCCGCGCGCGTTTTCGGTGCGGCCCTTGAATTTCAGCCACACCGGCGCCTGCTGCGCGATCACGCCGGACGCCAAGTCAAGCAGGTTGATTCCTGGAATCACGTTTTATCCTCCACGACGTGGCTGACGGACTGGATCATCTGGCCGGTGTCGACCAAGGGCTTTTTGGAAACCCCGGGCGTCTTCTTCCGGGCCTGGCGGGCTTCCAGCGTCGTCTTCTTCAAGGGTGGCGTGGTCACGCGGCTGATAGTCCGGGCGATATCGCCAGCCGATCGCGCGCCAAGCGCCTCGAAGGCCTGGCTGACGTCGACCTTGCCGTCGATCGCGCCACGGACGGCCCCGGCGATCTGCCGGCCCCATTCGGCCTTCTTCTGTTCGGCCGTAGGACGCATGAACGGCCGCGCCGGGATGTTTCCCTGGGGATAGCCGTATTCCTGGATGGCCGCCACGTAGGCCACGGGCGTGCCGTCGGGATACTTGGCCTCAGGAAAGAATCCGACCCGGATCTGCTTGCCGCCCACGTCCTTCAACGTCGCCTGCAGCTTCTCAGTGCCGCCCTTGCGCACCACCTTCATCGGATCCTTCCCCCGCGGATGGACAGGCCGCCCACGTTGCGGAACGCCGCGCGCTCGGGCAACCCGCCCACATACAACCCGCCGGCCCCGCAGCTCTTGGACAGCGCCAGGAACTGCTGGCCATAGGGCGTCAGGTTCAGCCAGTGCGACCAGGAGTCGGTAGCCGGCGGCGCCTGAAACGACACGCTCACCTTGTCGATGGTGGCCGAGGCCAGCGCGCCAGGCGCGCCGCCGTTGCCGGATTCGGCATTGAGCCGCAGCTGCAACAGGTGGGCCGTGATCAGCATCCACAGCTGCTCGTTGCACTGACAGCCGCGCCCGCTGGTGTAGCACTGCGCCCATTCGGCCACGGCCAGCACCACGTCATCCGGCACGGCGCTGAACATGGGGAACAGGATCCGGAACTTCGCCAGCGGGAAGTCCATATCAGGCCTCGGCGTCTTTGACCTTGGCGCCGCCGGCGTTGCGCTTCTTCGCCGTTTCCGGGGTGTCCTGGGCGGACTTGTCCGCGGGTTCCAAATTCCGGGCGGCAAAGGTCTCCGCGTCCTGCTTGTCGTGGCTGGCCGAGACGAAGCCATTCTTCGAATGCGCCTTGAACACGATGTTCTCCTGCAGCAGGTTGAACTCGTCTTCCGAGATGGCGGTGGCCATGCCTTTGGGCGTCACCAGCTGTTTGTTGGCCACGTTGGCCTTGCCAGCGATCAGGACCGAGCGGCCGTTCTTGAGCTGGTAGCGCTGGTCGTTGCTGAGCGTGCTGTAGATATAGATAAGAGACATTTCGACTCCAGAAATGAAAAAGGCCGGGTTTCCCCGGCCCTCTGTTCAGTGAGCGACGATCAGGACGCGCTGATGGTCCGGCGGGCGAAAGCCCAGGGGCGCAGCACGAAGACGCCCGCCGTAGCGTTGATGGCGTCCTCGATGTAGCCCTTGATGCGGTTCTCGCTGCCCAGAACCTGGTAGCGCACAGGAACGGCCTGGATCAGGCTGGCGCCGGTGATGTCCGACTCGTCCTGGTCGGCCGCGTTCTCGACGAACAGGTAGGCCACGTCCAGGCCGCCGTTGGCGTCCTTGAATTCGGCCGTCGTCACCACGCGCACGTTCGGGAAGTTCTCGTTCAGCCACTGGCGGAACGTCATGCCCGAGGCCGCGGGGCTGTACACACTGAAGATCGAGCGGTAGCCGGTCGGCAGGACCAGCACCAGGCGCGCCGTGTCCCTGAGCTCGCCGCCCATCTGGGTTTCGAGCTGGTTGTACATGCCCGTGAACTCGGCAACCAGTTGGTCGAAGTTCGCGGCTATCCACGGCGTGGTGGCCGAGACGAAGGCCGGCAGGCTGGGATCGTTCAGCAGGCCATACACGTTCGTGTCGGGCTGATTGAAGCCGTAGAAGCCGACCTGGTTACGGCTGATGTCCAGCGACTCGGTCGCGGCGCGGCGCTTCTCGTCCGCCGCCTGGTAGCCGATGGCGGCCTGGCGGGCGTCTTCCAGCTTGCCCACCTGGAAGCCCTGTTCGAAGCGCACGATGCCGCGCGATTCGATGGACTGGCGGTAGTCGGCCAGCGGGATGTTCGTCGAGTCGCCGTACAGCTCAGCCTTGGCGGCCGGCTCGGCAACGCGCAGGCTGATCAACTCGTCTTCCCAGCGGCCGACGGTCGTGATACCGGCGATCTCGTCGATGTTGCGTACCTGCGTGACGACGCGCAGCGTGCCGGGCAGCCAGGTCTGGAGCATGTGCGAGAGCATCGCGCCATTCGTGACGGCCGGGCCGGTCAGGGCCGAGTCCATCGCGCGCAGGCCGACGCCCAGGTTCTCCAGGTCTTCGAAGCCGATCTTGGCATCGCTGCCCAGCTTGACGGCGCCGCGCGAGAGGGCCAGGCGGCCGCTCATGTGCATGTGCACCTTGGATTGAGTTTTTGCCATGATTTTTGGTTCCTTTCCGATCAGGCGCCGGCCGGGGTGGGCAGCACCACCAGGCCATTGAGGGCGATCACCGCCAGACGCGGGGTCTCGGCGCTGGGTTCGTGGCGGGCGATGTGCGCGCCGGGGATGACGGTGCCGGTTTCGCCGGCGGAAATAACCCCGGTGGCCGGATCGAACGACACCGGATCGCCGATGTTGCCGTCGTTGCCCAGCTGGACGTAGACCTCGCCCATGTTCAGGAACTCGCCCACGGTCGCGTTGCGGGCGTAGTCGGTGTCAATGGCATAGGCCTTCGGGTTGATCAGGATGCCCGCGAAGACTCCGGCGCCGCCGGCCTGCACCTGTTCGAACGTGCCGCGGCCCGAGGGCTGGCCGGCGACGTACGTGAAGGCGCGGCCGAACACGTTGTTCGATTCGGTTGCCGAGTCGATCACGGCAGACAGCGCGCGAGTGGGGCCGTCATGGCTGATGTTGCCCGGGATGCCGGACAGCAGGTAGGTACGTGCGGTGTTCGGGATCATTGCTTTTCGCCCCAGACTTTGGCGGCCGTGTCTTCGGCGCGCACGGTTTTGGAATCGCTGACGATCTTGTCGGCGTCGGATTTGGCGGCTTGCAGGAAGCCCAGCAGGACAGCATGCTCGGCACCGTCCTGCGCTTGCAGGCCCAGCTTCTTGACTGCGTAGCGGGCGACTTGGTCCGCCGACGTCAGCAGCGCGCTATCGAAGGCGCCGATGAACGGGGTCACCCGTTTGGCCAGCGCGTCGCGGTCGGCGATCTGCTTGATCACCGCGGCGGCGTCATTGGCCTTCATCTGGGTCTGAATGGTGCCGATCATGCCCATGACCTGGGAGTCCGCGGCGCGCGCGGCGATCTTGTTCTTGGCGGCGCCCAGCTTGGCCATGGCGGCGTCCAGCGCCTTCTTGCTGTCGGCGGTCGGGGCTGCCTTCACTTCTTCGGCAGCTGCCTGCACTTCCTCGAGGGCGGCAGTCACTTCCTCGATGGCCGCCGTGGCGGATTCGACCGCACTGGTCGCCTGTTCGGCAGCGGCGGCGGTCTCCTCGACGGCATCCTTTTCTTCCGTCGTGACGGCGCCGGGGGCCGCCGGCGCTTCCGCGTCCGTGACAGCCTCCTTGTTGGGGTCGTTGTCCGAGACAGCGGCAGCTTTTTCCGCCAAGATTTTCTCGATCAACGCCCGGAATGCTTGTTCCATTTCGGGGGTGATTTCCATATTGATGAACTCCGCTGAGTCGTATGTGATGGTGAGGCAGTCCTGTACAGCCACGTCCGGCCCCGTCCTGCCCTCTTTCACGGATGCCAGATGATTGAAACGAATGTCGCGCTGGATGGCGTCGTACCGCTTGCCATCGAACACGCCTTCGCTGAATTCGTACCGACAGCGGTAGCTGGGCGAAAGCTCCACCTTGCCGCGGTCGATTAGGTTCTGCATGAACCCGGAGTAGGCCCGGATGCTGTTGCGTATGTAGGGGTAGTCGAACCGGGCCGTCTCGCCTGTCGTCCCCTGTACGCCCTTCTTCTCTGGCGGCGTCCCGTCCTTGCCCAGGAACTCGTGCTCGTCGATCCAGGGCACCAGGTTGGCCGAGGCGATCGTCTCCGGGTTCTCCAGCTCCTCCTGCGGGCGATACACCTGGTAGATCCGGTCCGCATCGGGCGCGCCGATCTCTCGGCCCAGGTACGGAAACACCCCGACCTTCGTGATCGGGTTGTCGCGCACCAGCAGGTAGCCGTTGACGTCAGTTTGTCGCTTGCTCATCGAGGTACTCGGTAAAGTCGATGACCGGGCGCATGCGGCACCGGCAGTTGATCAGCTCGCCAGGGAAACCGACCTGCCCCTTGTTCTTGCCGCGGTCTTCGATGATCGGAGGGTTATCCATGTCGAAGATTTTCCCGTCATATTTGGCGTGCAGCTCGCGCGGCTCCGCGCCGCCGCCGCTGTGAATCCACTCGAACTGCTTGACGCCGGCCGCCTTCATCCGCTCCTCGTTCATGGCGGACGTGATCTTGCGGGTCTGGTCCACCGCGATCAGCTTGGCGCGGTTCCGGGTGACCTGGTTCAGGCTCTTGATCTCCTCGAAGATCTGGCCCGCTCCCTGGCCGCCCGACTGGATCGACCGCAGGACGATGCCCTGGATCCGGTCCTGGAACTGCGCCGGGATGCTCTTGATCAGCCCGACGTTCTCCGCGGTGCTCGCCAGGACCTTGTCGTACAGGCCGGCCGGCATCTGGAACGTCTTGATGGTCAGCCCGCCGGACATGTCCCGCAGCGACGCGCCGAGGTTCTGCTTGGAGAACCTGTCGACCTGGGAGATCGTGCGGTTCGCGAGCGGGCCCGCCTTCTCGGCAAAGACCTTGCTCCACTTCCGCCCGAGCTCGCCCAGGATGCGCCGCGCCTGCGTGGTGACGCTCTCGTCCTGCGTGATCTCCGGGTTTCCCCGGTACAGCCTGCGCAGCGCCTTGTCGTACTCGGCCAGCATGCCGTCAATCATCGACTCCATGCTGGCCCGATACCGCCCCTCAACTGCGACCGGGTACGCCAGCGCCGAGCCCTTGAACTGGGTTGCCTGCTGTTGCTGCCCCCAAGCCTGGCGCCGCTTCGTTACCATTTTCTTCGGCATCTACGAACTCGGCGTCTTCAAGGTTGTGGTAATCGCCCTCGCGGTCCTCGCGCAGACGGTTGCGGATGTCCTCCGCGTCAATGGCGCCTGTGTTGAACAGCGCAGCGTCTCGGTCCGCCTTGATCTTGTCGATCTCGGCCCATTCCTTCGCGGTCGGGCTGTCGACCGGCATCCACTGGATGGCAATCTCGGCCGGCAGCGCTACGCCCTCCGACTTCGCCAGCAGCCGGTAGTGCGTCTCCAGCAGCGGCGTCATGTCGTTGGACTGGATGCTCTCCAGATCCTCCCGGTAGACCGACTGCTCATAGTCCCCCGTGGCGTTGAAGCCCTTGGGTTGCGTGCCCAGCAGCTTCGTTGCCGGGACGTTCGCCACAGAGGCTGCCAGCTGATACTGGGTCATGAGGACCGTGTCCACGTCGCCCAGCGCTGTGTCGAACTGCTGGATGGTCTCTTCGGCACCGCCGACGCGCACGCCATAGTTGTCGCGGAACGCCACCCACTCGGCCAGGTTCTTCTCCAGCGCCTCGCGGTTGTTCAGTGCCGCATCGCCCACGTTCAGCGACGTCAGCCGCTTGGTCATCAGCAGTTGCGGGCCTTCGTTGGCGCTGCGCTCCGCCGCGTACGCCCGCTCCATCATGCGCTGAGGCACGCTCACGCCCAGGTAGCGGTAATGCGGCTTCAGGTAGTCCGGTACCGGGTAAGGCACGAAGATCCGCAGATGGGACTTGTGATAGACCCGGTCCTTGATCTTCCAGAACGTCGGCTCGTAGTAGCTTTGGCTGGCCGGGTCGTTCAGGTTGTCCTCGGTCAGCACCGGCGTCACCCAGTTCGGGTCGATCTGGGACATACCGCGGTACGTGCCCGGCTGCACGCCGTCCAGGTTGAACGGCGCCTTGTAATACTCCTCGGGGTTGGCCGCAGCGACGTCGAACAAGACCAGACGGCCGCCGTACACGCGCCCGAAGTGAACGAGCTCGCGCAGGTGACGCTTGACCGCATACTTCTTGTCACCAGCCATCAGACGGGCCGAGATATCGTCCGAGCCGCACGTCAGCAGGTAACCATTGCGCACCGCGTCCCGGGCAGGCATGTTGCACGCCTTGTCGATCAGCCAGTTCGTGGCCAGCATCGCGCAGGCCTGGTAGCCGATGAAGATGCTGCCCGCCGCGTAGAAGCCGAGCTGCGCCTCGTTGACCGGGGTGAAGCTGGCGGTCTTGGGCGTCGGACGCTCGCCGATGTAGCCGTTGTCTGATGCGACCGTCGGCGCTCCCCTGGGCTGTTCGAACGGAGGCATCTCGAAGCGTGCCTGGACCTTGTCGCCCAACGGATGCCGATGCGTCGAGAACAGGCCGCGTGACTTTGACGCCGGCGCAGGCTCTTGGCTCCGGCCGAACAGGTTGCGAAGGAATTTCATCCGAAGAATCCGCGCTTGCGCTTAATCATGGGCTGCAGCGCATACCGCGTCGCGTCCATGTAATGGTTGTTGGCGTCCACGATGTCTGTCAGCACATCGCCCGTCAGGCGGTCCACCTTGTAGCTGTACAGCCTCGCCTCACGCAGGGTCTGCACGCAGCGCGGGTGGATGACGATTTCCTTGTAGGACCGCAGGTGGGCGATGCCATCCTCGACGCTGCCCTTCCACTTCTCCACGCCTTGGAGCCGTGGCAGGTTGGCGCGCTGGCCGTCCCTGCCCTTGCTCTTGACGTGGCTGATCGTCTCTGGCCTGGCCGAGTCCGCACGGGTCACGTGCTGCTCAATGCCGGGCAGGCGGTCGATCATGAATGCCGCGATATCGTCGTTCTCAAGGCCGATCTTGCCGGCCTCGTACTCCACCCACAGCCGGTGATCGTGGACCCAAAGCTTGACGCCGGCCGTCGGGTCTTGGCTAAAGCCCCAGTCCAGACCGAAGTACGGGCCATCCCAGCCAGCGGCCGGGTCGAACTCGGCAACCCGGTACTTGCCAGCCAGGATCTGCGCCTCGCTGTTCTCGCGGTAGGCGCCGTCCCATATCCAGGCATAAGTCTGGTCGTCCAGGCGCTCGCGGTCATTGCGGCGCTCTTGCTCCAGAACATCGGGAAACCAGGGATTGTCCGTGTAGTTCAGCTCGACGATCTTGGAATTCGGCGGCGGATTCTTGACGAAACGCAGGTCCGTAGGGCTTCCATCCAGCTCCGGGTTCCAGGTCAGCCAGACCTCGGAATCGTTCTCGCGGACCGTCGGCAGAAGCTTCTGGTACGCGATTTCGCTGACGTTCTCCGCCTCGTCGATCCACGCGATCAGCACGCGCGCTTTGGACTTGATGCTGTCCAGGTTGTGCCGCAGGCCCGTGAACGTGTACGAGACGCGTCGGTTGCGCGTGCGGATGAACTTCTCGCCAATATCGAAGTACGCATCCAGCCACGGCTCCGAACGGATCGCCTGCTTGACCTCCTCCATCGAGGAGTCTTCCAGGCTGTTCATGTACTCCCGCCCGCACAGGATCACACCTGACACGCCGGCCTGGGCGAACATATACGCCCGAACCGCCGTCATCAACGCGAAGCTGCGCGTCTTGGCACTACCGCGGCCGCCCCTTGCCCCCCTGTACCGCGCCGACCCGGAGAACACCGGGATCAGCTTAGGAGGGAGTTGGATTTCAGCCGTTGTCACCTGGCGCAACCAGTTGGATCGTTGTGGGCATTGTGGGGATCGGCCCACCGCCGGGGCCGGAATGCTCGATGACTTGCTTGTCCATCCCCAGCAGCTTGGCTTTGCCCATCGTGGCGGCAACAGCGGCGGACGACTGAGCCGTCTCCGCAGTCAGCGCGGCTTGGCGAGCCTCTTCCAGCTCTCGCAGTAGGTCATCCACGGTCAGCTTGTGGCGGTCAGCGTGGTCGGCCTGCAGTTCCGCGACCCTTGCCGTAATCTTGCCGTTGTCCAGAAGCTCCTTCGCCTTTCGATTGACGGAGTCCGGCTTCATCTTGCCGGCGTTGTAGGCGCGCCGGTATGCCTCTGAGGCGTTGCCCGTCTCTACATAAGCAAGGGCGAAGGCCTCCTGCTTTGGAGTCAGGGCCATAGGTTTGTTCCTTGAGGGATATCACGTCCATCCGACTACTCGCCAAGCGAGCTGGGCGCCGCGGTTCTCGTCGCGCTGGCCACCGGCGACAAGACCGGTAGAAGTGTCCCGCGCATTTGCCCCTGCGCGGACGCCGGGCCGGCTGCGGCGACTCATGGGGGATTACTGTTCTGCTAGGTAGGTGTCCCAGTACCAGCCGTGGCCGGAGACATAGGAGAGCCGGCCCATGTCAATTCGGTCGCGGGCCTCCTGCCATGTGCTGCCAGGGACGGGAGAGGCGCTATGGCCTTCGATCTCGTCGGTCAGAACGACTCGTCCGTCTGCGTGGGTGCAGCGGTAGAACATGGCGGCTCCAATGAAAAAACCGCCCGAAGGCGGTTCGACGTCAGCACAGCAGGACTACTCTGCAGCTATTAAGGTTTCCTGACGGAAGACCTTTTCAGCTACCGACTCAAGCCCGACAAACCAAAAACACAGGACACTGCCTTCGCTGTATCCGTCCTCGGCCACAGTCATAAGGGGGCCGCCACTTTTCAGTTGCACGACATCGCCGATTTTCCATTGATTCATGACTCTTCCTATGAGGTTGGTAGAGCCTTGATCATGCCCCATGCTGCGATGAAGGGCAAAGCCTAATCAGCTTCATTTCTTCAGGGCGCAAGAGCCCGCACGTATTGTGATGGTTTCTGAGATGCTTTTCCAGAAGACGATGTTATGCTTTTCCACCAATACTCCGCGTGGGCGCCGTTGGTTACCTCCTCGCGAGAACTGGCGATGTGCCCCGTTTCCTCCAGAGTGAGCAAGACGCGCCACACTCCGGTCCGGACAACAGCCCTTTGGCGCTGGTCCGCGCGCGGCGCCACATGATTGATGATCTGGCGCATCTTGAACCTGCGTTCCGGGTAGGCCGCCATCAAGTCCATCACCTCGTGCGCATACTTCACGCCAGCCTCCTTTCGACCTGGCTGCGGAAGAGCCCCAGATACAGCTTATATTCGGTTTCGGTTAGGGCCACGCCCGTCGTATTGGCGATCCATTCCCGCGCAGCCTTGACCCGGGCCCGGGCGTCAAGGTGGCCGAACATGGGGCGCTTCTGTGGGTATTCGGCGATGATCACCATGCGCTCATGCCAGGGGAGCGCCGCGTGCATGCTCTCCACGACCAGAGCATGGTCCGTCAGGATTGGGCGATGGTCGTCTTCCCAGGACACATACGGCGTCATGTTGCCCACGGTGGCGCCTGACCATACCCAGCGGCTCCAATTCCAAAGCAAATCATCCCCCGTCAGCCTACTCATCGGCCACCTCCAAAAATCCGCCGAGCGGCGTCATTGATTGCGCGGTTCAGTTCAAACAGCCCCATCTGAAAACGCCGGCGCGCGCGCTTCGTCATCAGCCCATCCAGGACATGGGGCCGACCCCAAGACAGTCGGGACATACGGGCCCGTAGCCGTCGAAGTTTCATGCCGGGTCCACCTCGTACTGTTTGCATTTCTTCCCATACGGCTTGCCCTTCAGGCAGCGCACGACCGTATCGCCAAAGGGCGATTGCACCGTGCGGGCGTTGGCGCAGCCTTGGCAAGACCGCTTCAGCGCGGCTTGCTGCCGGCTCATCACGACCAGCATCGGGTCGCGGAATTCCCACTTCTGCAACTCGACCGTCACCGTCCAATCTCCACGAGCACGAAGCCCTTCTTCTCCACATCCAGGGCACGGTCCAGGACGAGCGGCCGAAACTGGCTGTCGTCGATCCCCAGCGCGGCGGCAATGCCATCCAGCCGCGGCTTCTCCGCTGACAGCAGGCCGTCCAGGTCGCGGCGAATCCTGTTGGGCGCCACCCAAGTGATCGACACTGGCACCTGGCCGGCGCCGGACAGGTTGTTCCGGCCGAGCGCTTCCTTGGCGGCGAAGAACGCCGACTCCCGCGCGCGCACCTTGGCCGCGTGGCTGGATCCCCAGTGCTTGCCGCCCTTGCGGTTTGCCATCAGGCTGGTGTCGGGCCACGGCAGGCGGATGGTCAGTCGATCCAATGTCATGTCAGTCCCTCAGTTGGCTGTATTTCGGTTTCGGCTTGAACTGCACGGCGTTGCGCGCTTCGGCGACCGCCTGCGCGTCGGCATTTAGGAAACGGGAGTGCTGCCCCTGGAAGGTCAGGAACACTTCGCCCAGCGGGCCCATGCGCTGCTTGCGAATCAGGATCTCGGCCAGGCCCTTGTACGGGCTGTCTTCGTGGTAGTAGTCGTCCCGGTACACCATCATCACGACGTCGGCGTCCTGCTCGATCGCACCGGATTCGCGCAGGTCACTGAGGATCGGCCGCTTGTTCGGGCGCTCCTCCACCTTCCGCGATAGCTGAGACAGCACGATGATCGGGCAGCCGAGCTCGCGCGCCAGCAGCTTAATCGCCCGGGTGATACCGCCCAGGTCTTCGTTCCGGGTGGAGCCCTCGCCCTGCATCAGCTGCAGGTAGTCGACGACGATCAGGTCGAGACGTCCCTGGCGCTGCTTGACCTTGCGCGCCGCCAAGCGGATCCGCGCGACGTTCGCTAGGCTGGGATCGTCTGCGATGATCAGCCGCTGGTTTTCCAGCTGTTGGATAGCATGCGTCAGCCGCGGCCAGTCGCCTTGGTGCAGCTTCCCGGTGCGCAGGCGCTGGGTGTCGATAGCGCCGTAGCGTGCAATCGAACGCTCCGCCAGTTGGGCCGCAGCCATTTCCAGGCTGACCACCAGGGCAACGCCATCATCCTCGGTCACGTTCTCCGCGATGTTGATTGCGAACGTCGTCTTGCCCATCGAGGGGCGGCCGGCGATGATGATCAGGTCGCCGTCTTGGCAGCCGCTGGTCTTCTCGTCCAGGTCGGCGAAGCCCGTGGCCAAGCCAGAAACTCCGCCCTCACGCTCACCTCGGGCTTCAAGCTGCTCGAGTACGTTGCGCAACAGCGCGCCAACCTCAACCGGGTCGCGGCCCGCGGTGCGGGTGTCCGCCAGCGCCATAACCAGACCTGTAGCGCGCTCCACCAACTCAGCGGGATCGGCGGATTCCGCAAGATCGGCGATGTCGTGCCCAACGGCCAGCACATCTCGGCGCACGCGGTGGGCCCGGACGATCTCCGCGTAGCTGCGCACGTTGGCGCTGCTGGGCACGTTGTGGGCGATGGCGTTCAGGTAGGCCAGGCCTCCTGCATCCTCAGCCTGCCCGGCGGCCTGGAGCGCGTCAAAGACCGTCAGCACGTCGGCCGGCTTGGAGGCGTTCATCAGGCTGGCCGCGGCGCCGAAGATCAGCCGGTGGTCGTGGCGGTAGAAATCCTCCGCGCTCAGCAAGTCGCCCAGACGGTCCCAGGCGCGGTTGTCCAGCAGCAGCCCGCCAATCACGCCCTGCTCGGCGTCGACAGAATGCGGCGGCACGCGTACGGCTTCGGTCTTCATGCAGCGTCCCTCCGTGCGTGCAGTTTCTGCGCCTGAATGCCAACGGTCGTCAGGGCGAACTGCCCCTCAGCGTCGGCGTACCAGAGCCGGTAGTAGCCCTTGGTGACGTAGTTCAGGAAGTGCTTGCGCCAGTCCGCCTGCAAGCGGCGCTCGTTGGTGCCGCCAGGCGAGTGCTCGCCCTTGAACACGTCCCAAGCCAGTTGCACGAATTCCATCGGCAGCTCGACACCGTCCACGTACTTGCGCAGAGGCTCGTACCCGCTGATCGCCGTCTCGCCAGCTGCACGGCAGCGATCGAGAAAGGTTTTCAGCGAGCAGCGCTCTTTGCGTTCCCGCTTGGGTTTCTCAGCCGAAGGCGCATCGGACTCTTCACCCCCCTGGCAAGGGGGGTTGGGGGGTATTTCTTCTTCTTTCTCTTCTCTTTCTCTAGCTAACGCACCCGTAACGCTCGGTGCGTTACTCGAATCGTCGGATGGCGTTTCAGGAGCGTTACTGCTACGGTGGTTCGCAACCCTCTTTGCGGTCTGGGCGCGTTTCTTCGCCGATGCGCCGTTGTGGTCTTCAAAGTTCACAATGAACACGCCCTCCGAATGGTTCTCGATCCATCCGATATCGACAAGCGCCTGCCCCAAGCCCTGAACGCCCGTCTTCCGGTCTATCTGACGGCAAGACAGGCCGGGCATGAAGCCGTCGGCGGTATGTTGGTCAGCCGTGGCCCACAACCAGTACAGACCGCCGATGACGGCAGCCTCGCTGCTGTCGGTCAGGTCAACCAGCCGCGCGACGCGGGGGTCGTCCCACAGGTTGCTGCGCATCTTGATCCAGTCGCCGGCCATCACTCATCTCCTTTGACCAGGCGGCGCAACGGCTCAACGGCCCGCTGGTAGTGCATTTCCACTTCGGCGGGCCACTGTCCGCGCTGCATCAGCGCAGCCCGGGTAGCGTCCACGTATTCCCATTCGCGCTTCCAACGTTCCGCCCTCGGGATGCCTCCCTGGTCGTGCTGGCGATGCAGCTCAGGGTTCAGGGGGAAGCACAGGCTGTCGCACGCCTTCAACGCGCCGCCCTTCCCCAGGTTCACGTGGCACGCCTGCGCCGGCTTGCCGGTCACCAAGCACCCCAGCGCTGCCACGTTGCGGCGGTGCTGCTCACTGCGCAGCAGCGTCGGCAGCTTGTGGCCCGGCGGTCGGTAGAAGCCCATGACGATCTCGACCTTGCGGCCCAGGCCTTCGCCGCGGTCCGCTTTCGTGCGCTTCATGGGCGTCTTGCGCTTCAACGTCGAGTTTCGGTTCACGCGTCTCTCCCGAGGCTCGTGCGCGACCACTCCACGCCCTTCTCATTGCCGAAGGCGTAGGCCAGCTCAATCAGTTCCGTCATCTGCCGCACGGTCATCTTGCTCGTGCGCTGGCCCAGCAGGACCATGCCTCCGTCAATGCCCATGGCCATGCGCGTTTCGCGGTGCAGGCCGGCCGTTAGGATGTCTTTGACCTCTTCCTTCTCAACCATCACCAGGGCGCCGTTCACGACGAACTGCACTTGGCGGCTGATGTCGGTCAGGATCGACCACATCATGTCGTTCTGAGCCGTGGACCGAGTGGGCGGCTTGATCTCGACGCGATACCCCGCCGGCGCGTTCGCGCAGGCGTGCGCAGCGTTGTGCCGAGCCGTCGAATGCGAGAGGACAAAAACCTGTTTGTCCACGGCTATGCCTCGTCCTCGTTCTCGACTTCGGCCAGCAGCCAGTTCGCCGCCCAACGCTTGAGAACCTTCTGATCGTGCGGCGTCGTGACCACGGAGTTCTTGGGCGACACCTGCAGCCCGGTCGCGGCCAACAGCAGGCAGAACTGGTCCAAACCTTCCTTCTGGCGGCTCACGGTGCTGGGATCAACTCCCATCAATTCGGCTGCACGGACCTGCGTTACGTGCGCAAGCCGCCGCAATATCTCGGATTCAATCCGTGCAGCGTTCTTGCGTGTGATTTCCTGACGGTCGACAGATACTGGTTGCGTGCTCATCGAGTACTTCCTTATGAACAAAGAACGAGGGTTGTTTCGTGAACGAAACGGAAAAGCTGTTGAAAGAGGCCGCCTCCATCGCCAAGCGGACCTTTCTTGATCCGTCGGAAGAAGCGGTGCTGGAAATCTTTAAGGAGCTGTGCGCCGAGCGTGACCGCATGGCGTGGGCGACCGACGGCCGTGACAGCGCGACGGTGCATTGAATGGGCGGCCGGCCCCCGTTCGCTATGATTTGCGCTCTCACACGACAAACCGTTGGAAAAGGAACCGACCTTGAAAGAGAACAAAGAAAGCGAATCCAGCGCGCGAGCGCACGCCATGGTCTTGGAGATGGCGTTGGTGACGCTGATTCGCATGCAACCCGACGATGTGAAGCGGGCATTCATGGCCGTCCTCCCAAAGAACGTAGAAGCCTGGCAAGAACACGCCTTGCTATCGACGTACTCGGACGAGTGGATTGCGGCGCTGAAAAAGCACTCAGACGCTTTGCTATCTCTTGTCGAGAAATCAGTCCAGAAGCCATAAGGCGTTCGACCGCAACATCCGGCGACGTAGGCTCAGCGTTGTTTTCACGCATGGCTGGCCTCCTGCTGCGCAGGCGCGGCGTCGGACGGCTTCGTGCTGTTGTGGCTCCCGCGCAACGTAGAATCGGGAGTTCTCACACAGCCCTTTTCTACGTTGGGGGAACCCTCATGGACATGATCAGCGCGCTCGCGAGCATGCGAGCCCTCATTGACTTCACCAAGGTCGCCGTCGCTGCCAGGGACGACCACCAGATCGCCCAAGTTGAGCAGCGTCTTACCCGGGTACTTTTGGATGTCACAAGCGCCGGCCTTGAACTCCAGCAAAAAGTGCAAGCGGGCATTGATACGGAGCGTGCGCTGAAAGACCGCGTACGTGAGCTCGAAGAACAGGTCGCGGATCTTGTAAAGCGGGCGGCTGAGCGGGAGCGCTACAAGTTGGCCCCACTTTCCGAAGACGTCTTCGCTCTTGCGTTGAAGGAAGAATGCGCAGGCACCGATCCCCACCACCATCTTTGCCAACCGTGCATGGACAACCGGGGTAAGAAGGCGACGCTCCAGCGTAAAACGAAGGGGTTCATGATCTACCTGACCTGCCCAGAATGTAGCTACGACTACCCCACTGGAAAGGGGGTCTCGACCCAGCGGCAGCCGTTGAACTACCCGTCCATGGGGAGATTTTGATTTCCTCACGCCGCCTCCTGCTGCGCAGGCGCGGCGTCGGAGGCCTCGACTATGCGGCGCAGTCCGCGTACGCCCAGGCACGCGCCGAGCCGGGTCAATGTCGTGTATCCAGGGTTCGGGATCTGCCCCCGAACGAACTTGGAAATCCACGAATGCGAGATCCCGGATGAGGCGGCGATAGCGGGCCATTCGCCGCGACGGGCAAGTAGCCGATTCTTAACATCTTGGTCGAGTGGCATATTCATGGCGCCACATTAGCAAAGTTTTGCTATTCGATCAAGCAACACTTTGCTAGCAAGAAATTGCACACTTCGCGCATGAGCAAGCCAACCCTAAACGACATACTCGCGACGAACCTCGCCCGCCTTATGGAAAAGACTGGCCATAAGCAGGCGTCGCTCGCGAAGCTATCTGGGGTTGGTCAGACTACGATCAGCCTGTATCTGAATCCCAGCCGCCGCCAACCCAGCAAGAGCGGAAAGGTTCCTTCGGCGAAGTTCGGGGAAGTAGAGGCATTGGCCGAGGTTTTCGGCGTGCCTCCATGGGACCTGCTGCGCCCGTCTGACGCCAGCAGCGAAACATCTCGGGCGATGCCAACAGCGCCCGCGCCAATCCGACGGGGTTCCCTGGTCGACATGGACCACGCCGACGATCCGTTCCCCATGCGCATCTCGGGCTTGCCGCCGGCGCCCTGGGAAGGTGGTCACACGACCTTCGAGGCCGAGCAAAACCCCAAGATCAGGATCAGCACCCAGACTGGAGTGGTGGCCAATGTCGGCCCAGGCGAGCCGTATGCAGCGAATGACAAGTTCGACAAAGTGCCGGAAATGGCCGACGTGCGGCTTGCCGCCGGCGACGGCATCGAGAACCACATTGAAGAACAGACCGGAGTGATGCACTTCCGCCGCTCGTTCCTGCGCGCCGTGGGAGCAGATGCCGGGAAGGCTCGCGTCGTCTACGCCAAGGGCGACAGCATGGAACCCATCATTCGTGATGGCGCCGCCCTGCTTGTCGTGCCCAATGAAGATCTGACCGTGCGCGACCTGGCCGCGGGCGGCGTCTACGCCATCAACTACGACGGCAAGATGATCGTGAAGACAGTGACTCGCGACCGCCTGACGAAACAATGGGTGGCGCGCTCATTCAACCCGGCCTATCCGGACATCCCGTTGGAGAACGGCATGCCCGTGCGAGTCCTTGGACAGGTCGTCTGGTCAGGCGCCAGGCTGCGGGATGATGAGGCGGGGCAGTGGGTGCAGGCCTAACGCGCTGTGCCTCCACCGGTACGACCATGATGGCCCTCTCCAATGGTCTCAAGACATAGCATGTGGCCATGTTATGATTTGATACAGATCACCCCGGCCGTGTAGCCGCGGCCACATTCGCCGATTGATAAAATCTATTTTTGATAACATATCCAAGTAGATATAATGTCCCAAGTCATTGTTGAACCCGCCGCAGAGCAGGATCTAGACGCGTTGTGGGACAGCAACGACCCGGCAAAACAGGATGCCGTCGCTCTTATAGAGGCGACGTTGGCGGAAATTGCTGCAGACTCAGATTTTTTGAGTCGCATGTTTCGCTACCACCAGACCCGCGTAGGAGACCCTACAGTTGAAGCGGACAGACTTGTTGAATTTTGGAACGACCGCACAGCGCCTCGCAATCTGTCTCGACTGAAAATGTGGCACTTCCCCGAAGACGGCGGACACCTATGCTCTTATCGCGTAGTGTATGCGTATGACGGCCGGTCCGAGGCCTATCACGTCCTTGGTGTCATTCACCGAAGCAATACAAACTATGACCGAAAACACCCACACATCGCCCGCATTCTCAGGGACTATGATGACCTTGGGATACCATGATCTGGGACAGAACGGCGCCTTTAGTGAGGGACTTCTGATCGTCGCCCACCACGTGCGATTGCCTCGCGAGAGCGTCAAGGCGCATTTTGGGAAGGGGCGCCCAATAGGGTCGATTGTTAAAGATCGCGAGGCCGACCCAGCGCGGCGCGCAGCTCTTCAGAGAGCACGCAAGCATCTCTCTAGCGTTGCTGCAGACTCGCCAGAGGCGATGTCCGCTCTCACAAGGCTTCGCCTTTCTAAGGGGCTGTCTCAATCTGAGCTTGCTGATATATGCGAGACTCAACAGTCCTATATCGCCAAAATTGAAAAATCGAAGGTCGACCTTCGTGCGGGGACGATTCGTCGATTGGCAACGGCCTTAGGCGTTTCGTGCGACGAGATCATTGAGGCGACCGGTAAAAGCGATGAGTGAAATGGCCTATCGGGAGAACATCCAGTTCTCCGTGATGTTCTGCAATGACGTACGGCTCGAGCGGGACGGGCAGGTCACGTATGTCGGCGTGTATCAACCTCACCTTACAGTGAAAGAATTTCCCTACTCGTTTCGCGGGTTCTGCGTGGTCCTAAATTTCATGGCCCCAGTAGACGTCCTCGGCGAGCAGATCTGCTTCCAAGTGTTCCGGAATGACAAAGTGGTGATGGAGTTCACGCCCGACTCCGGGGAAGTTCCTACGCCCAACGCTGCTATCCAGATGTCGATCAATATGGAAGTCGAGTCGTTAGAAATTTCGGAGCCGACGAAGTTCTACGCACAGGTGGCGATTGGTGAAAAGGTCTACCGCTCACGCAACGTCCTGAACGTGACCACCGAGCCATTTAGCGGCACCACGGAACAAGGGCGAGAGACTAAGCCATTGATGAACGAAGAATGAGAAGTCTTCGCCAAAGCCACCCCCGGGTGGCTTTTTTGTTGGGCGCCGGCCGAATGACCGGCGGGGCCTGCGCCCTACTTCGACTTGTGCAAGAGCACCATTGCGTCGCCCTTCTCGACCGCCGACTTCGCGGACACGTCCGACAGCGTCACGAGGAATGACCCGTTCGGCTTGGACGTCAGATTGCTGAACACGTATGGCGCTTGGTCGACAAACACAGCGACCGCCGAGAACGGAAACTCCTTGCCCGTGTCGTTCTTCACCTTGATAGCGAACTTCAGATCGAGCTTCCCAACTGGCGACTTCTTTTGAGCGTTGCTGATCTTCGTCTTGATTGCCTCGGGGACACTCACCGATAGCAGCCCGTGTTCGTTGGACACGAGATTGATGTGCGATGCCGACGCGAGCTTGCCGTCTGCGTCCTTATCCAAGAACACCGGCATTGAGAACCGGGCGAACGACTCAAAGCCTTTGCGATAGCACTCCTCATACTTCGCATCCGAGAAGATGCCAGGAACAGCTTGCTGCACATCCACCAATGTCTTCGACGGCTGGCGCGAGTCTTCATGGCTCTGGCACGCGGGCACCTCCACCAACAGGTTGCCGGCGAGTTGCTTAGTCGGCGAGCTCAGCAGATCGGTCAGGCTGACTTCAGTTTCGACAGTCGTTTTGCAGCCGGCCACCATCACAGCGCACAGCACAGCCAGCGCGACCTTTCCTGTCCTTTTCATTGGTTCTCCTGAAGGGTGAGGGGCGAGGGCCCCGGGTAGTGACCACACTTTAACAACTTCAGACAAATCGTGTCCGCAGGTTGCGGCTTGCGAAGGTCTTGGTACGGCCATAACTAGCAAAGTTTTGCTTGACCGAGCTAGCAAAGTATTGCTATTGTTCATCCACGCGCTGCAAACACGGCGCAGCTAGACCCCCACGGACCCTCAGCCAGCAGTCAGGGCATCGCCTCAAGAGGGAGACGTACCGCCACGAAGTCGGATGGGGAAGGCGAGCACCGCTCTTTAACAACCCGCACAGAGATAGAACAGGCCAATGGCGCGAAAGCGCGGCTAGGCCCCGGGCTCACCCTCCGCCCCGGAAAGAAGATCGACGAGGACATCAACGACCCAGGCGCGGCAAGAAGCTGTGCTGTTTTGCCTGCGGACGATTGATAGGGCAGCGCCCCACCTGGAGCCGCGATGAGCGGGAGTAGCTAGGGGAACGTTGCCCCGGAATTTATCCGTCAGCCCGTTCATTGAGCGCTGGCTGACGAATGAATCCTCACAACCCGTGAGCAACCAGGGAGAACAGCATGGAACGCAAACACATCGTCGTTTGGTGGGATGCCAACGGCAACGCCCGCCAGTCCGAAAAGATGGATCGCGCAGCCGCTGAGACGTTTGCCGCGCACATGCTGCCCGAACAAGAAGCCCGTCTGGTTCTTGTGTCTGCCTAACCCCCACCCGCCCCGGGTGCCGGGGCAAGGAGACTCACCATGTCCACGAACATTTTCAGCAACGCGACGACGGCCCAGGCGGTCGCGGAAATGACGCTCTACGGCGGCACCGGCATGAAGCGGATGGCCGATCTGTGGATCGTGCTGGACGGCGAGCGCCGCGCCACGCTTGAGGCCGCGTTTAAGCCTGATTTCGACCGCTACCGCGAAATGGCCGCCAAGGGCGCGCCGGTGGCTCTGCCCGTTCCCACCCTTGCCCAGCGCGCCGCGCAGGACGTGGCCGCCCGGGATTGCCGGAACTGAATCATGAACGCCCGCCAATCCTTCGAATCCTGGGGCGACGATCCGTCGCGCTTGTCCACCTATGGCGACATGGGCGACGAGAGCGATGCCGACGCGCCCAGCGTCACGCAAGAGCGTGCTGTAGCCCTCGTGGTGGCCTGCCTGGGCAACGAGACGGCCGGGGCCTTCGGCCAGTCGGCGCGCATCTGGGGCGAGTGCCTGCTGGACCAGCTGGCCGACAACCAAGCGGCGGTCGCTCTGGTGCTGCTGGCCGGGGCCACCACGCCGAGCGTTGGCCGGTTCCTGGCCAAGAACCTGGAGAGCTTCATTCACGCCGAGGCGAATCGCCTGCTGGCGGACATGGACCCGGACGAAGCGGAGGCCTACCTGTGATCGCCTTCGTAATCCTGGGCTTTGTCCTGCTCGCGCAGGCCATCGCCGACGCCTGGAGGTCGCGCAAATGATGACCGCCTACGCCGTGTGGGCCATGGCCGCCCTTTACGCAATTGCCCTGATCGGCGACGCCTTGATGGCGCGCTGCTGGAGAGACGAATGAGCAAGATAAACGACGGTGGCCCGGCCTTCCCCAACGTGCCGGATGGCGCTGGCGATAGGTGGGCCGACTGGGACACCGGCATGTCCCTGCGCGACTACTTCGCGGCCAAGGCCATGTGCAGCGCGATGGATCTTTCCCCCGCTCGGTGGTGGAACGAAGGCGTGAACCCCGCAGCGGGAACCGGCGAGATTCAACGAGTGGCAAAGGTCGCATACACCATGGCCGACGCCATGCTGGCCGCCCGAGGTGCCCAATGATCCGCCGCCTCCTGCGCGCCCTGCTGCGCCTCGACCGTCACGAATGGGTCGGCGCTGCCTGCGCGGTCGTCTTCATCGGCGGCATCGTCGTGGCCTACGGCGACCGCCAGCAGCGCGACGAGCTTGCCCAATCCACCCTCACCGCCTGCGAAGGCTGCGGCAAGACGGCCGTGGCCGCGCGCCAACCCTGAGAGACCACCACCATGACCGAAGTTGCAGACGAAGTGTTTGACGCGCCCGCGGCGCTTGCCGAGTTCAACCCCGTGCAGAAGGGCCTGGCCGAGCTGCGGCAGGAACTGGCGGGGGTGCAGTTCGACGTCACGACGACGGCCGGCGACAAGGCGGCGCGTGCGGCGCGCTCCCGCTGCGTCAGCATTCGCACGTCGGCCGATGCGGCCTACGAAGGCTGGAACAAGCCGATGCTGACCAAGCAGCGCGAAATGCGCGCCATCCTGGCCCAGATCAAGGACGAGGTGAAGGCCATCGAAGAGCCCATCGACGCCCAGATTAAGGCCGAAGAGGCGCGCAAGGCGGAAATCAAGGCGGCGAGGGAAGCCGCCGAGCTGGCGCGCCAGCAGGCCATCCAGGAACGTCTGGACCATATCCGCGACTTCGCCACCAGCGCCGCCGGCCTGTCGTCCGCCAAGATCGCGGCGATGCGCGACACGCTGGCCGAGTTTCCCCTGACCACCGAACTGTACGAGCACCGCGCCGGCGAGGCGATGCAGCTGCACTCCGAGGTCATGGCCAAGCTGGAACAGATGCACGGCGCTGCGACGGTGCAGGAAGAGGAAGCGGCCCGCCTGGCCGCCGAGCGCGCCGCGCTGGAACGCCAGCGCCAGGAGCAGGAAGCCGCCGCCGCTGCCGCCCGCAAGGCGGAAGACGAGCGGCTGGCGAAGGAGCGCGCAGAACTGGAAGAGCAGCAGCGCCGCCTTCAGGCTGAACGCGAGGCCGAAAACGCCCGCCAGGAAGCTGCTCGCGCCGAACAGGCCCGCAAGGATGCCGAAGCCGCCGCAGCGCTTAAGCGTCAGCAGGATGAAGCAGCCGCCGCCCTGCGTGCCCAGCAGGACGAAATCGACCGCCAGCGCCGTGAGTTCGAAGCACAGCAGGAAGCCGCCCGCCGCGCCGAGCAGGAGAAGGCCGAAGCCGCAGCCCGTGCCGAGCGTGAGAAGGAAGAAGCGGCACGCGCCGAAGCCGAACGCGCCGAGCAGGCCCGCCGTGACGAAGCCGCGCGCCGCGAGCGCGAGAACTTCGAAAAGGTCGGCCCTGGCGCCACCGCCATCGCGTACGCGGTCGCTGAGTCCTTCGGCGTGGATGTGCAGGTCGCCGTCGCTTGGCTCAAGGAATTCGACGCCGCCAGCGTCGAGCAGCTCACCGAGTAATCAACCCCATACGCCCGGCCGAGTCTCGGGCAGGAGAAAACAATGTCTGAAGCCACCACTATCGAATCCCAATCTACCGCCCTGGACCTTCCCGCGGCGAACACCACCACCAGCGGGTTGGTGCTGCACGCCGACAACATGGACAGCATGATGCGCGCCGCTGAGCTGATGGCCGCAGGCAAGGCCACCGTGCCGAAGCACCTGCAGGGGAGTCCGTCCGACTGCATGGCCGTGATCATGCAGGCGATGCAGTGGAACATGAACCCCTTCGTGGTGGCGCAGAAGACGCACCTGGTGAATGGGCAGCTCGGCTATGAGGCGCAGTTGGTGAATGCCGTTGTGCAGTCATCCGGCGCCATCACCGGCCGCTTTCACTACGAATACACCGGCGATGGCAACGGCCTGGCCTGCCGCGTCGGCGCAGTCATCGCCGGCGAGACGGACATTACCTGGAGTGAGTGGCTGAAGGTGTCGGACGTCACTACCAAGAATTCGCCCCTCTGGAAGACCAACCCGCGCCAGCAGATGGGCTACCTGCAGGTCAAGAACTGGACCCGCGCCTACACCCCTGGCGCGCTGCTGGGCGTGTACACGTCCGACGAACTGATCGAGGCTCAGCCGCGCGAGCGCGATATCACCCCGCGCACGGCCGCCGAGTTCGCCCAGGCAGCCAAGCCGCAGCCGGCGGCACAGGTCGACCGCGACCAGCTCATCCGCGACATGGAAATGATCGCGCGCAGCAATGACGCGGCACCGCAGCGCATCGCGGACCTGGAAGCAGCCTGGAAGAAGCTCACCAAAGATGAGCGCGCTGCGGTGGGCGCCGACGAAATTAAGCGCCTGAAGTCCCTGGCCGCTGCCGAGGACGCCACGCCGGCGCCCGCTGCGCAGCAGGATGACCTGCCCACCGAAGACAACCCCTTCGACGGAGTCGAAGAATGAACGCGCCCGCAGAACAACGCACCGAGCAATGGCAGATGGACCGTGCCGGCAAGCTCACCGCGTCCGTCTTTGCCGACATCATCGGCCAGACCAAGGCCGGCAAGCCCACCGCCGAGCGCGCGAAGCTGATGCGCCTGAAGGCGTTCGAGCGGCTGGCTGGCATCCCCAAGCACGAGGTCGGCGCGCGCTCCCTTTCCTGGGGCAAAGACCTGGAGCTGGCTGCCACCGAGGCCTACGAAGTCGACACCGGCAACATCGTCGAGACCACCGGCTTTGTGCTGCACCCGCAGCACGACTTCATCGGATGCAGCCCGGACGGCCTCGTATCGTCGGACGGCGGTATCGAAATGAAGTGCCCACACGATGAGCAGGTCCACGTTCAGACGTGGCTGGAAGGGATGCCTGATGACCATATTCCCCAGGTCCAGGGCTGCATGCTCGTCACGGGCCGGCAGTGGTGGGACTTCATCAGCTACGACCCACGCCAGGCCCCGGCGCTGCGCCTGTACGTGCAGCGCATCCCGCGCGACGAGGCCTACATCAAGTTCCTGCTGACCGCCCTGCTGCAGTTCGAAGCCGAGCTGCGCGCGATGGTCGACACCCTGCGCCGCAAGGCCGCCTAACCCGAGAACGACCATGATCCCCGCCATGAACCGCCAGCAGCGCCGAATGATGGACAAGCAGCAGGCCCGCGTGCGCGCCGGGCGCCGCCCGAATCGCCCGGCCCGGCTGCCCATGCTGATCAAGACCCAGCAGACCCTGGCGCCGCTCGAAGCCATCATCGACCAGATCCAGCGCGACGGCACCGTGACGGTAGACGACCGTGGCGTACCGATCTTCCACTGCGTCGCGGACGGCGAATGGTACGCCAGCGCTCCTGCTATCGCGGGCATGGCGGACTTCTTCGATATGTGGGCGACGCGGCACGGCAGCCCGTTCAAGGCCACAGCGCTGCGCCAGCTTGCCCGGCGGCTGGACGTGGGCATGCCCATAGACGGGCCGCTGATGGCCGCCCTGCAGGCCGAGATACCCGCGTTGCGCCGCATCGGCGCTGGGCTGACCCAGGACGACGCCACCGACCTGCTGCAGCAGACAAGAATCCTCGCCGAGATGGAGGCCCGCCCGTGACCGCCGAACCGACCGAGAGCCCCTCCGACCGGGCCTTCCAGCGCCGCGTGCTGTGCATCGGCACCCTTATCACCCTGGCCGCCGCCGGCATCGTGGCGTGCTTCCTGTACCCCTATTTCTCCGGAGCCTGAAATGTCTGAAAAGAACGAATGGAAGTTGGTGCCTGTCGAGCCGACGCCGGAAATGTGGGCGGCGGTCAACAAGCTTGACGACGAAATGGCTGCCGGCAGCTATGACGGCAAAGGCGCGTCCATTGAGCAAGTATGGAACTGCCTGGTTGATGCCGCCCCTTCAGCGCCTGGGGATACGCAGGACGAGCAGACCGAATCCATCCTCTGGTGGATCATGCGCCAAGCGCAGGAGGCGAAAGAGCCGTGCGGCGATGATCCTGAAAGCCTCGCTGCGGTTCGCAACGCGAAGTTGGCTAGCATCGGCGGCGCTGCAGCGCAGGCCCTCGGCCTTGTCAGGGGGCCAGACTATCCGGCTCCCGCTGCTGGCGATGCGCTGGATGCGGCGCGGTATCGCTGGCTGCGCGACCACGCCTGCAACTCGCTGCACCTTACGCGGGACGGCGAACATGCGTGCAACTACCTGACCGCTGCGCAATGGATCGAGAGTTGCCCGGAGGATTTCCAAGACGACGCCCCGGAAGAAATCGAGCGCATGAAAGCCACGAATACGATCTGGCGGCTTCAGGTCTATCCCAACACGCCAGTCGGCTTCTGGGTTCTCCATGCCTCGACGCTTGATGCGGCCATAGACGCCGCCCAGGTCCCGCAGCAGGGAGAGGCGTGATGGGAGATACATCGCACGTCGTCAGCGACGCAGACCTGAGAACCGCCTTTCTGGGCACGGACTTTGGCGGTGCAGATCACCGCAAGCTGATCGAAATCGGCGTGCTGAAGACGGCTTGCGGCTACGGCTCCGGCCACACCCTCACGCAAATCATGATCGGCCTGAAGCTGATCGGCGCTAACGCAACCGTACTCAAGCGGGGCCGCGACCTGATGCGCGCCGCGTACCACGAACTCATGCTCAACGGCGGATGAAATGACCGACACAAACAACGCCGAGCAGCCCGAGCAAAGCCTGCTTCGGTATGACGCGAATAGCCCTTCTGGACTGGTATGGGCCGTTTCTCGTGGCTGCCGCAAGCTTGGCCAGCCGGCAGGAAGCCGGAACGGGCGTGGCTACTTTGAAGTAGAGCACAACCATATGCGCCTTATGGCTCACAGAGTGATTTGGGAAATGCACTATGGACCAATTCCAGATGGCTTATGCGTTGATCACATCAACGGTCGGAAAACTGATAACCGAATCGAGAATCTTCGATTGGCGACCAAAGCCGAGAACGGTCAAAACCAGGGGAAGCAAAGTAGCAACACGACCGGAATTAAGGGGCTGACCAAGCATTCTGTCAATGGAACGTGGATTGGCCAAATCAGATGCAACGGCACGAGGTATTCCCACTATTCCAGGGACCGCGGCGAAGTGGTCGAGTGGCTGAAGAACAAACGCCAGGAACTGCACGGAGATTTTGCACGCTATGAATAACTCAACGCAACTTTTGTCGGATGACGACATTCTCCACCTAGCCAGCCTATTCGGCGTCGGCACCCTTCCTGTTCTCTCTGGGTCATACCAGAGCCAAATTCCGGAGGGTGAGCGACTCGCGCAATTCGCCCGCGCCATCGAATCCGCCCTGCTGTCCAAGCTGCGCGCCCCTGTAGCCGATGAGCTGCCTCACTGGGAAGAAGTTTCAGCCAAGTTGGAACGCGACGAGACGCTGACCCCGCTGGAGTTGTTCATCTTTGACAACGAACCGGCCGGCGACGAAGACACTTGGCGCGATCAACTGGCCGCCGCCCTGGCAAGCGCCCCTGTAGGCGGGGAGGCGCATCCCCCGACGCGGCATTGCATGTGCGAAGACTGCGCGCCGTCGTTCTCGGATGCCGCGCCCCAGGCCAGCGAGGCGGAACAGACGATCATCGCCGCATTCCTGGAGCGTTCGGGGCAGTGGCTGACCAACGACGCCATCACGAAGGCAGCCCGCAATGCGGCTTTGGAAGAAGCGGCGGTGGCATGCAAGGAAACGTCAATGATGAACGTCGACTCCTATTGCGGGGCGACAGCCTCGATGTGCGCTGATCGAATCCGTGCCCTCAAGTCACAGAGCGCCGCCCTGTCCGCGCAACCGGGAGCGCAGAGAACGGGAGGCAGCGAGTAATGGCCCTGTCATCGCACCAGTCGGCACGCATGAAGAACGACGAGTGGCTGACGCCGCCTGGCATCGTCGCGGCGCTGGGCACGTTCGATCTGGACCCCTGCGCGCCGGAGGTTCGGCCGTGGAGTACGGCCCACCAGCATTACACCGTGGCCGACAACGGCCTGCAGCAGACCTGGAAAGGCCGCGTCTGGTGCAACCCTCCCTTCGGCCGTGAGGCGGTCAAGTGGCTGCGCAAGATGGCCGCGCACGGCGACGGCGTGGCCCTCATCCCGGCCCGAACCGAAACCGCCATGTTCTACGAATGCGTGTGGGACGCGGCCGATGCTGTGCTGTTCATCGAGGGTCGGCCGCACTTCCACTACGTCGACGGCACCCGCGCACCATTCAACTCGGGCGCGCCCATCTGCCTCGTCGCCTACGGGCTGTCCAATGTCGCTGCCCTCGAGCGCAGCGGCCTGGGCGTCGTCCTGCCGATTCCCCGGCGGCGTGTAGGCCTTCCCCACCCCAAGCAGCACAACGACGGAGGCGCGGATGAGTGAAATCCTGAACCTGAAGCACACGCTACCAGATACTGCGCAGGCGCATTACATCAGCCAGGAGCAGATCGAGGCCAGCCGCGATCCGTGCAGCGCCATAGGCACGGTCGCGCATGTGCTCGTCAGCGAGCGGCATGGGAAGTTTGACCTGGTGCATCTGGTCGCACACCTGATGGAGCAAAAGGCGGCGCTGGCCGCCCAGCTCTGCGAGTGCGCCGAAACCCTCGGAGCCGACAAGATCGACGAGCAGCGCGCCATGCGGGCCTATGCCGACGCTATGGCGCTGCTGGCGGAAATGAGTCATTTATCGAGCACGCCCGGTGGCGATGCATCATTAAAGGAGCTCTGATGGCTTCCCCTTATCTCACGCCTGACGAGGTCAAGGAATTGACGGGCTACGTTACGCGCGCCGCGGCCTGCCGCTGGCTTGATCGGAACGGCTGGCCCTATGCTACGCCTGCGGGCGGCGGCTGGCCGCGCGTGCTGCGCGAGTACCATGACGCGCGCCTGTCCGGCGAAGAAAAGCGCCGGCCGAAACGGGGCGCCGAACCGAATTGGAGATGCGCGGCATGATTGCCAAGCGTACGAAGCACCTGAAGCTGGGCCTGCTACCTCGCATGGATGCGCGCCCGCGCGCCAAGGGCGGATGGACCTTCCGCTATTACACCTACGACCGGAAGTACATCAATCTTGGGCACGACCGCGCCGAGGCGATCAAGCGGGTGCTGGAAATGGAGCGACGGGCGCCGGACACGGGCACAGTGGCCGAGTTGCTACGCGAGTACATGGCCAGCGGCAGCTTCAAGAACGAGCTGGCCCCGCGCACGCAGGACGACTACATCGCGGCCAGCAAGGAGATCTTGGAGCGCTTCGCGGACATGCCAGTGGACGACGTCAAGCCGCCTCACGTCGCGCGATACTTGCGCGTGGAGCGGGCGAAGGCACCAGTTCGGGCCAACCGCGAAATCGCCCTGTTGGCGTCGGCGTTTCAGTTCGGCATCGAACATGGCTATGCCACGGCCAACCCCTGCCGCCAAGTCAGGCGGAACAAGGAGCGCCCGCGCTCGCGCTGCCCGTCATGGGAAGAGATCGAATCTTTTTGCGTCACGGCGGCCAAGAAGGGCCCGTCGTCGCATGTGATCGGCCTGATGGCGAAATTCATCGCACTCACGGGCCGGCGTCGTGCTGAATTCTTGAACCTGCGGAAGACCGACCTTGGCCCGGACGGCATCGTGGTTGGCTTCGCCAAGGCCAAGGCGGGCGACGCGCTGCGCCGCGGCCTGATCGAATGGACGCCGGCGTTGCGCCAGCTTTTCGCCGAGCTCGCTCAGCTGGACCGCAAAGCGCGTGACGGGAAGTCGGCCATTCCGGAATCCATGTTCGTCTTCACCAACCGGGACGGACAGCCGTACACCGAACAAGGCTTCAAGGCCCTGTGGTCCAAAATCATGGGGGATTGGGTTGAGACGCCGGGACGAGAGCGGTTCACGTTTCACGACCTGCGCGCCTACTATGTGACGGTGCTGGTGGGCCGGGACGAGAACCCGGAAACTCACGCAAATCCGGCTACCACCAGGCGCGTTTACGACCGCCGGCGCGTGGTCAAAATCAAGGGTAGCGCCTGACGCATGCCACCATTCTTGATTCATGCCACCATTTAGCAGAACGCAGAAAAGAAAAAAGCCGCTCTAAGCGGCTGATTTCTAAGGGAATTCTTGGGGTGGCTGATGGGGCTCGAACCCACGACAACCGGAATCACAATCCGGGACTCTACCAACTGAGCTACAGCCACCTCTGATACTGCTAAAGCCTTTCGGCTTTTCCGCTGCCGGCATCCCTGAAACGTGTTTCAAAAGAAGCTCAACAACGAAGAGGCCGAATTCTAGCACGTTTTTTAAAAGATGCGAAAGCGCCCTCGCGCGGCCGGTCTTGCCAGCGGCGGCAGCCTTGATATCCTTGCGCTTGGCTCACCACCGGAGGCCGCGTCTCAAGCCATCGCCCATGGATCGCATACACGCATTCTTGACCGAATATTGGCCTCATATTGCCTTTGCCATCAGCATCGTGGCGGGCACTGGCGCGGCGGTGCATGCCGCGATGACCAAGCAGGATGTGCGGGCGGCCATAGGCTGGGTGGGGGTGGCGATGTTTTCGCCGATCCTTGGGGCGCTCTTCTATTTCGTGGCCGGGATCAACCGCATTCGCAAAACGCGGGTGTCGCAGCAGCGCGACGACGCCATGCTGGTGGATGCGGAACAGGTGGCGACGGCGCCGGTGGACGTGGCGCCGATATCCGGCGAGCAGTTCGCGTCGCTGAAGGTGCTGGGCGACCGCGTCAGCCGGTTTCAGCTGTTGGGCGGCAACGAGGTGCGGCCGCTGGCCGGCGGCGACGAGACCTATCCGGCCATGCTGCAGGCCATCCGCGAAGCCCGCCATACGGTGGCGATGCAAAGCTACATTTTCGACAACGACCCGATCGGCCGCGAGATTGCGCAGGCCCTGATCGAGGCGCGGGCGCGGGGCGTGGAAGTGCGGGTGCTGATCGACGCGGTCGGCTCCAAGTATTCCCGTCCGCCCATCGTGCGCATGCTGGCCCGCGCGGGCGTGCCGGTGGCGCGGTTCATGACGAATCCCATGGGCGTGCTGCGCATGCCCTACGCCAACCTGCGCAGCCACCGCAAAGTGCTGGTGGTGGACGGGCGCGTGGGTTTCACGGGCGGGATGAACGTGCGGGCGGCGTTTGTCAGCGCGCTGTCCGGCGACGCGACCAACCGCGATACGCATTTCCGCGTGGAAGGCCCGATCGTGACGCAGCTGATGTCGGTGTTTGCGCACGACTGGAACTTCACGACGCACGAATCGCTGCCCGCCAAGCCCTGGTTCGATCCGGACACCCTGCCGCCGACGGGCCGGGTGCCAATGCGCTGCGTGCCGTCGGGGCCCGACCGGGCGCTGGGCAGCACGCACAACATGCTGCTGGGCGCGCTGGCGGTGGCGCGGCATCACGTGCGCATCCAGTCGCCCTATTTCCTGCCCGACCAGACGCTGATCGGGGCGCTGGCGACCGCCGCGCGCCGGGGCATCATCGTGGACATCGTCATTCCAGGGAAGAACAACCTGCGGCTGGTGGACTACGCCATGACGGCGCAGCTGGACCAGGTGGTGCGCACGGGCTGCCGGGTCTGGCGGTCGGGCGGCGCCTTCGACCATTCCAAGCTGATGACGGTGGACGACGCCTGGACCTATGCCGGGTCGTCGAACCTGGATCCGCGCAGCCTGCGGCTGAATTTTGAGTTGGACACCGAGATCTTTGACCCGGCGGTGGCGCGCTGGGTCGGCGCGCGCATCGACGAGCTGATCGCCGGCGCCCGCCGCGAGACGCTCGAGGACCTGCAGCGTGCGCCCTTCGCCAAGCGCCTGCGCAATAAGGTGATCTGGCTGGCGACGCCTTATCTGTAGCGGGCGCCCACGCGCGCTAGCCGTCCGAGGCAGGCACCGCGGCGTGGCGCACCGCGAATACGGCGCTGGCCTTCAGCATGGAGCGGCCTTCCACCTGCAGCAGGCACGTGGCGTAGATGAGCCGCTTGCCCTGCTTGTCGATCTGCACGTGCGCCTCGAGCCAGTCGCCCGGCTTGACGGCGTTCAGGTATTCCACCGACATCTGGGCCGTCACGACGGATACGTGCGCCTGCTCCGCGATGACAAAGCCCAGCGCGCTGTCGGCGAACGTGGCCAACAGGCCGCCGTGCGCCATGCCGTGCATGTTGCCGTGGGCTGCATTGACGCGCAGGGCCAGCACGTTGTCGGCTTCGCGCCGGTAGAACGCGCCAAGATCGGTCAGGTGGCGCATGAACTGGCTTTTGGGAAGCCAGGGTATGAAACCGGCGGGTATGGAGTCTGTCATGGCTGGCGCGGCAAGCGTTCCGATGTGGGTTTGCCAAAGTATCCCAGACGAGGCCGCCGCGGCATAGCGCGGCGATCGGCGCGCGGACGATCTTGGACGCCCGCCGCCCGCATCTGAGGGTAAGATTTACGCCACAACAAACACCCACATGGCAGGAGCAGTTGAAGATGGCGAAAGTCGGCATGGTTGGTATCGGCCTCATGGGCCACGGTATTGCAAGCAATCTGGTCAAGCATGGACACGACCTGACCGTGCTTGAACACCCGGGCAACCAGCCCCTGGATGCGCTGAAGGCCGCCGGCGCGGCCAGCGTGGACAGCGGCGCTGCGCTGGCCGCGCGGTCGGACGTGATCATTCTGTGCGTTACCGGCAGCCCGCAGGTCGAGGCCGTGCTGCTGTCGCCCGGCGGCGTGCTGGAAGGCCTGCGCCCCGGCACGGTCATCATCGACTGCTCGACCGCCATCCCCTCGTCCACCGTCAAGGTGGCGCAGGCCGTGACCGAAAGCGGCGGCCGCTTCCTGGACGCGCCGATGACGCGCACGCCCAAAGAGGCCGCCGAAGGCAGGCTGAATCTGCTGGTGGGCGGCGACGCGGGGCTGTTCGAGGAATGCAAGCCGCTGCTGGCCTGCTTTGCAGAGAACATCACGCACGCCGGCCCGATCGGCGCCGGCCACCGCATGAAGCTGCTGCACAACTACGTGTCGCTGGGCGTGGTTGCGTTGCTGTCGGAGGCCGCGGCCTGCGCGCTGCGATCCGACATTGATCCGGCCGTGTTCGCCGAGGTGCTGTCCAAGGGCGGCGGCGGCGGCGTGGCGCTGGAACGCATCAAGCCGTATTTGCTGGAGCAGGATCCGTCGTCGTTGCGTTTCTTCATGTCGAATGCGCAGAAGGACCTGTCCTACTACAACACCATGGCGGCCGAAGCCGGCGCGGTGCGCGAGATCGGCGCGGCCGTGCAGCACACGTTCGACCAGGCGGTTACGCAAGGCGGCGGCGACCGCTATGTGCCGGAGCTGGTGTCGCTGCTGAAGGACCGCTAGGTAGCACCCCGTACAGGCCGCCGGGCGCCCTGGCGCCGGCGGCCATAGTGGCGGACCCTAGCGCCCGCCCGCCGCAGCCGCGTGCGGCGCCCTCAGGACGCCGCGCGGCGGCAGCCGCAGCGAAATCAGCGCGGCCGCCAACAGCAGCGCGCCGGCCGACCCGAAGGCCACCCAGTGCGTGCCGAAGGTCTCGAAAGCCCAGCCCCCCAGCCATGAACTGATCATGCCGCCAATCTGGTGGCCCAGGTAGGTCAGTCCGTACAGCACGCCAACCAGGCGGATGCCGTAGACGTCGGCCAGGATCGCAGACGACAGCGCAATGCTGCCGGCCCAGACGATGCCGCCGATGGTGGCCGCGGCGTACAGTTCCCAGTGCGCGCCCACCATGACCAGCGCGAAGAAGCCCAGGCCGCGCACCAGGTAGATGGCGGCAAGGATGTTGCGGCGTTCGACCTGGTCCGACATGCGGCCCAGCACCAGCGTGCTGAAAATGGCGACCAGGCCGATCAGGCCGATGCCCAGCGAACTGGTGGTGGCGTCGAAGCCATGGTCCATCAGCATGGGCATGCCGTGCGTGCCCAGCAGGTTCATGCTGAAGCCACAGGCGAACAGGCCCAGCGCCACCTGCCAGAAGGGCAAGGTGCGCAGCGCGTCGCCCAGCCCTGGCGCCGGGGCCTTGGCCGCGGGCTTGGCGGATGCGGATTTCTCGATGATCTGGTGGGGCAGCAGGTCGGTGTGCTCGGGCGCCTCGTCGCGCATGACAAAGAGCGCGACCGGCACGGTCAGCAGCGCGAACAGCGCGGCAAAGCCCAGCAGCGTTTCCTGCCAGCCCACCGCCGAGATCGCGAAGGTTAGCGTGGGCGTCATCAGCGCGATGCCGGCCATGGACCCCGTGGACAGGAAAAACAGCGCCATGCCGCGCTGGCGCGTGAACCAGCGGCTGATCACGGGCGTCAGCGCGACGGGGCTGGTGAAGGCCAGGCCGATGGACAGCGCCACGCCGAAGGACAGCAGGAATTCAAAGGGGCCGCGCGCAAAAACCGTCCAGATGGAGGACGCCACGACGATCGCGGTGCCGGCCAGCAGCACGAAGCGCGTACCGCGTGTGCTGACCAGATACCCCGCCAGCGGCATGCCCAGCCCGTAGCACAGCATGCCGATCGCCACGATGCCCGACAGCAGGCTGCGCGAAAAACCCAGGCCGTCCGCCATGGGCAGGAAGAACGGTCCGATGCCCATGCGCAGGCCGACCGTCAACAGGGTGAGTACCGTGGCGGCGCCGACGATGTTCCAGCCGAAATACCAGCCGCCCGACTCTTGCTTGTCCAATCTCTTCTCCTCTGTATCTTCTTATGGCCGCATGCGCGCCAGGACTGGAAGACACCGCGGGAGAAGCACGGAGCAGCGCTCCGCTATCGACAGGGGTGGGAAGGACCAGGCGTGGAACGGCTTGCAGGCGCCGGCGGATTCAGCCGCCAGACGCGTCATATTACTCCTGGCTATATGCCGATTCGAGGCATGCGCCTCAAATCCTGTCCGGTGAGCGGCCACACCGCCCCGCCTTGTCGCAAATGTTGCGCACGAAGCGCGGGCGAGTGTCGCCGCCGTTGAAATAGCCGTAGGGCTGCGCGCTGCGATAGATGGCGAAGTTGATCGCCCGCAGCCAGCGACCAGGTCCAGCGCTGCGCCTCGCCGCCTGCAGGCGCGTATATTGCTCACAATTTCGTCACGCAAGCCGATTCAGCCTTCAACATTCAGCGTTCAAGCAATCCGTGGATTCCAAGACTTCAATGTTCGCCCTGTCCCGCCAGGAAATCGCCCTGGTGCTGGTCACCATGCTGTGGGGGAGCACGTTCCTCATCATTCATATCGCCATGCAGCACAGCGGTCCGCTGTTCTTCGTGGGCCTGCGGTTCACCATCGCCGGGTTGATGGCGCTGCTGCTGTTTCGCAAGCACATGGCGGGGCTCACCCGTTACGAAGTGGGCGCGGGCGTCGCGATCGGCTCAGCCCTGTTCCTGGGCTATTACCTGCAGACCCACGGCCTGCGCACCATCACCAGCAGCCAGTCCGCCTTCATCACGGCCCTGTACGTGCCTATCGTGCCGCTGCTGCAATGGGCGGTGCTGAAGCGGCCGCCCGGCCTGATGAGCTGGATTGGCGTCGGGCTGGCCTTCTCGGGCCTGATCCTGCTCGCGGGCCCGGAGGCCGGCGTGCCAAGCTTCAGCCCGGGCGAAGTCGCCACGCTGGCGGGCGCCGTGGCGATTGCGGCCGAGATCATCCTGATCGGCCTGTTCGCGCGCAAGGTGGACAGCCGCCGCGTGACGTTCGTGCAGTTGATGACGGCGGGGCTGCTGTCGTTCGCGCTAATGCCGGCGCTGGGAGAGTCGATTCCGGCGTTTTCGTGGCTGTGGGCGGGGGCCGCTATCGGACTGGGGCTGGCCAGCGCCATCATTCAGCTGACGATGAACTGGGCACAGAAGTCGGTGTCGCCCACGCGCGCCACGGTTATTTATGCGGGCGAGCCGGTCTGGGGCGGGATTGTCGGGCGCCTGGCGGGAGATCGCCTGCCCGCGCTGGCGCTGGTCGGCGCGGGATTGATCGTGGCGGGGGTGATCGCGAGCGAGGCGAAGTTCGGGCGCAGGAAGAAGCCGCAGTTGAGCGGTGTCTGACACCCAATAGAAACGCCCCGACGGGCTGCTCAGGCCGCCTGTTCCAGGAACGCCTGCAGGGCCGGCACCGTGTTCAGCACGTGCTGGCGCATCGCCGCCTCGCAGCGCGCCGCGTCGCGGGTCTGAAGCGCGTCGATGAGTTCCTGGTGCGATTCGCGCACGCGCAGCACGCGTCCCGGCTGGGCGGCCCACAGGCGCATGTAGGGTTCGACGACGGAATGCAGCTCGGAGATCTGGCTCAGCAGGCGGGGCTGCCGGCAGAAGCTGCACAGATATTCGTGGAATTCGCGGTGGGCGGTGGTCCAGTCCAGGTCTTCGCTGGCGCCCTGGTCCAACTGCTCCAGCATGTGGGTCAGCCGGCGAATGTGTTCGGGGCCCATATTGAGCACCGCGTTGCGCGTGGCCAGGCCTTCCAGGACGGAACGCATTTCAAAGACTTCCAGCATTTCCTGCTGGTTCAGGCCGCGCACCACGGCGCCACGGTTGGCGCGGATTTCGACCAGGCCTTCCGAGGCCAGCCGGCGCAGCGCGCCGCGCACGGGCATGCGGCTGGTGCCGATTTCGGCGGCCACCACGTCGGGCACCAGGCGCTGGCCGGGCGCGTAGCGGCCCAGCCGGATCTCGCGCTGCAAATGCAGGTACGCCTCGTCTTCGGCGCTGATGGCTGTCTTTTGAAATTGCAGCACTTACGTCCCCGGGCTTGGAAAGCCGCAATGATAGATAACCGCAAAAATAACACAAACTGGATCCAATGATCCATGGATGCAAACACCAATAGTCCCGGCGGGCAAGCTTGCGTCTAATCCAGTCCGGGACGCGGCCGCCAAGCCGACCCGGCCGGAATGGGCAACAGACCCGCCCGGCGCACACGCTTTCCATTACGCGAACAAGGGGAATCCATGAAATTTCGTCTCATCCGGGCGCTGGCTGGCGCCGCCGCGATGGCCTTCGCAGCCCAGGCCGGCGCCCAGGCCACGGACTGGCCGCAGCATCCGGTGCGCATCGTCGTGCCCTTCCAGGCGGGCTCGGCCACGGACCTGATCACGCGCCAGCTTGGCGCGGCGCTGTCGGCCGAACTGGGCCAGCCCTTCGTGATCGAGGCCCGCCCGGGCGCCGCTGCCGCGATCGGCAGCGCGTCGGTGGCGCGGTCCGCCCCTGACGGCTACACGCTGCTGATGGGCGGCCCCGCCGCCGTCGTCACCAACCGCTTCCTGCAAAAGCGCCTGGCCTACGATCCGGACGCCTTCGCGCTGGTGTCGCTGGTGGCCTACACGCCCAACATCCTGCTGGCCAATCCGTCGCAGCCCTTCAAGACCCTGCCGGAGATGGTGGCCTATGCGCGCGCCAACCCGGGCAAGCTGACCTACGCCTCGTTCGGCACCGGCACGACGTCCCACATGGCCGGCGAAATGCTCAAGTCCATCGCCAAGATCGACATCCTGCACGTGCCCTACAAGGGCGCCGGCGAAGCGATCCCCGCGCTGCTGAGCGGCCAGGTGTCGATGTACTTCGACACCATCATGACCGGCCTGCCCCAGGCCAAGAGCGGCGCGCTGCTGGCGTTGGGCATGTCCAATTCGCAGCGTTCGGCGCTGGCTCCGGACATCCCCACGATCGCAGAGCAAGGCTACGCCGGCTACGACATCGCGCCGTGGTACGGCCTGGTCGCCCCCGAAGGCACGCCCGCCCCGATCCTCGACAAGCTCAACAAGGCCGTGAACAAAGTGCTGGCCGATCCCGCATTGCGCGGTAAGCTCGCCGAAGCCGGCGCCGAGCCGCGCGGCGGCAGCCGCGAGGAATTCGCCGCCTTCATCAAGGCCGAGATCCCGCGCACCAAGCAGCTGATCGACCAGGCCGGCATCACCCCGCAGTAATTTCCCTTACGAGTTCCAGCATCCATGTCTTCCCCCTTCGATTGGTCTTTTCCGTACGCTTCCCGAAAAATGCCGGTCCTGGCCGCCAACGCGGTCGCGACCAGCCAGCCGCTGGCTGCGCAGGCGGGACTGCGCATGCTGCTGGCCGGTGGCAATGCCGTTGATAGCGCCATTGCCACCGCGATCGCCCTGACCGTCGTCGAGCCCGTCATGAACGGGATCGGCGGCGACATGTTCGCGCTGGTCTGGCACGAAGGCCAGCTCTACGGCCTGAACTCCAGCGGCTGCGCGCCCGCCGCGTGGACGCCCGAATACTTCAACGGCCGCGACACCATGCCGGGCACCGGCTGGGGCACGGTCACCGTGCCCGGCCAGGTCGCCGGCTGGAAGGCCATGTCGGACCGCTTCGGCAAGCTGCCCTTCGCCAAGCTGTTCGAACCCGCCATTGCCTACGCCGAGGACGGCTTCGCCGTGTCGCCGACCATCGCGCGCCAATGGGCCAACCAGGCGTCCAAGCTGGCGGCCGAGCCCGGCTTTGCCGAAGCATTCCTGCCCAACGGCCGCGCGCCGCAGGCGGGCGAATGGTGGCGTTTCCCGGACCAGGCCAAAACCCTGCGCGAGATCGCCGAAACCGGCGGCGAAAGCTTCTACCGCGGCGCGCTGGCCCGCAAGATCGCCGACTTCGCCAGCCAGACGGGCGGCGCGCTCAGCGCCGTCGACCTGGCCGAACACCAGGCTGAATGGGTACAGCCCATCTCCCAGTCCTTCCGCGATTACGAACTGCACGAGATTCCGCCGAACGGCCAGGGCATCTCCGCCCTGATGGCGCTGGGCATGCTCGAGCAATTCGACCTGGAAGGCATGGGCCGCGACAGCGCCGACTACTACCACGTCAGCATTGAAGCCATGAAGCTGGCCTTCGCGGACCTGCACCACCACATCGCGGACCCGCGCCACATGCGCACCGACGCGCGCGCCCTGCTCGACCGCGCCTACCTGGCCGAGCGCGCCCGCCTGATCTCCATGGACCGCGCCAGCGTGCCCACGGCCGGCACGCCCGCCACCGGCGGCACCGTCTACCTGACCGCGGCGGACGCTGGCGGCACCATGGTGTCCTTCATCCAGTCCAACTACCACGGCTTCGGCTCCGGCGTCGTCGTGCCGGGCACCGGCATCAGCCTGCACAACCGCGGCCTGAACTTCGTGCTCAAGCCCGGCCACGCCAACCAGGTCGCGCCGCGCAAAAAGCCGATGCACACCATCATTCCGGCGTTCGTCACGCGCGGCGGCCAGCCCGTCATGTCGTTCGGCGTCATGGGCGGATCCATGCAGGCGCAGGGCCATCTGCAAATGGTCACGCGACTGGCCGCATTCGGCCAGAACCCGCAGGCCATGAGCGACGCGCCGCGCTTCCGCGTGGAAAACGGCCCGGTGGTAAACGTGGAATCGCACCTGCCGGCGGACGTGGTCGACACGCTGCGCGCGCGCGGCCACAACGTGGCGGTGGCGCCCGTGGACAGTCTGGAATTCGGCTCCGCGCAGCTGATCTGCCGCCTGCCGCAAGGCGGCTACGTGGCCGCATCCGACTCGCGCCGCGACGGCCAGGCCGTCGGTTTCTGACGCATTGCCGGGCATGCCGGGCTTCTCGCGGAAGTTCGGCGAACATCCATAACCGCCCGGCGCCCTGCGCCCGGCGGCAAGCCAAGCCAGGAGATCGCCCGCGTTCGTTTCCGGGTGATCTCCCGGGCGAACGTCGAGCCGGGATCACGTGGGCGTCAGGGCGCCGACATTGCCTGCTTCAGTTCGTTCACCAACCCCGGATGCCTGGCCTTTTCCTGGGTCAGGGTATAGGCGGAAAGCGTCACCACTTTATTGCCCGACGCGGCGAACATCGCCGTCAGCTCGGCCGGCCGGCCGGAAAGCCTGCTGGCCGCATCCAGTTGGAACACCCCGATATTGCCGACCTTGAAGGCGCCATCCCCCGTCTTCTTGAACGTGGGCACGGCTTCCTGCTGCTGAGACTGGAAGCCCGCCGCCATCGCACCCAGCGTGAACGCGTCGTCATCGCCAACGGAAACTTCCAGCGGCACGTCGATCAGGATGATCGCCTGCATGGCGGCGCGGTTGAGGAAGATCTTTCCCGAGACCTCCGGCGTGGCAGGATCCGACGGAAATTCGGTTTCGAAGAACCCCGCCGGGATGACAACCTTCAGCTTGCCATCCAGCACCGCCAGCGTCTGCGGCGGCAGGGGCGCGGCTGCGGTGTCCTGCGGCGCGCCATTGGGATCCTGCGCCGCCGCCGGAGTTTCCTGGGCAAGCGCGGGCGTACAGGCCGCGCCGATAGCCAGCGCCAACGCCAATGACATTCCCGCGAGCCGTCCGTTGTGGGTGTGCATAGGGATTCGAGAAAAGGGCGGAGCTTTCAATACTACAACGCAGCCGGCGCGCAGCTCCGAAATGCAAAGGCCCGCGCAACGCCTGCGCGGGCCTTTCAGTTTGCCATGATCGGAGTTCGGGTGAGCGGACTGGGAGTGGAGCTAGGGAGGTGGCCGCTTTTTTCTCGTCTGTGGCCGGGTAAGACGCCCAATCCGCTCAGTGCAACCGCGGTGCAGAGGGCGGGCGGCGCGCACACGGCGCGCCGCCCGATCACGTCAGGCGCTTAGAAGCGATGACGGATGCCCACGATGCCCACGGTGCTCTTCACGCCGTCGATGAAGGCGTAGTCGGTGGCGTAGGAAGCCAGCGCGTACAGGTTGGTGCGCTTGGACAGGTTGTAGGTGTAGCCCAGGCTGTACACGTTCATGGCGGAATCGCCGCCGGTCAGCGCATCGCTGTCCGGATCAGCACGCTGCCACGAAGCCATGATGCTGCTGGCGCCCAGCGGCACGGTCAGGCCGACCATGTACGAGTTGGCCTTGAAGTCCTCCACGGCCACGTTCGTTCCGAAGCCCTTGGCGGTGGGGCTGCCGCTGCCGAAGGCATTGACGCCCTGGCCGGTGAACCAGCCGTCGCGGGTCTGGCCGAAGGCCAGCGCCAGCTTCAGCACTTCAAAGTCGTACGCGCCGCCGATGCTCCACGACTTCGGCGTTGCGTCGGTGCCCAGCTGGCTGGCCGGGTTCAGCTGGTCATACGTCAGGGCGACGTTCAGCGGACCGTTCACGTAGCGCACGCCGGCGGTGATGCCGCGCGTGTTGTCGGCGGTGCGGAAGCCGGTCTGGGCCGAGGTCGTGTCGGCGACGTTGAACGAGTAGCCGATGCCAGCCTGGAAGCCGCCGAACGACGGGGTCGAGTACTGGACCATGTTGTCGTAGCGGACGGTGTTCGCGGCGCTGAAGGCCACACCGACGTTCGCCTGGCCGTAGCTGGCGCCGAACGGATCAATCGCGCCGATGTACTTCGAGGCGATGTTGGTCTGGCGGCCGAATTCCAGCAGGCCCCACGAGCTGCTCTTCAGGCCGACGGTGGCTTGGCGGCCGAACAGGCGGCTGCTCTGGCCAGACTGGCCGTTGGCCGAGTTGAAACCGCTTTCCAGCGTGAAGACCGCGCTCAGGCCGTCGCCCAGGTCTTCAGCGCCACGCAGGCCCCAGCGCGAACCGCTGGACACGCCGTTGGCCATGCCGACCTTCGACTCGTGGTAGTTGTCGCCCTTGATGCGTTGGTAACCCACGCCCGTGTCGATCAGGCCGTACAGCGTCACCGAAGTTTCCGCCTGCGCCGTGCCGGACAGCGCGGCGAAGATGGCGGTGACGAACAAAGTCTTTTTCATTACAGATTCCCATTGATTGAACAGACATGCGCATCTGGCGTGGCCCGCAACGCAAGCGGCGCACCGATGCACTTGGCGCATGGCAGGGACGAATTCTAGGGACGCAATATGTCAGTTTTTGAGACACAAGCTAAAACGCGTCAATCAGGGGAAATAAGGGGCAGTTTGTGGCGCGTGGTCGACACGTTGGGGTAAACACGGTGCGCCGGCAGGCGTGTCATGTCGGTGTGCTATTTAGGGGGATGACGGCAAACGGCTTGCGATTCAACGGATTGTTGCGGTGACTATGGCCTGCCGCGGTCACTTTGCGAACAGGCGGCGCAGGCGCTCGGATTCTGCCAGATTCAGGCGCTTGGCCTCGTCCACCGCGTAGTCCCTTTCGCCCGCATCGTAAGAACCCTCGTGCAGGCACTTGCTGCGATTGGGCTTGCACTCGTTGCTGGCGCGTGCCGGGGTGGCGTTGGACATGCTGGACTTGGCGCCCGCTGACGGCTTGCTGGACGAGCAGCCGGCGGCAAGCGCGACCAACATCAGCGCCGCGCCGCAGCGGCTCAAGGTAAGAATGGACATATTCCCGGCCCCACAGAAAAGCTATAGGCCTGTTTATAGCAAAACCGGGCGGGTCAAACCGTTTTAAGTCGTAGCAGGAAAAGGGCCGGGCAGGCGTACGCCTGCCCGGCCGTCATGCAGAGCGCCAGGAATCCGCCCTATTCGATCTCGATGCCCGCCTCTTTGATCAGCGCGGTCCATTGCGCCGTGTCGCGGCGAACGGTGTCGGCAAGCTGTTGCGGCGTGCTGGAGACGAATTCCACGCCCTGCGACTCGAACTTCTGGTTCAGTTCGGGATTCTTCAGCGTGTCGGCCACCGCCGCATTCAGCTTGGCCAGCACCTCCGGCGGCGTGCCCGCCTTGGCAAAAAGGCCATACCAAGTGGTGTAGGACACGCCCGGCAGGGTCTGCGAGATCAGCGGCAGCTTCGCCGTGTCCGCCCCCTTGCTGGGCGCGCTCATGGCCAGCGCCTTCACCGAACCCTTGTCGATCATGGGCTTCAACGAAGGCATGCTGCTGAACAACGCCTGCACCTGGCCCGACGCCAGGTCGGTCAGCACCTGGGACGTGCCGCGATACGGCACGTGCACCACATCCACCTTCGCCTTGCTCTTGAACAGTTCCATGCCCAGGTGCGCCACGCCGCCCACGCCCGCCGAACCGAAATTGACCTTGCCCGGATGCGCGCGCGCATAGTCGACCAAGCCCTGCACGGAATCCACCGGCAATTGCGCGTTCACGACCAGCACGTGCGGGCTTTCGGTCAGCAGGCTGATCGGCGCCAGAAGGTCCAACACATTCTTGCCCTGCATGGCCTTGGAGGGCACCGTCATGTTGCCCGAGGCCGGCATCAGCAGCGTGTAGCCATCGGCCTCCGCGCCAAGCACCTGATTCAGCGCCGGCACGCCATGGCCGCCGCCAGCGTTCACCACCACCACCGGCTGCCCCAGTTTGTCGCTGAACAGCTTGGCGAACTCGCGTCCCACCATGTCGGCCGGGCCACCCGCGGCAAACGGCACGACCATGCGGATCGGCCGTTCCGGGTAGCCCGCGTTAGCGGCGGTCAGCGGCGCAATGCCCGCGATCAGGGCAATCGCGCCCAGGGTCTGCTTGTTGAACTTCATGTCTTCCTCCTGTTGTGTTTGATGCTTGTTTTTGGGGCGACGGCGCGGTTCCTAGCGCGCCGGCCCGATATCCAGCGTGGCCTTGGCCAAGGCCTCGTCCAGCCAGGCCGGCCGCAGTTCGCCGCGCGCGATGGCCGCCATTCGGCGCGCCTCCGCTTCGGCCTTGGCCAGCGCGGCGGCAACCACCGTCTCGCATTCGGCAGGTCCGACCACGATCAGCCCGTCGTCATCGCCCAGGATCCAGTCGCCCGGTTCGACGCGCACTCCACCGCACTGAACCGGCCGGTTCACGCTGCCGCCGCCCGCCTTGTAGGGCCCGGCCGGCGACACGGCGGCCGCGAACACGGGCAGATCGCCCTGGCGCAATTCGGCCGCGTCGCGCATGGCGCCGTCGATCACGACGCCGGCCACGCCCGTCGCCGCGGCCTGGGCGCACATGATCCCGCCCATGACGGCGCGGTCGGCATACCCCTGCGCGTCCACTACCAGGACATCGCCAGGCTTCGCGATAGCCAGCGCGGCGTGGATGGCCAGGTTGTCGCCCGCAGGCACCGACACGGTCTGCGCGCGGCCACGCACGGACCAGCCGGCGCGCAGGGGCTTGATCGCCGCGCGCATGACACGCGCGCCGGCATCGGCCAACAGCGTGCTGCACAGGCCGGCTGCAAACAGATCGCTCATGCCATTACTCCATCAGGGCCGAGACAACGGCCGGGAAAATGCTCTGATAGGCCTCGCCATAGCGCGTGCCCGCCGTCTTGCCGCGGCGGCCCGCCTGCGCGCCGCGCTGCAGCGCCACGCGTTCGTAGTAGGCCCACAGGTTGCTTTGCGTCGGCATGGCCTGCATGGCCTGCCACTTGCGCTCCCACACGTCGGTGATGTCGAGCAGCACATTGGGTTTGAAGCCGCACAATTCCGTCTGGTGCGGCTCGAAGCACAGCACCTGCGGCGGCACCACGAAGTCCGCGCCGTGGCCCGGCGCCATCGCCTGCATGCGGGCACGCAGCGCCATTTCGAAGGTGCGGCAGTGATCCAGATTGGAAGGATCATGCTCCGGGTGGGTCAGCACCACCGACGCCTTCGTGCGGCGCAGCGTGTCGGAGATGCGGCGCACCGAATCCGCAGAGTCCGGCAGCGGGTAATCGCCCAGGTCATGGAAATCCAGCGAAGCGACGCCAAGGATTTGCGCTGCGGCCTCGGCTTCGGCGCGGCGCTGGGCCTTCACCGCATCGCGCTGCGTATCGCCTTTCCAGGCGGCGTTGGATTCGCCGTTTTCGCCGTAGCTCAGGCACACCAGGTGCACGTCCACGCCGCGTTGCGCATGCAACGCCATCGCGCCGCCGCAGCGCCAGACAAAATCGCCCACGTGGGCGGTCACCACCAGCATCGAACTCGACATCCCTGACTCCAGATCAACAGACTTGTCGCATTTTAAAATTACGAAACGTAGTTGTACTCTGTACAATCAACAAGCAAATTCAATGATTCAGGAGCTATGCATGAGTAATGATGGGGTGGTGGCGGTGGAACGCGCGCTGAGCGTGCTGGATTGTTTCCGGCCCGGCGCCGAGCATCTATCGCTGGCGGACTTCGCCCATCGGCTGCCCCTGCACAAGACCACGATCTTCCGCATGCTCAACTCATTGGCACGCTGCGGATACGTCGTGCGCGAGCCCGACGGCCGCTACGGCCTGGGCCCCCGGGTGCTGTTTCTGGCGCGCGTCTATGAACGCGGCTTTGACCTGGAAGCCGTCGTCATGCCGGTGCTGGAGCGCCTGTCCGCCGATACCGGCGAAAGCGCCGCCTACTACGTCGAAGGCGGCGAACCCGGACAGCGCCTGTGCCTGTTCCGCCATCAGCCGCATGAAGGCCTGCACAGCCAGGTCATCGCGGGCAGCGTCATGCCGCCCGACAAATCCTCCACAGGCCAGGTCTTCGCGATCTGGGCGCAAGGCGCCCGGCGCAACCAGGAACGGCTGCCGATATTCTCTTGCGGCGCGCGCGACCCCTACACGTCGTCATGGTCGGTGCCGGTCATCGGACAGGAAGACCGCTTCGTCGGCGCGCTGACGATCGCCGGGCCATCGGTGCGGCTCAAGACGGTGGACGCGGCGGCCTTCGAAGCCATGATTCTTGAACGGGCGGATGAGCTGTCGCAGCGGCTGGGCGCGTCGGCGGAGATGCGGGCCATTCTGTATCGTCCGAACGAAGCGTGAAAAGAACCTGACGTCGGCCACAGGCACGCCGCAATCGCAAATACGACGCGGCGGCAGACCGGCAGGCAGCGGCAATGGCCATGCCCGACATCTGCGTACACTAGTGCAACGCCCCGGGAAGTGAACCGCCCACTGAACAACAAGGATCGCTTCATGCCCAAAGCCACCGAGCAGTCCGTTCTCCGCGCTTCCATCCTCGTCACCCTCGCCGTCTCCGCCGTCGCCGTCGTCTTCGGGCTGCTGGCCGGTTCGTTCTCCATCGTGTTCGACGGGGTCTATATGCTGGCCGATGCCGGGCTCAGCGCGCTGGCCTTGATCTCGGCCCGGCTGATCGCCCTGTCGACGGCGCCTGGCGGTCCCACCGGAAAGCTCCGGGACCGCTTCACCATGGGCTTCTGGCATCTGGAGCCGCTGGTATTGGGACTCAACGGCCTGATCCTGACCTGCGTCTCGATCTACGCCCTGATTACCGCAGTCGGCAGCATCCTGAAGGGCGGGCGGGACCTGGAGTTCACCTACGCCATCTATTACGCAATCTTCGGATTGGCCGCCTGCATCGGCATGGCTATCTACGCGACCATCCAGAATCGGCACATCCGATCAGAATTCATCGCTTTGGACGCCAAGGCATGGATCATGTCGGGCGGCATCACGGCCGCGCTGCTGATTGCGTTCACCATCGGCTACGCCATCGAAGGCACCCGGCTGGACTGGCTGACGCCCTATGTCGACCCCGCGGCGCTTGCGCTGGTCTGCCTGGTGATCATTCCGATGCCGGCCGCCACCATCAAGCAGGCGCTTTCCGACATGCTGCTGGTTACGCCGGCCGACCTGAAGGACCACATCGACGGCGTGGCCCGCGAATTCACCAGCCGCTACGGATTCACGTCACACCGGTCGTATGTCGCGAAAGTGGGAAGGGGCAAGCAGATCGAGCTCTATTTCATCGTCCCGGCCGACATGCCGGCCAAGCCGCTGACAGAATGGGACAGGATCCGCGATGAAATCAGCAAGGCCGTGGGCGACGACACGCCGAACCGCTGGCTGACGATTGCGTTTACGACGGATCCGGAATGGGCGAATTGAAGCGGTGTTCGGCGCCAGGATGGAAGCGCCAGGGCTTCAATTTTGAATGAAATCTGGCGCGGCAGGAGGTGATTCGAACTTTTATATTAGGACGCCAATGCTGACAGCGAAGCCAAACCCGCCCTAATGCGTTGACGTGGGAAGAATGGCGAGATTTGAAGGACGGATCTTGCGGGTGGAGTGCTAGAACGCCAACAAGCTGGAGTGTTGACGCTTTCTCCCGTCATTACGAGATCACGCGAGAAATTGGGTCTGGTGTAACATAATGTGATTGAGGCATACCGAACATTGCTTATGTCGTCAGCGGTGTGAACGCGGAGCCTCGTCCACCCCCCCATCAGAATTTCCATATGCCTCTCGGGAATCTAGCCCACCGCGCCGTGATTGCAGTCCTATCGACCTGCACAGCTGTAGCACTTTCAGGTTGCCAGACGCCGGCCGTCCATGTCTTGAACGCAGTGCTTAACGCGGGGACCGAGCTACCGGCCAATATGAGACAAGTCAATGTCGCTGCTCAAGTGATTCACGACGAAGTCTGGGCAGGTGACTATCCGTTCGGCGCCCGAAATCAGCTTTACACAGTGGGCGTTATTAAGGGCGAACCAGAATACTCCATGCGCGTCGCCTTCCTCCAAATGCGTCATCCTGAGTATGGAGCCTGGGTACGAGCGGGAGGCAAAGGATGGGTCTCCACTGGGATCATCCCGGACCATCTTCCTCCGCTCAAACAGGGCGATGTTGTCGAGCTACGGCAGACGGGAACATACAACGTTGTGAAGGGATTCGTAGAAAACGGCGAGGGCAACGTGGTGCTACAAATCCTGTGTAGTGCTGGCGATCCGGCTTTCAAGGAATGTGTTGCTGCACTACCCCGCATCGGAGCCTTCCAAGGCTTCGGTGAGACCAGTTCCTACTATCCCGAGAGCATACGCGAGTACGGTTTTACTTTTAGCCAAAACTACGATGCGAATGGCGTCGCGCTGGCGGTAGCACGCAAGCCACTTAACTGATCATGCCAAAAGACTTGAGTATCAAATCGAAATTTGCAGTTGCTGGTTTACTTGCGGCAGCTTCCTTGGCCGGATGTGCAGCAACCGGCGATGATTACGTAGTCGGCGTGCGGCCGGCACTGGTGGAACATCCGGTATTGGGCCCGCTCACGATAAAGGAGCAAGACTTGCTAGGTCCAGACGCTGATTTAAACGGCGTGCGCGACGAGATCGACAAGTCCCTGCGCCAGACGTTTGCAGACGCCGAAGCGCTCAGGCGGGGTGAGGCCTACGCGTTGCAGGTCACTAAAGCCATGCTCAGCGGGGCTAGCGGCCGTACGCCTACTGCCGCCGATCTAAATGCTTACTCCAATGATCGCAGCTGCTTGAGTGCTGTAAAGGCGGATGTTCCTGATTTCGTGTATGCGCAGACCACACGTACACGAAGTCGCGCGGATGCGATGCAAATTTGGGCTGAAACCGTCGACTCGCTACTGCCTACGGACAGCATCACCTGTGCGTCAGAGGTAGTTCCGTCCACGTAGAAGAAAGGATCCTTAACCACCAACGCGTAACTGAGATATTCAAGCCTCTCCCACTGGATCTTTTCACGGGCTGCTGGTCGAGTCCGTTCAAGCTACAAATTTCGGATAAAAAATGCGAAGAAAGTTTTTAAAGTTTATCGGTTTTGTTTTCGGGTTCGCTGGCCTGGTTCTACTGCTGGGTGCAGCCTTCCTGATATCTCGCGGTGATACTACTGGCTCGCTGTTTTGGCTTATCTTCGGGGGGGCGTTTACCCTTGCCGGCTTTGGGCAGTATTTTCGCCTTAACAAATTTGAGAAGCGAAATTTCGAGTGGTACAAACGCACGTATCCGGAATCTTGCGAGCGTCGTCGGGTGTCATGTGCTAGCTGTGACGGCACTCACATACGTGTGCGCGGTCTGATGCAGCATAGTTATACCCGCGAACACTTCTGCGGTACCTGCGGAAAGACTCTCTATTACTCGCCGGAAGGTTAAGCTAACGCTGTCGTCTTGCTGCCCTCACCCCTGAGCACTTCGAGTTGCGCGCGAAATCAAACTTAGTGCCGCGTGCCCAGGCTTACGTGCGCTACGGGCTCGCCGGCCGGGCCTCTGACCAGCTAGCGAACTATCAATTACCACTATCAGACTTTCGTTTCACCCTTTGTGATCCTGAGTTCGCTGATAGGCACGAGGGATTCGCTAGCACAGCCCCAGGGGAAACTTACGCCTTGGAGATTCTGGGCAGCCGGCGCGCGTTCGCCTCGTAGAAGCTCTCTTGCAGTTCGACTGCCCACAACTTTCCGCTAGACCCTTTCAACCCAAAGACCCTGAAAATCCTCAAACGCCCCAATTCCGCCACTTCAGTGGGCACCACGGAAAGCGAGTAGTTCAGTCGTTGCTAGGGTAGCGCTTTGATGGCTTGCTTAATCAGATCTTCCCGACGAAGCATTGGAGGCAGCGATTCCTTTGCCGTCTGATACCGGAGGTGCTATTCCTCCTGGCTACAGCGCGGGGTACGGAACACCCGATTGGGCACGTTCTTGTTGCTCAGGTTGATCCCTACAGCGGCGCGCGGGTCAACCGGCAGCGTACTCAGACACACATCCACCTGTTCCGCCACATAACGGTCCTTTCGACCAAGCGCAAGAAGGGCCAGATTGAGGTGTTAAAGGTTCGGAAATGGTCAAAGCCCCTGCGCGTGGTGGTTGCTCGCGGCCTTGCTCGTAAGAACACCGTCAGCCCTAACCTATTTGCGCCCAGCAAAGATCCGATGCCTATCCTCTAGCTGGAAGGATGCTCAATTGGCGTGGTTTTTGACCGTGGATGAGACCGTGAACGAAAAGACGCTCACCGCTTATCCGCTGTACTTCAACCTACAGCACATTCGACCCGCAGCCATCACTACAAAGATCGCTAACAGGAACGAAGACGCATACGATTTCGCAGCTCACGCCAACCCGGCCACGACTCACAAACACTGCGACAGACGGGTGGTAAAGAAGGCCTCGGCTACGGAGTAAAGTTCTAACGCAGGCATTTTTATTCTAATGATTGCCCTGCCAACGAACCCCAAACCGCTGTAATCGCCTGATTTATATAGATGTTCTGGCGCGGCAGGAGGGGCTCGAACCCCCGACCTCAGGCTTAGAAGGCCCGTGCTCTATCCAGCTGAGCTACTGCCGCGCGGTGTGGTGAAGTCACCGGAGTGACACCCGGAAGCTGTCCGGGCGCCGAATTTTACCTTGTTGCGCGCAAACCTGGGCGCTCCCCTATTCTTCCCCGATATCCGTGTGGGTCGACACCCACAGGACGATGGCGTCTTCCGGGCTCAGGCTGATCACCCGGTGGCCCATGCGGCTGTCTATATAGAAGCTCTCGCCGGCCTTCAGGCGGGCGGGTTCGTAGAATTCCGTATAGAGCTGGACCTCGCCTTCCAGGACATAGACGAATTCCTCGCCGCCGTGGCGGCTCCAGTCCTGGAATTCGTCGAAGGAGCGCGCCTTGACCCGGGTGTGGAACGGCATCATGCGTTTGTGCGACAGCGCGGTGCACAGCAGACGGTGGTCGTAGTACGGGGTTTCGTACTGGCGCCCTTCCCCCTGGCGGCTCAGGCTGCGGCGGCCGGTGCCCATGTGGGCGTCGGACGCGGTGAAGAGTTCCGCCACGTCCAGGTCCAGGCCCGCAGCGATCTTGATCAGGTTGTCATAGGTGGGAGACAGCAGGCTGTTTTCGATTTTCGACAGGGTCGATGCGGACACGCCGGTGGCCGCGGCCGCCTGCTTCAGGGTCCATGCGCGCGCCTGGCGCAGGGCCCGCAGCCGTTGTGCCAATGCGCTCTGTTTGTTGCCTTGCATCTGTATACCCTGTCATGCCCGCGATTGGCGCTCCCGCCACCAGTCGCGCGCCTGGTAAGACCAATAAGTCAGTTGAACCGCCGCCGTGCCCAGGCTGCCGCCGTTCCAGGCCAGCCCGAAGGGCGCGAACAGCTTGTAGCGCTGGGTGTCGCCCGTGATGCCTTCGGCCACGACGCGCCCGCCGATGGAGGTGGTGTTCATGCCATGGCCGCCGAACGCCGTGCAATACCAGACGCCGGGCCCCAGAAGGCCGATCTGCGGCATCAGGTGCCGCGCGTAGGCCATGCGCCCCGACCACGCGGCTTCCACGCGCAGCCCCTGCAATTGGGGATAGACGCTGAGCAATTCGCGGCGCAGGGACTCGGCCAGATCGGGCGGGTCGTCGACACGGGTGGTGATTCTACTGCCCCAGCCGATGCGGCCGCCATCGAGGACGCGGTAATAGTTGCCGGCGCGCCGGTCGTCGCCGATGGCGGCGGTGCTGCGGATGGCTTCGCGCACGCGGTCGCCCAGCGGCTCGGTCAGCATGATGTAGGTGGCGATGGGCAGCATGGCGCGGCGCAGGGCGGGCACGACGTCGCCGGTGTAGCCGCCAGTGGCCAGCACGACGGTGGCGGCGTCAATCTGCCCCTGCGCCGTCTTCAGGTGCTTGACCGCGCCTTCCAGCGTGACCTGCTCGACCGGGGAATCTTCATGGATGCGCACGCCCAGCCGGACGCACTCGCGGGCCAGCGCCCGCGCGTAGTTGAGCGGATGGAAGTGAAAGGACGCAGGATCCTCGACGCCCTGGAAGTAGACGTCCGACACCAGCCGTTCCCGGACCTGGCTGCGGGTCAGCAGACGGACGTCGCGCCCGAAGTCGCGCTGTTGGCTGTCACACCACTGTCGCAACGCGTCGGTGGCCTCGTAGCGCACGACCCGCAGACGCCCGTCCACCTTGCGGGCGTCGGTGATACGCAGGTCGCGGATGTTGTCGCGGATGATCTCGACGCCCTCCATCGACAGCCGGTAGAGCTGGCGGTAGTGGTCTTCGTCGACATGCTTGCGGATGGCGTCGGCGCCCGCCGAGAACGCCGGCGACACCGAGCCGCCGTTGCGGCCCGACGCCCCCCAGGCGATGCGCTTGCCTTCCAGCAGGGTGACGTTGCGGCCCCGCCGCGCCAGTTCCAACGCGGTGGACAGCCCGGCCAGGCCGCCGCCGATCACGCAGACGTCGGCGCTGGCCGCGCCCGCCAGGGGCGGGTAGTAGGTCTCGCCGTCGGCGAGCGTGCGTTTGTAGTAGGTGTCGATGTACTCGGAGACCATGGCGTCGGCTCAGTGCAGGCTTGCGCCCTGCAGCCCCCCGGCCAGGCGCTTTTCCAGCCAGTTGGCCAGGCGCAGGAGCGGGTAGCAGTAGATGAAGTAGATGGCGGCGATCATGCCGTAGATGAACAGCGACTTGGCCGGGAACGTGATGATGAAGACCTCGCCCTGCCGCGTGAGTTCGGTGATGCCGACCACCGACAGGATGGCGGTGCTTTTGATCAGCATGACGTAGACGCCGCTCATGGGCTGCACGATCAGCCGCATGGCCTGCGGCAGAATGACCAGCCACAGGATCTGCAAGGGGCGCAGGCCCAGGGTCATCGCCCCTTCCGTCTGACCGCGCGGCACGGCCTGGATGGCGCCCATGACAATCTCGGCGACATAGCACGACGTGTACACCGACAGGGACACGAAGGCCGCCGTCCCGGAATCCCAGTGCAGCAGCTCGATGCCGGTGCTGGGCAGCACGAAGTAGAAGATGTAGAGCTGCACCAGGAACGGCGTGCCGCGCAGAATGTGGATATAAAGCCCCAGCAGCTGGTGCACGCCGCGGATGCGGTAGCTGCGGATCACGCCGATGACAAAGCCCAGCAGCGACCCGGCGATGATGGCCACGAAGGAAATTTTCAGCGTTTCCCAGAAGCCCTTGAGCAAAAAGGGCAGCACGACGCCGGCGGTGGAAAGGTAGGATTCCAGCATGGTTACCTCGCGTTCCAGGCCGGACCCGCCAGCCATAGGCTCACGCCCTTGGACAGCAGCAGCATGACGCAGTAGATCAGCAGATAGCCCGCCGCGATGGTCAGGAAGGCTTCGTTGGGCACGATGCGCTCGCTGTTCATCTGCACGCCGGCCGCGACCAGTTCGAAGACCGTGATCAGCGACAGCAGCGAGGTGTCCTTGATCAGCACGGCCGTCTGGCCCAGCAGGGGCGGCAGCGTATTGGCGAAGGCCTGCGGCAGCACGACGTAGCGCAGGCGCTGGTGGTAGTTCATGCCGCAGGCCTTGGCGCCTTCGACCTGGCCGCGCGGCACGGATTCGATGCCGACGCGGATGATTTCGCTCATGTAGGCCGCGTGGTGCACCGTCATGGCGATGATGCCCAGCAGCATCTCGCTCCAGCCCTTTGCGCCGGGAATCAGCGCGGGCACGGCGTAGTAGACGAGATAGATCTGCACCAGCAGCGGCGTGGAGCGGACAAACTGCACATAGGCCGCCACCGGGCGCCAGACGGCGCCGCGGGACGACATATGGGCAAGCGCCAGCGGGATGCCAGCCAGCACCGACAGCACCAGGCTGGCGCCCGCCGCTATCAGGGTGTTGGCCAGGCCCTCGGCGAATTGGCCCGTGTACTGGCTGACGATGCGCCAGTTATAGAAATCAATCAGCCAGTCCATGGGCGGTCCCGTCTCCGATCAGTGGTCTTTCTTCCAATCGGTCGAATACCAGTACCTTACCTGCTCCGGCAGCGTGTTGTCGGCCGTCTTCAGGGTCTGCCAGTTGTCCAGCCAGAATTTCAGGCGGAACGCGTTGGGGCCGACGGCGAACGCCAGCGGCTCGCGCACCATCACGCCTTCCAGCACCCGCAGGTTGCCGAAGTCGACCAGGAACTGGTTGGCCGTGGACAGCGACATGATGCCCGCGTCCAATCGTCCGCTGGACAGGGCCTGCCCGACCGGGGCGCTGCCGCCCGAGAATTCCTTCAGCGTGGCCTTGGGCAGCATCTTCTTGCCGACTTCCGCATACGTGCTGGCGCCCAGCGCGCCGACGGTGACGCCGGCCTTGTCGAGTTCCTGGTAGGTCTTGTAGGGAGAATCCTTGGGCACCACGGCCACGGTGTCGGCGTAGAACATGGGCAGCGAGAACAGCACCTGGGCCGCGCGCTGCGGGGTGGGCGTCATGTCGGCGGCCACCATGTCGGCCTTGCCGGACAGCAGCGCCGGCAGCAGCCCCTTCCATTCATAATCCTGCAGCACCAGCTTCACGCCCAGGTCGTCGGCCATGCGCTTGGCCACTTCCACGGCCAGCCCGGTGCGCTTGCCCGACTTGTCCATGAAGCTCATCAGCGGCCCGGATGTCTGCACCGCCACGCGCAATTCGCCGCGCTTGATGATGTCCGAAAGTTCGTCCGCCTGTGCCGGCAGGGCCACAGTGGCGGCCGCCAGGGCGACGCTGGCCACGCCCAGCCATTGTTTGATTTTCAGCATTTCCAACCCCTTTGGTGATTTGACCCATATCGTTCCGGGCAAGGCACATCACGCCGGCAGCGCCCGGATAAGCCGGACCGGCGGGACTACAGAATCTTTTCCAGGAAAGCGCGGGTGCGCGCCTCTTTGGGGTTGCCGAAGACCTCGTCCGGCGTGCCCATTTCCACGATGCGGCCGGCATCCATGAAGAGCGCCCGGTCGCCGACGTCGCGGGCGAAACCCATTTCGTGGGTCACGACCGCCATCGTCATGCCGTCGCGCGCCAGCGCCCGCATCAATTCAAGAATGCCGCCCACGGTTTCGGGATCGAGCGCCGACGTCGCCTCGTCGAACAGCATGAGCTTGGGGTCCATGGCCAGCGCCCGGGCGATTGCCACGCGCTGCTGCTGACCGCCCGACAGCTGGCTGGGATAGCGGTCGCCGAATTCGGCCATGCCGACCCGGCCCAGCAAATCGCGGGCGTAACGCTCGGCGTCGGCGCGGCTGCGGCCGCGCACCACGCGCTGGGGTAGCGCCACGTTGTCGAGCGCAGTACGGTGTTGGAACAGGTTGAAGTGCTGGAACACCATGCCGACCTCGGTGCGCCAGTGGTTGACGTCGGTGGCCGGGTCCGTCAGGGACACGCCGTTCACCCGGATGGCGCCGCTGTCGATGCTTTCCAGGCCGTTAAGGGTGCGCAGCAGGGTGCTCTTGCCCGAGCCGGACGGCCCCACCACGACCATGACCTCGCCGCGTTCGAGCTGGCAATCAATGCCGTCCAGCGCCAGATGCGGGGGATGCCCGTCGCGCTGATAGGTCTTGGTGACTGCCTGGACAACGAGCAACGGTTCCGCCACGGATTCACCTTCTGGTGGAGTGGGCCGGCATCCGGGACCTGCGGGAGAAACCCGCGGAGAAACGGACTTCGGCTGGCACTGGCGATTCAAGAGGCCTCAGAAGACTGGCGCCTCAAAAATATTTCGCATTTCACGTCATAGTTTCGTATAGTAAATTTTTTTCCAGAATCGCCACTTAGGCATAACCCTTAAGGCGAAGGTAATTCCTTCGCTGGCCATCCAAGGAACCGGCATGGACACTCCCCAAGACATCCTGCGTAATCTCGGACTGAATTCCAGCGTGCTCACCGGCGGCACGCTGATTGCCCGCAGCCCGATCGACGGCGCCGAACTGGCCCAGGTGCGTGAACACACGGTGGCCCAGGCCCATTCCGCCATCACCCGCGCGCGCCAGGCCAGCCAGGCGTGGCGCGACGTGCCCGCCCCGCGCCGCGGCGAACTGATCCGCCTGTTCGGCGAAACGCTGCGCCAGCACAAAAGCGAACTGGGCCGCCTGGTCAGCCTGGAAGCCGGCAAGATCGTGGCCGAAGGCGAAGGCGAGGTCCAGGAAATGATCGACATCTGCGACTTCGCCGTCGGCCTGTCGCGGCAGCTCTATGGCCTGACCATCGCCTCCGAACGCCCCGGCCACCGCATGATGGAAACCTGGCATCCGCTGGGCGTCGTGGGCGTCATCAGCGCGTTCAACTTCCCGGTCGCCGTCTGGGCCTGGAACTCCGCCCTGGCGATCGTCTGCGGCAACGCCGTCGTCTGGAAGCCGTCCGAAAAGACGCCGTTGACCGCCCTGGCCTGCCAGGCCCTGTTCGCCCAGGCCATGCAGCGCTTTGGCGACGCGCCCGCCGGCCTGTCCGAAGTCCTGATCGGCGGCCGCGAAGTCGGCGAAGCCCTGGTCGACTCCCACACCGTGGCGCTGGTATCGGCCACCGGCTCCACCCGCATGGGCCGCCAGGTCGGCCCGCGGGTCGCGCAGCGCTTCGGCCGCGTCCTGCTTGAGCTGGGCGGCAACAACGCCATCATCGTCGGCCCCACCGCCGACCTGGACATGGCCGCCCGCGGCATCGTCTTCGGCGCCATCGGCACCGCCGGCCAGCGCTGCACCACCACGCGCCGCCTGATCGTCCATGAAAGCGTGGCCGACGAACTGCTCCAGCGCCTGCACAAGGCCTACGCCAGCGCCCCCATCGGCAACCCGCTGGACAGCGGCAACCTCGTCGGCCCGCTGATCGACCGCGTATCCTTCGACGCCATGCAGACCGCGCTGACCGCCGCCCGCGAACAGGGCGGCAAGGTCACGGGCGGCGAACGCGTACTGGCCGACCAGTACCCCGACGCCTGGTACGTGCGCCCGGCCATCGCCGAAATGCCTGGCCAGACCGACGTCGTCTGCCATGAAACCTTCGCGCCCATCCTGTACGTGATGCGCTACAAGGAATTCGGCGACGCGCTGGCCATGCAGAACGGCGTGCCGCAAGGCCTGTCGTCCGCCATCTTCACCAACGACCTGCGCGAAGCCGAGACCTTCCTGTCGGCCGCCGGCTCCGACTGCGGCATCGCCAACGTCAACATCGGCACGTCCGGCGCCGAAATCGGCGGCGCCTTCGGCGGCGAAAAGGAAACCGGCGGCGGCCGCGAATCGGGTTCTGACGCTTGGCGCAACTACATGCGCCGCGCCACCAACACCATCAACTATTCGCGCAACCTGCCGCTGGCGCAGGGCATCAAGTTCGGCGAGTAGACCCGATCAGACCGGCCAGCAACGACGAAGGCCCCGCGCATTCAGACGATGCGCGGGGCCTTCCGCCTTATACGCGCTCAATGTAGCCGAGCGCCCGCCCAGAAATCCCTGCCGCCGCCCCATCCCGCCCACACGGCCCGTTTACACCCACTACATACGATTAGCCCGGCTTACAACCTGTTGCCAGGGACGGTGCTACATTTCCTGATCACAAAAACCATACACGTCCTCAATGACATTCAGTCGCCGCTTCCCCCGCATCCATACCCTCCGCCTCTGCGCCGCCGCCCTCGCCCTGAGCGCGGCCGGATCCGCCGCGGCAGGCGTGTCGTACCGGCTGGACCGCCCCTCCGCCGCCCCCGGCGAGACCATCACCATCGAGGCCGTGTATTTCAACGAAGACAGCGGACGCGTCACCTGGCAGCCGCCCCCTGAACTGGTGCTGCAGTGGCGCAGCCAGGACGGGCAGATCGTGCGCAGCCTTGCCAAGCTCAAGAGCGGCCGCGACAACTACAGCGTGCCCGCCAACAACTTCGCGCGCATGTCCTGGACCGCCGAAGTACCCGCCACCGCGCACGGCCTGCAAGCCGTCACCATCGAAGGCCAGCCGTCGATGATGGCCCTGGACGCCACCGGCCGCGACAGCGGCACCCTGGCCACCACGCCCGCCCAGACGCCCGTCGTCGACGCCCGCACCGGCCAGCCCGTCCCGCCGGCGGCTGTCGCGGCTGCCGGCGCATCCCCCGAAGCCGGCCCCGCGCCCGCCGCGTCCGTCGAGCAGACCGTGGAGCAGACCGCCTTCGACCAGTTCCGCAGCGCCTTCTCGGCCTACAAGCCCGTGTACTTCAGCGTCGGCACCCGCGGCCTGACCACCGCACGCTTCCAGATCAGCGCCAAGTACCGCCTCATCAGCCCCCGCGGCACCGAGGACTCCTGGCACGACGACTTCTACCTGGGCTACACCCAGACCTCGCTGTGGGACCTGGAAAGCGACTCCAAGCCCTTCATCGACACCACCTTCAACCCCAGCGTCTTCTGGCTGTCCGACGACATCTGGAAATCCGAGAACCAGGACTGGCGCTTCGGCATGAACACCGGCGTCGAGCACAACTCCAACGGCAAGGACGGCGAAGACTCCCGCTCGCTCAACGCCGGCTACATCGAACCGCGCTTCCACTACCGCTTCGACGGCGGCAGCACCCTCACCTTCGCGCCCAAGGTCAAGGCCTACTTCGCCGTCGCCAAGGAAAACAGCGACTACGCCGACTACGCCGGCCGCGTCGACTGGCAACTGCGCTGGGCCCAGGACAACGGCGCCGTGATCACCGCGATGTACCGCCAGGGCGACCAGAAGCGCCGCACCACCCAACTGGACTTCGCATGGCCCCTGCGCCGCACGTTCCTGAACTGGAACGGCTACCTGCACATGCAGTACTTCAACGGCTATGGCGAAACCCTGCTGGGCTACAACCAGCGCAATGAAAGCCAGTTCCGCATTGGGCTTTCGCTGATTCCGTAAATCGCGTCCAACGCCGCCCCCAACCTCGAACCCAAACTCGCCGGCCCCAAACGCCGGCGATTTGCTTTCCGCGCGATCGAACGGCCCGACAGTGCAAGACGCCCGAACGCCAGATGAGGCCGCCCGCGCGGCCGACCACTGGCAGCCCCGCAAGATCTTCCAGACCCGAGCTTCCCGCCAAAAAAATGCAAGAAGAGCCGCCCTCCCCGGCAATCGCGCAGCTTCTTGCAGCACCGGGCGTCTCAAAAACCAACGCCTCAGCAACAAAGCAACCTCAAAGGGATTTCCCTCAATCAGGTTCGCAACCGGGAACGCGTCCCGTAAACTCCGCCCCAAAAGCGCAACTAAAAACCCGCGCAAGGGGATCCGGGCCCGCAAGGCCCGGCGATGCACACACCGGGCCCGTCATGTTCGCCGACCTGAAACACCTATCGCACCACGCCGCCTGGCGCCGCCAGCTGGAAATGCTGCTCGAAGCCGCCGGCGAAGGCATCTACGGCATCGACCTGCGAGGCCGTTGCATCTTCATCAACAGCGCAGGCGCCGAAATGCTCGGCTACACGCCCGATGAACTCGTCGGGCGCAACATGCACTACCTCATCCACCACTCCCACGCCGACCGCAGCCTCATGCCCGTGCATGACTGCCGCATCTTCAGAGCCTTCCGCGACGGCCGCGGCGAGCGCGCCGACGACGAAGTGCTCTGGCGGCGCGACGGCTCCTGCTTCGACGCCCAATACGCTTCCTACCCCATCCGCAACGAACAGGAAGTCGTCGGCGCCGTCGTCACGTTTTCGGACATCACCGCCCGCAAACGCATCGAACGCGAACTCCAGAGCACCCAGGCCCTGCTTGAGCGCCGCGTCGGCGAACGCACCGCCGAACTCAGCGCGGCCCACGAATCGCTGCGCCGCCTCTCCTCTCACCTGAGCACCCTGCGCGAAGAAGAACGCGCTCACATCGCCCGCAACATCCACGACGACCTCGGCGCGTCCTTCACCGCCCTGCAGCTCGACCTCAACTGGCTGCGCCGCCAGCTGGGCGCCACCCCGGCCCTGCAGGCCCACCTTGACCGCATGCTGGACGTCACCCAGACCGCCATGGGCGCCACCCGCCGCATCCTCAACGACCTGCGCCCCGTCGTCCTGGACCACCTTGGCCTGTGGGCCGCCCTCGAAGCCCTGCTGCAAGACCTGCAGACCCGCAGCGGCCTGCAGTGCCGCTACCTCTGCCCGCCCGACACCGAAAGCCTGCGCCTGGACCGCAACGCCGAAATCGCCATCTACCGCATCGTCCAGGAACTGCTGACCAACGTGCAGCGCCACGCCCGCGCCCGCAGCGTCAGCGTCAGCGCCGCCTGGAGCGCCGACGGCCTGGTCCTGACCGTCGAAGACGACGGCGTCGGCATGCAACTGCCCGAAGACCGCCACACCTTCGGCATCCTCGGCATGCGCGAACGCGCCCGCGCCATTGGCGGCGACCTTGCGCTGGACAGCGCCCCCGGCGCCGGCATGCGCGCCCGCCTGCGCCTGAACCCGCTGGCCGCATAAGGAACCGCCGCCATGCCCCTGAATCTGCTCATCGTCGACGACCATCTCATCATCCGCCGCGGCCTGGCCCGCATCCTGGAAGAAGACCCCAGGGTCGCCCTGGTGCACGAAGCCGCCGACGGCCCGGCCGCCCTGCGCGCCCTGCGCCAGGCGCACTACGACGCCATCGTCCTGGACGTCGCCCTGGGCGAACGCGATGGCCTCGACGTCCTCAAAAGCGTGCGCGCCGACTACCCCGCGCTGGGCATCGTCATGCTCTCCGTCTACCCCGAGTCCCAGTTCGCAGTGCGCGCCCTGCGCGCCGGCGCCCATGCCTACCTCAACAAAGGCTGCGAGCCCGAAGAACTGCTCGCCGCCCTGGGCAACGCCGCCGCCGGAAAGATGTACGTCACCCCCACCGTCGCCGAACTGCTCGCCCACACCGTCCGCCAGGACAGCTCCCGCCCGCCCCACGAACTGCTGTCCAACCGCGAATTCCAGGTGCTGCAGCTGCTGGTCGCGGGCCGGTCCGTCTCCGCCATCGGCGAACAGCTCGCGCTGTCGGTCAACACCATCTCCACCTACCGCAGCCGCATTTTCGAAAAGCTCAACGTCCGCACCCTGGTCGAGCTGGTCGCCTACGCCAACACGCACCAGTTGGGTGCCATCTGAGCGTCCGCGCACTATCCCGGCGCAGGCCGCGCACCACGTAGTAGGTCCACTACACGCGTATCGTAGAACCGGCGATACCGGCCGCCTGCCCGCGGCCGCATGATGGCTCCATTCCCGTCCGAAGGAGCCAGCATGTCCCTCTTCAGCAATCCGTTCGACGCCAACAGCCGCCTTGCCTGCGGCTGCGGCCGCCACGCCTCGCAAGCCGAACATGAACGCGCCGCCCAGGCCCTCGTCAGCGCCGACGACAGCGCGGTCGAAAACGCCGTCATGCGCGCCCTGTTCCCGCAGGACGCCCTGCGCCGCCGCTTCCTGCGCGCCGTCGGCAGCGGCACCGCCATGGCCGCCATTGCGTCCATCTTCCCGCTGGCCGCCGCCAAGGAAGCCTTCGCGCAGTCCGCCGGCCCGCTGGAAAAACAGAAACTGAAGGTCGGCTTCATCCCCATCACCTGCGCCACCCCCATCATCATGGCGCACCCCATGGGCTTCTACGGCAAGCAGGGCCTGGACGTCGAAGTGGTCAAGACCGCGGGCTGGGCGCTCATCCGCGACAAAGCCATGTCGGGCGAATACGATGCCGCGCACATGCTGTCGCCCATGCCGCTGGCCATCTCGATGGGCGTGGGCGCCAGCCGCGCCGTGCCCTGGACCATGCCCGCCGTAGAGAACATCAACGGCCAGGCCATCACCCTGTCCATGAAACACAAGGACCGGCGCGATCCCAAAGACTGGAGGGGCTTCAAGTTCGCCGTGCCCTTCGACTACTCCATGCACAACTACCTGTTGCGCTACTACCTGGCCGAACACGGACTGGATCCCGACACCGACGTGCAAATCCGCTCGGTCCCGCCGCCCGAGATGGTGGCCAACCTGCGCGCCGACAACATCGACGGCTTCCTGGCGCCCGACCCCGTGAACCAGCGCGCGGTCTACGACGGCGTGGGCTTCATCCACACCCTGTCCAAGGCCATCTGGGACGGCCACCCCTGCTGCGCGTTCTCGGCCAGCAAGGAATTCGTCACCGCCATGCCCAACACTTACCAGGCGCTGCTCAAGGCCATCATCGAGGCCACCGCCTACGCCCGCAACCCCGCGCACCGCAAGGAAATCGCCACCGCCATCGCCGCCCCCAACTACCTGAACCAGCCTGTCACGGTCGTGGAACAGGTGCTGACCGGCACCTATGCCGACGGCCTGGGCAAGGTGCTGACCGACCCGAACCGCATCGACTTCGACCCGATGCCCTGGCAGTCGTTCGCCGTGTGGATCCTGACGCAGATGAAGCGCTGGGGCCAGGTCAAGGGCGACGTCGACTACCAGAAGATCGCCGGTGAAGTATTCCTGGCGACCGACGCCGTGCGGCTGATGCGCGAGGCCGGCCTGACCCCGCCCGCCGACACCGGCAAGACGTTCAGCATCATGGGCAAGCCCTTCGATCCCAGCCAGCCCGAGGCCTACCTCGCCGGCTTCAAGATCCGGAGGACCTGATGCGGTCGGTGCAACACTGGCGGGCCGCCTTCCTGTCCATCGCGCTGTTCCTGGCGTTCCTGCTGTTGTGGCACGCCGCCACCCGCCCCGACACGGGCGGCGCGACGGTGGACCCCGCCTATGCGGCGCTGGTCGGCAACGCCGCCGCCAGCGGCTCGAAGACGCCCTTCCCCGGCCCCGCCGAAGTCGGCGCGCAGCTGTGGCAACACATCAAGGATCCCTTCTACGACCGCGGCCCCAACGACAAGGGCATCGGCATCCAGCTTGCCTACTCCGTGGCCCGGGTGCTGACGGGCTTTGGCCTGGCGGCCCTGGTGGCCATTCCGCTGGGCTTCCTGATCGGCATGTCCAAGACGGTGTACCGGGCGTTCGACCCCTTCATCCAGATCCTTAAACCCATCTCGCCGCTGGCGTGGATGCCGCTGGCCCTCTATACCATCAAGGACGCCAACATATCTGCGGTTTTTGTGATTTTTATCTGCTCGTTGTGGCCCATGTTGGTCAATACTGCCTTCGGTGTGGGCGCCGTGCGGCAGGACTGGCTGAACGTGGCGCGCACACTGGAAGTGCCGCGTCTGCGCACGGCGCTGACCGTAATCCTGCCTGCCGCCGCGCCCACCATCATGACGGGAATGCGCATTTCGGTGGGCATCGCGTGGCTGGTGATCGTGGCCGCCGAAATGCTCATCGGCGGCACCGGCATCGGTTACTTCGTCTGGAATGAATGGAACAACCTGTCTATCTCCAACATCATCTGCGCCATCTTCTTCATCGGCCTGATTGGCATGCTGCTGGACAACCTGCTGGCGCGCGCCGCCCGGCTCGTGAGCTATCGGGAGTGACGCCATGAGCCAATCTTTCCTGCAGGTCCAAGGGCTGGGCAAGCGCTATCCCGGACGCGACGGCAAGCCCCAGCCCCCTGTCTTCGAGCACATAGATTTCGAGATCGACAAAGGCCAGTTCGTCTGCGTCATCGGCCACTCCGGCTGCGGCAAGACCACCATCCTGAACGTGCTGGCCGGCATCGACGAAAACAATGAAGGCGTCGTCATCATGGACGGCCGCCAGATCGCGGGCCCGTCGCTTGAACGCGGCGTGGTGTTCCAGGCGCACGCGCTGCTGCCCTGGCTGACCGCGCTGCAGAACGTGGAGTTCGGCGTGCGCTCGCGCTGGCCAGCCTACAGCCGCGACCAGGTGCGCGCGCACAGCCAGCGCTACCTGGACATGGTGGGGCTGGGCAAGGCCGCCGGCAAGAAGCCCTGCGAACTGTCCGGCGGCATGAAGCAGCGCGTCGGCATCGCCCGCGCCTTTGCAATCCAGCCCAAGATGCTGCTGCTGGACGAACCCTTCGGCGCGCTGGACGCGCTGACCCGCGGCGCCATCCAGGACGAACTGCGCGCCATCGTCCAGGAAACCCGCCAGACCGTATTCATGATCACGCACGACGTGGACGAAGCCATCCTGCTGTCGGACCGCATCCTGCTCATGAGCGCGGGCCCCTACGCCCGCATCGCCGAGTCCGTCGCCGTGGATCTGCCGCGCGACCGGACCCGCGCCAGCCTGCACCACGAACCCCGCTACTACGAAATCCGCAACCACCTCGTCGACTTCCTGGTCGACAAGGCATCCCACAAGGAGTGAACCCCATCATGATGTCCCGCGCAGAAGTCACCGAACTCGTCGTCACCCGCAAGCTAGAGAAAAAACTTTCCTGGGGCGCCATCGCCGAGGCCGTGGGCCAGAGCAAGGAATGGACCACCGCCGCGCTGCTGGGCCAGATGACCATGACCGAGGAACAGGCGCTGGCCGCCGCCCGCGTGCTTGACCTGCCGGCCGATGCGGTCGTGCAACTGCAGGTCGTGCCGTACAAGGGCTCGCTGCCCACCACCGTCCCCACTGACCCGCTGATCTACCGCTTCTACGAGCTGATCAACGTCTACGGCACCACGTTCAAGGCGCTGATCAACGAAGAATTCGGCGATGGCATCATGAGCGCCATCGACTTCAAGATGGACCTGACGCGCGAGGTCGACCCCAAGGGCGACCGCGTGCAGATCGTGATGAGCGGCAAGTTCCTGCCGTACAAGATGTACTGAGTCGCGCGGGGCGGGTGGATTCCCGCCCCTAGCCGTCGACCGCCAGCTCTTCCCAGGCCAGTTCCCGCGTGCGCTCCAGCGCCACGGTGACCTGCGCCGCGGCCTCGCGCACCGCCTCGATCAAGTCCTGGCCGGCCAGCAGCCGGGAAGCCACGCCGGCCATGAAAACGTCGCCCGTGCCGTGCACCGACGGCGGGATCGCGATCTCGGGATGGGTCACCACCGTCGCTTGGTCGCGCGTCACGACGGCAAGCTGCAGCGTGCCCGGTTGCGCCGCCATCGGCGCGGCGCTGGTCACGACAATCCATTGCGGTCCGCGCGCGATGAGTTCGCGCGCCGCGGCCACCACCTCGTCCAGCGACGACAACTGCCGGCCGGCCAGCAGCTCCAGTTCGAAATGATTGGGCGTCATGCCGTCAGCCAGCGGCACCAGCAGGTCGCGGTACTGTTCGACGAGCCCTTCGTTCACATACAGCCCGTCGTTGCGGTCTCCCATGACCGGATCAATATGCACGCGCACGTCCGGGCGCGACGCCCGCAGCGCAGTCAGCCACCGGGCCAGCAGGCCGGCCTGTCCGGGCTGACCCAGGTAGCCGCACACGACGGCGCGCGCCACGCGGCTCACGCCGCGTTCGTTCAGGCCCTGCAGCAGTCCTTCAAACCAATCCAGCGGCACGGCCCCGCCATGCAGGGTGGGATAGTGCGGGGTATTGCTGAGGATGACAGTAGGCACAGCGATCGCCCGCAGGCCCGCCTTGCGGAACACGGGCATGGCGGCATTGTTGCCGACGTAGCCGTAAACGACCTGTGACTGGATGGAGACGACGTCCACCTGCGCGGTGCGGGCAGGCAGCGCTGCGCCCGGGACGGAGGCAGCGGGGATTGCGGTCATACGGTGGGCTCCTGCGGTTGCTCCAGGCGCGAACGCGGGTTGCGGCGCCGGTCCGGCGCCCAAGCGCCAGACCTCGGATGCGCATTATTCTAGTCCCGCCGGCCGGCAGCCGGCGTCCGCGCCCGTAGCCGGGGCCGTTACGCCATCCGCGTGATGAAATAGATCTTCTTGACGAACTGGTCCACTTCCCAGCGGCCCGTGTAGCCCTCGGGCATGACAAAGGCCTCGCCCACCGTCAGCTCGTGCACCGTGCCGTCCGGGTCCACCAGGCGCGCGGCGCCTTCGACGATGTAGCCGAACTCGATGTAGCCGGTGGTATTGGACTGGAACGAACCGGCGGTGCTTTCCCACACGCCGGCCTCAGCCTTGCCCGCGTTGCCTTCGAAGGCGGTGACCGTGCGAAACGCCGCATCGCCCGAGATCGGGCGGCGGGGCTTGCCAGGCACCGGGTTCTTCATCGGGCCGACATCAATGCGGACTAACCGCGACTGATCGTTCTTCATAGTTTTTCCTTTAGGGATGAGGCGCGGCGGCCTGTCTTTCAGTGCGCCGCCACGACCAGCACCTCGGCCATGGCCCGGCTGACGGTGCGCATGCGGTGCGGCAGTTCGGAATCGAAATAGACGGAATCGCCGGTTTCCAGGCGGAACTGGCGTTCGCCCACGTGGACCTCGATGGCGCCTTTCAGCACCAGCAGAAATTCCTCGCCCGGATGCGGAAAAACCGCCGTGGCGTCGGGAAATTCGCGCGGCGGATGCACCACGAAGGGCTCCATGGCCTTGACCTTGCGGCGTCCGGCCAGCGACTCGTAATGGTATTCGCTGCCCAGGCCCCGGCGCTGCAAGGCTTCGCGGTCGGCCACGCGGACCACGCTGACCACTTCGTCCTGCGCGGCGTCGTCCGCCCCCACCAGTTGCGATACGCCCACGCCATAGGCCTCGGCCAGGCGCAACACCGTGGAAATGGACGGCTCGCTCAAGCCCCGCTCAAGCTTGGAGAGGTAGCTCTTGGTCAGTCCGGTGCGCTGCGCCAGCTGTTCCAGGGACAAGGTTTGCTGGCGGCGCAGGGTGCGTAGGCGGTGCGGCAGGTCGATCATGGGCGGGAAAAACGGGAATACAACCGGCAAGAATGCCCGAATCCTGCGCCGCCGTCGAGCGCCCTGCCCCGAAACTCCCTAGGCCAGCACGTCGGGATGCATCCGCAAGGCGCGCCGCGCGTAGTACGAAAAGCCCACCTGGGAGCGCTTGGGCGTCAGGATCCAGTCGTGCGCCTCGCGGCCAAGTTCGGGCGGAATCGGCTGGATCTTTCCCGCCGACATCGCCAGCAGCTGCATGCGCGCGGCGCGCTCAAACTGGAGCGCCAGCACGCAAGCCTCTTCCACCGACCCCGCCGCAATCAGCATCCCGTGGTGCGACAGCAGGATGGCCCGCTTGGCCCCCAGCGCCTTGGAAATGATCTCGCCTTCCTCGTTGCCCACTGGCACGCCGGGCCAATCCTTCAAAAAGGCCACGTCGTCGTACAGCGGGCAATTGTCCATGTGCGAGACCTCCAGCGGAATCTCCAGCATCGACAGCGACGCCACATGCAGCGGATGCGTGTGGATGATGCAGTTCACATCCGGGCGGGCGCGATAAATCCAGGAATGGAAGCGGTTCGCCGGATTCGGCATGCCCCCGCCCTCCTGCACGCGCAGGTCTTCGTCCACCAGCAGCAGATTGCTGGCGGTGATTTCGTCGAAGCCCAGGCCCAGCCGCTGCGTGAGGTAGCGGCCCGGCTCGGTCGCACGCGCGGTGATCTGGCCCGCCAGCCCGGAATCGTGCCCGCCGTCGAACAGGATCCGGCAGGTCAGCGCCAGGCGTTCACGCAGGCTCCATTGCGGGGTGTCGAACTGGCGCTGCATTTCGGCCTGCGCCCGCGCAATCAGTTCGTCTTTTCCCAAGTGCATCGTATCGGCCATCATGTCTCCGTCATGCCGCTTCCATCAGCGGCGTAAATCCCGGCAGTGCGCGGATGCGCGCCAGCCAGGCATTGATATGGGCAAAGCCGGACAGGTCGTAGCCGCCCTGCTCCGCCATGCTCGTGTAAGGGAACAGCGCGATGTCCGCGATGGTCGGCGCGGTTCCCACCAGGTAATGGCGCCCCGCCAGATGCGCGTCCATCAGCGCCGCCGCCTTCATGCCGATGGCGCGCCAAGCGACCATCTCCGGGTCATTCACGCCCGCCGTCTGGCGCAGGTGGATCAACAGGCGCGGCTGCGCGTACGCATGCATGTGCTGCGTCTGCTCGAAACTCAGCCAGCTCGACACCTGCGCCTGCGCCAACCGGTCCTCGGGCAGCCAGGGCGTGCCCATGCCCAGATACCAGAGAATGGCCTGCGATTCCGCCAGCCATTGCCCTTCCGGCGTCAGCAGCGCGGGCACCTGCCGCCAGGGGTTGATGCGCGCGAACGCTTCGGTTTCCAGATCGCCCTGGACAATGTCGAACGTGCGCCGCGTCACCGGCAGGCCCATCAGCCCGCAGGCCAGCCGGATCTTCCACGCATTGCCCGACCGCAGGGTGTCGGCCAGCTCCAGCGGCTTGCCTGCGAGCGGGTGTGGCGCCTGAGTATTCATGCTGAACTCCTGGTCATTGATGCGTTTCCTAATCCATCTTGATATTGGCGCGCTTCACGATCTCGGCCCACTTGGCCTTCTCGCCGCCGATGAAGCGCTGATATTCATCGGGCGCGCCCGTGTAGAGCTGCGTGCCTTGCGCCGCAAGCCGCTCCTTCAAATCGGGCGTGGCCAGCGTCTTCTGCAGCGCGGCGTTCAGCGCAGCCACCACGTCCGGCGGCGTCCCAGCCGGCGCGAAGAACGCGTTCCAGGAACTGATCTGCAAGCCCGCATCGCCCGCTTCGGTGCTGGCCGGCACGCCGGGCGCGGACGGCAATCGCTTGTCCGACGCCACCGCCAGGGCGCGTAGCTTGCCCGAGGCCACGTGCGGCATGATGACCGGACTGGCGTCCATCACCACATCCACCTGTTCGCCGATCGCCGCGTTCACGGCCTCGCTGCCGCTCTTGAACGGCACATGCACAATGTCCACGCCGGCCGTCAGCTTCAGCAGCTCCAGCCCCAGGTGCGGCGAACTGGCGTTGCCCGCCGACCCGAAATTCAGCTTCGCCGGATTGGCCTTGGCGTACTTCACGAACTCGCCGAACGACGCGGCCGGCACGCCGGCCCTGACGGCCAGCAGATACGGCGATCCCGACACCATGCCCACCGGCGCGAACTTATCCGCGTCATAGCTGAGCTTGCTGTAGATCAGCGGGTTCACGACCTGCGTGCCTACCGTCCCCATGAAGATCGTATAGCCATCGGCCGGCGCAGTAGCCGCCACCTGGGCCGCGATCACCCCGCCCGCGCCCGGCCGGTTCTCGATCACGATGCCCTGCCCCAGCACATCGCCCATGCCCTTGCCCACCTGCCGCGCCACGATATCCGTAATGCCGCCAGCGCCAAACGGCACCACCAGCCGGATCGGCCGCTCCGGAAACGCCGCCTGTGCGCCACCCGCCATTCCCGCCGCCATCGCCAGCGCGGCCACCATGCCCAAGACTTTCATCCCATTCCCCTTGTGTGCGCCGTCGCAGCGCTATGACACAAAGTGTCCTATAGAGCATTGATTTTCCGCAAGGAGAATGTGATTGGGGAAATCCCTGAACCGTAGAATTAGAGGTCGCCTTCTGGCTTTGGGGCGGGCAACGTCTGTCACTGTGCGAACGTCCTCCCCTCTCCTACGCAGATAGACGCCACGCTGGTTGAAGAAAGGCGAACTTTACTTTTGTGGCCCGCGGCCGCCGTCGCTCAGAGACGGTCAATCGAATCGTTGATCAATTGATCTCACCAAAGACTCAGGTCGAAAAAAATCTGAGGCCGCTTCAAAACACAGCAACAGTTAATTTGTCTATCGAGCTGAAAGCTCATACAGTCTTAGGCAAGCTAGGCATGCCTATTACATGCCTTCTAAATCTAGTTAGGCTATTCGTAAACACGCAAAGTTCAGCAATGTCTTCCTGCACCTACTGCGGTGACTTAATCACCTTCCGGTACATCAACGGTCGATGTATTCCTTTGCACAGCGCCGGCTCTTGTAGTGCGTTCTTGAGCAAAACATACACGGACTTCACCAAAGAACAGCATGCGCCGAATTCTGCTTGCTACCTGACTCTCTGTCCAATCTGCAACGCAAGAGTGTTTTTCGTCCGACATAACGGGGGCAGCGTTTGGCTAGATGGTCCGCTTGGCGCACCGTGGACAAGGCACGGTTGTTTCCTAGATAGTCAAAGCGGCTCGCCGCCCACTATCCCAACGATCGCTTTCCCTTCCGCGCCCACTGAATCTTCTAAAGAACGTAGCGACTCTGCTGGAGTCGTCCGGTTTGCAAGGGTAGAGCATGGGATCACCGAGTGCATATTAGAGACTGGCGGGAGTGGGGCCTACTTTCTGGATGTAAAGAACAATGCAGGCTACCTACTTGGTCAACTGTGTGAGATCAACAAAGAAGGGAATACTATTTCCCCATTCGACGCCCCCGAATTGAGGTACGCGATCACAAAAGTCAAACGTACCCGAATGACACACACTACCTTCTGCCACATTTGCAGAGTAGAGATCAGCCTCAAGAAAAAAAAGAAGCACCTTCAGTTGGCTCATAAAATCTAGTAGCCATGTAGTCGACCACCTCCCCTGAACACGCTATCAGGCCCGACACGTTACCTTCCGGCAATGCCACGGATAGTCGTGCCTCGCCGACTGCGCCGAAACTTCCATCTGCAGGCAGAGTGAATCAACGCAGCATCATTCTTCGAAACTAACTCTGATGCACAGTCGCGACGGCAGGCCGTCGGCTGCAGTGTCGGTTGCGGGCTAGATGGCTTATTTTCGGGTCCAGCGCGCCAGTCTGTTCATCAAAGGTCAAGTTCGACCCAAACTCCAGCATGATCGGATGCGCCAAGATCCCAAGAGGAGACTTCCGGGAAGGGTTTGACGAGTTCGGCCCCCTCCTTAGCGGTGATCTTCTCGATCTCGAAAATTCCCCGCCTCTCAAACCCCTGCCCTACAACGGCATCGTGGAGCGGACTCGACAGAAAGATATAGTCGAGTTGATTCAGGCGTTCGCCCTTCTTGCCGCCGCCGAAGTGATAGGTGTAGCGCTGTGTTGCTGGAAGATTGCGATCAACAATGGGGTGCAGCCCTTCGACGTCGAACAGCGGGTCCAAGCTCTTGAATGCGTTGTCCGTGTCCTCATTGAGGTCTCCCAGCACGACCACATAGTCTTTTTTGAGATCGTAGGCCTTCAGGATGCTTACGACTGTGCGAGATTGATCCTTGCGCCTGGCCGCAGACTTTCGCCTGTCTGCGTCCAATCTTCCGCTCTGACTCTTGAAATGGTTGCAGAGCACGAACACGGGTTGATTCAACCCTTCGAATGTAATGGCGACCTCCAGGCAATCGCGGCTGAAAACCGGCTTGAAGACTTGCCCGTCATCGAAAACATGGGTCTTGATACCAATAATCCTGCCCCGCGTGAGGCAGGCCACATCAATTCCTCGCGGATCGTTGGGGCTGTCGATCATGACGAACTGTTTGAACTTTTTGGTGTGAAGAACCTGGCTGTTAAAGCCTTTGAGCACGTCCATGCCTTCGACTTCGACAAGGCACTGGATGTCGGCGTTCAAGGCCTTAATCACTTTTCCGGTGTTCTTGCGTTGCTGGTCGGAAAACTCCTTTGCCCGGAAGACGATCTCGCCCAGCCAATCGCCGCGTCCCTTGCAGCTCTTGTTGATTCTGAAACCCGTACGGCTGTTCTCCTTCTTCCAGTCTCCTAGCGACCCGGCATCTTTTCGGATATCAACGTAGGTCACAAGCTGATGGGAGATCTCGAACACCTCGTCCTTCAAAGCGTTCGAGTAGTCGCTTCGGTCGAGCAGCCCCTGCAATTCTTTGACAAGCTGGAGCAATTCATCAACCCGCGCGGAATCGCGCAGATTAAGAATGGCTGCGCGACGAAACAGGTTCTCAACATTGAAAGTCGCAATGCGCAATTTCATGCTGTTCTCCTCCCAATGCGCTCCAGATTACCCGTTCGCCAGATGTTTGTAATGGGTGCTTTTTTACCCATAAAGACGGCAAGGGAGAGGGAAGCAGCCTGACATGATAGATCGGCGCAAATGGGCTAACCAGCGGCGGGCAATGAAAAACCTTAACGCGCCATCCGGTTCTCTTAAACTGAGTCTGGCCGCAATCCTGGATTGCCGGCCCCTCATCGGTCTCGACCAACCTAATAAGAAAAGTGCGGAGCTTTTCATGAAGAACATATTTAGATTGGTGTTTTCCGGCCTTGCCGGCGTATTGATGGCGACTACTGCACACGCGCAATCCAGCACTTCGACAGCCAGCGCCAGCGCCAGCGCAGAGAAAAAGCCGAATATCCTGGTGATTTGGGGTGACGACATCGGTTGGCAGAACGTTAGCGCCTATGGCATGGGGACAATGGGCTACACGACCCCGAACATCGACAGCATCGGCCAGCAGGGCATACGTTTCACAGACCACTATGCACAACCTTCATGCACGGCAGGGCGCGCGGCCTTTATTACCGGCCAGTATCCGATTCGGTCCGGCATGACGACCGTAGGGCAGCCTGGAGATCCTCGAGGACTGATGGCCGAGTCTCCGAGTCTTGGGGAGGTAATGAAAGACGCCGGCTACGCCACGGGACAATTCGGCAAGAACCACCTTGGCGATCACAACTCCGCCCTTCCTACGGTCCATGGCTTTGACGAATTCTTTGGTCTGCTTTATCACCTGAACGTGATGGAAGAGGCGGATCAACGTGACTACAAGAACTTTGGCGCCAAGTACTCGGGTAGCTCCGAAGCCTACGAGAAGAAGTTTGGCGCGCGCAATGTGGTCCACTCGTTCGCGTCAAACAAGGACGACTCCACCACCGACCCACGTTGGGGCCGAGTAGGAAAACAAGTCATCCAGGACGCAGGCAAGCTGGATGCAAAGCGGATGGAGGACTTCGACGGTGGAGAAGTTGCGCCTCTCGCGATGAAATTCATGAAGCAGGCGAAAGATGATGGAAAGCCCTTCTTCGTCTGGCTAAACACCAGCCGCATGCATGTCTACACGCGGCTGAATGAGAAGTGGCGCTACGCTGCGGAGCAATACACAAGCGAAGCCGACCTGCATGGTTCGGGCATGATGCAACACGATCACGATGTCGGCGTGATTCTTGATTTCCTGAAAGAGAACGGGCTCGATGAAAACACCATCGTTTGGTACTCAACCGACAATGGCCCGGAACACGCCAGTTGGCCCCATGGTGGAACCACGCCTTTCCGTGGCGCGAAGATGGGCACGTTCGAGGGCGGCGTGCGTGTGATTTCAATGATTCGCTGGCCAGGTGTGATCAAGCCTGCACAAACGTTGAACGGCATTCAGACTCATATGGACATGTTTACCACGCTGGCCGCAGCGGCCGGAGTAGCGAACGTGAATGAGCGCATGTTGAAGGAGAAGAGTCAGTACATTGACGGCATCAACAACATGGAATACTGGCTCGGGAAGTCCCGCGAATCGGCGCGCAACAGCCTTTTGTACTATTACGAGAATAAGTTGACTGCGATGCGCATGGGCCCGTGGAAGCTCCACTTTTCTGAAAAGGAGAGCTACTACAGCAACGTAATTCCGCGCACCATGCCTCTCCTGTTCAATCTGCGCATGGACCCCTTCGAAAGTTATGACAACGAAGACTCCTATGGCCATTTGGTGCAGAAAGTGTCCTGGCTGATGGCCCCAATGAGCGAGATCATGCAGCAACACCTGAAAAGCCTGGCGGACTATCCCCCCGTCCAAGGTTCCAAAACCTATGACATGTCCAACGTCGTTGAGGAATACATGAACAAGGGGCGGCAATAGCCAATAGCGGGCCTGCAATCATTGACGCGAGTAGCCCGAGCAAAGCGGGCGGCGACCAACGCGAAGGAGAGGGCTATGCCGACACCACATCGAGGCAAACGCTGGACACTTGCGATCTTTACCGCCACAAGCCTGGCCTTGGGCCTAGGCGCAACGGCGGCGCGGGCGCAGGAGGTCCTGCCCAAACCGCAAGCGGCTTTCAAGGGCGTGATCGGCAAGACCTACAAGGACTCGCGCGAGGACTACCCTCAACCCATCAAGGCGCCTGCCGGCGCGCCCAATGTGCTGGTGGTGCTGCTTGACGATGTCGGCTTTGGGCAGCCGGCCACTTTCGGCGGTCCGGTGCCGATGCCCAATCTGGACAAACTGGCTTCCGAGGGCCTGCGCTATAACCAGTTCCACACCACGGCGATTTGCTCGCCCACGCGCGCCGCGCTGCTGACCGGCCGCAATCACCACCAGGTGGGCATGGGCACGATCACCGAGCTCTCGACCGGCTACCCCGGCTACGACAGCATCTGGGGCAAGAATGTCGCCTCTGTCGCCGAGGTCGTGCGGCAGAACGGCTATGCAACGGCAGCCTTCGGCAAGTGGCACAACACCCCTGATTGGGAGACCAGCCCGGTCGGCCCCTTCGAGCGTTGGCCTACAGGCCTGGGTTTCGAATACTGGTATGGCTACCAAGGCGGAGAGACCAGCCAGTGGTATCCCCAGCTGTTTCGCAACACGACGCCGATTGAGCCGTCAAAGACGCCGGAGCAGGGCTATCACCTGATGCCTGACATGACCGACGAGGCCATCGCCTGGATCCAGCGTTCCAAGTCGATTGCACCGGACAGGCCGTTCTTCGCCTACTTCGCCCCAGGGGCTGCGCACGCGCCGCTGCACGCGCCTAAGGAATGGATCGACAAGTTCAAGGGAAAGTTCGACCAGGGGTGGGACAAGGTGCGCGAAGAAACGCTGGAGCGCCAGAAGCAGCTCGGTGTGGTGCCTGCCAACACGCGCCTGACACCGCGCCCCAAGGAAATCCAGGCCTGGGATTCACTATCGGCCGATGAGAAGCGGCTCTTCGCAAGGCACCAGGAAGTGTTTGCCGCCTATCTGGCCTACACCGATTACCAGATTGGCCGCCTGCTGGATGCCGTGCATGCGCTGCCGGATGCCGACAACACGTTGATCATCTACATCGCCGGCGACAACGGTCCGAGTGCCGAAGGTTCCCTGACCGGGACGACGAACAACATGATGACGCAGAACGGCGTCCCTGACGACGTGGCCTCGCAGATAAAAGAGATCGACGAGATCGGCGGCCCGAAGCACGAGAACCACTACCCGGTGGGCTGGGCCTGGGCCGGTTCGTCGCCGTTCCAATGGATGAAGCGCGTCCCTTCGCACTTCGGTGGCACCCGTAACGGCATGGTGGTCAGCTGGCCGAAGAAGATCGCCGAGCACGGCGGCCTGCGCACCCAGTTCCACCACGTCATCGACATTGCGCCGACGATTTACGAGGTGACCGGCATCACGTTCCCAACCTCGGTCAACGGCGTGAAGCAGACTCCGCTGGCGGGCGTGAGTTTGGCGTACTCCTTCGACAAGCCCAAGGCCCCCAGCACGCGCACAACGCAGTATTTCGAGACCGGCGGCCATCGCGCCATCTACCATGACGGCTGGGTCGCCACAGCCTTCCACGGCGTGCCCTGGGTGTTGCGCGGCTCGGTGCCTTTCGAGCAGGACAAATGGGAGCTCTACAACATCCGCGAAGATTTCTCCCAGGCCAATGATGTGGCTCAGCAAAACCCGGCCAAGTTGAAGGAGCTGCAGAATCTCTTTGACCAGGAGGCGAAGAAATACGACGTCTTTCCGCTGGATGATCGCTTTGCCGAGCGCGCGAGCAACCCCAACAGGCCTTCCGCGACGCGCGGCAAAACCAGCTTCACGTACGTCTCCGGGACGACGCGGGTTCCCGAAGGCAGCGCGCCTCCGATCTACAAGCGCTCTCACCGCATCGCCGCTGATGTCGACACGGCGGATGGCAAGGCGCAGGGCGTGATCATCGCCGAAGGCGGCAGCGGCGCGGGCTACACGCTCTACATCAAGGATCAGCGCCTGGTGTACGAGTACAACTTCTTCGGAAAGAACCGCTACAAAGTGACGTCCGACCAGACCGTGCCGGCAGGCAAGGCAAATGTCGCCCTCGAATACGTGCAGCAGCCGGGCGGAGAGCTCACGACTGGCGGCACCGTGCGTCTGTTCATCAATGGCCAGCCGGCCGGCGAGGGGTCCATCGACAACGTGGCGCCGACACGTTTCTCGGCCACCGAGACGCTGGACATCGGCATGGACCTCGGCAGCGCAGTGGCCGAAACTTACGCAGATGCCCTGCCGTTCGCCTACACCGGCAAGATTGGCAAGGTCACGGTGGATTTGAAGTAGGCCGGAAGCTGATTGCCAGCCCCGCAACGAAAGTTGCGGGGCTTTTTACTGGTGCGCCCGAAAAGGGAAAGCGTCAGCCGAAGCTCAACCCGGTACGCGCGCCATCTCCCCGTCCAGGGCTTCCGGATTGACCACATGCTTAGGCCGCTCGCCCCGCAGCGCGTCCACCACCTGCCCCGCCACGGCGACCGCCGTGCGGATCAAGGCTTCTTCCGTGCTGCCGCCGGCATGCGGCGCCAGCACGACATTGGGCACGTCGATCAGCGGGTGATCCGCGGGCGGCGGCTCCGTCGAGAACACGTCGATGCCGGCACCGCCCAGGCGGCCCGCCTTCAGGCTCTGGGCCAGTGCCTGCTCATCGACCAGCCCGCCGCGCGCGGTGTTGATCAGCAAGGCGCCCGGCTTCATCAGGCCGAGGGCGGTCGCGTCGATCAGCGGGCCGGCGCCCGGATTGCCGGGCCGATGCAGGGACACGATGTCTGAGTTGCGCAGCAATTCGGCCAAGTCCTGGTCGGCGGTGAATCCGCCCTGCTCGATCTCTGCCGCCGGCACCGACGGCGAGTAGACCCGCACGCGCATGCCGAAGCCCTTGCTGGCGATGTCGGCGACGGCGCGGCCTATCTGGCCGAAGCCCACCACACCCAATGTCGCCCCCGCCAACTCGCGCAGGCCGGAATCGTAGCGAGCGTTCCAGTTGCCCGCACGCACCGCGGCATCGAGCGTGATCGTTCGCTTGTACAGGGCCAGCGCCATCGAGATCACCAGTTCGGCCACGGAGCGCGCATTGGCGCCCGGGGTGTTGACGACGGGAATCCCGGCGCGGGTTGCCGCCTTGACGTCCACCATATTGGTGCCTGCGCCGTGGCTGCCGATGATGCGCAGGCGGGCGCCTGCGGCAATGGCCGCCGCGTCGAGGCCCGCGTTGCGCGTGATGACGGCCTCGCAGTCGCCGATGGCGCGCGCCACGTCGGCCATGCCCGCGGAGGCCGGCGTTACACACTCGATGCCCGCCCGCTGCAGGAGATCAATGCCCTGCTTGTGGATCGGCTGGACAATCAAACACTTCATACTGAACTCCTTACGGGATTTTGATCTGACGAATCTGACGCCAGGATATCAGCCAGGAGACGCGCTCCCAGCCCAAAGTCTTCAAGGTCCATGGCCTCGTCGGGGTTGTGCGACCCGTGTTCGTTTCGAACAAAGATCATTGCCGACGGCACCCCTTGCTGGGCGAATATCGCGGCGTCATGACCTGCGCCGCTGGCCATCGTCATGGCCGGAAGGCCGCGAGCGTCCGAGTAGCCGCGCAGCAGCGCCACCAGGCCCGCGTCCATCATTGCGGGCTTGGAGCCGGTCTGCGGCCCGAACTGGACCTGCGTCGCGGTGAGCTGCGCGGCCTCGGCTGCGCACTCGCGGATGATGCGGTCATAGTCGCGCAAGACGTCGACGCTCTGACTGCGTACATCTATGCAGCAATCCAACTCGCCCGCGACTTTACTGAACGCGTGTTCGCGCGGGTTGGTGGCCAGCTGCCCTACCGTCACCACCAGGTCCGCCCCGTCGGATTCAAGCGATTCCCAGGCGTCGTCGATCGCCGTCATCCAGCGTGCCGCCGCTCGCACAGCGTCGCTGCGGCTCTTGCGGCCGACGGCGCCTGAATGCGCGTAGCGGCCAAGCCATCGCATGTTGCGATAGCGGAAGCTGCCGCGGATGCCGGTCACGATCCCCACGGGCAGCCCCGCTTCCACCAAGGTCGGTCCCTGTTCGATATGCAATTCGACAAAGCGGTCGATGCGCGCCGGGTCAAGCGCGGCAACGCCGTAGCCATCAGGATCGAGGCCCAGGTCGCGGACGTGGTCGCGCAGGCGGCGGCCGGTATCGGCCCGGCACAGTTCAAGCACTTCTGGTTCTACCAGGCCGAACGCAGCCTTGCTGCCTAAGTACGAGTACGGGAACCAAGTGCTTTCTTCCGCCCGGATGCCCATGACGGTCACGTCCGCCTCCGGGGTATAACCCTGCGCGCGCCAGCCGGCCAGTACGGCCATCCCCGCGATAACACCCGCGGCGCCGTCGAAGTTGCCCCCGACCGGCACCGAATCCAGGTGGGAGCCGGTCATGCGCACGGGCCGGGTGCGGTCCTTGCCTGGCAGGGTCGCATACAGATTGCCGCTGCCGTCGACGCGGACCTCCAGCCCCAGCCGGAGCGCCTCGGCGCGCACCAGGTCGTGGGCGCATTGTTCGCCCGCTCCGTAGGCGTCGCGCGTGACGCCTAGGCCGTCCGCAGTGCGTTCGCGCAAGGTATCGAGCATTCGGCGGGCAAGCGGGAGGTCGGGGTCGGGGCTCATCCACATGGTTCGCTTACCTCAGCGCGTAGTCGGATCGCGTGATGGGGGCCAGCCGGTCGCGCAGGAGGCGGCCATAGCCCGGCACGCTGTCGTTCAGTTTGAGCAGGCGCAGGCAGGCCCAGAAGGTCGCCTGGTTGCTGGTGACCACCGGCTTGCCCAGTTCGTCTTCCAGGCGCTGGATCATGTCGATGGTGGCAAGGTTGGTGCACGACAGAAAGATGGCGTCGGCGTCGGGATGATCAATGTCGCGCGCCAACTGATACGCCGCCTGGGGCGGCACGCGGCCGATGTCGCGCCGTTCTTCCTGGGTATGGCCAAGGTCCAGGCCCTCGATGGAAACCACGTCGAATCCGTATTGCTCCAGGAACTCGCGCTCGCGCACATTCACAAAGTCGATGTACGGGGTTCCGACCGCCACCTTCTTCGCGCCCAGCACGCGCAAGGCGGCCACCACCGCCCCGGCGGTGGCGACGGCCGGCACGCCGACACGCTCGCTCATGCCGTCGCACAGTTCATCAAGCGAGCACACGATGGACCCGGACGTGCAGCCGTAGGCCACCACGTCGACCTCCGCGGTCTTGATCAGGTCGGCCGCTTCCATCACGCCGCGCGCCATCTTGTCGTAGTTTTCCTGGGTGGCAGGGCCGGCGTTGATAGCCCGGCCGGAGTGGATCGTGACCCCTTCCGGCGCCATGCGATAGAACTCGGGTTCGTTGATCGTGTTGGTGGACGGCACGATCAGGCCGATCTTGGCGCGCCAACCGTAGGGACGATAGCGCGCCGTGGTTTTCATCAACGTGTCGATTTTCTTCATGCTTGCTCCTGCCGGTTGGCCAGGCGCTTGAGCCCGGAGGCGGCCTGACTGAAGGTGTTGAACAGACTGTTGACGTCATTGCTGAACGGCATCCAGCCTATGCCGCGGCCGATCCATTTCTCGCCGGCGGCGAGGTCCTGGCAGCTGAATCCCCAGGGGACTCCAAGCCTGCCGCAGGTGGCGATCACGTGTTCCACGGCTTCCAGGTAGCGCGGATGTTGCATCTGGCCCGGGATGCCGAGGTCCTGTGTCAGGTCGTCGGGGCCGATCATTACGGCGTCCAGTCCGTCCACGGCGCATATGCGCTCCAGGTTGTTCAGGCCGACCTGGGTTTCGGTCATGGCTACGGTGAGCGTGTTGTCGTTCATCACGGCTGTCTGTTCCAGCGGCGACGAGAGCTTGATGTAGTCGGTGTGCGGGCCGCGCATGTTCAGGATGCGCTGGCCGCGCGGGCCGTATTTGGTGTACTGCAGGATCTGCTCCAGCTGCTCGGGCGTTTCGATATTGGGCAGCAGCAGGCCCATGGCGCCTGCGTCCAGCGGACGGGTGTAGTCGTGCGAGTCCGAGCCGGCCGGCCGCACGATGGGCACGATTCCGGCCTCGCGCGCCACCAGGCACATCGTGGCCACTTCGCTGATGGAGAAGTCGCTGTGCTCCATTTCGATCAGCACGAAGTCCAGGCCAGACACGGCCAGCAGCTTCATGAAGCGGGGGTGACGCACCATCGTGGCCCAGGTGCCGAACGCCGGCTGTTTCTGCTGCCACAGGGTCTTGATGGGATTTACTTTCATGCCTGCGCTCCTTCGGGCTTGAACTGCATGTTGCTGAACTTCAATGCGGCGTCGCTGAGATAGGCCACGGCGTCGTTCCAGATGGCGTGTCCCGATTCGGCGCTGGCCTGGCTGGGATCGCCCTGCGTGCCGATCGGCGCGTAGTCGCTGATGTCGCTGAATACCGCGAAGCTGGATTTGCCGAATGTCACCTTGCCGCTGGACACGGTGGTCACGCCTTCGGTGAAGGCGCGCAGCGGGCCGGCGGCCTTGGCGCGGTCCATGAACACCAGCTCGGGATACTTGGCCAGCGCCACCGACGTCACCATTTCCGAGGCATGGCCGCTGGGCGCGCTCTTGGTCAGGAGCTTGCCCGCCGACACGTCGCGCATGATGGTGAACACGTCTATCAGTCCGCCCACCGCCCCGTAGTTGCGGCGCAGATGGCGGCATACGCTTTCAATCGGGCCCAGCGAGCCGGCGTGGATATTGATGAAGAAGAAATGGCGGAATCCCTGGCCGGCCAGGGCGTCGCACATCTCGCGCAGGTACGCTTCGATCGTGCCCATGCTGACCGACAGCGTGCCGGGATAGTCGAGGAACATGGCCGAGTAGTTCACCGGCACGATAGGCGTGACCGCCAGGCCGGCCCGCTCGCCGGCCTCGGTGGCGATGCCCTCGCAGATGCGCAGCTCCGTGCCGGTCGCCAGGTGGGCGCCGTACTGCTCGACCGCTCCCACCGGGATCAGCACCGTGTCGCGCTCGCGCAAGTAGGCGCGAATGTCGTCATAGGTATGCTGGTCTGTTCTCATCAGGTTTGACTCCTTGGTTCAATGGATCGCGGCTTACAGCAGCCACGGGTTGGTCTGCCACAACTTGCGCAGCTGCGTGTCCAGCGCCTTCAGCCGGCTGACGTATTCGTCGTGCTTGAGGTACTTCAGTGGCTGAAAGCTGTTCTTGGCGCGCTCCAGGTAGGAGGCGTCCTGGTTGCATCGGTCCACCGCGTCGACCAGCTTCTCCATGACCGGCGCGGGCACGCCGCGTGGCGCGGCCAGCCCGCGCATCGAACCCGAATACACGTCATAGCCGGCCTCCTTGAAGGTGGGGACATCCGGCGCATCGGGCGAGCGGCTGTCGCTCATTACGCCCACGATGCGCCACGGATTGCCGCGCGCGAACGTCACGGCTTCGCCCATGTTGGCCATGCTGCTGTCGATCACCTTGCCCAACAGCGCGACGCTGGCCGGTGACGCGCCCTGGAACGGCACCGGCGCGACCTTGATGCCCGCCGCCTGCTCGATCAGCAGCGCCGAGATATGGCCGGCCGATCCCACCCCTTGGGTGCCGACCGTGATGCCGCCAGGGTTCTTCTTGGCGGCGGCCACCAGGTCGGCCACGGTGTGGATCGGGCTGTCCGCATGCACGCTGATGGTGCCGGGGTCTTCCACCAAGTTGGCGATGAATTCAAAACTGTCCAGCGTGTAATTGCGCTTACGCTCGATGGGCAGACTGACAATGCCGGGCGTGTTGACGATGCCGATGGTGTAGCCGTTGGGCTCGGCGTGCGCCAGATAATTCAGGGCGATGTCGCCCGAGGCGCCGGGCTTGTTCAGCACGACAAAGCGAGCGCCGTCGATCTTGGTTTGCATGCAGGCCGCGATGGTGCGCGCGGTAAGGTCTGTGCCGGCGCCAGCGGGGAAAGGCACGACCAGGTTGATGGGTTGCTCCGGCCAGGCGGCGAAAGCGGTGGTGCAGGCGGAAGCCAGCAGGCATGCGATGGCGGTTCTCATGGAATGCTCCTTACTGGTTCCAGGGCGATGCCGCCCAGAGTTGCTTGAGCTGGTCCTGCTGGGCCAGCAAGGTCTCGGCGTAGCGCGCGTCGGCAAGCACCTTCAGTTCCTGGCTGGCCTGTTTCGCGGCCGACTTGAACTTGGGGTCCTCGGCCGCGGCCAGCACCAGTTTGCGCAGCTGTTCGCTGCGCGCCGGCGGCAGGCCGGCCGGCGCGCCGATACCGCGCAAGGAACCAGAGACCAGCGGATAACCGCTTTCGGCGAAGGTCGGCAGATCAGGCGCGAAACCCGATCGCGCCCCGCTCATCACGCCCAATGTGCGCCACGGGCTGCCCTCGGCAAATGCAAGCGCCTCGCCCAGGTTGACGGCCGCCACGTCGATCTGCCCGCCCAGCAGCGCGGTGCGTACGTCGGATGTGCCCTTGTAGGGCACGTGCAACAGGCGGATGCCCGCGCGCTTTTCCAGCAACAGCACCGAAAGATGACCCGCCGAGCCGACGCCCGCGGTGCCGTACTTCACCGACTCCGGCTTGGCGCCCGCTACGCGCACCAGGTCTGCGATCGAATGAATCGACGAGTTCGCATGCACGCTGAGCGTGGCGGGATCGTCGACCAGGCTTGCCACGGGCTCGAACGAGGTCAGCGCAAACTGGGCCTTGCGCTCGATCGGGATGCTGAGCAGGTTCGGCGTGTTCAACAGGCCGAGCGTGTAGCCGTCGGCCTCGGCCCTTGCCACCTGGGCCATGCCCAGCTCGCCGCCCGCCCCCGGGCGGTTCAACACCGTGACGGGCTGGCCGCCCTGCCGCTCCAGCGCCTGGGCAAACAGCCGTGCCGTCAGATCCGTGCCGCCGGCCGCGGAAAACGGCACGACGATCGTGATGGGACGGGTGGGATAAGGTTCAAGCGGCTGGCCGTGGGCCGCGAACGCCATGGTGGCGGAGAACAACGCCGGCAATAGCCGCGCCGGCGTTCGATAGGTGCGAGCGCACCCCTCGTATCGCTGAGTACGAAACATTTTCAACCCCTTGATTTATGAATCGCTACATGCGGATGGCATGCCCACGGCCCCGCCCCTGTACCGAGGCTGGTGACTGTGGCAGTGCTTGGCCGTACTGCAGGTCAAGCACTGGGAGTCATGATATTTATAGATTTATGGATTGAAAAACTGTATTTTTTTATGATCTTCACAAATTTTATTTGTAAGCGATGATCAAGGAACTCCGCACCCTCATCGCCGTCGCGCAGCACGGCACCATCACGGCGGCGGCCCGCCATATCGGCCTGACGCAGGCGGCCGCCAGCGCGCAGATCCAGCGCCTGGAAGAGTCATTGAAGGTGGAATTGCTTGACCGGGCCGGGCGCCAGGTGCGCCTGAACGCGGCGGGCGTCGACATCGTGTCGCGCGCGGAACATATCCTGCACCTCTGCGATGAACTGCGCGAGGTAACGCAACGGCCCAAGCTGCGCGGCCACCTGCGCCTGGGCGCGATCCAGAGCATGCAGCGGCGCTACCTGCCCGCGATGATCAAGGGACTGATACAGCGGCATCCTGACGTGAGCACCCATCTGGAATTGGGCGGCTCGCTGCCGCTGCTGACCGCCGTCGACCAGGGCCAGCTTGACGCGGCCATGGTCGTGAAGCCGTTTTTCGCGCTGCCCGCCGAACTGACGTTCGTGCCGCTGCTGCGGGAGCCGTTTACGGTGTTGTGCCCGGCGGAAGCAACCTGCGACGACTGGCGTGAGGTGCTGACGTCTTTACCCTTCATCCGATATGACAGCGCGTCATTTGGCGGCCGCATGGTCGACCGCTTTCTGCAGAATCACCGGATCAATCCCAGGTGCCAGGTCGAGTCCCAGGACGTCGATGCGATTCTGGAGATGGTCGCCTGCGGAATCGGGGCCTCGCTGATTCCGGTCAAGGATCTGTCCCAGCACCGGAACACAGTGCGGGCGATCGGGTTGGGCGACGACACCATTTACCGGGAGGTCGGCATGGTGCTTTCCGCTGCCCGAGGCAAGGACGAACTGGTGCAGGAGCTGCTGCAAAGCGCAAAGTCGACCCTGCGCGAATCACCGTTTGCGCATCCGCTGCTGGAACGATTCTGACAAGGTCCGGCGCGCCGGACTCAAATACAA
>NZ_AGUF01000047.1 GCF_000236785.1 Achromobacter arsenitoxydans SY8 | reverse complement strand
GCCCCAAACTTCAGACAACAAGGTCTCACACTATATAAAACAAAAAAGCCCCGAAAACGGAGCTCTTGAAAGACTCTGAGCGAGAGAGCTTTTGGCGGAGCGGACGGGGCTCGAACCCGCGACCCCCGGCGTGACAGGCCGGTATTCTAACCAACTGAACTACCGCTCCGCAGCGGCTTACTCAACTACTTTGTCACTTCAACTGCATCACTACTACTGCTGCCAGATAAGCTGGCGTCCCCTAGGGGATTCGAACCCCTGTACTCACCGTGAAAGGGTGATGTCCTAGGCCTCTAGACGAAGGGGACTTTGGACTTTCCGTACTGCTCTTCGCTTTGGACTGGTGGAGGTAAGCGGGATCGAACCGCTGACCTCTTGCATGCCATGCAAGCGCTCTCCCAGCTGAGCTATACCCCCGTTTCGCTAATCAAGCCGATCAATTTCCACTGGCTCAAACACACGTTTTACGGGGTGTTTTTGCAGTTTCGTTGCCGGTTTTGTTTAGTGCCGTTGGCGAAGAAACGAGATTATGCACGAACTAAATGGGGTGTGCAAGTCGCTTCATGGCAAAAAGCAAAAAAGATGCGAAAAAAGAGGGTGCGATGGTCTTTTTGCGTGGATTTTCGGGTGAATTCAGGAGATCAAACAAGGTGTCGATTGATGCAGAATTCAACAAAATCAAAGGCTTGTGCAGATGCTATCGTGGACGGGAAAAAAATCGTCCGGCCGTGTATTTTTTTTGTGCGGGGTTGACGGCCGCCGCGCCGCGCAAGGCCAGCGGCATCCGCTTCGGATCCTCCTCTTCATGAGCATTTCTCCATGAGCCATTCGCCATGAGCAACAAGACCTCGTTTCCCACGCGCGCGCTAGGACGCAGCGGCATGGATATCACGCGCATCGGCCTGGGCGCCTGGGCGATGGGCGGCAACGGTTGGGCGGTGGGATGGGGGCCGCAGGACGATGCCGCGTCCATCGCCGCGATCCGCCATGCCGTGGACCGTGGCGTCAATTGGATCGACACGGCGGCGGTATACAAGTTGGGCCATTCCGAAGAGATCGTGCGCCAGGCCCTGGCGCAGATGGCGCCGCACGAACGGCCCTACGTCTTCACCAAGTGCGGGCTGACCTGGTCGGCCGAACAGCCGCAGGCCATGCCGCGGCGCACGGGCGCGCCGTCCAGCATCCGGCGCGAACTCGAAGGTTCGCTGCGCCGCCTCGGCGTCGAACGCATCGACCTGTACCAGATGCACTGGCCGGCCGGCGACGGCACGCCGCTGGATGCGTACTGGCAGGAACTGCTGGACCTGAAGCAGGCCGGCAAGGTCAGGGCCGTCGGCCTGTCCAACCACAATCTTGCGCAGCTTCAGGCCGCCGAACTCCTGGGGCATGTGGATACGTTGCAGCCCCCGTTCTCGGCGATCCAGCGCGCCGCGGGCGGCGATCTGCTCCCGTGGTGCGCCTCGCACGGCACGGGCGTGATCGTCTACAGCCCGATGCAGTCAGGCCTGCTTACCGGCAAATTCACCCGCGAACGGGCGCAGGCCCTGCCGCAGGACGACTGGCGGGCGCGCCACGCGGAATTCAAGCCGCCGAACCTTGAACGCAATCTGGCCCTGGCCGACGCCTTCAAGCCCATCGCGGAGCGTCATGGCGCCACGGTGGCGGCGGTGGCGGCCGCATGGACGCTGGCATGGCCGGGCGTGACGGGCGCGATATTGGGCGCACGCAGCGCGGCCCAGGTCGATGGCCTGATCGGCGCGGCGGAACTGGAACTGGATGCCGAGGACCTGCAGGCGATCGCGGATGCGATCGAACTGACGGGCGCGGGCGCCGGACCGCTGCGCCCGCCCATCGCGGAAGACGATTCGCTGCCCGCGAACCTGTTTTCCTGAAACCCCGTCAGGGCCTGCGCGTGCGGCGGGCGCTGCCCATTGCGGCGATCAGCGCCAGGCCGATCAGGGCCAGGGCGGTCTTGTCGCCGAAGCGCGCGTACGGGGTCAGCCCCGTCATGCCCTGCACCGACACCGGCAGCACGCCGGCCTGCAGCGGCGCAAGCTGGGCGGCCACGCGGCCCTTGGCGTCGATGGCCGCGGTAATGCCCGTGTTGGTTGCCGTAAGCATGGGGCGCGCCGTTTCGATGGTGCGCAGGCGTCCGATCTGCAGATGCTGGCGCAAGGCCCAGGTGTCGCCGAACCAGCCCAGGTTGCTGACGTTCACCAGGATGGTCGCGCCGGGTTCGCCGTTCGGGCCGGGCTGCAGCGCGGGCAGCAGGTCGGGTCCGAAAAGGTCTTCGTAGCAGATGTTGAAGGCGATGTGCTGGCCGCCGACGGCAAAGGGCGTCTGGCGCTCGGCGCCGCGGTCGAAATCGCCCAGCGGGATGTTCAGCATGTCGACGAACCAGTGGAATCCCGGCGGCACATATTCGCCCCAGGGCACCAGGTGGCGCTTGTCGTAGCGCATGGCGGGGTTGCCGGCCACAAGCTGTTCAACCGGCGTGGCGCCGTCGAATCCCATGACGCTGTTGGTGTAGCGGTCGCGGCCGTTCACGCGGTCGTGCAGCGGCACGCCCATCGCGATGACGGTGTTGCGCTGGCCGGCCAGGTTGCGCCAGGCTTCCCAGATGCGCGGGTCGAGCTGGTCCTGGAAGATGGGCAGCACGGTTTCGGGCAGGATCACCAGTTGCGGAGCGGGCACGCCGGCCGGCGGCGGCATGGCCGTCAGCTCCAGGTGGCGCATCAGACTCTGGTCGAGCAGCGCGGGATCGAATTTCTGGGACTGGCCGATGTTGCCCTGGACGAGGCGCACGTTCAGCGGATCGCCGACGGGCGCGGACCAGTCGATGCGGGACAGCGGCCAGCCCGCGGCCGCCAGGGCCAGCGCGACGCCGGCGGCCAGCGCATGGCGCGGCCCGGGACCGGCCCTGCGCGAGGGTTGCCACAGGCTGGCCACGGCGGCGGCGACGAACGCAGCCAGGAAGGCCATGCCGTGCATGCCCAGCAGCGGCGCCCAGCCCGCGATCGGGCTGTCGACCTGCGCATAGCCGATGTTCAGCCAGGGGAAGCCGGTAAGCAGCACCGCGCGCAGCCATTCGAACGCGGCCCACATCGCGGCCCAGGCCAGCGTGCCGGACAGGATGCGGGACGGGGCCGAGTCGGGCGCCAGCGGCGCATAGCGCCGCGCCAGCGCAGTGGCGGTGGCGGGAAAGAGGGCAAGAAAGGCCGACAGCGCCAGCACGGCGGCCACGGCCAGCGGCGCGGCCAGGTCGCCGTAGCGGTGCAGGCTGATGAAGATCCAGTACAGGCCCAGCGCATAGCTGGCAAAGCTGAACAGCCAGCCGCGCAGCCACGCCTGCCTGGCGGACGGGGCGTACAGGGTGACTCGGGCAAGAATGGCCAGCGCCAGGATCTGGACGATCGCCAGCGCCCAGCCGGGCAGCGGGCCGGGGGCGAAGGTCAGGGCATGGACGGCGCCCGCCAGCACCAGGCCGGCGGCGCCGCGCAGGATACGGCCGCGCGGGGTACTGGTCATGCGTCGTCGGCGGGCGGCGCGGATTGGGCGGGGGCGATGCGCTTGACGCGCAGCCAGATGGCGCGGCGCGCGTCGCCGCGCGCCACTTCCATGCGCAGCCCTTCGAATTCGGCGTGGTCGCCGCGGCGCGGGATGCGGCCCAGCTGGCCGCCCATCCATCCGCCGACGCTGTCGTATTCGTCGTCCGGCAGCGTGCAGCCGAACACATCGTTGAAATGCGAGATGTCGGTGGCCGCCAGGACGCGCCACTGGTTTTCGCCTTCGGGGAAGATGGAGTCTTCCTCGGTTTCGTCGAATTCGTCTTCGATGTCGCCGACGATCTGTTCCAGCACGTCTTCCATCGTGACCAGTCCGGAGATGCCGCCATGCTCGTCGATGACGATGGCCTGGTGGTTGCGGCTGGCGCGGAACTCATGCAGCAGCACGTTCAGGCGCTTGGATTCCGGGATGAAAACGGCGGGGCGGACCAGGGAGCGCACGTCGATGCCGGGTTCCAGCATGCAGCGCAGCAGGTCCTTGGCCAGCAGGATGCCGATGATGTTGTCGCGGTCGCCTTCGTAGACGGGGAACCGCGAATGCGCGGTTTCGATCACCGAGGCCACGAGATAGGGGATGGGCTGCGTGACGTCGAGCAGGTCCATGCGCGAGCGCGGGACCATGATGTCGCCGACAGTGCCTTCGGACACGGCGAGCGCGCCCTTGATCATCTTGTACGACTCCGCGTCGAGCAACTGGCGTTCGTGCGCGGCTTCCAGGACGGCCTTGATGCCTTCGCGGTCCTCGGGCTCGCGGCGCACGAGGGAAAGCAGGCGGTCTAGAAGGGATTTGGTGGCGGGTTTGGCTGAGCGAGCGGGCGTCGCTTCGGGAGCAGGGTAAGGGTCAGACATCGTCCGGGAGGACAAGTTATGGAGCAGCCAGCATAACCGATACTGGCTTCCAACTTGTAACCGGCAGCCTGAAAATGGACGCAACCGACGCGATCTGCGCCTTGCTGCACGCCATTTTCCGGCAATTTCTCAGGGTAGACCCGATGGTCCCGGGCTCAGGCCGCGACGTAGGGGTCGGCGATGCCGATCCGGGCCAGCGTGGCGGTCTCCAGCGCTTCCATGCGCTTGGCGTCGCGGGCCTTGATGTGGTCATAGCCCAGGGCGTGCAGCACTCCGTGGATGGTCAGGTGGGCGGCGTGATCCAGCAGGTCCTTGCGCTGTTCGCGGGCCTCGCGCACCAGCACCGGCACGCACATGACGATGTCGCCGCGGGCGACGCCCAGCGGGTCCACGCCGTATTCGAAGGTCAGCACATTGGTGGCGTAGTCGCGTCCGCGGAACTCGCGGTTCAGCTTCCGGCCTTCGGCCGTACCGACCAGCCGCAGGCTGAGTTCCGCCGCGGAAAAATCGACCAGGCCGTCCTCGGCGGCGCCGGCGAGCGCGCGCTCGGCCCAGCGGCGCAGACGCCAGCGGGGCAGGCGCGCTTCCTGCACGCCGTACTGGACGGACAGGGACAGATCAGGCGTCATTTTCGGCAGCGCGGTCGTAGGCGTCGACGATGCGGGCCACCAACGGGTGGCGCACGACATCGCGGCTGGTGAATCGGGTGGTGGCGATGCCCTGCACGTCGTGCAGCACCTTCACGGCGTGGGCCAGGCCGCTGTCCTGTCCGCGCGGCAGGTCCACCTGGGAGGGGTCCCCGGTGATGACGGCCTTGCTGCCGAAGCCGATCCGCGTCAGGAACATCTTCATTTGTTCCGGCGTGGTGTTCTGCGCTTCGTCCAGGATGACGAAGGCGTGGTTCAGCGTGCGGCCGCGCATGTAGGCCAGCGGGGCGATCTCGATGGTCTGCTTCTCGAACAGGCGCTGGACCTTTTCGAAGCCCATCAGGTCGTACAGCGCGTCGTACAGGGGGCGCAGGTAGGGGTCGACCTTCTGGGCCAGGTCGCCAGGCAGGAAGCCCAGGCGCTCGCCGGCCTCGACGGCGGGGCGGGTCAGCACCAGGCGCTGCACCGTGTCGCGCTCCATCGCGTCGATCGCGCAGGCCACGGCCAGCCAGGTCTTGCCGGTGCCGGCGGGGCCGACGCCGAAGGTGATGTCGTGCTTGAGGATGTTGTTCAGGTAATCGCGCTGGCGCGGCGTGCGCGGGCGCAGATCGCTGCGCCGGGTGCGCAGCGCGATGCCGTCGCTTTCGTCGTCCAGGGGGGGCAGCGCGTCCAGTTCCTGAGCGGCCTGTTCCTGCTTGAGCTGTTCTTCCTGGCGGCCTACGCCGATCTCGACGAGGCCCAGCTGGATGTCGTCAACCGACAGGGCGCGGTGCACGGCCTGCTCGTGGAAGCGGCGCAGCACGCGGCTGGCCAGTTCGGCCAGTTCGCCTTCGATCGTGACGCGGCTGCCGCGGCGCGACAGCTTGACGCGCATTCCGTCGGCAAGCTGCCGCAGGTTTTCGTCCAGCGGCCCGCAGAGATTGGCCAGGTGGGTGTTGTCGCCGTCCAGGGTGACGACGGCGGGCATGCTGCGACGCGCGCGGGAGCGGGGTGTGGTCATTCAGCCTCTTGGGAAGTGCGGTCCACGTCGGCCACGCGGGCGCGCAACGAGTTCGTGTGCGCCTCGGTGATGATGACGTCGACCATGTGTCCGATGAGCCGCGCGGGCGCGGGGAAGTTCACGATGCGGTTGTTTTCGGTGCGGCCCATGAGTTCGTTCGGATCGCGGCGCGAGGGGCCTTCCACCAGCAGGCGCTGGCGGGTGCCGACCATGTTGCGGGCGATCGTCGCCGCCTGCTCGTTGATCAGCGCCTGCAGGCGCTGCAGGCGGCGCAGCTTCACGTCCTGCGGGGTGTCGTCGGTCAGGTCGGCGGCGGGCGTGCCCGGGCGGCGCGAATACACGAACGAGAACGAGGTGTCGAAGCCGACGTCCTCGATCAGTTTCATCGTCTTTTCGAAATCTTCCTCGGTTTCGCCAGGGAAGCCCACGATGAAGTCCGAGGACAGCGTCAGGTCGGGGCGGGCGGCGCGCAGGCGGCGCACGACGGATTTGAATTCCAGCGTCGTGTAGCCGCGCTTCATGGCGGCCAGCACGCGGTCGCTGCCCGCCTGCACCGGCAGGTGCAGGAAGGAGACCAACTTGGGCAGCCTGGCGTAGGCGTCGACCATGCGCTGGGTCATTTCCTTGGGGTGCGACGTGGTGTAGCGGATGCGCTCGATGCCGGGGATTTCATGCACGTATTCCAGCAGCATGGCGAAATCGGCGATCTCGTCCGAGTCGGCCATGCGGCCGCGGTAGGCGTTCACGTTCTGGCCCAGCAGCGTGACTTCCTTGACCCCCTGGTCGGCCAGGTCGGCGACTTCGATCAGCACGTCGTCGAACGGGCGCGAGACTTCCTCGCCGCGCGTGTAGGGCACGACGCAGAAGCTGCAGTACTTGCTACAGCCTTCCATGATGGACACGAACGCCGTGGCGCCGTCCACGCGCGGAGGCGGCATGTTGTCGAACTTTTCGATTTCCGGGAAGCTGATGTCGACCTGCGAGCGGCCTTCGTCGCGGCGGCGCTTGATCAGGTCGGGCAGGCGGTGCAGGGTCTGCGGCCCGAACACCACGTCGACGTATGGCGCGCGCTTGACGATGGCCTCGCCTTCCTGGCTGGCCACACAGCCGCCCACGCCGATCACCAGGTTCGGATTGGTCTTCTTCAGGTGCTGCACGCGGCCCAGGTCAGAAAACACCTTTTCCTGGGCTTTTTCACGCACCGAACAGGTGTTGAACAGGATGACGTCCGCTTCTTCGGGGTTGTCGGTGAGTTCCAGCCCGCCCTGGTCTTCGCGCAGCACGTCGGCCATCTTGTCCGAGTCGTACTCGTTCATCTGGCAGCCGAAGGTGCGGATGTAGAGCTTGCGAGGGGAGCCGACGCTGGTGTCGGCCGAGGGCAGGGCGGCCGGGCCGCCGTCGCGGACATTGCCCGCGCGCTTGAGGGAAGTTTCTTGCATGGTGGTCGCCGTAACGGGTGTAGATCCCGGGGGCAGGAAAGATGGGAAAGAGCGGATTTTAACCCTTGCGCGGAAATTGTTTCTTGGTGTGGAGCGCGCGGGCCGTTACCATAGCGCGCGCCCGCCTTCCCGGCTGCGGTAACATTTGTTCTTTCTCCCGAGCGGCACTGATGACTTCCAATCGCATAACGCCTCCGGTAGCCGCTCCCGCCATTGATGGCCGGGCCGGCTTCCCAGTCCCGGACGAGTATCGCAATCCCTATCCGGCGTCCGTCTGGGCGCTTCTGGGCGCCGGGCTGGCGCTTGCCGCCGCCGCTTGCGCGCTGTGGGTCGACTTGCCCCTGGCCGTTTGGATACAGAAATCGGTGTCGAAAGGCGTCGACCAGTCTTTCGAGTGGGTGGGCGAACTGGGCGAAGCCGGCCATTACATCGTCATGGCGCTGGCCTTTTACGTGGTCGGCCTGGTGGGGCTGGCGCGCGGCTGGAGCAATCCGTTCCGCATGAGCTACGCGGCGATGGCGCGCGGCAGCTTGCTGATGTTGTCCACCATGGCCCTCGGCGGCCTGGTCGTGCTGGTGCTCAAGCGCACCGTGGCGCGGGCGCGCCCCGAACTGTTTTTCGAACAGGGCATCTACGGATTGGGCGAATCCTTTTCGCGCGCGCAGCAATTCAATTCCTTTCCCTCCAGCCACACTTACGCCGCCTTCGCGGTGGCCGTGACGCTGGGCATTCTTGCGCCGCGCTGGCGCTGGGTGTTCCTGCTGCTGGCCGCGCTGGTGGCCATCAGCCGGCTGGTCAATCTGGACCACTACCTGTCCGACGTCATGACCGCCGCCGGCATCGCCGTGCTGATCGGGCACGTGCTGGCGCCGCGCGTGTTGTGCAGCAAATACCAATGGCCGCTGCGCGCGCCTTGGCGCTGGTGGAAAAAGGGCTGAGCCTGCAGGCGGGAGCCAGACGGGGCCGCGGACGATCCGCGGCCTTTTTTTTTGCCCGCCGCGAAGCGCGCGGGCGGGGACGGCGGTTTCAGCCCAGCGTCTTGAGCCCCGAGGGCGTGTCGATCTGCGCGCTCAGGCGCGGCGGGCCGTCAGCCTGAAGGACATCAATCAGGGTGTCCGCGCCCATCCACGCCAGCCCCTGCCGCAGCAGCGCGGCGCGCGGATGCGTGCCGGTCAGCCGCTTCAGCGCGAGCGGCTGGCGCGGCAGGCTGACGCCCGGGTAGTTGTCCACGTCCCATTGGATCAGCGTGGGCAGCAGGCCGTCTCCGGCCTCGTGTCCGGCCTCGCGCCAGGCGGGCAGGCTGCCGTCGTCCGGCACGGTCAGGCGCCAGCGCAGGTCGCCTCTCGTCATGGGGATGGCGGGCGGTATGCGGTTCGGGTGTTCGGCCTGCATGCGCGTCAGGTCCAGCGGCGCTTCGACCCTGGCCGCCCAGTGGGCCAGGAACGGACCTTGTTCCAGGCGGGCCCGGATGTCGCCCTGGTCCAGGCCGAACCAGCGCGGGCGGGTCGGCGGGGGCGCGTCGGGATCAATGGCGATGACTTCCAGGTAGACGCCGTCCGCCATGCCCAGCACGCGGTTGTGGGTGCCCATGCGCGGATGCGCGCCGCCGCCTTGCGGCGCAATGCCCAGAATGCCGGCAACGTACTCCGAGCCGCTGTCCAGGTCCGCTGCGGCGATGACGATGTGGTCGATGGCGAGTTTCATGGTGGGGATGGTAGCGAATTCTTGAACGAATGCGCTCCCAAGCAGGAAAAAAGGGGGGCGTGGGAGAGCGGGGCGCGCAGCTTGTGCGCCCAAAAGAAAAACCCGTCGCGAGCGACGGGTTTTGCGGGGCGGGGCCTTGCGCTGATCAGGCGACTTCGCCTTCCTCGCCTTCCTTCTTGACCGGCTTGATCAGGTCTTCGCGCTTGACGCCCATCCACATGGCCAGCGCGGCGGCGACGAACACCGACGAGTAGATGCCGAACCAGATGCCGATGGTCAGCGCCAAGGCGAAATAGTGCAGGGTGGGGCCGCCGAAGAACAGCATGGCCAGCACCATCATCTGCGTCGAACCGTGGGTGATGATGGTCCGCGAGATGGTCTGCGTGATGGCGCTGTTGATGACTTCCTGCACGTCCGCCTTGCGGTACTTGCGGAAGTTCTCGCGGATCCGGTCCATGATGACCACGGATTCGTTCACGGAGTAGCCCAGCACCGCGAGCACGCCCGCCAGCACCGACAGCGAGAATTCCCACTGGAAGAAGGCAAAGAAGCCCAGGATGATCACCACGTCGTGCAGGTTGGCGACCACGCCGGCGAGGGCGAACTTCCATTCAAAGCGGAAGCCCAGGTAGATCACGATGCCGATCACCACGACCAGCAGCGCCATCAGGCCGTTGTGCAGCAGTTCCTGTCCGATCTGCGGGCCGACGAATTCGACGCGGCGCAGTTCCACGCCGGAGTCGGCGGCCTTGAGCGCGGCCATGACGGTTTCGCTCTGGGTGGCGGACGTCTGGCCTTCCTGCAGGGGCAGGCGGATCATGACGTCGTGCGAGGTGCCGAAGTTCTGCACCTGGAAATCGGTGTAGCCCAGCTTGGAGACCACGCCGCGCACGTTTTCAAGCTGCGCCGTCTGGGCGTAGTTGACTTCCATGACCGTGCCGCCGGTGAATTCGATCGACAGGTGGAAGCCGCGCGTGACGATGAAGAACACCGCCAGGATGAACGTGACGAGACTGATGATGTTCAGCACCAGCGCATGGCGCATGAACGGGATGGTGCGGTGAATCCGGAAAAATTCCATTTTTCGCCTTCGGTTCTTTTCTGTGGCGGACGGCTTGCGCCGTCCGCCCTATTTTCAGTTTGCCTTCGGCTTCCAGACTTCGCCGATGGAGATCGAGGTGAGCTTCTTCTTGCGGCCGTAGTACAGATTGGCCAGCGCGCGCACGCCCACGACCGACGAGAACATCGAGGTCAGGATGCCCAGGCAGTGAACCACCGCGAAGCCCCGGATCGGGCCCGAACCGAAGGCCAGCAGCGCCAGGCCCACGATCAGCGTGGTGAGGTTCGAGTCAAGAATGGTGCCCCAGGCGCGTTCGAAGCCTTGATGGATGGCTTGCTGCGGCGAGGCGCCCGCCCGTAGTTCTTCCCGTATGCGCTCGTTGATCAGCACGTTCGAGTCGATGGCCATGCCCAGCGTCAGCGCGATAGCGGCGATGCCCGGCAGGGTCAGCGTGGCCTGAAGCATGGACAGCAGGGCCAGCAGCAGCAGAACGTTGAAAGTCAGGCCGATCGTGGAGAACACGCCGAACAGGTGGTAGTACAGGATGATGAATACGGCGATCGCCAGGAAGCCGTACAGCGTCGAGTAGAAGCCCTTCGAGATGTTGTCCGCACCCAGGCTCGGGCCGATGGTGCGTTCCTCGATGATGGACATCGGCGCCGCCAGCGCGCCGGCGCGCAGCAGCAGGGCGGTGTCGGCGGCTTCCTCGGAGCTCATGCTGCCGGAAATCTGCACCTGGCCGCCCGCGATTTCGCCGCGGATGACCGGCGCCGTGACCACTTCGCCCTTGCCGTTTTCGAACAGCAGGATGGCCATGCGCTTGTTGACGTTGTCGCGGGTGACGTCGCGGAAGATGCGCGCGCCCTTGGAATCCAGCGTCAGGTGGACGGCGGCCTGCTGGGTCTGCGAATCGCGGCCGGGTTGGGCGTCCTGCAGGTTTTCGCCGGTCAGGATGACCTGGCGGCGGACCAGGATGGGACGGCCGTCGCGGTCGTTGTAGCGTTCAAGGCCGAAGGGAACGGTGTTGCCCAGCAGCGCGGCCTGCGCGGCGGGCGAGTCGTCGACCATGCGGATTTCGAGGGTGGCGGTGCGGCCCAGCAGTTCCTTGGCCTTGGCCACATCCTGCACGCCGGGCAACTGCACCACGATGCGGTCCGAGCCCTGCTGCTGAATGACAGGTTCAGCCACGCCCAGTTCGTTGATGCGGTTGTGCAGCGTGTTGATGTTCTGCTTGAGCGCCGAATCTTGCACGCGGGTGACGGCGGCCGGATTCAGGGCGCCCATCAGGAGCTGCTTGCCGTTTTCTTCGCGTTCGGTGAATTCCAGGTCGGGCAGGCGCGAGCGCAGCGTCGAGATGGCGCGGTCGCGGTCGTCCGTGTTGGCGAAGGTGGCGGCGATGCCCATGCCCGAGCGTTCGACGCCGGCCACGTTGACCTTTTGGTCGCGCAGCACCGAGCGCACGTCGGCGGCCAGCGAGTCGTAGCGGGCGGTCAGCGCGCCCTGCATGTCGACCTGCAGCAGGAAGTGCACGCCGCCGCGCAGGTCCAGGCCCAGGTACATGGGCTTGGGGGCGAACCAGCCCAGCGCGCGCATCCAGGGCGGCGACGCAGGCAGCAGGTTCAGCGCCACGGTGTAGTGCGGATCGCCGGGAACGGTGTTGAGGGACTTTTCGATCAGGTCGCGGGCCTGCAGCTGCACGTCGGTCGACGGGAAGCGGGCGCGAACGGTGCCGAGCGTGCCGTTCAGTTCGAAATAGGCGCCGTCGTTGGGGATCTTGGCGTCGGCCAGGATCTGCTCCACGCGGGCCAGCACGGACGTGTCGACCTTGATGGTGGCCTTGGCGCTGGAGACCTGCACGGCGGGGGATTCGCCGTAGAAGTTGGGAAGCGTGTACAGCAGGCCAATGAGGACCGCGACCAGGACCGTAATGTACTTCCAGAGGGGATAGCGGTTCATTGCCGGCTACTTCATGTAAAAGAGATGAAAGGGCCGCCCGGGCGTCGAACGCCGCGGGCGGCGGTAGGCGCCAGGAGCCTGCGCCGCCAGCGGCGGTGCGGGCCCGAAGCACAAAAGCCCCCGATGGGGCTCTTGTGGGACGCTTACAGGGCCTTGATGGTTCCCTTGGGCAGCACGGTCGAAACCGACGACTTCTGCATGATCACTTCGACGGGCTTGTCGGCCAGTTCCGAGACTTCGACCGTGACGTAGCTGTCGTTGACCTTGGTGACCTTGCCGAGCAGGCCGCCGGCGGTGACGACTTCGTCGCCCTTGGCCAGCGCGGCGATCAGGTTGCGGTGTTCCTTCTGGCGCTTCATCTGCGGACGGATCATCAGGAAATAGAGGATCACGAACATCAGGATGATGGGCAGCATGCCCATCAGCGCATTGCCTTCGGGGGCGGCGGCCTGGGCCACGACGAGGCCGGCGGTATCGATAACGGACATTGAATTCTCCTGCGTTTGAGTCTGTTTGGGTTTATCGCTATGTTTTTATGCGCCCATCCCCGCGCGAGCCATGGATAGGGCAAGCCGACTATTGTATATAGGTTATAGCCAGCCTTTAAGCAGGGCGCCATCCCCGGCGCCGGGCGGCTCGCCGGTCTGGCGGCAACCTGCCCGATCAAATGGGGGCAAAGCCCCGGAGAAAAAGCCCCCCGGGGCAGTTTTTTTGCCCCGGCTAATCCACCCCGCGGGCGCGGTCCGCGGCGAACTGGGCGCGCCAGGCGTCGAAGCGGCCCTCGGCGATGGCCTCGCGCATTTCCTTCATGATAGTCAGATAGAAGTGCAGGTTGTGCAGCGTGTTCAGGCGCGCGCCGGTGATTTCATTGGCGCGCTGCAGGTGGTGCAGGTAGGCGCGCGAAAAGGTGCCGCAGGTGTGGCAGCCGCAGCTCGGGTCCAGCGGACGGGTATCGTCGCGGTACTTGGCGTTGCGGATCTTGACGTCGCCAAAGCGCGTGAACAGCCAGCCGTTGCGGGCGTTGCGGGTGGGCATGACGCAGTCGAACATGTCCACGCCGCGGCTCACGCCCTCGACCAGGTCTTCGGGCGTGCCCACGCCCATCAGGTAGCGCGGGGCTTGGGCGGGCAGCTTGGGCGTCACGTGCGCCAGGATGCGCATCATGTCTTCCTTGGGCTCGCCCACCGACAGGCCGCCGATGGCGTAGCCGTGAAAGCCGATGTCCTGCAGTCCGGCCAGCGATTCGTCGCGCAGCGACTCGTACATGCCGCCCTGGACGATGCCGAACAGTGCATTGGGATTGCCCAGGCGGTCGAATTCCTCGCGCGAGCGGCGGGCCCAGCGCAGCGACATCCGCATCGAGCGCGCGGCTTCCTCGACGGTGGCGGGCCGGCCGTCGATTTCATAGGGCGTGCATTCGTCGAACACCATGACGATGTCGGAATTGAGCGAGCGTTGGATGCGCATGGACTCTTCCGGCGTCAGGAAGAGGCGCGCGCCGTCGATGGGGGAGGCGAACTTGACGCCTTCCTCGGTGATCTTGCGCATGCCCTGCAGGCTGAACACCTGGAAACCGCCGGAGTCGGTCAGGATCGGCTTGTCCCACTGCATGAAGCCGTGGAGCCCGCCGTGTTTTTCCATGATTTCCGTGCCCGGGCGCAGCCACAGATGGAAAGTGTTGCCCAGCACGATCTGCGAGCCGATTTCCTTGAGCTCGTGCGGCATCATCGCCTTGACGCTGCCGTAGGTGCCTACCGGCATGAAGATGGGGGTTTCGACCACGCCGTGGTTCAGCGTGATGCGGCCGCGGCGGGCGCCGCCGTCGGTAGCGAGCAGTTCGAAGTTCAGTCCGGTCATGGGGCGGGGGTTTCGATGAACATGGCGTCGCCGTAGCTGAAGAAGCGGTAGCGCTGGGCGACGGCGTGGGCGTAGGCGCGGCGGATGGGTTCGACGCCGGCCAGCGCCGACACCAGCATCAGCAGGGTCGACTGGGGAAGGTGGAAGTTGGTGACCAGGGCGTCTACGACACGGTACTGGTAACCGGGGGTGATGAACAGGCGCGTGTCGCCCTGGGCGGGGGCCAGCGGCGCGCCGGGGGCGGTGCGCCCTTCGGTCTGGGCGGCGGCGGATTCCAGCGCGCGCACGCTGGTGGTGCCCACGGCGATGACGCGGCCGCCCTGGGCGCGGGCTGCGGCGATGGCGTCCACGGTGGCCTGGGGCACCGTGAACCATTCGGCGTGCATGATGTGGTCGGCCAGGTTGTCCACGCGCACGGGCTGGAAGGTGCCGGCGCCCACGTGCAGGGTGACGAAGGCGCGCGCCACGCCCAGTTCGGACAGGCGGTCCAGCGTGGGCTGGTCGAAGTGCAGGCCCGCCGTCGGGGCCGCCACCGCGCCGGGCTCGCGCGCATAGACCGTCTGGTAGCGGTCGTCGTCGCCGGCGTCGGCGGCGTGCGTGATGTAGGGCGGCAGCGGGGTGGCGCCGTGCGCGTCCAGCAGCTCGAGCACGGGGCCCGGGAAGCGGATGTCGAACAGTTCGCCCTCGCGGCCCAGCACGGTGGCCTCGAAGGCGTCGGCCAGGCGCAGCACCATGCCCGCGCCCGGCGACTTGCTGGCGCGCACGTGGGCCAGGACGCGGTCGGGTTCGGTGATGCGTTCGACCAGCACCTCGATCTTGCCGCCGGTGATCTTGTGGCCGGCCAGCCGCGCCTTGATGACGCGCGTGTCGTTGAACACCAGCAGGTCGTGCGGGCGCAGCAGCGCGGTCAGGTCGGCAAACTGGCGGTCGTGCAGCTGGCTGGCGTCGTCCAGGTGCAGCAGGCGGCTGCCCGTGCGTTCGGCGGCGGGCGTCTGCGCGATGAGCTCGGGCGGCAGGTCGTAATCGAAATCGGAAACGGTGAAGGACTGGGTCACGCGGGTATCGGGGATCAGAGGGATCGGGCCCTGCAAAAGGCGAGCCGGGCCGGTCGGGCGGGCTCTGGGCAACCCGTTATTGTAAAGGGGACGGCTAATAGGGGCGGAACGGAAGGAATCTCGCCCTGGCGGTCGCGCCGCTCGGCGTCGAGATTGCGCCGCATCGGATGCCTCGGGGCGCCCGTAACCGTGCCAGGTTTTGTATGCTCTCGGTTTTGCAGGACGAGCAACCGGGTGGACGAGGCATGACGGGACAAGCGAACAAGCGTGTGGGCGGGCTGAAGCAATGGCTGGCCGGCGGGGTGCTGGCCCTGGCCGCGGGCGCCGCCTTCGCGCAGGTTCCCGGGTTGCCGCCCGACGTCGTCAAGGCCTGGAAGGCCAGCAAGCTGCCCGACAGCTCGCTGTCCCTGGTGGTCCAGGAAGTCGGCGGTCCGCGACTGGTGGCGCTCAACGCCAAGGAAGCGCGCAACCCCGCATCGGTGATGAAACTGGTCACGACCTGGGCCGCGCTGTCCGAGCTAGGCCCCAATTATGTCTGGCGCACCGAATTCATGACGGCTCCGGGCGCCAGGCCCGACGCCAAGGGCGCGCTGAGCGGCCCGCTGTACCTGCGGGCGGGGGGCGATCCGCAGTTTCTGCTGCAGGACCTGTGGGTGCTGCTGCGCGAACTGCGCCTGCGCGGCGTCAAGCAGATCAACGACCTGGTGATCGACCGCAGCATCTTCGGGCAGGTGACTACGGATCCCGGCGCCTTCGACGGCGCGCCCGACCGGGCCTACAACGCCAGCCCCGACGCCCTGATGGTGGGTTTCGGTGCCTTGCGCCTGCTGTTCACGCCGGATCCGGTTGCCAATAAATGGGTGCCGCTGATTGATCCGCCCCTGCCCGGCCTGAAGATCGAAGGCCAGGTGGAATGGAGCGACGTTCGCTGCCCTGGCCCTCCCGTGGTCACGACCGATCCGCTGATCACGCAGCAGGGCGTCACCATCCGGGTCAACGGCAAGGTGGCCGGGTCCTGCGGGGAATTCAGCCTGTACCGCCTGGCGCTTTCGCAGCCCGACTACGCTACCGAGGTGTTCCGCATGCTCTGGAAGGAGCTGGGCGGCACGTTCAAGGGGCAGGTCCGTTCCGGCATGGTGCCGGCCGATGCGGTCGTGCTGGCTTCCCATGACTCGCCCACGCTGGCGGAGGCCATCCGCCTGATCAACAAGCGCAGCAACAACGTCATGGCGCGCACGCTGCTGCTGACGCTGGGCGCGGAACGCGGCCGCCGGCCGGCCACCGTTGGCAGCAGCGAAGCGGTGGCCAAGGATTTGCTGGCCAAGCAGGGGCTGAACATGCCCGAGCTGGTCATCGACAATGGCGCCGGCCTGTCGCGCGACGCGCGCGTGTCGGCCGACAGCCTGGCGTCCATGCTGACCGTGGCCTGGAATTCGCCGGTCATGCCGGAATACATTTCGTCCTTCGCCATTGCCGGCGTGGACGGCACCGTGCGGCGCCGCATGAAGGGCAACGGCACCCTCGGCATGGCCCACCTGAAGACCGGCTCGCTGCGCGACGTGCGCTCGATCGCCGGCTACGTGCTGGGCGCCAGCGGCAAGCGCTATGTGGTTGTCAGCATCGTCAACCACGAACAGGCGGGCGCCGTCCGTGCATTCGACGATGCTTTGATTTCCTGGCTCGCCGAACAGTGAATGTAAGCCCCCACGCCGCGCGCACGTTGTGCGCTTGCTGCCCCCCAAGGGGGCTGCCCCGCCTTGGGACGGCCCGGCGGCGGGGCGGCAATTCTTGCGAGAAGTCTGTGCGAGAAGCTCCCTAAACCGATTACGATTCCTTATGTGTGGCTCGCTACCGGGCGGCGCCTGCGCGCCGTGCCGATCCGGTCCCGCCTGAGGCGAAAAAACCTGACCAACAAATACTCTGGAGAGTTACGCACATGCCCGTGCACGAAATCCGCCATCCGCTGATCCGCCACAAGCTCGGGATCATGCGCCGCGCCGACCTCAGCACCAAGAGCTTCCGTGAACTGTCGCAGGAAGTGGGCGCTTTGCTTACCTATGAAGCGTCCAAGGACCTGCCGCTGGCCCCCGCCACCGTCGAAGGCTGGTGTGGACAGGTGCAGGTAGAGAAGATCGCCGGCAAGAAAGTCACCGTGGTGCCGATCCTGCGCGCCGGCATCGGCATGCTGGACGGCGTGCTCAGCCTGATTCCCGGCGCCAAGGTCAGCGTCGTGGGCGTGGCCCGCAACGAAGAGACCCTGGAAGCGCACACCTATCTGGAACGCCTGGTGGGCGAACTGGACCAGCGCCTGGCGCTGATCGTTGACCCGATGCTGGCGACCGGCGGTTCGATGGTCGCGGCCATCGACCTGCTCAAGCGCGCCGGCTGCAAGGAAATCCGCGCGCTGGTGCTGGTGGCCGCCCCGGTAGGCATCGACACCGTGCTGGCCAAGCACCCGGATGTGCATATCTACACCGCGTCCATCGACGACGGCCTGAACGAGCACGGCTACATCATGCCGGGCCTGGGCGATGCCGGCGACCGCATTTTCGGCACCACGCAGAAGACCGAGTAATTTCCGTCACGGGCCGGCTCGCGGCCCGTTTTGCCAGGCCGGCGCTACGCCGGCTGCGGTTGCCGCCGGCCGTCCAGGTGCTGGCCGAACCAGTGCAACTGCGGCGCCAGTCCGGCGACTTCGCCCACGATCAGCAGGGCGGGGGACTGGATGGCGTGTTCCCCGGCCAGCTCGGGCAGCCGCTCCAGCGTGCCGGACAGCACGCGCTGTTCCGGCCGGCTGCCGTTTTCGATCAGCGCGAACGGCGTCTGCGGCGAACGGCCGTGGCGCAACAGGCGCTGCGTCAGCAGGTCCAGCTGCCCGACTCCCATATAGAACGCCAGGGTCTGCCGCTCGCGCGCGAGCGCGGGCCAGTCCAGGCTGTCTTCGTCTTCGCGGCAGTGCGCGGTGACCAGGCGTACGGACTGCGCGTGTTCGCGGTGCGTCAGCGGAATGCCGGCATAGGCCGCACAGGCCAGCGCGGCGGTGATGCCGGGCACCACTTCATAGCGCACGCCATGGGCGCGCAGATATTCCAGTTCTTCGCCGCCGCGGCCGAAGATGAAGGCGTCGCCGCCCTTGAGCCGTACGACCCGCCGGCCTGCCTGGGCGTGCTCCACCAGCAGCGCATGGATCCGCGCCTGCGTCGCGTGATGGTTTTCGCCGGGCAGCTTGCCGACCGGCACGCGTTCGGCGTCGCGGCGCGCCAGGGACATGACCTCGTCGCTGACCAGCCGGTCATGCAGGATCACGTCGGCTTCATTCAGGGCGCGCAAGGCCTTGAGCGTCAGCAGGCCGGGGTCGCCGGGGCCCGCGCCCACCAGCACCACGCTGCCCGTCGCGGGAGCGATCGGCGCGGCCAGGGCGTCCGCCAGGGCGGCCTCGGCCTGCGCTGGCTGTTGCTGGCGCAGGAAACCGGCCACCGGGCCGTCCAGCAGCCAGTCATAGAAGCGGCGCCGCGCGCCCAGGTCGGGGTGGCTGGACCGGATGCGCTTGCGGTAGGTCGCGGCCAGGCCAGCAAGCTGGCCGAGCGTGTGGTCGAACAGCGATTCGATGCGTTCGCGGATCCGGCGCGCCAGCACGGGCGCCACGCCCGACGACGAGATGGCGACGATGACGGGCGAGCGGTCGACGATGGACGGGACCTGGAAAGACGACAGTTCCGGGTCGTCCACCACGTTGCAGAAGGTGCGGCGCGCCTGGGCGGCTTCGGACACCGCGGCGTTCGCGGCGCGGTCGTCGGTGGCGGCCACTACCAGCCAGACGGCGTCGAGCCAGGCGGGGTCGAACAGGCCGTGCAGATGGCGGATGCGTCCTTCGGCCGCCAGCGCGGCCAGGGCGGGCGTCAGTTCAGGAGCGCCGACGACGACGTCGGCACAGGCCTCCAGCAAGGCGAGCGTCTTGCGCTCGGCGACTGCGCCGCCGCCTACAACCAAAACCAGCCGGTCTTTCAGATCGGCAAAAATCGGGAAAAGCTTCATGAATGCCAGCCTCGGGCGTACCCGGCTCAATGTGGGTCGATGATAGGGACGGGTTTTCATCCCCACAACTTTTGATTTATTTATTCCTTATAGCCAGAACTTATTTGGCAGGCCGCCCGAGTCCGTAGATGCAGGCGGCGCGGGGACTGGTTCTGACCTTCCCTAGGCGTTGCCCAGCCACTGGCTCATTTCCACGACCTCGCGGGCGACTTCGCCCAGCCGCTTCTGGCTTTGCATGGCGCGTTCGCGCAGCAGCCGATGGGCCTCGTCCTCGGGGATGGACCGGGTTTTCATCAGGATGCCCTTGGCCTTTTCCACCCACTGCCGGTCGGCCAGCCGCAACTGGGCCTCGCGCAGTTCCTCGCGCCGCGATTTTTCCATGGCGAAGCGTTCGATTGCCACCGTCAGCAACGGTTCGATGCGGCCGGCCGGCACATCGCCCACCACGTAGGCTGCCACGCCTGCGCGCAGGGCGGTGCGGATGGTTTCGCGATTGCCGTTGTCGGTGAACATCACGACCGGGCGGTCGCTGTGCTCGCTTGCGACACAGACGTTCTCCAGGGTGTCGCGGCCGGGGGCGTCGCTGTCTATCAGTACAACGTCCGGCGCGGCCTGCGCAATACTGGCGGCCAGGTCCGCGCCGGGCGCCACTTCCGCGACGACATGCACGCCCGCCGCGGCAAGCGTTTGCCGCAGCGACGCCGCGCGTCCTTCGCCATCGTTCAGCAGCATGACCTTCAGCATGAAACCCCCCTGGTGTTTCCTGTGATGCAAGTTCCATGCCATCGCGTCCGCCCGGGGCGTGGTCGGCGCACGCACGCTGGCGGGGCGGCCTCCGCACAGCCATGGTGCGCTGCGGCAACGCTAGACGCACCAACTTGGCTCGGGCCCCGATTCATGCGCGTTGTGCGCTGACGGCGCGGATCTGCGCAAAGCCAGCAGCGATGCGGGTTTCAGGCCGTTTTCAGGGTTTGCGGTCGGATCTGGCACAGCGTTTGCTTGAGTGGAACCGGGGCGGCCAACGGCGGTCGCCCGACGCAACACGCCGCGCTATGCGGCAAGGGACAACGACGTTCCGCAGCGCCAACGGATGGATTCCGTGGCGCGCGGGACGTTTTTTTTTGCCGCTTACATCCAGGAGCCTTGCATGACGCCCATGAACAGCAGCCCCTCGACCGACGCCGCCAGCGCCGGCATGACCGCCAACGCCGGACGCCGCAAGTGGCTGAGCGGGACAGCGCGCGCGGTGGCCGGCGCCGGCCTGCTTTCGCTGGTCGACCCGCTGGTGCGCGCCGGCGCCTGGGCCGCCGGCACCGATGCGCCGGAAAAGACCGAGGTCAAGATCGGCTTCATACCGCTGACCGACTGCGCCTCCGTCGTGATGGCGTCGGTGCTGGGTATCGACAAGAAGTACGGCGTGAAGATCACGCCTTCCAAGGAAGCGTCCTGGGCCGCCGTGCGCGACAAGCTCATGAACGGCGAATTGGACATGGCGCATGTGCTGTACGGCCTGGTCTATGGCGTCCACCTGGGCATCGGCGGACCCAAGAAGGACATGGCGGTGCTGATGAGCCTGAACCAGAACGGCCAGGCCATCACGCTATCGAACAAGCTGCTGGAAGCGGGCGCGCGCGACGGCGAATCGCTGGCCAAACTGATGGGCGCGGAAAAGCGCGAATACACCTTCGCCCAGACCTTTCCCACCGGCACGCACGCGATGTGGCTGTACTACTGGCTGGCCGCTTACGGCATCAATCCGATGAAGGACGCCAAAGTCATCACCGTGCCGCCGCCGCAGATGGTGGCCAACATGCGGGTGGGCAACATGGACGGCTACTGCGTCGGCGAGCCCTGGGGCGCGCGGGCCATCCTGGACAAGATCGGCTTTACGACCGTTACCTCGCAGGGCATCTGGACCGACCACCCCGAAAAGGTGCTGGGCACCAGCGGCGACTTTGTGACGCGCAATCCGAACACGGCGCGCGCCGTCACCGCCGCAATTCTTGAAGCGGGCAAGTGGATCGACGCGTCTCCCGAAAACCGCCGCAAGACGGCCGAGACCATCGCCGCCAAGTCCTACGTCAACACGGACGCCAGCGGCATCGTGGACCGCATGCTGGGGCAGTACGACGACGGCCTGGGCAAGAAGTGGACGGACGACCACGCCATGCGCTTCTACGCCGACGGCGCCGCCAACTTCCCGTACCTGAGCGACGGCATGTGGTTCCTGACGCAGCACAAGCGCTGGGGCCTCCTGAAGGAGCATCCGGACTACCTGGGTGTCGCCAAACAGATCAACCGGATCGACATCTACAAGCAGGCCGCGCAGGCAGCCGGCGTCGCGCTGCCCGCCAGCGAGGTGCGCACGTCCAAGCTTATCGACGGCGTGGTCTGGGACGGCAGCAATCCCGCGGCGTATGCCGACGGTTTCAAGGTCAAGGCCTGAGGGCCGGCACGACAGGAGACTCGCTATGTCTACCGTAACGATTACGCGCCGCGGCGACGAACTGGCCGCCCTGTGGCGGGAACGCGCGGAGTCCGCGCTCAAAGCGGTGGTGGGGCCGGTTGCCGGCTTCGCGCTATTTGTGCTGGTCTGGCAGGTGGTGGCGTTGCGGATCACCGAGATCCCCACGCCCGGCGTCACCTGGCGGGCGGCCGTGGAACTGTTCTCGGATCCGTTCTATGACAACGGCCCGAACGACAAGGGCATCGGCTGGAACCTGCTGGCGTCGCTGGAGCGTGTGGCTGCCGGATTCGGCCTGGCGGCCCTGGTCGGTATTCCGGTGGGTTTTGCCATTGGCCGCTACGCCGCGGTGCGGGCCATGTTCTCGCCCATTGTCAGCCTGCTGCGGCCGGTGTCGCCGCTGGCCTGGCTGCCGCTGGGACTGCTGCTGTTCAAGGCGGCCAATCCCGCCGCGATCTGGGCCATTTTCATCTGTTCGATCTGGCCCATGATCATCAACACCGCCGTGGGCGTGTCGCGCGTGCCGCAAGACTACCTGAACGTGGCGCGGGTGCTGAACCTGTCCGAATGGAAGGTCACGACCAAGGTGCTGCTGCCCGCGGTGCTGCCCTACATGCTGACCGGGGTGCGGCTGTCCATCGGCACCGCGTGGCTGGTGATCGTGGCGGCGGAAATGCTGACCGGCGGCACGGGCATCGGCTTCTGGCTGTGGGACGAGTGGAACAACCTGAAGGTCGAGCACATCGTTATCGCCATTTTCGTGATCGGCATTGTGGGGCTGCTGCTGGAGACCCTGCTGGTCGCGCTGGCCCGCCGCTTCACCTATACCGAGGAATAGCGCCATGAAGAAATTCGTACGCATCGAGAACGTGGGTCAGACCTTCAATACCCGCAAGGGCGCCTTCGTGGCGCTGCGCGACATCGACCTGACGGTCGAGCAGGGCGAGTTCATTACGCTGATCGGCCATTCCGGCTGCGGCAAGTCGACCTTGCTGAACCTGATCGCGGGGCTGACCCGGCCCACCAGCGGCGTCCTGCTATGCGCCGAACGCGAGATCACCGGTCCCGGTCCGGACCGGGCGGTGGTGTTCCAGAACCATTCGCTGCTGCCATGGCTGAACTGCTTCCAGAATGTGCACTTGGCGGTCGAACGCGTGTTTGGCGGCAAGGAAAAACGCCCGCAGCTGGTGGAGCGCACGCGCGCTGCGCTGGACCTGGTGGGCCTGCTGCCCGCGCAGAACAAACTGCCGCGGGAAATTTCCGGCGGCATGAAGCAGCGCGTGGGCATTGCGCGCGCGCTGGCGATTGAGCCGGGCGTGCTGCTGATGGACGAACCCTTCGGCGCGCTGGACGCGCTGACCCGTGCGCACCTGCAGGACGAACTGCTGAAGATCGTGGCCAAGACGCGCACGACCACCATCATGGTGACGCACGACGTGGACGAGGCCGTGCTGCTGTCGGACCGCATCGTGATGCTGACCAACGGGCCGGCCGCGACTATCGGCGAAATCCTGCCCGTGCCGCTGCCCCGGCCGCGCGACCGCGTGCGGCTGGCCAACGATCCGACTTACCTGTCGTGCCGCGCCGCGGTGGTCGACTTCCTGCACCGCCGTCACGGCAATCCCGAACGCTCGCAGGCCGCGGCGCAGGCCAATGCGGCCATCCCCGCGGCGCCCGACGCGCTTGAGGAGGCGGGCGCGGCGCGCGCTGCCGCGTAGGGGGACGCCATGGAGGCAAAGCAGAAGCTGGTGGTGGTCGGCAACGGGATGGCGGGCATCCGCACGGTCGAGGAATTGCTGAAGCTGGCGCCGGACCTCTACGACATCACGGTGTTCGGGGCCGAGCCCCACACCAACTACAACCGCATCCTGCTGTCGCCCGTGCTGACCGGCGAGCGGACCTTGCAGGACATCGTGCTCAATGACGAGGACTGGTACGTCCGCCACGGTATCCGGCTGCTGCGCAACCGCAAGGTGCAGGGCATCGACCGGGCGCGGCGCACGGTACAGGCCGATGACGGCACGCGCACGCCATATGACCGGCTGCTGCTGGCTACCGGGTCCAACCCCCGGATCCTGCCGGTGCCGGGGCATGACCTGGACGGCGTTGTCGCCTTTCGCGACATCGGCGACGTGAACCAGATGATCGAGGCGTCCACGCGCTACCGGCATGCGGTCGTGATTGGCGGCGGCCTGCTGGGGCTTGAGGCCGCCAACGGCCTTGCCGCGCGCGGCATGGACGTGTCGGTCGTGCATCTGGGCGCCGCGCTGCTGGACAGGCAGTTGGACGGCGAGGCCGCCGGCCTGCTGCGACGTAGCCTGGAGGCGCGCGGCCTGAACTTTCTGCTTGGGCGCCAGACCCAGGCCATCCTGGGCGGCGACAACGGGCGCGTACGGGCGCTGCGTTTTGCGGATGGACAGGAAATTCCCGCGGACCTCGTGGTCATGGCCGTGGGCGTGCAGCCCAACAGCGAGCTTGCCCAACGCTGCGGGCTGCACGTCGACCGCGGCGTGGTGGTCAGCGACACCCTGCAGACCTACGATCCGCGCATCTACGCGGTGGGCGAATGCGTCAGCCATCGCGGCACGGCCTACGGCCTGGTCGCGCCGCTGTTTGAACAGGCGAAGGTGGCGGCCAACCATCTTGCCCGGCACGGCATCGGCCGCTACGAAGGAAGCGTCACGTCGACCAAGCTGAAGGTCACCGGCATCGACCTGTTCTCGGCGGGCGATTTCGCCGGCGGCGAACAGACCGAGACGATCACGCTGGCCGACACGCCGGGCGGCGTCTACAAGAAGCTGGTGATCCGGGACGACAGGCTGGTAGGCGCGTGCCTGTACGGCGACACGGTGGACAGCGCCTGGTACGTGCGGCTGATCCGCGAAGGCGCGCGCATCGACGCCCTGCGCGACCGGCTGATGTTCGGCGAAGGCGCAGGGGGCGAATAAGGATGGACATGCCGTTGACACGCAGCATCGGGATTAGGGCCGAAGGCACGCGGGAGGTCGCGTCGATCTGCTGTTATTGCGGTACGGGCTGCGGGGTGCGCGTGCAGGTGCGCGACGGCGCGGTGCTGGGCGTGCGCGGCGACGAATCGCACCCGGCCAACCGGGGCCGGCTGTGCAGCAAGGGCCTGGCTCTGGCCGACACGGTGCGGCGCGACGGCGCACGCGTGCTGGCGGCGCAATGGCGCGCGAACCGGGCGGACCCCTTGCGGGATATCGGGCTGGAGCAGGCGCTGGATCTGGCCGCGGACAAGCTGGCCGGCGCGATCGCCGCGCATGGTCCGGACGCCGTGGGCTTCTATCTGTCCGGCCAGCTCCTGACCGAGGACTACGCCATCTTCAACAAGCTGGCGCGGGCGCTGGCCGGCACCAACAACATCGACACCAATTCCCGCCTGTGCATGTCCAGCGCGGTTTCGGGCTACAAGCGCACGCTGGGCGCGGACGCGCCGCCGGCCTGCTATGAAGACCTGGAGCTGGCGGATACCGTACTGATCGCCGGCTCCAACATGGCCTACGCGCATCCGGTGCTGTTCCGGCGGCTGGAGGCTGCGCGCGCCAGCCGGCCCGGCATGAAGGTGATCGTGGCGGATCCGCGGCGCACCGACACCGCCGCATTCGCGGACCTGCACCTGCCGCTGGCGCCGGGGTCGGACGTGGCGCTGTTCAACGCCATGCTGCATGTGATGCTGCGCGAGGGCTTGGTCGACCACGGCTACATCGCGCGCCATACCGAGGGCTTCGAGACGCTGCGGACGCGGGTGGAGGAATACACGCCCGCAGCCGCGCAGCGCATCTGCGGCGTGCCGGCGAAGGACATCGTCCAGGCGGCGCGCTGGTTCGGCGAAGCCGGTGCGGCGCTGTCGCTCTACACGATGGGCCTGAACCAGTCGGTCGCCGGCACCGACAAGAATGCGGCGCTGATCCATTTGCATCTGGCCACCGGCCAGATCGGCCGGCCCGGCGCCGGGCCGTTTTCGCTGACCGGACAGCCCAACGCCATGGGCGGCCGCGAGGCCGGCGGCATGGCGACCCTGCTGCCGGGCCATCGCGACCCGGCTTCGCCGGCGGACCGCGCCGAGGTCGCCGCCTTGTGGGGCGTCGACAGCCTGCCCGATGCGCCGGGCGCCACGGCGCTGGATATGTTCGACGCGGTGCTGGCGGGACACATCAAGGTGCTGTGGATCGCGGCCACCAATCCGGCGCAGTCGCTGCCCGACCAGGCCCGCGTGCGCGCCGCCCTGGAGCGGGCGGAATTCGTGATCGTGCAGGAGGCTTTCGCCGGCACCGAGACGCTGGCGTATGCCGACCTGGTGCTGCCGGCGGCGACCTGGCCCGAGAAGTCGGGCACCGTGACGAATTCGGAACGTCGCGTCAGCCGGGTCCGCGCCGCCATCGCGCCGCCCGGGGACGCGCAGCCCGACTGGCGGCTGGCGCAGGCGGTCGCGCGGCGGCTTGCCGCCCGCATCGCGCCGGCCAAGGCGGCGCTGTTCGGCTACCGCGATGAATCCGAGGTCTACGCCGAGCACGTCCGCATGACGGCGGGCCGGGACCTGGACTACAGCGCGCTGGACTACGACGTCCTGGCCCAGCGCGGTCCGCAGCAATGGCCTTACCGCCAGGGCGAAGGCACCGCGCGCCTGTATGCGGACGGCGTCTTTCCCACGCCCAGCGGCCGCGCCCGGTTTGTCGACGTGGCTTGGCGGCCCACCGCCGAAACCGTGTCGGCGGAGTTTCCCCTGCAGCTCACCACCGGCCGCCTGCGTGATCACTGGCACACGATGGCGCGCACCTCCCTGGCGCGCGCGCTGACGCAGCACGTCGAAGAACCCTGGGTGTCGCTGCATCCCGAGGACATGCGCCGGCTCAAGCTCGAACCCGGCGCGCTGACGCGGCTGCACACGCCGCGGGGCAGCCTGGTGCTGCCCGCGCAGGCGGACGATGCCGTGCAACCCGGCCATGCCTTTGTTCCCATGCACTGGGGCAGCGGCTACATGGCGGGCCTGGGCGTGAATGGGTTGACCCATTCCGCGGCGGATCCGATTTCGCGCCAGCCGGAGCTTAAGTTCAGCGCGGCGCGCGCCGAACCCGCCGGCCTGGCCTGGCAGGCCGCGGGATGGCTGCAGGGCGACGCGATGGCGCTGCGCGCGCGCCTGGCGCCCTGGCTGCGCCGCTTCGACTATGCCGTCGTGCTGCCGGCCGGCGCCGACGGCGTCCGGCTGCGGCTGGCGTCGCGCGCGGCCCCGGGCGCAGCGCTGCTGGACGAACTGGCGGATGCGCTGACGCTGGGCCGTGCCGACGTGGCGTTCGACGACCCGTCGCGCGGCTACATGCGCCGCGTGGCGGGCGGGCAGGGCGGGCTGCGCGCCTTCCTGCTGGCCGGCGACCTGCGCGCGCAGGACGCGCTGCTGGCCTGGGCGGCGGGCGGGGACGCGCCCGCCGGCATTGCCGCGCTGCTGATGGGGCGCGCCGCGGGCGCGGCGCGGTCGCGCACCATTTGCGTCTGCAACGGCGTGAGCGAGGCGGCGATCTTGGGCGGCATCGGACGCGGTTGCGACCTGGCGGCGCTGAAGGCGACGCTGGGCTGCGGCACGGGCTGCGGTTCGTGCGTGCCGGAAATCCAGTCGCTGCTGGCGCGCCGACCCGCCGCGCACGCGCTGGCCTAGCCAGCGCGCACCGGGGCCGCCAGCGCGCCGCGTCCGACACGTTCCGACATACGCCGGGCATGGCAACCGGTGTAGTATCAAGCCAGTCATTTGCCGGTGCGAATGGCTTTCCCGGATTTATGGAGTGGCTTGTGACGACGATGCGGAAACTGGCATCCCTGATTTTTGCGGTGGGCGCGCTGGGCGCGGCCGCGACGGCGCAGGCTGGCGTGTGCGACGCGCAATTCATGCACGACGGCGGCGCGGTGCAGCTCACCGGCAGCGGCAATCTGGCGCTGGGCGCCGACCTGACCTTCGCCGAGGTTACAAAAAGCAATGGCGACAACTGCCGCGCGCGCGTGCAGGGCGTTGCCCGGTTCAGCTACGCGGGCCTGCCGCCCGGCAAATCCAAACTCGACTACCTGATGACCGTCAAAGGCGGCCAGGCCACTTTCCTGCGCTACGCCAGCGCCGGCGAAGCGCCGCAACCGTCCGAAGGCCAGTTCGACCTGCGCATGCTCGGCCTGTTCGCCTACGACGGCAAGCTCAACGCGGGCCAGAAGCTGCCCGGCTCGTCGTTCCGCCTGAAGATCGGCAAGGAAGCGCCAGTGGGCGGGCAGCCCAGCACCACCGTTCGCATCGGCGAAAAGACGGTGGGCAAGCAGGCGTCGCTGGACACCGCGCTGGGCAAGCAGTCCTGCCATCCGATCACCTATACGCGCAACTCCGATCCCACCATGGCCACCTTCCAGGGCCTGACCATTCCGATCCCAGGCATGAACACCACGGTCACCGACTGGTATTGCCCGGCGGTGAATCTGGTGATGAAGCAGGACATTGATCAGGGCGGCGTGAAGTCCGCGGTCGAGATTACGCAGATCAAGTAGCACCCGGTAGCAAGCGCGCCATGTTCACCGCATGGCGGCTGGTATGATGGTTTCGTCATGGACACACAACAGGAGCTCAGAAAATGGCAACGAGAAAATCCGAAGACGTCGCAAAAGAAAAACTCATCGACAGTGTCAAGACCAGCCTGAATGACGCCGAAAGCCTGCTGCGCGAAGCCGCCAGCAGCACCGGCGACAAGGCCAACGAATTGCGCGACCGCGCCCTGACTTCGCTCAAGCGCACGCGTGAAGCCCTGTACGAAGCCCAGGACGCCGTGCTCGAACGCGGCCGCAAGGCAGCCCGGGCAACGGACGATTACGTGCATGACAATCCCTGGCAAGCCATCGGGGTCGCAGGCGTGACCGGCCTGCTGCTCGGTTTGCTGATCAGCCGCCGCTGATAAGGCAGGACGTCCGGGCGGGCGGCGCCGGCGTTTTGCCGCGCTCCCCGCCCGGCGTTCTTTCAGCCATGGGTCTACGAAAATCTGTTTTCGGTGTTGCGTCCAGCCTGGTCGGGCTGACGCGCACGCGCCTGGAGCTGCTGGCTCTGGAAGCGGCGGACGAAAAGGCGCGGCTGCTCAAGCTGCTGGGCCTGTCGTTCGCTGCGTTGCTGTTCCTGACGCTGGCAGTGCTGGTGGCCACCGTCACCATCGCCGTGGCGTTCTGGCCCACCGAAGACCGCTACCTGGCCCTGGGCCTGTTGGCGGCCTTCTATGGGATTGCAGGCGTGGTGCTGCTGCTGGTGGTGCGCCATGGGCTGATCTACGGCCCAACCCCGTTCTCGGCCACGCTCGAGGAACTGGGGCGCGACGCGGAACTGCTGGACCGCGTGCGCGATGCGCAGGGCGATGACGACGAGGCGGCGGTCCGCCGCCGCGAGGAGGCCTGAGCCATGGCCAAAAGATCTCCCACCGTCGACCGCGCCGTGCGCATCGAACTGCTGCGCGCCCGCGCAGCCATCGAACGCGAGTCGCTGGCGCAAAGCATCGTCTCCACGGGGCGCAAGCTTGAACCGGCGGCGCTGGTGCGCGGCCTGCTGCCCCGGCTGGCGTCCAGCGGCGCGTCCCGCTGGGCCTTGCAGGCCATCACGCTGGCGCGGCGATATCCCATCGTCAGCTCGTCCCTGTCGGCCATGTTCATGCGTGGCGGCAAGCGGTCCAAGCTTTTGAAAGTCGCCGGCGGCGCCTTGGTCGGCTGGCAATTGTTCAAAGCGTGGCGGGGCATGCGCCAGGATCGCGACAGGGGGTAATGCCCGCAGCTGTCGCCGCCAAAAGAAACCCCGCCTTCATGCGCATGCAGAGGCGGGGTTTTTATTTGACGCGAGGGGCCGGGACCTCAAAGCCCCAGTTGTCCCCACATATCGTCTACGCGTTTCTTGACGTCGGCGTCCATCGTGATGGGGGTGCCCCACTCGCGGCTGGTCTCGCCCGGCCATTTATTGGTGGCGTCCAGGCCCATCTTGCCGCCCAGGCCCGACACCGGCGAGGCGAAGTCCAGGTAGTCGATGGGGGTGTTCTCGACCAGCAGCGTGTCGCGTACCGGGTCCATGCGGGTGGTCATCGCCCACACGACTTCCTTCCAGTCGCGCGGATTGATGTCCTCGTCCACCACGACGATGAACTTGGTGTACATGAACTGGCGCAGGATGCTCCATAGCCCGAACATGACCCGCTTGGCGTGGCCCGCATACTGCTTGCGGATCGACACCACGGCCAGACGGTAGCTGCAGCCCTCGGGCGGCAGGTAGAAGTCCACGATTTCCGGGAGCTGGCGGCGCAGCAGGGGCACGAAGACCTCGTTTAGCGCGACGCCCAGCACGGCGGGCTCGTCGGGCGGCTTGCCGGTGTAGGTGGAGTGGTAGATGGGATTGCGCCGCATCGTGATCCGCTCCACCGTGAACACGGGGAACCAGTCCTGCTCGTTGTAATAGCCGGTGTGGTCGCCGTAGGGGCCTTCCAGCGCCATTTCATAGCCGGTATCCGCGGGCGGGTTGACGCCTTCCGGCACCACGGGCTTGATGGCGCGCGGGTCCGACGACGGCAGCAGGTGGCCTTCGAGCACGATTTCGGCCCAGGCCGGCACGGACAGGTTGCTGCCCAGCGCCTGCGCCACTTCCGTACGCGAGCCGCGCAGGAGGCCGGCGAACTGGTATTCGGACAGGCTGTCCGGCACCGGCGTGACCGCGCCCAGGGTGGTGGCCGGGTCGGCGCCCAGCGCGACCGCGATGGGGAAGGGCGTGCCGGGGTTCGCGATCGCGTGGTCGCGGAAATCCAGCGCGCCGCCGCGGTGCGACAGCCAGCGCATGATCAGCTTGTTCGGCCCCAGCAACTGCTGGCGGTAGATGCCCAGGTTCTGGCGCTTGGCGTTGGGGCCGCGCGTAATGACCAGCCCCCAGGTCAGCAGCGGCGCCACGTCGCCGGGCCAGCAGGTCTGGATCGGCAGGCGAGTCAGGTCTACGTCCTTGCCCTCCCAGACGATTTCCTGGCAGGCGGGGCTTTTGACGTTCTTGGGGCTCATGTCCCAGAGCGCGGACTTCAGCATGGACACCTTGGCCAGCGCATCGCGCAGGCCTTTGGGCGCCTCGGGCTCGCGCAGCGAGGCCAGCAGTTCGCCGATGTCGCGCAGGGCGCTGACGTCGTCCGCGCCCATGCCGCGGGCCACGCGGGCAGGAGTGCCGAACAGGTTGGCCAGCACCGGCATCTGCGCGGGCTGCCCGTCGTGGACGGTGTTTTCGAACAGCAGGGCGGGCCCTTCGGCGCGCAGCACGCGATCGGAAATTTCGGTCATTTCCAGCCGCGTGGAGACCGGCGCGGCGATGCGTTTGAGGTCGCCCATCCGTTCAAGTTGGGCGAGGAAGTCTCTAAGGTCGCGGTATTTCACTACAGATCCCAGCGATTTGGTTACATTTCAGGTTCAAAGAGAGGTTAACATTGACTCCCTCTTTTTTACGCAGGAGGTTTTATGCCCGATGCGTCAGTGGCCAGCCTGTTCAGGAACATGGCCCAAGGAGTGCACGAATATCTTGCCGAATCGCTGCGCATTTGCTCTGTCTATCTGGGCATCGCGGTCATTGTGACGGTAAGCATGGGATTCGCCCTGCCTGGTTTGCGCGACCAGGCATTGCAAGTGCACAAAGCCTTGTTGACCGCCCTAGCGCCTTCATCCATGCAGGCCGGCTCCGATACCGAAGCCGGCTCCGAACTGGGTTCCGACACTGCGTCGGCAATTGCCATGGCCGTACCCGCCGCACCCGCCAGCAACGCCACCGGCATGCTGGGGCCGGCCCGCGTCGCGCCGCCCGCGCCCAAGAAGACCGCCTCGGCGGCTACGGGACCGCAGGCGGAAGCCTTGCGCAACTATATCTCGCGCAAGTACAAGGTCGCCTATGACGCGACCGGCCCGCTCTTGAACACCGTGTACAAGGTGAGCCGCGAAAAACAGCTGGACCCCCTGCTGGTCCTGGCCGTGATCGCCATCGAGTCGCGCTACAACCCGCTGGCCGAAAGCCATGTGGGCGCGCAGGGCCTGATGCAGGTCATGACCAGCGTGCACCAGGAGAAGTTCGACGCGGTCGGCAAGAACGCGCTGGATCCGGCCGCCAACATTGGCGTCGGCGCCACGATCCTGCGCGACTGCATCAACCGCCGCGGTTCCGTGGACGGCGGCCTGGCCTGTTACGTGGGTTCCACCGGTCCGGACGACAACGGCTACGGCGCGAAGGTGCAGGCGGAACGCCGGCGCCTGGCGCTGGCGTCGGGCATCGCCCTGGCCCGCGACTGACATCTCGCCTGATCCGAAGGCGCGCCCCGGAGGGCGCGCCTTTTTTGCGTCAGCGTCCCAGCAGCACGCCCATCCGGGCCACAGCCTCTTCCAGGCGGTCGAGGCCCGTGGCGTAGGAAAACCGCATGGTGTGCGCGGCGTGGGCCGGGCCGAAGTCCAGCCCCGGCACGGCTGCCACCCCGGCTTCCAGCAGCAGGCGCTGCGAAAACGCGGCGCTGTCCATTCCCAGGCTGCTGATGTCGGCATAAATATAGAAGGCGCCGTCCGGCTTGACCGGCACGTCGATGCCCAGCCGCTCGAATTCCGGCAGCAGGTAATCGCGGCGCTGCTTGAAGGCCTCGCGGCGGTGTTCGAAGATTTTCAGCGCGGCGGGCGTGAAGCAGGCCAGCGCGGCGTGCTGGGCCAGCGTAGGCGCGCAGATCGCCAGGCTGGATGCGATCTTTTCCACCGGGGCCACCATGGCCTCGGGCACGATCATCCAGCCCAGGCGCCAGCCCGTCATGTGGAAATACTTCGAGAAGCTGTTGATGACGATGACGTCGCCGTCCAGCGTCAGGGCCGACCGCGGCTGGCCGTCGTAGGACAGGCCCAGGTAGATCTCGTCGACAATGGCGAAGCCGTCGCGCGCGCGCACCTGCGCCAGCAGTTCGGCCAGTTCGTCATGGGCGATGGACGTGCCGGTGGGGTTGCTGGGCGAGGCCACCATCACGCCCTGGGTGGCGGGCGTCCAGTGCCGGGCGACGTCGTCGGCGGACAGCTGGAAGCGCTTTTCGGCCGTGCTGGGGATAAGCCGCGGCACGCCGCCCGCGGCCAGCACGAAGTTGCTGTTGGCCGGGTAGGACGGGTCCGGCATCAGCACTTCGCCGCCCGTGTTCACCAGGGCCGCGCAGGCCAGCGTCAGGGCGCCGGAAGCGCCGGCCGTGACGATGACGCGGCGCGGATTGATCGTGGCGCCGAACTGGTCCTGGTAGAACTGGGCGATGGCCTCGCGCAGCGGCGCGATCCCCGCGCCGGGGCTGTAGCCGCTGAGCCCGGCCCGGGCGGCGCGGTCCAGCGCTTCCACCACCTGGGGGGGCGCGGTAAAGTCCGGTTCGCCGATGCCCAGGCTGATAATGTCCTTGCCCGCCGCCTGCAGCGCCTGCGCCTGCTTGAACAGTTCCATGACCTGGAACGTCAGGAAATCGTGGGTGCGGTCGGCAAGGCGGGGCATCGGAATCTCGAAAGCGTTAACTAGCAAAAAAGGAATTGTAGTCATGCAGCCATCCCGGCGCGCCTTCCTCCTTGGCCGTCGTCCGGTCCAGACGCCCTGGGCGGCCTTTGTGCAACGACTGGCATTGGTCTGCCAGGGCGAGGTCCGCGACCTGGGCGAGGGCGGGGCGGGCGGCGCGTGCGCCATTCTCACGCCGGCGCGCGATGCCGACGTGGCGCAGGCGCGCAAGCTATGCGCCGAGTACCGCGTCGCCCTGACGCTGGAAGGCGCCGACGGCCCCCATGCCCCGGCCTCGGGACCGCAACTGCGGGTGGATCCCGTTTTGCTGGCCGGCCTGGCCCGGCTGGAGGGCGACGCGCCCCGGTGGCGCGCCGAACCCGGCGTGACCTTGGCAGCGCTGGCCCGGGCCGGGGTGCGGCAGTTCGCCGGATTGCCGGGCGACATGACACTGGCCCAATGGCTGGCGGCGCCGGCGCCCTGGCCGGCGGGGCGCTGCGCGGCCTCGGGGCTGTTGTCGGTGGACGTCCTGCTGGCCGATGGCGTGGAAGAGTCGCTGGGCCCGTTCGGCGAATCCGACGTCCAGCCGCTGCGCTCGGCCACGGTGCAGCGCCTGGTGCCGTCCCTGTTTCAGCTTGCCTCGGGCGGCGACGCCTTCGCCACCAACGACGGCTACCACTGGCTGGGCCGCTACCGCCTGGACGCCCTCAAGCCCCAGGCGCCGGCCACCGTCAACCTGGCGCATCTGATGCTGGGGCACGGCGGCACGCTCGCCTGGGTGCAGGGTGCTGTGCTGACAGACGCGGCGGCCTGGACGCAGACCGGGCCCGAGCTGGAAACCCCGGGCCTTGCCACCTTCAGACTGGACGGGAAAGTGAAGGCGCTGTTCGATCCGGAAGGCCGCTTTCCCGCCTTCAAGCCCCACGAGTCCTGACAGTTATTCAGCTTGTTGTAAGATTTCGTCGCTCGTTCTCAAGGAGGACGGATATCGCAAAAGTATCGCGACGTCCGTCATGGGAATAGAATTCCTCCCTCTTTCCGTGTCACATACTCTACCCAGAAGCCGCCCCTATGGATGCCAATCTCCGCAAAGCCGCCCTTGAATATCACGAGCACGGGCGCCCCGGCAAAATCTCGGTCACGCCTACCAAGCAACTGACGAACCAGCGCGACCTGGCCCTGGCGTACTCGCCCGGCGTGGCGGCGGCCTGTGAGGAAATCGTGGCCGATCCGGCCAACGTGTACCGCTACACCGCCCGCGGCAATCTGGTCGGCGTGATCACCAACGGCACCGCGGTGCTGGGCCTGGGCAACATCGGCGCGCTGGCTTCCAAGCCGGTGATGGAAGGCAAGGCGGTGCTGTTCAAGAAGTTCGCCGGCCTGGATGTGTTCGACATCGAGATCAACGAAACCGATCCGGACAAGCTGGTCGAGATCATCGCCGGCCTGGAAGCCACCTTCGGCGGCATCAACCTGGAAGACATCAAGGCGCCGGAGTGCTTCACCGTCGAGCGCAAGCTGCGCGAGCGCATGAAGATCCCCGTCTTCCACGACGACCAGCACGGCACCGCGATCTGCGTGTCGGCCGCCTTCATCAACGGCCTGAAGGTCGTGGGCAAGGACATCAAGAAGGTCAAGGTGGTGACGTCGGGCGCGGGCGCCGCGGCGCTGGCGTGCCTGGATTTGATGGTGGACCTGGGCCTGCCGCTGGAAAACATCTGGGTGACCGACATCGAGGGCGTGGTCTATGAAGGCCGCACCACGCTGATGGACCCGGACAAGGCGCGCTTTGCGCAAAAGACCGACGCGCGCAAGCTGGCCGAAGTGATCGAGGGCGCGGACGTGTTCCTGGGCCTGTCGGCCGGCGGCGTGCTCAAGCCCGAGATGGTCGCGGCCATGGGCACGCGCCCGCTGATCCTGGCGCTGGCCAATCCCACGCCGGAGATCCTGCCGGAAGTGGCGCACGGGGTGCGCGACGACGTGGTGATGGCCACCGGCCGTTCGGACTACCCGAACCAGGTCAACAACGTGCTGTGCTTCCCGTACATCTTCCGCGGTGCGCTGGACGTGGGCGCCACGACCATCACCCGTGAAATGGAGAAGGCGGCGGTCTATGCCATCGCCGAGCTGGCCGAAGAAGAGCAGAACGAAGTCGTGGCCGCGGCCTACGGCACGTTCGACATCTCGTTCGGTCCCGAATACCTGATTCCCAAGCCGTTCGACCCGCGCCTGATCGTGCGCATCGCGCCGGCCGTGGCCAAGGCGGCAATGGAAGGCGGCGTGGCCACGCGTCCGCTGGCCGACCTGGAAGCCTACGAAGAGCAGCTGCAGCAGTTCGTGTACCACTCGGGCGCGTTCATGAAGCCGTTGTTCTCGGCCGCCAAGCGCATCGTGCGCGAAGGCGGCCCCGCTCGCATCGTCTTCGCGGAAGGCGAGGACGAGCGCGTGCTGCGCGCAGTGCAGGTGATCGTGGACGAAGGCCTGGCCCGTCCGATCCTGGTGGGCCGCCCGTCGGTGCTGCTGACCCGCATCGAAAAGCTGGGCCTGCGCCTGCGCCTGGGTGAAGATGTCGAAGTCACCAATCCGGAATACGACGAGCGCTTCCACCAGTACTGGACCACCTACTGGGAACTGATGTGCCGGCGCGGCATCACCAAGGAAATGGCGCGCGTGGAAATGCGCCGCCGCATGACCCTGATTGGCGCGATGATGGTGCACCTGGGCGACGCCGACGGCATGGTTTGCGGGTCGGTCGGCGCCTACCATGATCATCTGCGTTTCGTGGACGAGGTGATCGGCCGCCGCCCGGGCCACAACGTGTACGCCGCCATGAACATCCTGCTGCTCAATGAGCGCACGGTGGTGCTGGTGGACACGCACGTGAACGACGAGCCCACGGCCGAGCAGATCGCCGAATTCACCGTGGCCGCCGCCCGCGAAATGCGCCGCATGTTCCTGGCGCCCAAGGCGGCGCTGCTGTCGCGGTCGAACTTCGGTTCGGGCAGTTCGGCATCGGGCGCCAAGATGCGCCGCGCGCTGGAACTGGTGCGCCAGATCGACCCTGAACTGGAGATCGACGGCGAAATGCACGGCGACTGCGCGCTGGATGAGGCGCTGCGCATGCGCATCCTGCCGTCGTCCACGCTCAAGGGCGAAGCCAACCTGCTGGTGTGCCCGAACGTAGACTCGGGCAACATCGCCTACAACCTGCTCAAGACGGCGGCCGGCGGCAACGTGGCGGTGGGCCCCTTCCTGCTGGGCTGCAACGCCCCGGTGCATATCCTGACCTCCAGCTCCACCGTGCGCCGCATCGTCAACATGACCGCGATGACGGTGGTCGATGTCAACATTCCGCGTTGAAGTGACGCCGGCCGGCCGGGCGTGCCCACGCACGCCCACCGGCCTGGTCCTGACGGGCGGCGGCGCGCGCGCCGCGTATCAGGTGGGGGTGCTCAGCGCCATCATGGAGCTGCTGGACCCCGACTGGCATTCCCGTTTCCAGAACCCCTTCGACATCATTTGCGGCACGTCCGCGGGCGCAATCAACGCCGCCGCGCTGGCCTGCCGCGCGAACCGGCCCCACCTGGGCGTGCGGCGCATCCGCCGCCTGTGGTCGTCGCTGAACACCGACATGATCTACCGGGCCGACGCGCCCGGCCTGATCCGCACCGGCGTGCGCTGGCTGGGCCTGCTGTCGCTGGGCTGGATGTATTCGGGCCTGACCCGCAAGCGGCCCCATTCCCTGCTCGACAATGCGCCCATGCAGGCGCTGCTGGAGCGGGTGCTCGATTTCCAGAACCTGCGCGCCAACCTGGAAAGCGGCTCGTTGTCCGCATTGGCGATCACGGCGTCGGGCTACACCAGCGGCGAGCACCTGACGTTCTACCAGGCGCACACGCCTATCGAACCCTGGCACCGCTATCTGCGCCTGGCGATTCCCACGCCCATCGGCATCGACCATCTGATGGCGTCGTCCGCCATCCCCTTTGTCTTTCCCGCCCGCCAGGTGCAGGTGCACGGCAAGGGCGAATGGTGCGGCGACGGGTCGATGCGCCAGTTGGCGCCCATCAGTCCGGCCATCCACCTGGGCGCCCACCGGGTGCTGGTGATCGGCACGGGCTATCGCGACGACACCCACCCCGAGAACCGCGAGGATTCCCCGCCGTACCCGTCGCTGGCCCAGGTGGGCGGCCATGCGCTGTCCAGCATCTTCCTGGATGGCCTGTCGGTGGACGTCGAGCGCCTGGAGCGGATCAACTACCTGATGGACCAGGCCGGCCCCGATGGCGCCCGCAGCAGCACCGTGCGCCGCATCGAGGTGCTGACGATCACGCCCAGCCAGTCGCTGGACCTGATGGCGCTGGAGCATCTGCACGACATGCCCGCCCAGGCGCGTGCCCTTTTCCGCGTACTCGGTGTATCGTCCGATCCAGGCCGTCCTGGCGGGGGAGCCCTGATGTCCTACCTCTTGTTCGAAGCAAGCTACACCAAGCGATTGATAGAACTGGGTTATGCCGATACGATGCAGCGTAACGACGAAGTGATCGCCTTTTTCGGGGGGGCTCAGGCATGACGCGCAATGGCCAATCTACTTTGCAGCGGCAACTGATGCGCGGAGGAGCGCTGGCCCATGAAGGGCTGGACAAGAAGGCCGTGGTCGATGCCGCGCACGAACTCGGCCTGTCCTTGTTCGTCGCCAATTGCGACCCCTGCCGCAGCCGCTCGGCCGTATTGCGAGCCATCGTCAAGGCGGTGGATTTTCCCGAGTATTTCGGCGGCAACCTGGACGCCCTGTACGACTGCCTGTGCGACACCGTCCTGGATCACAAATCTGGCGTGGTGCTATGGCTGTACCGGCTGCATTCGGGCGATCCGGCGCTTGAAGAGGACGCCGGCCGCATTGAAACCGTATGTTCGGACGCGGCGGACTTCGCGCACGAGAACGGCCGCGTCTTCGCCTACGTCATCGAGCACGCCGGCAAGCATCCCGATCCCGAGCCCGGCGTGGCCGCGGCGCCCTACGGCGAAAACGACTGAATTCCTGGCCGGGGCGGTTCCCCGGCCTTTCTGTTTATTGGGGCCTACCCGCTTATTGGGGCTTACCAGCCCAGCAAGGCGCTGACGGCCGACAGCAGCGCCAGCCCTGCGGTTTCGGTACGCAGCACGCGGGGGCCAAAGCGCACCGCCTGCACGCCCGCCTGGCGGGCCTGTTCCAGTTCCTTGTCAGACCATCCCCCTTCGGGCCCGACCAGCAGGGTCAGCGCCCGCGCGTCGGGCATGGCGCGCAGCCTGCCCGCCAGGTCTTCCGCGGCTTCGGGATGGCACAGCAGGCGCAGCCCGTCGGCGGGCTGCGCCAGCCAGTCGGCCAGCGTCTGCGGCGCATCGACGGTCATCAGCCGGTTGCGGCCGCACTGCTCCGCGGCCGATTGCGCGATGCGCTGCCAGTGGGCGACCCGTTTTTCCAGCCGCGGGCCGGACAGCTGCAGCACGCTGCGCTGCGCCGCAATGGGGCTGACGTGGGCCGCGCCCAGTTCCACGGCCTTTTCCACCACCCAGTCCATCTTGTCGCCGGAAGGCAGCCCTTGCGCGACTGTGATGCGGCCGGCCAGCTCGGCCTCGCGAGGATCGAAATCGCCCAGTTGGGCAAAGCCGGCCTTGCCGTCGATTTCCAGGACGGCCGGATATTCGCCGCCCAGGCCGTTGAACAAGACGATGGTTTCGCCAGCGCGCAGGCGAAGCACGCGCAGGGCGTGGTGGGCCAGGGCGTCGGGCAGGGCGATGCGGGCGCCGGCGGACAGCGGAACGTCGCAGTAAAAGCGTGGGGCGGGCATGGGTGTCGCGGGGTCGGGATACAAGGGGCGGCGAGAGTGTACGCGTAGCCTACCACCGCTTGTTCCTTTCCCCCGGAAACGCACGATTACATAGGGCATCCGGCCGATGGCCTCCGGGAAATCCCCTGATGCTAAAATCACCTGCTTCGCAACCTACTCAACCGGCCCTATTTCTTCCGTAGGCGCGCCGGTTTCAAAGAGCCTTCCGAATGAGCAATCCGACCGCCCCTAAACTTGCCTTGGCGGATGCCATCCGCGCCCTCGCGATGGATGCCGTGCAACAAGCGAACTCCGGGCATCCGGGTGCTCCCATGGGCATGGCGGAAATCGCCCAGGCCTTGTGGGCCGGCAACCTGCGCCACAATCCCAAGGATCCCGCCTGGGCCAACCGCGACCGCTTCGTGCTGTCCAACGGCCACGGCTCGATGCTGATCTACGCCCTGCTGCACCTGACGGGCTACGATCTGCCGATCGAAGAACTCAAGAATTTCCGCCAGCTCCATTCCAAGACCCCGGGCCACCCCGAAGTGGGCATCACCCCGGGCGTGGAAACCACCACCGGCCCGCTGGGCCAGGGCCTGGGCAACGCCGTGGGCATGGCGCTGGCCGAAGCGCTGCTGGCCGCCGAATTCAACAAGCCCGGCCACACGCTTGTCGACCACCACACCTACGCCTTCACCGGCGACGGCTGCCTGATGGAAGGCATCTCGCACGAAGTGTGCTCGCTGGCCGGCACCCTGAAGCTGGGCAAGCTGGTCGTGCTGTATGACGACAACGGCATCTCCATCGACGGCCACGTCGAACACTGGTTTGCCGACGACACCGCCAAGCGCTTCGAAGGCTACGGCTGGAACGTGATCCGCGGCGTCGACGGCCATGACGTCGCCGCCGTCGACGCAGCCATCAAGGCCGCGCGTTCGCAATCGGAAAAGCCCACCCTGATCGTCTGCCGCACCGTGATCGGCAAGGGTTCGCCCAACATGGCCGGCACGCACAACGTGCACGGCGCCCCGCTGGGCAAGGACGAAATCGCCGCCACGCGCGCCGCGCTGGGCTGGTCGTCGGAACCCTTCCAGATCCCGCAGGACATCTACGACGGCTGGGACGGCCGCAAGCAGGGCGCCGCGGCCCAGGCCGAATGGCAGTCCGCGTTCGACGCCTACGCCGCCGAATTCCCCGCCGAGGCCGCTGAATTCACGCGCCGCATGAAGGGCGAAATGCCCGCCGGCTACGCCGACCAGTTCAAGGCCTTCCTGGCCGCCACGCTCGAAAAGGGCGAAACCGTCGCCACGCGCAAGGCGTCGCAGTTCGCGATCGCCGCGCTGGCGCCGCTGCTGCCGGAAATGCTGGGCGGCTCGGCCGACCTGACCGGCTCCAACTTCACCGACTGGAAGGGCGTCGCCGCCGTCCGCGCCGGCGACAAGGGCATCCAGTTCGGCCGCCACATCAACTACGGCGTGCGCGAATTCGGCATGGCCGCCATCATGAACGGCGTGGCCCTGCACGGCGGCTACCTGCCGTTCGGCGGCACGTTCCTGACGTTCTCCGACTACTCGCGCAACGCCATCCGCATGGCCGCGCTGATGAAGCAGCGCGTCGTCCACGTGTTCACCCACGACTCCATCGGCCTGGGCGAAGACGGCCCGACCCACCAGTCCATCGAACACGCGGCCAGCCTGCGCCTGATCCCCAACCTGTCGCTGTGGCGCCCCTGCGATACCACCGAAACCGCGGTGGCCTGGAACGCCGCGGTGACGCGCCCGACCAGCATCGGCATGGACGTGCATGACGGCGGCCCCACGGCCCTGTTGCTGTCGCGCCAGAACCTGCCCTTTGTGCAGCGCGACGCGGCCACCGTGGACGCCATCGCCCGCGGCGGCTATGTGCTGCGCGACGCCGACGGCGCCCGCGCCGTCATCATCGCCACCGGCTCGGAAGTCGCCATCGCGCTGGACGCGCAAGCGGCGCTCGCCAAGGAAGGCATCGCGGTGCGCGTGGTCTCCATGCCCAGCACCGACGTCTTCGACAAGCAGGACGCCGCCTGGAAGCAATCCGTGCTGCCCAAGGGCCTGCCGCGCGTGGCCGTCGAAGCCGGCGTCACCGCCTTCTGGCACAAATACGTGGGCCTGGAAGGCGCCGTGGTCGGCATTGACCGCTACGGCGAGTCCGCACCTGCCGGCGCACTGTTCAAATTCTTCGGGCTGACCGCCGACAAGGTGGCCGAGACCGTCAAGCAAGTTTTGTAAAAAAGGAGCTTAGTCATGACCATTCGCGTCGCCATCAACGGTTACGGTCGCATCGGCCGCAACATCCTGCGTGCCCACTATGAAGGTGGCAAGAAGCACGATATCGAAATCGTCGCCATCAACGACCTGGGCGATCCCAAGACGAACGCGCACCTGACGCGCTACGACACCGCCCACGGCAAGTTCCCGGGCACCGTCGAAGTCGACGGCGAATTCATGGTCGTCAACGGCGACAAGATCCGCGTGCTGGCCAACCGCAACCCGGCCGAACTGCCCTGGGGCGAACTGAAGGTCGACGTCGTGCTGGAATGCACGGGCTTCTTCACGACCAAGGAAAAGGCCGGCGCGCACATCAAGGGCGGCGCCAAGAAGGTCATCATCTCGGCCCCGGGCGGCAAGGATGTCGACGCCACCATCGTCTACGGCGTCAACCACGGCGTGCTGAAGTCGACGGACACCGTCATCTCCAACGCTTCGTGCACCACCAACTGCCTGGCCCCGCTGGTCAAGCCGCTGAACGACAAGCTGGGCCTGGAAAACGGCCTGATGACCACCGTTCACGCCTACACCAACGACCAGGTCCTGACCGACGTCTACCACGAAGACCTGCGCCGCGCGCGTTCGGCCACGATGAGCATGATCCCCACGAAGACCGGCGCCGCCGCCGCCGTGGGCCTGGTGCTGCCGGAACTGAACGGCAAGCTGGACGGCTACGCCATCCGCGTCCCGACCATCAACGTGTCGCTGGTCGACCTGTCGTTCGTGGCCAGCCGCGACACGACCGCCGAAGAAGTGAACAGCATCCTGAAGGCCGCCTCCGAAGGCGAACTGAAGGGCATCCTGGACTACAACACCGAACCCCTGGTCTCGGTGGACTACAACCACAATCCGGCCTCCAGCACCGTTGACGCGTCGCTGACCAAGGTCTCGGGCCGCCTGGTCAAGGTCTCGTCCTGGTACGACAACGAGTGGGGCTTCTCGAACCGCATGCTCGACACCACCGTCGCGCTGATGTCGGCCAAGTAAGCACACCGCCAGTCCATAAGGGGACGGATTTGTTTTCCGCCATTGCGGAAAATGGGTTCGTCCCCTTTGTTCGCCTACCGAAGGAATCCAAATATGTCCAAGGTCAATACTTTGTCCGCGCTGGCCAAGGCCGGCGCCCTGTCCGGCAAGCGTGTGTTCATCCGCGCCGACCTGAACGTCCCGTTTGACGACGCCGGCCGCATCTCGGAAGACACCCGCATCCGCGCCTCGGTGCCCGGCATTCGCCTGGCGCTGGACGCCGGCGCCGCTGTGATGGTCACGTCCCACCTGGGCCGTCCGAAAGAAGGCGTGCTGACCGACGCCGACTCGCTCGCCAAGGTCGGCCAGCGCCTGTCCGAACTGCTGGGCATGCCCGTGCAGCTGGTGCGCGACTGGGTCGACGGCGTGCAGGTCGATCACGGCCAGGTCGTGCTGCTGGAAAATTGCCGCGTGAACGTCGGCGAAAAGAAGGACGACGAAGCGCTGTCCAAGAAGATGGCTGCGCTGTGCGACGTCTATGTCAACGACGCCTTCGGCACGGCCCACCGCGCCGAAGCCACCACGCACGGCATCGCGCGCTTCGCGCCCGTGGCCTGCGCAGGCCCGCTGCTGGAAGCCGAACTGGAAGCCCTGGGCCGCGCCCTGCATGAGCCCAAGCGTCCGCTGGTCGCCATCGTGGGCGGCTCCAAGGTGTCCACCAAGCTGTCGATCCTGCAGTCGCTGGCCGACAAGGTCGACCAGCTGGTCGTGGGCGGCGGCATCGCCAACACCTTCATGCTGGCCGCCGGGCTGTCCATCGGCAAGTCGCTGGCCGAACCCGACCAGGTCGACCAGGCGCGCGCCGTCATCGACATCATGAAAAAGCGCGGCGCGGCCGTGCCGATTCCGGTGGACGTGGTGTGCGCCAAGTCCTTCGGCGCCGACGCCGAAGCCACCGTCAAGGCCGCCACCGACGTGGCCGACGACGACATGATCCTGGACATCGGCCCGCAGACCGCGGCGCAGCTGGCCGAGATCCTGAAGAAGGCCGGCACCATCGTCTGGAACGGCCCGGTGGGCGTGTTCGAGTTCGACCAATTCGCCAACGGCACGGAAGTGGTGGCGCGCGCCATCGCCGACTCGGAAGGCTTCTCGATCGCCGGCGGCGGCGACACGCTGGCCGCCATCGCCAAGTACGGCATCGGCGAACAGGTCGGCTACATCTCGACCGGCGGCGGCGCCTTCCTGGAATTCCTGGAAGGCAAGACCCTGCCGGCCGTGGCCGTGCTGGAAGCCAGAAAGGGGTAATAAGCCCCCACGCTGCGCGCGCGTTGCGCGCTTGCTGCCCCCCGAGGGGGCTGCCCCGCCTTGGGCCGGCCCGGCGGCGGGGCGGCTATTCTTGCCGGGACCGCGGATACCGCTCTCGCCCAAAGCACTAAAATCCCCAAACCCTTGACCCGCCGCGCGCAACGCGCGGCGGGCTTGGTGTAGGCTTGCCGGTCGTCCCGCGCCTTGCGGGAGCTTCTTCTTCTGGTCGTCCCGCTGCACCATGAACCTACGATTCATTCCTGGCCTGAACAACTTCCGGGGCGTCACCCGGGAATCCGCGCGGCGCGACATCACCGCGGGCCTGAGCGTGGCTGCGGTGGCGCTGCCGGTGGGCCTGGCGTATTCCGCCATGATGGGCGTGCCGCCCGTCGCGGGATTGTGGGCCGCCATCGCGGGCATGCTGGGCTACGCGCTGTTCGGTTCGTCGCGCACCCTTATCGTGGGCCCCGACACCGCCACCTGCACCCTGATCGCCGCCACCCTGACCGGCATGGCGCTGACCACCCCCGAAGACCGCCTGCTGGGCGCCACAAGCATTGCGCTGGCCGTCGGCATCGGCTGCCTGATCGCGCGCGTGCTGCGCCTGGGCGTGCTGGCCAACCTGCTGTCGCGGCCCGTCCTGATCGGCTACATGGCGGGCGTGGCGGTCACCCTGGCGATGTCGCAGCTTAGCGGCCTAACGGGCGTGGGGCTGCGCAACAGCGGTCTGGTGCATCCCTTCATGGAGCTCTCCCGGCGGCTGTCCGAGATCCAGATTCCGACGCTGTGCCTGGGGCTGGCCTCCTGCCTGATGCTGGTGGCCATCAAGCGCTGGCGGCCCACCTGGCCGGGGCCCATCCTGCTGGTGGCCGGCGCCTGCCTGCTTTCGTGGATCTTCAATTTTCCGGCGCTGGGCATCGCGGTGGTGGGCGAGGTGCCCGCCGGCCTGCCTGCGTTCAGCGTGCCGACGCGCCTGGAGGGCATCGACAGCATCCTGCTGGGCGCCGCGGGCGTGCTGGTCGTCAGCTTCTCCAGCGGCATCGTGACGGCGCGCAGCTTTGCGGCGCGTTCGGGCGAGCACGTCGACCCGAACCGCGAGCTGGTCGGCTTTGGCGCGGCCAACGTGGCCGCGGGCCTGTTCCAGGGTTATGTAGTGACCGGCGCGGATTCGCGCACCGCGGTGGGCCTGGTGGCTGGCGGGGCGTCGCCGCTGGTCAGCATCAGCGCCGCCGCCGCACTGGCAGTGGTGGTGGGCCTGTTGAGCGCGCCGCTGTACTGGCTGCCGCAGGCGGCGCTGTCGGCCATCCTGTTGCTGGCCGCCGCCAGCCTGTTCGACTGGCACGCCTTCAAGCGCCTGGCCAGGATCTCGCGGATCGAACTGGCGTTCGGCATCCTGGCGGCGGTGGGTGTGGTGGGGTTCGGCGTGCTGCAGGGCGTGGCCGTGTCTGTGGGCGCGACGCTGCTGTACGCCATGTACGTGTCGGGCAACCCCCGCGATGCGTTGCTGGGCCGCCTGCCCGGGGAATCGGTGCTGGGCAAGCTGCACCTGAATCCCGATGCCCATCCGGTGCCGGGCACGGTGATCTGGCTGTTCGAGTCATCGGTGTGGTTCTTCAACGCGGACGCCTTCCGCCGGCGCGCCCGTGAAATCATCGAACAGGCCGGCGACGTGCGCTGGTTCGTGCTGGACGCCGAGGCCATGACCCAGGCCGACGCCGATGCGGTCGAAGCCCTGTATGAGCTCAAGCGCAAACTGGACGAGCGCGGGATCACGCTGCTGGTCGCGGGGGGGCACGGCAAGTTCCGGACGGCGCTGGAGCGCTCCGGCCTGGTCAAGAAGATCGGCCGCGACAAGATCTTCGGCACGCCTGAGCAGGCGGTCGAGGCGATCGAGCGCTGGCGCCAGGGCCCGCCGGACACGCTGGCCTGAGCGGCTCAGTCGATGATGTGATAGCCGCCGTCGATGTACAGGGTCTGCCCGGTCATCAGGCGCGCGGCGTCGGTGGCCAGCCAGGCAGTGGCTTCGCCCACGTCGTCGATGGACACCAGGCTGCGCGCGGGCGCCTTGGCCTGGGCGCGGTCCAGCATCGAATCGAATTCCGCGATGCCGGACGCGGCGCGCGTCTTGAGCGGCCCCGGCGATATCGCATGCACCCGGATGCCCTGCGGGCCCAATTCGGCCGCCAGGTAGCGCGTGGCGGATTCCAGCGCCGCCTTCACCGGCCCCATCATGTTGTAGTGATCGACCACCATCTGCGAGCCGTAGTAGCTCATGCAGAAGAGGGCGCCGCCGTTCGCCATGAGCGGTTCGGCCAGCTTGGCCATGCGAATGAATGACCAGCACGACACGTCCATCGCCTGCAGGAAGCCCGCACGCGAACAGTCCGTGACGCGGCCGTGCAGGTCGTCGCGCGGCGCGTAGGCCACGGAGTGCAGCACGAAATCGAGTGCGCCCCAGTCTTGCGTAATGCGGTCGAACACGGCCTCGAGTTCGCCGTCGTTCAGCAGATTCATCGGCATCAGCAGTTTGGCGTCGACCTGCCGCGCCAGCGGTTCCACGTGCGCCAGCGCCTTGTCGTTCAGGTAGGTCACGGCCAGTTCCGCGCCCATCGCCCGGAACGCCTTGGCGCAGCCCCAGGCGATGGAATCGGCGTTGGCGATACCGGTCACCAGCCCGCGCTTGCCCGCCAGCGGCAGTAGCGCGTTCATTGCTGGCGCACCAGGGCGAGGGTGTGCTGCGCGATGACCAGTTCCTCGTTCGTGCGCACGACGTAGACGCCGACGCGGCTGTCGTCGCTGGAGATGCGCGGCCCGTTGTGGGCGTTGCGTTCCGGATCCAGCTTGATGCCCAGCCAGCCCCAGTGCTCGCTGATGGCCTGGCGGATCTCGGCGGAGTTCTCGCCCACGCCGGCGGTGAAGACGATGCCGTCGATGCCGTTCATGGCGCAGCCCAGGCCGATCATGCCTTCCGCCACGCGCCAGGCGAAGTACTTGAGCGCAAGCTTGGCCGACGGCGCGTCGCTGGCCAGCAGTTCACGCATGTCGTTGCTGATGCCGGACAGGCCCTTCATGCCGCAGTCGTGGTACAGCAGGTGCTCGATCTCGTCGTGGCTCATGCCCTGTTCCATCATCCACAGCACCACGCCGGGATCCAGGCGGCCCGGACGCGTGCCCATCGGCAGGCCTTCCAGGGCCGTGAATCCCATCGTGCTGTCGACGCTTTTGCCGTGGTGCATGGCGCAGGCCGAGACGCCCGAGCCCAGGTGGGCCGTGACGATCTTGCCCATGGCGATGTCCGGCAGCGCCTGTTTCAGGCGCTGCGCGATGTACTCGTACGACAGGCCATGGAAACCGTAGCGGCGCACGCCTTCCAAGTACAGGCGCTCGGGCAGCGCATAGCGGTCGGCCACGTCGGAGTGGCTGCGGTGAAAGGCCGTGTCGAAGCAGGCGACCTGCGGAATCCAGGGCCGGCGGTCGCGGATGACGCGGATCGGCGCCAGGTTGTTGGGCTGGTGCAGCGGCGCCAGCGGGGTGAAGGTGGCCAGCTTGTCCAGGATGGCGTCGTCGATCAGCACGGGCTCGGACAGGTCCGGACCGCCATGCACCACGCGGTGCCCCACGGCCAGCGGCGCGCCGCCCAGGTGCCCGCTCAGCCAGGTGCCCACGACTTCCTGCGCATTGGGCACGTCGGGGGCATGGCTGGGCGCGATGTCGCGTTCGACCAGCGTCTGGCCCGCTGCGTCGCGCACCCGCAGCCGCGGATGGGTGGTGCCGATGCCCTCGAGCTGGCCGCCCAGGCGCGGCGCCAGCTCATGCTTGGCGTCGATGTCGTACAGGTAGAACTTGATGCTGGAACTGCCGGCGTTGATGACGAGGATGGTATCGCTCATGGCGCTGTGATTCCACGTTGAGACAAGTCGCGCAGGACCCGCGTCGGCGGGCAGGGGACCGCGCTGTCAGGCGAGCGGTCGAGCTTGTTGTTGGCCGAGGTGGCTGGCGTAGATGGCGGCCACCGCGCAGGAGGCCAGGCGCGAGCGCGGGCTGTCTGCGCGGCTGGTCAGGATGATGGGCACGCGCGCGCCCAGCACGATGCCGGCCGCTTCCGCGTTGGCCAGGAACGTCAGGTTCTTGGCCAGCATGTTGCCGGCTTCAAGGTCGGGCACCACCAGCACCTGGGCCACGCCGGCCACGGGCGAGCGGATGCCCTTGATGCGGGCGGCGTCGGGGCTGATGGCGTTGTCCAGCGCCAGCGGACCGTCGAGCAGACCGCCCGAGATCTGGCCGCGGTCGGCCATCTTGCACAGCGCGGCGGCTTCGATGGTGCTGGGAATGCTGGGCGTGACCTGTTCCACGGCCGACAGGATGGCCACGCGCGGTTCGCCCAGGCCCAGTCCCAGATGCAGGTCGATCACGTTGCGGATGATGTCGGCCTTGGTTTCCAGGTCGGGGAAGATGTTGATGGCCGCGTCGGTGATGAACAGCGGTTCCGCATAGGTGGGCACTTCCATGATGAACACATGGCTGATGCGCCGGCCGCTGCGCAGGCCGGTCGTGCGCGCCACCACTTCGTGCATCAATTCGTCCGTATGCAGGCTGCCCTTCATGAGCAGGCTGGCCTCGCCGTTGCGCACCAGACCCACCGCGGTTTCGGCGGCCGCATGGCTGTGCGGCGCATCCACGATGCGGGCGTCGCCCAGGTTCAGCTTGAACTGGGCGGCGGTGTCGCGGATCTTTCCCTCGGGACCCACCAGGATGGGCTGCAGAAGGCCCAGGTCGCGGGCCTCCAGGGCGGCCGACAGCGAGGGTTCGTCGCAGGGATGGGCGATGGCGCACGCGGCCGGCTCCAGCGTCTGGGCGCGCGCGATGAGTTTGTCGTAGTGCGTGGACGTGGGCAGGCTCATGGGTCAGGCCTTGGAAGATTGACGGGTTGCGGTCTTAGCGGCTGCGCGCTTGCGGGGCGCCTTGGCGGGGGTCTTTGCGGCAGCCTTGGGCGCGGCCTTCGCGGCGGGTTTGGCGGCGGCGCTGCCGTTGGTCGCCTTGCGGGCCGCGGCGCGGTGGGGCCTGGCCGTCTTGGCCGGGACCTTCGCGGCCGCCTCGACCAGGTCATCGACCGGATCGGCCGTCCTGGACTTAGGGGCCTGTCTGGCGGCAGCGGGCGCCTGGGCCTGTTCGCGCTTCTGCGCACGGCGTTCGGCCGATTCGAAGATGCGCTCCATTTCGTCCAGGCTTTCGCGGGCGGCTTCGCTGAGGGGCTCAGCCGCTTCCAGCACGCCCTTCATCGCGTCCAGGCTGCCGCGGATCTCGGCCGCCGTGGAGCTTTCCAGCAGGCGCGGCATGGCCTGGATTGCGGCGGCGGAGTCCAGCGTCATCATCAGGGCCTGTACGCGGATGACGTCCTTGAACTCTTCCAGCGTCAGGGCGTTGTCGGCGTCGGCGCGCATTTTGCGGATCAGGGCGAAGCTGCGTTCGTCCAGGCCGCCCTCGGCGCCCGACACGTACAGCAGCATGCGGATTGCCGCCACGCGCAGGCCGCCTTCCTGCAGCATCGAGCGCAATTCGGCGGCGCGCTCTTCCATGAAGCGGCGATGCTCCGGGGACACGCCGGGATGCTTGCGCGGCGGGCCGGATTTGGCGCCCAGCCCCGCCAGGTCCTGCACCACCGGCGAACCGTAGACGCTCATGAACGTGCGTTCGTCGGCCGAATCGCGCAGTTCCTGCCAGATGTTCAGGCTGGTCTCGACCATGTTCGAGAACATTTCCTGCGCCACCACGAAAGGATTGGCGGGCGAAGCCTCCTGGCGGTGTTCACGCACGCGTTCGGCCACTTGGGCGATCGGGGCGATCATGGGGTTGCGGTCCGAGATCAGTTCGTAGGGCAGCCGCAGCGGATGCAGGCGCTGCATCCATTCCGCCGATTGCGGCGTGACCATCGCGCGCACCCAGGGCTGCATGAAGCTGCGGTACATGCCCAGGTTGATGTCGGAGATGCGGGCGACGGCGGCAAAGCGCTGGTCGTCCTCTTCGTTGCGGTCGACGATGGCGCGCACGTCGTCCAGGGTCCGTTGTTCGAACGACAGCACGTACTTGCCGTAGGCCAGGTCCGCGTTGGGCGTGTCCGGCGTCTTGTCGGCGATCTCGGCCTGGTAGATGCCGGGGGGCAGCACGTCGATCATGTCGATGTTGGACGTGAATTCCTGGTGTTCCTTGCGGGCCACGCTGCCCGACACGAAGATGCCCAGGTGGCCGATGCTTTCATGTACGGCATACACGATGGTCTGGCCGTGGGCGAGGATTTCGGCCTCGTTCTGGTAGAGGTCGGGGATCCAGCCCAGCGCCTGCGGCGGGGGCGTGATGTTGTCGCCCTTCGAGCAGAACACGACGATGGGCGAACGGATGTTGCGCAGGTCGATGCGGATGCCGTCGGAGGTCACCAGGCCGGCAGTGGCCAGGCGGTTGCCCACGAACAGGTTGTCGACGATGTACTGGATTTCGGGGCCGTTCAGGAAGACGTGGCCGCCCCACCATTTCTCGAAGCTCAGGTAGCGGCTGGCTTCGGTGTCCACCTTGGAGTACAGGTTGTACTGCTTGGACCACAGCGTGTTGGCAGGATTGAGGTTCTCGAAGTTCTGGACCAGCCAGGCGCCGTCGAACTTGCCGTTGCCAAGGTCGCTGGTCAGCGCGGTGAGCCAGCTGCCGCCCAGCAGGCCGCCGGCGTAGCGCATGGGGTTCATGCCGCGCCAGCCCGCCCAGTAGGAGAGCGGAGCGCCCGCCACAATGATGGGGCCGAACAGTTCGGGCCGCACCGCGGCGGTCATCATGATCTGCCAGCCGGCCTGGCAGTTGGCCACGACCACGGGCTTGCCTTCCGCATCCGGGTGCAGCGCGATGATTTCTTCCAGAAAGCGGGCCTCGGCCATCATCACGTCTTCGACGGTCTGGGTGGGCATGGGCTGGGGCAGGAAGGTCGCGAAGTAGCACGGGTGTCCCGCGCGCACCGCCACGCCGATCTCGCTTTCCGGCTTGAAGCCGCCGATGCCCGGGCCGTGGCCGGCGCGCGGGTCCACCACCAGGAAGGGCCGCTTGATCGGATCCGTTTCCACGCCGGCGGGCGGCGTGATGCGCAGGAGGCCGTAATTGACGGGACGGGGGAGTTCGCGCCCGTCCAGCACCAGCTCGAATTCCATGCTGAGCACGTTGGGCGCGCGCTTGGCCATGTGGGCGTGGTATTGATTGCCGCGCTGTCGCATCACGTCCGCGTAGAGCACGCCGCGCTGCCAGGCATCCACAGCGTATTCGTAGGCGGCCGTCCAGGGATTGAAGGACGGGGCGGGTGCGTGATCGTTGCCGGATCCGGCCATGGCGATCTCCTCTAAGTAGCTGCCGGCGGCGGAAGGCCGCCGGGCCGGTCCCCAGTGGAACCGGCTGATTTGACCTCTCCATTACACCTCAATGGATGCTGCGGTGCAACATCAGCACGTTTGACCCGGGTCAAAAATACCTGGGGACGGGGAGGGCGCGACGGCTCAGCCCGGGCCGTGGCAGACAGCTTCGACGCGATTGCCTTCCGGGTCCAGCAGAAATGCGGCGTAGTACTGGGGGTGGTAATCGGGACGCAAGCCGGGTGCGCCTTCGTCGCGGCCGCCGTGAGCTAGCCCTGCGGCATGGAAGGCGTCGACGGCCGCCCGGCTGGGCGCCTTGAAGCACCAGTGGCGCCGGGCGCCCGAGGCGGCATCCGGCGGCGCGCCGATGGTGGCGAAAACAGAAAGATAAGTATGGGCGTCGCTGCCCGGCCGGCAGCGTTCGCCGTATCCCAGGGCGTCGGGGCGGTCGTAGACCTTGTCGGCGCCCAGCGCCCGCATCACGGCGTCATAGAAGGGGCGGGCGGCGTCCAGGCGGGAGACGGTAATGGAGACGTGATCCAGCAATTGCATCGCGGCTCCCGGGGCGTGGCCTTGTCGCAGAGGTCCAGGGAATGCCGTCCTGCCGCTGCTAGCGGGCGGCGGCGTTGTGTTCCAGCCATTTCTGCACGGCGGGCCGTTGCCACTGGGCGTCGGCGTAGTCGCGCAAGGTGTCGGGCAGGTCGTCCAGCGACAGCCGCTTGAGCATGACCGCCAGGTCGGTGTCGGCGATGCTCCACGCATCGAACAGCGTGGTCTGGCCCACCCCGATGAGGTGGTCGGCCACGTGGATCAGCTTGGCCGCGGCGGCATGGGCGGCGTCGGAAAGGGGTTCGCCCGCAACGCCGTAGAACACGGTCTCGGTAGGCCGCTCCTGGCGCAGGGCGGCCAGGTCGCTGCGCAGCCACGCCTGCAACTGGCGCGCGCGGGCGCGTTCGCGCAGGTCGGACGGATACAGGGCGGCATGCTTGGGCGGCGGGAAAGCTTCGTCCAGGTATTCGGCGATGACGCTGGATTCGGTCAGGTTGAAGTCCGCATGCGTCAGCGCCGGCACCCGGGAGGTCAGCGCGCGGCACTGGAATGGCTGCATGCGCTGTTCCCCGGCGGCCAGGTCGATGGGGCGCACTTCGAAAGACAGCTGCTTTTCGGTCAGCGCCACGTACACCGACATGGCGTAGGGACTCAGGAACAGGGAATCGACGTATAGCGTAATCGGGGCGCCCAAGGCTTGTCTCCGGTCAGGCGGGGTAATTTGTGTCTGGGCCGCGGGGCGGCCGAGTTTGCAAAAGCACGTTTGCAAAGCGTAACGCAACTGCAATCCGGCCGTGTCGCGCCGGCGCGTCAGTCCACGATGAAGAGTTTTGCGCCGGTGGCGGTGGACGAGCGGTGCGGTTCGGCCTGGTCGGCCACCTGGTAGCTCATGCCGGGCGTCAGCACGAACCGGCGGCCGTCTTCCAGTTCGGTGTGCAGTTCGCCTTCAAGACAGAACAGGATGTGTCCCTTGCTGCACCAGTGGTCGGCCAGGTAGCCGGCCGTGTATTCCACCATGCGCACCCGCAGGTCGCCAAATTGCCGGGTGCGCCAGTACGCCATGCCTGTGTCGCCGGCGTGTTCGGTGCGTTCCACCTCGGACCAGTCCGTGGTGCCGAAGGGGATGTTGCTCATCTTCATTGCGATTCCTGCGTCGTGGATCTGCCGGCCCGGCGGTATCCGCGCCCCCGGGCAAAAACACCAATACTACGCCATTCAGGCGGCCAGCTTTTTCTGCCAGAACATGGCGCGGCCGGTGGCGTCGTCCAGCGCATAGCCCTCGAAGCCCAGCTTGCGGTACAGCCCCTGGGCTACCGCATTGCCTTCCAGCACCTCCAGTGTGATCTTGCAGCAGCCCATCTGGCGCGCCCGCGCCTCCAGGGCGCCCAGCAGCCGCCCGCCGACGCCCTGGCCCTGGAATTTCGGGGCCACGGCCAGGTCGTGCAGGTTGAGCAGCGGCCGGCAGGCAAAGGTGGAGAAGCCTTCCAGGTAGACGGCCACGCCCGCGGCCTCGCCGTCGATGCGCGCCAGCAGCGCGTGCGCGGTGGGGCGCCGGGCCAGTTCGGCGATGAGGTTCGCCTGCGCATAGGCCGGCAGCGGCGCGTTGCCGCCCATGGGGCCGCTGGCGTATTCGTTCAGCATGGCCAGCACCTGGCTGCCGTGTTCGGGGTTGTTGAAGTCGACGTCGATGATTTCCAGCACGTTCAGTTCCTGGGGCGGGGCTTGCACAGGGCCCGCGATGGGTAAAGGACAGGTCGGGCGCCCGGGCCGCTCAGGGGGGGCGGATGCGCGGTAATCGCACATTATGCGCGCCGGGCAAATGACGGCATAGCGCATTGAAAAATCGGTCCATAACCCCTATCTTTTTGCTATTCAAGGCCGGAGCGGGCTTGCCCCCGGGTGCGGCCTCAACCCTTAAGGTGAGCTGGCATATGGAGTTCAAGGACTACTACAGCATTCTCGGGGTGGAGCAGGGCGCGTCCGACGATGAAATCCGGAAGGCCTACCGCAAGCTCGCCCGCAAATACCATCCCGACGTCAGCAAGGAAAGCGACGCCGAGGTCCGCATGCGCGACGTCAACGAAGCCTACGACGTGCTGCGCGACGCCGAAAAGCGCCAGGCCTATGACAACCTGGCGGCGGGCGTAACGCCCGATGGCGGATTCCAGCCGCCGCCCGGCTGGGACGAAGGCTTCGAGTTCCATCGCGGCGCGGCGCCCGGCGACGAGGCGCAGTTCAGCGAATTCTTCTCGTCGCTGTTCGGCGGCCGCGCCCAGCGGCACGGCGCGCGGCAGCAGGAATTCCGCGCGCGCGGCGAAGACCACCACGCGGCCATCGAGGTCGACCTGGAGGACGCCCTCAAGGGCGCCACGCGGGATATCAGCCTGCGGTCCATGCAGATGGACGATCAGGGCCGTCCGCACATGCAGAGCCGCACCCTCAGCGTCAAGATCCCGGCAGGCGTGCGCGAAGGCCAGTACATCCGCCTGGCCGGGCAGGGCATGCCCGGCTATGGCGGCGCCGAAAACGGCGATCTGTACCTGGAAGTGCGCTTCAAGCCGCATCCGCGCTACCGCGCCGAAGGCCGCGATCTCTACATGACGCTGCCGGTGGCGCCATGGGAAGCGGCCCTGGGCGCCAGCGTCCAGGCGCCCACCCCCGGCGGCACGGTCGAGGTCTCGATTCCGCCCGGTTCGGGTAACGGACGCAAGCTGCGCCTGCGCGGGCGCGGCATTCCTGGCGATCCGGCCGGAGACCTGTATTTCGTGCTGGATCTGGTGCTGCCGCCGGCCGACAGCGAGGCCGCCAAGGCGGCCTACCGCAAGCTGCAGCAGGACCTGCCCTTCAACCCGCGACGCCACCTGGGGGTCTGACCATGAAGAAGATTGTGATCACCAGCGCCACCGTCGTGGGCAAGGCGCAGCCGCTCAGCACGGACGACCTGGCGCGCGCCTGCGGCGCGGAAGTGGAGTGGGTCGCCCGCCTGGTCGAGGTCGGCATTGTCAACGCCAGCGGCCGCGGTCCTTCGGACTGGCGGTTCTACAGTGTGGACCTGCAGCGCGCGCTGCACGCGCGCCGCCTGGAGCATGACTTTGGCGCCGGCCTGGACGCCGTGGCGCTCATCCTGGACCTCAGCCAGGAGGTCCGCCGGCTGAAGGCCCAGTTGCGGGCGCTGGGGGCGCCGGACAAGCCCTGAAGCGGCCAGCGGGGATGGGTAGAATGGGCGCCTGCTGTACTACGAAGAAGCGAAAAGCACCTTGGAGACTCCCCACGCCGCCCCGACCGCGCTGCCCGGCAGCGCGCGCATCGACGGACTGAAATCCTGCCTGCCCGTGATGATCGGCTACTTTCCGGTGGCCGTGACCTTCGGCATTGCGGGCGTTGCCGCCGGACTGAGTCCGCTGCAGGTTGTCCTGATCTCGGTGCTGGTCTATGCCGGCGCCAGCCAGTTCCTGCTGCTGGCCTCGATCAAGGCCGGCACGCCCTGGCTGTGGGTGGTGGCGCTGTGTTCGCTGCTCAACGCCCGCCATCTGCTGTACGGGCCGCTTCTGTCGCGTTTCCTGCCGCCCGCCCTGCACGACCGCCTGAAGGTCGCGTTCCTCTTGACCGACGAAGTCTTCGCCACCGCGTTCAATCGCCTGCAGAGCGTCCAGCCCGGCCGCCGCCAGGGGTGGATGATCGCCTTGGGTCTGGGCGCCTGGCTGACCTGGATCGCCGGCACCGCGGTGGGCGTGTACGCGGGCGACGGACTGGAACGCCACTACCCGATGCTGTCCCAGGTGATGCGCTTTGCGCTGCCGGCGCTGTTCATGGCGCTGGTCTGCCAGAGCGCCAGGCGGGGCATGGGCCTGCCCATCGTCGCGGCGGTGGCGGGCGCGGGCCTGGTGGCCGCCCTGGGCCACACCAGCCTGGCCATCCTGGTCGGCGCCGTGATTGGCTGCGCCGCCTATCGTTTGAAGAGGCTCGCATGAACGCCGGCGGACTGGAATTCTGGGGCGCGGTCATCGCCATGGCGGTCATCACCTATCTGACGCGCGCGCTGCCCTTCATGCTGTCCGAGCGCAGCCGCCTGCTGCGCCATCTTTCCCGCGAGGGTTCCGCGCTGGCGGCGCTGGGGCCGTCGCTGCTGGCGGGGATCGCCGCCGCCGTGATCGTGCCGGACCTGCTGGGTGCAGGCGAGCAAGCTGCCAGCATCGCGCCCTACGTGGGCGGACTGGCCGTCACCGGGGTGGCGGCGCGCCTCGTCAGCAACACGGGCGCGGCGGTGCTGCTCGGGATGGCGGGATACGGGATATTGCTGGCCTTGGCGGCGTAGCAACCAGCAAGGCAAAATGGTCGTACCCCCAAGGAGGCCGACCATGCTTACGCTCTACCATGCGCCGCGCTCGCGGTCGTTCCGGATTCTCTGGCTGCTCGAGGAACTGGGTGTGCCCTACGACACCGAAATGGTGTCGATCCACGGCAGCGACGGCGCGGGCCCGATCCCCTCGGATTACATCGACATACACCCCCACCGCAAAGTGCCCGCGCTGGTGCACGACGGGGTGCCCGTGTTCGAAACGCCCGCCATCGCGCTGTACCTTACCGACCTTTTTCCGCAGGGCGGGCTGGGGCCGCTCGTGGGAGACCGCCAGCGCGGGCCTTACCTGACCTGGCTGGCCTATTCCACCGGGGTGTTCGAGCCCGCCATGGTCGAGCGCGCCTTCAAGACGCCGCACCAGCCGGCGCTCGGGTGGGCGTCGGCCGACGAGGTCGAGCAAGTGCTGACTCGCGTGCTGGAGGCGCGGCCGTTTTTCCTGGGCGACAGGTTCTCGGCCGTGGACATCGTGCTGGGCGGCTCGCTGCAATACATGATGCAATTGAAGATCATCCCGGAGACGCCCGTTTTCGGCGCCTATGTCGAACGTCTGGGCGACCGCCCGGCCATGCACCGCGCCCTGCAGCGGGACGGGGATATCGAAGAGTCCTAGGGCCGCGGACGGCCCGGCGTCAGGCCGGGCCCTGGATCCGCTCCCGCAGATGCGCCTGCCATTGCTCGGGCCGGCCGAGATAGCGGCTGGGTTCCAGCAGCGCGTAGACGCCGTCGCGTTCCAGCGCCAGCGTGGGGAAGCCCGTGCCGCCGACCTGGGCCAGCAGTTTGCGGCTGGCGGCGATATGCGCGGCAGTGGGGGCGCCGTCGGCGTCGGCATAGGCCGTGGCGTATGCATCGGCGTCCAGGCCGATGTCGGCGGCCAGATCCTTGAGCACGGCGGGGTCGGCGATGCGCAGGCCCTGCACGTAGTGCGCGTGCTGGATCCGGCGCAGCAGGTCCAGGCCGCGGCCGGCCAGGGTCTGCGCGGCAAGAATTGCCGTAGTGGGCGGCGCGGAATCGAACACGGCGCCGCTGTCGCGCAGCAGGCCGTCGAAATAATCGGGGCCGAAAACCTGGCCCGTCAGCCCGGCGATGCGCTCGTCGTGCGGCATGACGTAGCGGCGCAGGGCGTCCGTGACCGGCTGGCGGTTGCTGCCCGTCATCATGCCGCCGCCGTGGGGCTCGATGTGCAGGCCGGGGATGCCGCGCGCGGCCTCCACCAGCGGCGCGGCGCCGTAGCACCAGCCGCAGAGCGGGTCGAAAATGTAATGCAGGGTGGGGGTTCGGGTAGCCATGGCGCCATCGTAGACGCCGGCGGGGATGCGGGGCTAGACCGGCGCGATAGCCAGAGTGTTGCATCGGCCGTGCGGATTGCCCGCACGGCCCGGGCCGTCAGCCCGCGATCTGCACGCCGATCCAGAACAGGCCGGCGGCCAGCAGCATCGACGCGGGCAGGGTCAGCACCCAGGCCAGCAGGATGTTGCGCACGGTGTTGCCCTGCAGCCCGGTCTTGTTGGCGATCATCGTGCCCGCCACGCCGGAGGACAACACGTGGGTGGTCGATACGGGCAGGCTGAACACGTTGGCCAGGCCGATGGCGCCAACCGCCGTCAGTTGCGCCGACATGCCCTGGGCGTAGGTCATGCCCTGCTTGCCGATTTTTTCGCCTACGGTCAGCACCACGCGGCGCCAGCCGACCATGGTGCCCGCGCCGAGCGCCAGGGCGACCGCCACGATCACCCAGAAGGGGGCGTACTCGGTCGTGGCAGTCAGGTCTGCGCGCAGGCGCTGCAGGTCGGCGCGTTCGCGGGCCGGCAGCCCTTCCAGGCGGGACACCTTCTTGGCGGTGTCGTCCAGGCACAGCAGATAGCGTCGCACCGCGATGCGCTTGTCGGCCGACAGGTCGCTGTAGTTGCTTACGCCGTGCAGGTCAGTCTGCAGCGCGATGATGGTCGGCACGGTCAGGGCCGGATCGCAGCGGAAATTGGCCGGCAGCTCTTCCTGGATGTCCGTGCGCTTGAGCGCCAGGTAGTCGCCCAGCATCGCTTCGTTGCGCTGGTAAAACACCAGCAGATGGTTGGCCGCGTCGCGAGTGCGCTCGATCTGGTACGTGGTGCTGTTGGTGTCCAGGACGAAGTTCGCGGGGACAATGCCGATCAGCACCAGCATGATCAGGCCGATCCCTTTCTGGCCGTCGTTCGAGCCGTGCACGAAGCTCACGCCCATGGCCGACAGCACCAGCACCAGTCGGTTCCAGAAGGGCGGGTGCTTCTTGTTGTCGATGGCGCGGCGCTGTTCGGGCGTCTTGTGCATCTTGGACAGCGGAAGCCAGCGCTTGAGCGCCAGCAGCAGCCCGCCCGCCACCACGAAACCGGCGATGGGCGAGGCCACCAGCGACAGGCCGATATCAATGGCCTTGCCCCAGTTCACGCCTTCGCCCAGGGGCAGATCGGTGATTATCGCGTTGGCCAGGCCCACGCCGAGGATCGAGCCGATCAGGGTGTGCGAACTGGAAGCCGGAATGCCGAAATACCAGGTGCCCAGGTTCCAGGCAATGGCCGCCGCCAGCATGGCGAACACCATGGCCAGGCCGCGGCCCGTGTCCACGTTGATCAGCAGTTCGACCGGCAGCAGGTGAACGATGGCGTAGGCCACGCCCACACCGCCCAGCAGCACGCCGAGGAAATTGAAGATGCCCGACAGCACCACCGCCAGGTGCGGCGGCATCGCCTTGGTGTAGATGACGGTCGCGACGGCGTTTGCCGTGTCGTGAAAGCCGTTGATGAATTCGAAGGCCAGGACGAATGTCAGGGCCAGCACAAGACTGAGGCCAACCCAAAGGTCTAGGCCGTGGAAGAGGTCGAACATGGAGTCGGGGGCGAGGTTCCGGCGAGAAGGCCCCGATTATTGCAGATTTGTGACCTGTCCCCGAAAGGCGGCCGTTACGCAGGGATGCGGCGCGTCCGGGAAGGGCGGTCTAGAACTTCGAGTACTGGAACTCGATTTCCATCGGCTTGCCCAGGTTGGCGGACGTGTCCGCCTGGATCACCATCACGGCCAGCACGCCCAGGTAAAGCAGGCAGAGCCACAGCGTTCTTTTCATGGGCGGAATACCTCGGCAATCTTCTGGTTGACGCGCAGCCAGCCCAGTTCGCCCAGGTGTTGGACGTCGCGCAGCGTCCCCACCTCGAAGGGCGCGTCGTACATGTCCATGCAGGTCATCGCATAGCGCTGGCACAGCGCGGCGACCTGGCGCTGGACCGGCTCGAAGCGGTCCAGGTCCTTGAACACCATGGGATGCAGGGGCTGCATGACGAACAGGGCGTCGACGCCGCGCCCGCGCAGCAGGGCCATCAAGGCGGTGAGCTCGCGCAGTTCGTCGCGGCCGGTGAGCGGCTGGGGCAGGTAGGCGGTCTTGCCGCCTTCTGGGATGGCGCGCAGGTATTTGTTGAAGAACTCGTCGCGCACGGCGTAGCGGTTGCCGGTCATTTGCGATTGCTCGGCCGCCTGGGCCTCGCCCGCCAGGGCGTCCCAGTCCACCACGCGGGCCGCCGCTGCGGGACCCTGGCGTTCCGGCTCGGGGGCGGGCGCGGCATGAGCCGGCGACCAGAGCCCGGCCAGGCGCTGGCGGAATACGTAGGCCTGTTCGGCCGCCATGGACCACAGCACGCCGGCGTCGCCCTTGTCGTCCAGCCAGCGGGCCATCTGCGCCCGGCCTTCGGGCTGCCGCAGCAGGCGGGGCAGGAGCGGATTGGCGTGTTCCTTGAATTCGTCCGGGCCCAGTCCGCCGTCGCCGTCGAACCAGCCCGGCGACAGCATCACGACCACGCGCGAGGCCGGCGACAGGTCGTCGGCCAGCGCCGCCAGCACCAGTTGCATGCCCAGCGACTGGAAGCCCGAATGGCCGTAGGCCAGCACGGGCATCTGCAGTTCGTCGGCCAGATAGCGGTAGGGCACGAAGCGCAGGTCGTTGCTGGTCAGTTCCGAAGACCCCAGGATCACCAGCCGGTCTCCGGTGCGCAGCGCCTGGCTGAGCCGCGACAGGTTGCGCGTCTGCTCGTCCAGCGTATTGCCCAGGTTGGGGATGTAGATGCCGGGCGCGGCGGCCGGCACCGGCTCGGTTTTCAGCGCGAGCGCGTGCAGGGCTCCCCAGCCGGCCGCTACGGCCGCGGACAGGGTCAGCGCCGCAGCCAGGGCGTGCTGCCGGAGAGTGCGTTTGAACATGGGAATCCGAAAAAGCGCGGCGGCCTGGGCAAAGGCCGCGATTGTTAGCGGATGTTATCCAGCGTCCATGACAGGGACAAGCGCTGTAAACCCTGGTAGGCGCGCCGATTCGCCTTTTTGCCACACCCGGGAGGCCGGGCGTGCCGACAGGGCCGGCCGGCCTCCGGGCGGAGAATGCGATAGCATCGTTGTCGCGCGCCGCTTCTGGATTTCCAGGATTGACCGCAACCCGCGCCGCTGTCCGCGGCGTCCCACCGCTGAATTGCCCTACGCCGCCCATGACCGTGCCTACCCGTATCGTCCGCAGCCACCCCGATGAATTGATCGTGGGGCTGGTGTCTGTATCCGACCGCGCCTCCACCGGCGCCTACCAGGACCAGGGGCTGCCCGCACTACGAGAATGGCTGGGCGGCGCGCTGGCTTCACCCTGGCAGGCGGTGGACCGGCTGATTCCTGACGAGGCCGCCGGCATCTCCGACACCCTGATCGAACTGGTCGACGTGTGCGGCTGCGATCTGGTCCTGACCACCGGAGGCACGGGGCCCGCGCGGCGCGATGTCACCCCCGAGGCGACGCTGGCGGTCGGCACCAAGGAAATGCCGGGCTTCGGCGAGCAGATGCGCCAGATCAGCCTGCGTTTCGTGCCCACGGCCATCCTGTCGCGTCAGGTGGCGGTCATCCGCGAAACCGACGGCCATGCCGCCCTGATCGTGAACCTTCCCGGCCAGCCCAAGTCCATACGCGAAACCCTGGAGGGCCTGAAGGCCGAAGACGGCGCCGTCCTTGTGCCGGGCATCTTCGCCGCCATTCCCTATTGCATCGACCTGATCGGCGGCCCGTACGCCGAAACCCGCGCGGAGGTCATCGCGGCCTTCCGTCCCAAGTCCGCCCGGCGGGCGCCGCAAGCCTGAGGCCAACGTCCGCGCACACGGGCCCGCCGGGGCCGTGCGTTATAGTTGGCCGCCCCGATCCATCCCCTAGCCCGAGTAGAGTCCAATAGTCATGAAGGTTCGCATCGTCCTGTCCCTCGCCGTCCTGGCCGCCCTGTCCGCCTGCGCCAACGTCAAAGATGTGCGCGATCGTGATCCCGTCTTCTATGGCTCCACCCAGCGCACGGCCGAGGACTACACGCAGTGCGTGGCCGACGCCTGGAAGGCCCAGGGCGTCAATTTCAAGCAGACTGCGGTGCGCAATGGCTTTGAACTGGTCCAGGAAGACAGCCTGGGCGTCGAGGCCGTGCTGTCGACCATCCACTGGAAGGGCAAGACAGAGGTGCGCCTGTCCACGCGGATCGCCCGACGCGACCAGAGCATGATCGAACCCGCCAACCTGTGCCTGTAAGCGCCATGATTGAACGCCGCGACATCCTGCGGGCTGGCCTGGCCGCAGCCGCCGTCTGCCTGGGCTGGCCGGCGCGCGCGCAGCAGGAAGGCTATATCAGCCGCAAGCTTGATGCCCGGGTGCCGGGCGGCGTGGCGGTGCTGGCGCTGGGCGACGGCGACCGCGCGCCCGAAGTCAGCTACCTGAACCGCCGCGTGCTGGTCGTGCGCGAAGAGGGCAGGCAGTGGATCGCGGTGGTCGGCATCCCGCTCAGCGTGAAGCCCGGCCAGCAACAGATCGACGTCAAGGACGCGAAGGGCCCGCGCAAGGTCGCGTTCACGGTCGGCTCCAAGAAGTACGTGGCGCAGCACATTACGTTGAAAAACCCGCGCCAGGTCGATCCCAATCCGGACGACATGAAGCGCATCGAACGCGAGATGGCCGAGCAGAGCGCGGCCAACCGCGGCTACCGGGCGGGCGTCACGCCCAGCAATCTGCTGCTGGACCGGCCGGTCAATGGCGGCCGCCTGTCCAGCCCGTTCGGCCTGCGCCGCTTTTTCAACGGCCAAGAGCGCAACCCCCATTCGGGGCTGGACTTCGCCGTGCCGGCGGGGACGCCCATCAAGGCGCCGGCTGCCGGCGTGGTCGTGCTGGTGGGAGATTACTTCTTCAATGGCAAGACGGTGTTCCTGGACCATGGCCAGGGCTTCGTCAGCATGTTCTGCCACATGTCCGCCATCGACGTGAAAGTCGGCGACGAGGTGCCGCGTGGCGGCGTGGTGGGCAAGGTGGGGGCAACGGGGCGGGCGACCGGCCCGCATCTGCACTGGAATGTCAGCCTGAACGACGCGCGCGTCGATCCGGCCATCTTCATCGGGGCGTTCAAGCCCTGATACGCGGGAGGCGCTTCAGGCCTGCGCGGCCTGCAGCGCGATCCGGTTCAGCACGAACTGGTGCATGCGTTCGGCATACTCCATCTGTTGCCGGACGTGCAGATGCCCGGCTTCCTGGTCGTCCAGGCAGTTGTCGTACTTGGTCTTGGCTTCGGCGTAGGTCAGGCCGGTGTTGCGCAGGCTGTTGATGAAGGCCTCGCGCGACTGGCGCAGCAGGCGCAGTCCATCCTCGCCCCTCACGAATCGTTTTCGCGCCAGGGCAAGCTGGTCTGCGGCGGCTTGCAATTCTTCTTTCAGATCCATCGTGCTTCGTGCGTATCCGGCCCGGCGTCGCGCCAGGCGGGGACCGCCATTCTTTCATGAACGGGCGTTCCACGCATTACGGCAGTTCGCGTCACCGGCTTAAGATTCGCGGGCTGCAGGGCTGGGGAGCCGGCGCCGGGCCGGCAGCCCGGCTTAACGGCGGTATTGCTGCGGACGCTGCGGCGCGGGGGCGCGCTCGTCCTTGTGGCGGAAGTTGATCCGGCCCTTGGTCAGGTCGTACGGAGACATTTCCAGGGTCACGCGATCGCCCGCCAGGATGCGGATGCGGTGCTTGCGGATGCGGCCGGAGGCGTAGGCGCCGACTTCGATGCCGTTGTCCAGCTTAACGCGGTAGCGGCTATCGGGCAGCACTTCGTCAACGATGCCATCCAGTTCGATGAGTTCTTCTTTAGCCATTCTCTACTCCTTGATCAATACGCGCAGCCATGCCGGCGGCATGGCGCGCCGCTCAAGGCGGCACGCGCGTTGGACACAGATAACCAGGTCCAGCGGTTTGAACGTAAAAACGTCCGGGCAAGCGCGGGTATGGGCCACGGCATCCAGCGGATGTCTGAAATGGCGGATACTCGCGCCCCGAGGGTAAGTGCGCGCGGGGCGCGCCTTGGTCGCGGCAGCGGCGTTTTGCGCACGTTGCCGGAAGAAGCGGGTTGGAGCGTCTGCTGCAATGCCTTGCGCCGCGAGGGTTGCGGCGGCGCGATTGGCAGTGGTGGGGTTCGCCCAAGAAAAACCGGATGCAGTTGGCGTAGCTGGCGCGCTTCCATTAGCGCCGTCCCGCTGGCGCTACAGGTTGGCACGCAGAGTGACCGAAGCCCGGTTTTTGCGGAAAAATCACGGGCTTATGTTACTGCAAAGCGGGCCGATTAGCCAGTTTTTATGCCCGGCCATCCCGTGATAGTTGCGCTTGAACGACTTTAGGAGCGGGGGATGCGCGCCTGGTATTCGGCTTCCCGGGCCGCAATGGCCGACCAGAACGGGCCAGGTTCGCGCCCGGCCAGCCTGGCGGCCAGCACGTTCAGGTGGGTGTGCCAGCCGCCGGCTACGTCGATCATGTCGGCACGGCTGGCGAGCTTGCGGTGCGTGAGCACGAGCAGAGTCCCTTCATCTAGCGGGGACAGTTCAAACGTGACTTCGGACGGCGAACCCGCAGAGCCGCCCCAGGTGTAGGCCAGCAAATGCGGCGGCTCGCAGCGGGTGATCAGGCCCTGGGTCGTGACGCCGTCTTCGTAGGGCTTGTAGGCCTCGGGCGTGGGTTCCCGCACGGACGACAGGTCCGTGTGCAGGAATCTCAGGGTGACCCCGCCGCCTTCGACCAATTCCATGTCGCCCGACGCCAGCCACCGGCCGCGCTTTTCGGATTCGGTCAGCCAGGTCCAGACCTGCGGGACGCTGGCGGGCAGCTCGCGTGTGAAGCGCAGGGTGGCGGGGTCCAGTACGACGCCGTGGTCGTTCATATCAATCTCCTGTGGGAGGCGCGAGCCGGGCCTGCCCTCATCGTCCGTGCGAAAAGGTCAGGTGGGATATCTGCGCCTGGTGGTCGGGGGGCTCGTCGATGGGGCCTGGATGCTGCGGCAGGTCGTCCGTGATGTCGAACCACGGCGCCTTGCTGGAAACGTGGCAGTGCGCCTCGGGCTTGACGCCCGGATCGTCGTCCAGGGCGCCCAGCGGCAGGCCGTAGACATCGGGCGTCTGGTCGAAGCGGCTGAGCAGGGGCGTGCCGCAGGCCTCGCAAAAACCGCGGTAGCTGCCGGGCGACGAGGAATACCAGGTGACGTGGTTTTCTCCCTGGGTCCAGGCGAAGTCCTTGGCCTGGACGGTGGCGCGGCTGCGGAAGGCGGCGCCGTGCGACTTGCGGCACATGACGCAGTGGCAGTTGAGGGCGTTGGTGAGCGGACCGTTGATCTCGTACGCAACCCGGCCGCACAGGCAGGAACCTTTGATCATGATGAGCGCCAAGCGAGTGGGGAACAACTTCAATATACCTGCGCCGCAGCGCGTGCGAACCGGGTTTTGTGACAGACGTCTTTCAGTTCGTTCCGGCGTCCCCAATTTACGCCAAATGTTTTGATTTTCAGGTCATCTTGCTGTCATGCCGCGTAAACAGAATGCGCCCATGAACACATCCAAGGGGATCTGGCGATGACGAACGCCATCGAAGTTCAAGGACTCAGCAAGTCATTCCAGGCCGGCGCGCGGGCGCTGGACGGCGTCAACCTGCAGGTGGCCGATGGCGAGATGGTCGCGCTGCTGGGCGCTTCGGGTTCCGGCAAGTCGACCCTGCTGCGCCACCTGGCCGGTTTCGTGGCCGGCGACGCGGGCAGCGGCAGCGTCACGGTCAATGGCCGGCTAATCCAGCGCAATGGCCGCCTGAGCCGCGACGTGCGGGGCGCGCGGGCCGGCATCGGCTTCGTGTTCCAGCAGTTCAATCTGGTGGGCCGCCTGCCCGTCATTACCAATGTCCTGACCGGCATGCTGCCGCGGGTGCCCCTGTGGCGCAGCCTGACCCGCTGGTTCCTGCGCGACGAAGTGCGCCAGGGCCTGGACGCTCTTGCCCAGGTTGGTATAGACGACTATGCATTTCAGCGCGCCTCCACCCTGTCGGGCGGCCAGCAGCAGCGCGCCGCGATTGCCCGCACCCTGGTGCAGAACGCGCGCGTCATCCTGGCCGACGAGCCGATCGCCTCGCTCGACCCCGAGTCCTCGCGCCGCGTGATGGACACGCTGGCGCACATTAACCGCAGCCGCAAGGTGGCGGTCGTGGTGTCGCTGCACCAGGTGGACGTGGCGCTGCGCTACTGCCCGCGCGTGGTCGCGCTGCGGCAGGGCAAGGTGGTCTACGACGGCCCGTCCGCGGACCTGACGCCCGCGATGCTGAGCAGCCTGTACGGATCCGAGCTGAACGAACTGCTTCCCGAATACGCGCCGCAGGCGCCGGCCATGCCGGCTGCGGCGCGACTTTCCCGACTGGCGCAAGCCGCCTGAAACCCTGGCCCCCACCTTTCCCGGAGCCCTCCATGCTACGCAGAACTTTCTTCACCCTGATCGCCACGGCGGCGCTGGCCACGCAGGCCTACGCGCAGGACGCCAAGACGCTGAATTTCGGCATCATCTCGACGGAGTCGTCGACCAACCTGAAGTCGGTCTGGCAGCCCGTCATCGACGACCTGAGCCGCGCCATCGGCGTGCCGGTCAAGCCGTTCTTCGCCTCGGACTACGCGGGCATCATCGAGGGCATGCGCTTCAACAAGGTGCAGATGGGCTGGTTCGGCAACAAGTCGGCCATCGAGGCCGTCGACCGCGCCAAGGGCGAGGTGTTCGCGTCGGTTATCGACAAGGACGGCAACCCGGGCTATTGGTCGCTGCTCATCGTCAACAAGGACAGCAACCTGAAGACGCTGGACGACGTCCTGAAGAATGGCGCCAAGCTGAGCTACGGCGCGGGTGATCCGAACTCCACGTCCGGCACCGCGGTGCCCGGCTACTACCTGTGGGCCGCCAACAAGATCGAGCCCAAGACCTTCTTCAAGACGGTGCGCGCCAGCAATCACGAAGCCAACCTGCTGTCGGTCATCAACAAGCAGGTGGACGTGGCCGTCAACAACACCGAGGCGCTGGAGCGCTATCGCCTGAACACCGGCAAGGACGCCAACGACAGCGTGCGCGTGCTGTGGAAGTCGCCGCTGATTCCCGCCGATCCGCTGGTGGTGCGCAGCGACCTGCCGGCCGACCTGAAGACCAAGATCCGCGACTTCTTCATCAATTACGGCAAGGGCAAGGACGCCGAGCGCGAACTGGCCAATCTGAAGGCGCTGACCTACAAGGGCTTCCGCGCGTCGGACAACCAGCAGCTCGTGCCCATCCGCCAGATCGAACTGGCTCGCGAAAAGGCCAAGGTCGAGGCTGACGCGACGCTGGGTCAGGCTGAAAAGCAGAAGCAGCTGGCCGAACTGGATGGCAAGCTGGCCAGCCTGGGCCAGCCGGCCGCGGCCAAGCAATAAGCACTACCCTGAGCCGGCGCGCCCGCGGGCGCGCCGGCGTCCTTTCCACGCATACCCCGAGCGGACTCCCACCCCCAATGAACCTGGCCACGCATTCTTCCCGCCTGCCCGCCGCGCCGCGCTCGTCGCTGCCGGTCCTTCTAGTCTGGGCCGTCGTGCTGGCGCTACTTGTCATGTCGTGGCGGGGCGCCGACATGCGTCCGCTGGACCTGCTGCGCGACTCCGGCAACATGGCGCAGTTTGCCGCCGATTTCTTCCCGCCGAATTTCCGCGACTGGCGCATGTATCTGGACGAGATGATCGTCACGGTGCAGATCGCCGTATGGGGCACATTCCTGGCCATCGTGGTGGCCGTGCCGCTGGGCCTGATGTGTTCGTCGAACATGGTGCCCGCCTGGGTCTATCAGCCGATGCGGCGCCTGATGGACGCGTGCCGCGCCATCAATGAAATGGTCTTCGCGATGCTGTTCATCGTCGCGGTGGGACTGGGGCCGTTCGCAGGCGTGCTGGCCCTGTGGGTCCATACGACGGGCGTCCTGGCCAAGCTGTTCTCGGAAGCGGTCGAAGCCATCGACCCGCGGCCCGTGGAGGGCGTACGCGCCACCGGCGCGAATGCGCTCGAGGAAATCGTCTACGGCGTGATTCCGCAGGTGCTGCCGCTGTGGATTTCGTATTCGCTGTACCGCTTTGAATCGAATGTGCGGTCGGCGTCGGTGGTGGGCATCGTGGGCGCCGGCGGCATCGGCACCGTGCTGTGGGAAATCATCCGCAGCTTCCGTTATGCCGAGACCTGCGCGGTCATGATCATCATTGTGGCGTTCGTGGTGGTGATCGACATGGCGTCGGCGCGGATCCGCAGTGCGCTGATCTAAGGGCGCGGGGCCCGCGCGGGCCCCGGCGCCTTTTCCCTTATGGTTCCAGGCGCAGCGCCTGGAACGCCGGCAGGGCCAGCAGGCCCGCCAGGCGCGCGGCGTGGACGTCGGCGTCCGACAGCGCCGGGCGCGGCATCAGGAAATTGACGGTGCCCAGGCAGGCGCCGCCGTACACCACCGGAACGTTGATGACGGATTGCAGGCCCAGGTCCCGGATCGCGTCGTGATCGTTGAAGAATTCGCGGATCGCGTCCTCGCCTTCTCCCACGAATACCTGCTGCTCCAGCAGGACATGGCGGCCCCAGGCCGTGCCGCTCTTGTCTTTGCTGCCCCCGGGCGGGTAGGCCTGGGGGTTCGAGCTGTACAGGCGCACCACGCGCATGGACTGGGCGTCGAAACGATTGACCGTGCACAGGGCGTGCGCCAGGCTGAGGCGCGCGTAGTCGTCGATCGCCTGGAAGGCGGCGCCCGCGTCCGCGCCGGCGTAAGCCCGGGCGATCGCGGCGACACCCGCAAGCGCAGTGTCCGCGCGCCGAGAGGCGCTGTTGGCGTCCGTCATTCCGCGGTGATTCCCAGTTCTTTGATCAGTTTGCCGTACTTGTCGGCATCGCGCGCCAGGATCTGGCCGAACTGATCCGGCGTGGTCTCGGTCAACAGCACGCCCATGTCGGCCATCTTCTTGATCACTTCGGGACGCTTGAGGATCAGGTTGATCTCGCGGTTCAGTCTGGCCGTCAGTTCGGGCGGCATGCCGGCCGGGCCGAACGCGCCGTACCAGACCGCCAGCTCGTAGCCGGGCAGCGTTTCAGCCACGGTGGGCACGTCCGGCAGGAACGGCGAACGGGCGTCCTCGGTCACGGCCAGCAGCTTGAGCTTGTTCGTCTGCACGTGCGGCAACGTCTGCGTGCCGGCGCTGAACAGCACTTGCGTGCGGCCCGCCACGGTGTCCAGCACCGCCGGCGCGCCGCCGCGGTAGGGGATGTGCATCATCTTCACGCCGGCGGCCTTCTCGAACAGCGCGGCGCTGAGATGGTTGGTGGAGCCCTGGCCCGCGGAGGCATAGGCCACGGCGTCGGGATTGGCCTTCACGTAAGCAATGAATTCCTTCAGGTTCGACGCCGGCACGGACGGGTGCACCACCATGGTGTTGGTGACGAGCGCCAGTTCGGCGATGGGCGTGAAGTCCTTCACGCCATCGAACGGCATGTTGGAGTACAGCGCCTGGTTCATCGTGTGGGTGCTCATCGAGCCCACCAGCAGCGTGTAGCCGTCCGGCTTGGCGCGGGCGACGAAAGTCGTGCCGATGTTGCCGGACGCGCCCGAACGGTTCTCCACGATGACCGGCTGGCCCAGCGACTGGGTCAGCCCTTCGGACAGCACGCGCGCCAGGATGTCGGTCGATCCGCCCGCGGCCCACGGCACGATCAGGGTGATGGGCTTTTCGGGCCAGGCCGCTTGCGAGACGGTCGGCGCGGCCAGGGCCAGGCCCAGCGCGAAGGCGCTCAGCAGTCGTTGGAATGGCAGTTTCATGGTGTTTACCCCTTGCTTGGTTTCCGGTCTGTGCGCCGGTCGAAAAAAACAGGTTCAGCGGCCGACGGCATAGCCCTGCATGCCGCGGGGATTGGCCCCCGCGCGGAGCAGCAGGCCGCCGCCCGCGGCGGGTTCGCGCGTGCAGGCGCTGATGCGGCCTTCGGACCAGTCCGGCCCGACCTTGACGTCGTGGCCGGCCGCGCGCAGCGCGTCGAGCGTGGCGGCGGGCATGCGCGCTTCCACCGTCAATCGGTTCAGCGTCTGCGACCTCGGCCAGAACGAACCCGGGAAGTGGTCGATATGCCAGGACGGCGCCTCGATCGCTTCCTGCAGGTTCATGCCCATCGCGTGGCGCAGGAAAAACGCCACGGTCCATTGGTCCTGCTGGTCCCCGCCCGGCGTGCCGAAGGCCATGTACGGCAGTCCGTCGCGCAGCGCCAGGCCGGGCGACAGGGTGGTGCAAGGGCGCTTGCCGGGCCGCAGCTGGCCGGGCACGCCCTCGTCCAGCCAGGTCATCTGCAGGCGGGTCGTGAGGGAAAAGCCCAGCGCGGGCACAACCGGGCTGGACGACAGCCAGCCGCCCGAAGGCGTGGCCGCGACCATGTTGCCGTCGCGGTCGATGACGTCGATCTGGCAGGTGTCGCCCACGAAGAGCTCGCGGGAAGCCCATTCGGTGACGGGAGGCAGCGCCGCGAAGGTCGGCTCGCCCACGCCGTAGCGGGTGTCCGATGCGGCCAGGGTGCGGACCGCAGCGTCCAGGTCGGGCAGGCGCGGCGCTTGGCCGGCCGGGCTGCCGGGCTGCAGCGCCGTCGAAGCGCGGTCGCCGATGCCGGCGGCGCGCAGGCGCGCGTAGTCGTCGCTGAGCAGCGCCGCCAGCGGCACCTCTGCGAAGTCAGGGTCGCCGTACCAGGCGGCGCGGTCCGCGAACGCCAGCTTGGCCGCCTCGGCCACGCGATGCACGAATTCCGGCGACAGCGGGTCCAGTGCGCCGACGTCCAGGTGCCGCAGCATCGCCAGCTGCTGCAGGTGGACCGGGCCCTGCGACCAGACGCCGCATTTGGCCACGGTGTAGCGGCCGTATTGGGTGGTGAGCGGTTCGTCGTAGACGGCGCGCCAGTCGGCCAGGTCGGACTTGCGCAGCAGGCCGCGATTGCGCTGGCCGGTGGTGTCCAGCGCCGCCGTGTTCGTGTAATAGGCGTCGATCTCGTCGGCGACGAAGCCGCGGTACCAGACGTCCAGCGCCGCGTCGATGCGGCCGTGCCGGTCGGTGCTGGCGGCGTGCGCCTCGTCCAGGATGCGCGTGTACGTGGCCGCGATGGCCGGCGTGCGGAACAGGGCGTCGGGGGCGGGCACGCGGCCGCCGGGCAGCCAGACGTCGCCGGAACTCGTCCATTCGTCGCGGAACAGCGCCTGCACGGCCAGAATGGCCTGCGAGATGCGCGGCACCAGCGGAAAGCCGTTGCGCGCGTAGTCGATGGCCGGGCGCAGCACGTCGGCCAGTTCCCATGTGCCGTAGTCGCGCAGCAGGGTGAGCCAGGCGCCGAACGCGCCGGGCACGGTCGCGGGCAGCAGACCGATGCCGGGCACCAGGTCCAGGCCCATTCCGCGGAAGTAGGCGGGCGTGGCCAGCGCGGGGGCGGGGCCCTGGCCGCATAGCGCGCGCATGCGCTGCTCGCGTTCGCTCCAGAACAGGATGGGCACTTCGCCGCCAGGGCCGTTCAGGTGCGGTTCGACGATCTGCAGCGTGAAGCCGCCGGCCACGGCCGCGTCGTAGGCGTTGCCGCCGCGCTCCAGCACGCCCATGGCGACTTGCGACGCCAGCCAGTGCGTGGACGAAACCACGCCGTACGTGCCGCGTATTTCGGGGCGGGTGGTGAAAGAGGGGCTCATGGGGCGGGTCCGGGCGGCGGGAAGATGATTGCAGTATAGGATCGTGAAATAACTGATTTCTCCTTTATAGGCATAATTGAATAACCATTCAGTTATAGGAAAAACGCCATGAGCTGGGACGCCGTCCGTCTGGCGAACCGTCTGAAGCATCGCCACCTGACGCTGCTGGTCAGTATCGAGCGGCACGGCTCGCTGACGCGGGTGGCCGCCGCGACGGGCGTCAGCCAGCCTGCCGTCACCAAGGCGCTGGCCGAGATCGAAGACATTTTTGGCGCGCCGCTCTTCATGCGCACCGGGCGCGGATTGCAGCCCACGGCGCTGGGCCGCCTGGCCCTGGTGCGCGCTCGCCTCATGATCAGCGACCTGGACCTGTGGGCGCGCGAGGTCCAGGCCCTGCATGCGGGCCGCTCGGCGCACCTGCATGTGGGCGTGGTGCCGTACGTGTCCAGCGCGCTCTTGACCGCCGCCATCAGCCGCCTGCACCAGCGCCACGGCGTAACGCTCAGCCTGCATCGCGCCACGACCGACCATCTGGTGCCGATGCTGCGCCAGCACGAGCTGGATTGCATCATCAGCCGATCCACGTCCACGGTTGCGCTCGACGACCTGAACCATCGCGTGTTGTACCGCCAGAGGCCGCGCCTGATCGCGCATGGGCGGTTGGCTCAGCGGCTGGCCCGCCGCAAGCCCGACTGGGCCGCGGTCGCACAGATGGACTGGGTGCTGCCGGCGGCCAATACGCCCACGCGGCAGCTGATCGTGGAGCATTTCATCCGCGCGGAATTGCGTCCGCCGTCGCCCGTGCTGGAGGCCTATTCGACCGATGTGATCGAAGGCATGCTGACGATGAACGAGACCTTCATATCCGTCGTCCCCGAGGACATTGCGCGCGAACTGTGCCAGCGCGGCAGGCTGGGCATGGTGCCCTGGGATTTCGGCTGGGAGCTGCCGCCGATCAACCTGATCCGCCGCAAGCGCGAACAGCCGCTGGCGGCCGAAGATTGCTTTTCCGAAATCCTGCTGGAACTGTGCGGCGACGCGGCCGCGCCGTGGCGCCAGGGAGCGGCCGGCGAGGGCTGAGCGGGCCTACGCGTCCAGTTTCGCCCGGGCGATGTCCAGTAGCGCGGCCGCTGCCGTTTCAGGCTGGTCGTTGTTGCTGACTTGCAGCAACCGGCAGCGGTCGGGTACGGGAAACGTCTGGGCGGCGCGCGCCAGCCGGTCCGAAATCTGCGCGGCGCTTTCGCGGCCCCGGCCGGCCAGCCGCCGGGCCAGCAGGGCGGGATCGACCGCCACTTCCACCGCCGTCAGGGCGGGATAGCGCGCGTGCGCCTGTTCCAGGTGCGCGCGCGATCCGTTGATGATGACGGCCGCGCCACGGCCCAGCCAGGCGTCGATCTCGACGCCGATGCCGTACTGCAGGCCGTGGCTGGCCCAGTGCAGGGCAAAGCACCCCAGCGTGGCGCGGCGCGAGAACTCCTCGGGCGTGAGGCGCATTGAATCCTCGGCATCACCGCTGTCGCGCGTGATGTAGCGGTGTGCGACCAGGACGGGTTCCGCGCCCCGCAGGCGCGTGCGCATCAGCCGCAGCAGCGTGTCCTTGCCGCTGCCGGAAGCGCCCATCAGGTAGATCAGGCGGGCGCCGTCCGCTGGGGCGGCGGCGCTCATGCGACAGCGGGCCCGTCGAGATAGCCGGCGCCGGCGGCATCGGTATGGCTGCCGTCGAAATGGTAGTGCCGCGCCGCGACGAAGTCGGCGCCCGGCGTCGCCTGTACGTAGACGCTCACGCCAGGCACCGGCATGGCCTGCCCGCGCAAGGGGTCGGCGAATGCGGCGATGTCTGTGCGCGCCGCTTCCAGCGCATCGCCGTCCAGCTTGCCGGTCAGCGTAATGTGGAACGTGTAGGTATCGAACACGTAGGGATAGCCCCAGCGCTCAAGCATCGCCTGCTGCGCCGGCGTCAGCGACTGCGGCTGACGGCGCGCGGTTTCCTCGGGCGTGGGCGGCGCGCGCAGTGGGTCCAGGCCGCGCACGGCCGCGTCGGCCAGCGACTGGATGCGTGACCGCCCCTGCGGGTCGGACTCGGGGATGCGCCAGGCCAGAAAGCCGCGCAGCGGTTCGCATTCCAGCTGGACGGCAAACGGGCTGTTCTGGCTGGCCAGTTCGCGGGCCGCTGCGTCCACGTCGCGCGGGCTGCAGCCCGCGCGCAGGCGGAAGGGCGGCTTGAGGGTGGCGTGCAGGCCGTAGTGGCGGGGCGCCTGGGTCCAGTGCGCGGACGGCGCAGCCTGGCCGGGCGGCGGGGGCAGGGGCTCGCCGGTGTCGGCGCAGCGGCCGAGCCAGCGGCTGCCGAGGTCGCGCCAGGGGCCGGTGGGCGCCAGATACAGGGCGTAGCGGTGGGCGAGCGGCATGGTCAGGCCGCCATCCGCTGGCCGTGCTCGGCGCCGAAGGCGCGCGTTGCGTAGCGTAGTTCGCCGCCGACGATGGCGGCGCAGACGCGCGGCAGTCCGGGCTCGCGGTCGTCGACCACGATGGCGTCTGCGATCAGGCCCGGCGTCAGGGCGCCCCGATCCTTCAGGCCGGCCGCGCGCGCCGGATTCAGCGATACGAGATTCCAGGCCTGGTCCAGCGGCAGCACGCCGTCGCGGACCAGCCGCAACACCGCGGCCAGCGGCGCGGGATAGTAGTAGTCGGACGTCAGGATGTCGCACAGGCCGGCGCGGACCATTTCCGTGGCGTTGGGGGCGCCGGTATGGCTGCCGCCGCGCACGACGTTGGGCGCGCCGAACACGACCGAATCGCCCAGGTCGCGCGCGACGCCGGCGGCCTCGCGCGTCAGCGGAAACTCGGCCACGCCGCAGCCCAGCTGGTGGTAATAGCGGCGGGTGGCCGCGTCGGGATCGTCGTGCGACGCAACGCGCAGCCCGGCCTGCTGCGCGCAGCGCGTGAGTTCGCGCATGGCGTCGGCCACGGCGTCGGCCGCCGACATCGCGGCGCGGATCCGTTCCTGGAAGACATCCAGATCGCACTCGGCGCGGTTGGCGTACTGCATCAGTTTGCGCTCGTCGCCCAGCCGGCGCGCCATGCTCGGCAGGTGGTCGTTCAGGGCCAGAAAGCGGACGCGGCCGTCGCGTATCCATTGCTGGGCGATGTCCAGGCCGCCCACGTGGTGCGTTTCGAAGCGCAGGTGCACGTAGTGCCGTGCGCCCAGGATATGCCGCAGGTTCTCCAGCGCGTCGAACATGTGCTCGGCATAGGCCTCGCCGCGCAGCCCGCCTTCCCACGACAGCGTGACGCCGTGGAACTCGGTGGTGATGCCGTTGGCCAGCAACTGGCGGTCGACGTCGAGCAGGGCGCTGTCATAGGGGAACGTTACGCTGGGGCGCGGCATGATGGCGCGCTCGAAAGCGTCGCCATGCAGGTCCACGATGCCGGGCAGCACCAGCAGGTCGCCGGCGTCGAACCAGGCGCTGCCGCGTGCGGGCGCCAAGCCGGCGTCGTCGATCAGTCCGCCGTGGAACCGCAGGCTCGCCGAGGCGATGCCGTGGGGAGTCAGGATGCGTTGGCCTGTGACACCGGCCAGGGGCGAGGGGGCGTGTGGGTTCATGGCGTGACGTTATCTATTTTGCATTACAACCAGATGTCTAGATGAGTTAGTCGGCTTGCCGAATGTCGTTCGGGCGCCGCCATGCCGCGATCGGGCCGGGCGGCGCCATGTGGAAATCAGGCGTCGTCCGCCACCATCAGCTGGACCAGGTCGCCGACAAAACGGGTGATGCTGTATTGCAACGGCGCGCCGTCCTGGTCCACGTTCAGGGCCTCTACCTGCAGGATAGGCCGGGTCTTGGGCTGACCCAGCAGGCGGGCGACCTCGGGCGAGGGCAGGGCGGCGGTGATGCGCGACCACTTGCGCGTGTAGTCGCCGATACCGTAGTGCGCGTAGACCTTGGAAACCGAGTGCAGCGCCGCGATGCGCTCGGCGAAATCGGGAAAGCGCTTTTCATCGAAGTAATGCTCCGAGGCGCTGATGTTGCGGTTTTCGGCCTTGCCCACCATCTGGACGCGCAGCAGCGGCGCACTGCGGGACAGGCCCAGGTGCTTGGCGATTTCGGCGGCGCGCAGGGTCTGGCTGCCCAGGGCTTCCAGATGGCCCAGCACGCCCTGGCTGCGCAGGTTTTCGGAAAAGCGCGTGCGCTTGCCGATGGCGTAGTCGATCGCGTGTTCCTGCACGAACGTGCCGCGCCCCTGTTCGATCCGGACCAGGCCGCTTTGCTCCAGTTCGCCCATGGCGCGCCGGATCGTGTGGCGGTTGACCGAGAACTTGGCGGCCAGCTCCGGTTCGGACGGCAGCTGTTCGCCCGCCGCGTAGAGCTTGTTGCGGATGTCGTCCGCAAGCGATTCGCCGATTTGCCGCCAGACGGCGATGCCGGAACCTCTTTCAACCATAGGGTGCGCTCGTGCTGTCACATCAAGTTCATGAACATTTGGCCGTGATTGTGCATCATGTGGCGGCCGCGGGATAGGCGCTGCGCGCGACGCTGCAACTGTCATCAAAAGTTCACGCCCGGCTGTTGAACTTCCGATCTGAAGCGATCATACTCCATCCGGTCGTCTAGACGTGTAGAGGAAATATGGATCACTCACAAGCAGGGCAGGCTGCGGCGAACGCGCGGCGAGCGGCCTGGATGCGCGTGCTGGCGCTGGCCGATCCGGCCGCGCTGGACGGGGCGTTCGGCGCACTGGGCGGGCTGCCGCCCCATCGGACGCTGCGGCCCGCCCAGACGGGCATGGCCATGGTGCGCGCCCGCAGCGGCGGCACCGGCGCCCGGTTCAATCTGGGCGAAATGACCGTGACACGTTGCGCCGTGACCATGGACGACGGCGTGGTCGGCGTGTCCTACGTACAGGGCCGTTCCCTGCGGCACGCCGAGCAGGCCGCGATCGCCGACGCGCTGCTGCAGTTGCCGGACTGGCACGAGACCGTGCAGGCGCACCTGATCCAGCCGCTGGCGCGCCAGCACGCGGAAAGGGCCGAACGCCAGGCGCGCGTGGCGGCCCAGACCAAGGTGGAGTTTTTCACGATGGTGCGAGGCGAGGACTGACATGCCACACGAAACACTTGCCGCCCCGGCCGCCAGCCGCGGGCTACTGCCCGGTTTCGCGGACCCCGGCCACGACGCGCAGGCCACGTTCCGCGCGGCGCTCGATTCGCTGGCCCATCCGGGCCGCGTGCGCGACATCATGGCCGGCTGCGGCGTGCCCGAGGGACTGTCCCCGGCAATGACCGCGCTGCTGCTGACGCTGGTGGATGTGGATACGCCGCTGTGGCTGCCGCAGGGCGCGAGCGGCGATGCGATCGCATTCCTGCGCTTTCACTGCGGCTGCCCCATCGTGCCGTCGCCCTCGCTGGCGCGCTTCGCCGCCGTGCCCGCCGGCCTGGCCGCGCCCGCGCTGTCGGCCTGCCACCCCGGCGACCCCGCCTATCCCGATTTGTCGACCACCTTGCTGATCGAAGTCGCGTCGCTGTCGGACGGAGACCCCGTCGCGCTGTCGGGGCCCGGCATCCAGACCCGACAGACGCTGCGAGCCGGCGGACTGCCGGACGGATTCTGGCGCGAATGGCGCCTCAACCATCAACGGTTCCCGCTGGGCGTCGACGTCTTCCTGACGCAGGACCGGCGGATTTGCGGGCTGCCTCGCAGCACGCGCGTGGAGAGCTGACATGTACGTGGCCGTCAAGGGAGGCGAACGCGCCATCCTGAATTCCTATCGCATGCTGGACGACTACCGGCGGGGCGACCGCGAACTGCCCGAGCTGAGCGTCGAGCAGATCCGCGAGCAGATGCCGCTGGCGGTGTCGCGCGTCATGGCGGAGGGCTCGCTGTACGACCCGCAACTGGCCGCGCTGGCCATCAAGCAGGCGGCCGGCGATCTGATCGAAGCGGTCTTCCTGCTGCGGGCCTATCGCACCACGCTGTCGCGCTATGGCTACACGCAGCCGATCGACACGGGCCGCATGCGCCTGCAACGGCGCATCTCGTCCACGTTCAAGGACGTGCCGGGCGGGCAGATCCTGGGCCCGACCTACGACTACACGCAGCGCCTGCTGGATTTCACGCTGGAAGCCGGCCGCGAGGCCGACGCCCTGCCGGCGGGCAGCGACAGGCTGGACAGCGCCATGCCGCGCGTGACCGACCTTTTGGCGCGGGACGAACTGATCGACGCGGAACCTGTGCCCGAGGGCGATCCGGAACCCTTCGACCTGACGCGCCAGCCGCTGGACTTTCCCGCCACGCGGGCCGCCCGGCTGCAGAACCTGGCGCGCGCCGACGAGGGCTTTCTGTTGTCCATGGGCTATTCCACGCAGCGCGGCTACGGCAACACGCATCCCTTCGCGGCCGAAATCCGCTACGGCTCGCTGGAGGTGGAAATGCACATCGAAGAGCTGGGCTTTGCCGTCACCATCGGCGAACTGGACATCACGGAATGCCAGATGGTCAGCCAGTTCGCCGGCAATGCCGACGAAGGGCCGAAGTTCACGCGCGGCTATGGGCTGGCCTTTGGGTATGGCGAAAGAAAAGCCATGTCGATGGCGCTGGTGGACCGGGCCCTGAAAGCGCGCGACCTGGGCGAGCGCGCCGACTCCCCGGCCAACGACCACGAGTTCGTGCTGTACCACAGCGACAACGTCGAGGCCTCGGGTTTCGTGCAGCACTTGAAGCTGCCGCACTACGTGGACTTCCAGGCCAACCTGGAACTGCTGCGCCGCATGCGCGCCGAACGCGGGGCGCAGGAAAGCGCCGCGCCCGATTCCGCGAACAACGATCTGATGGACGAGGCGGTTGCCCCATGACGATGCCGAACGCAACGGTCGAACGCGACGACCACTACAACTACGCGTACCTGGACGAATCCACCAAGCGCATGCTGCGCCGCGCCTTGCTCAAGGCCGTGGCCATCCCCGGCTACCAGGTGCCGTTCGGCAGCCGCGAAATGCCCCTGCCTTACGGCTGGGGCACGGGCGGCATCCAGGTCACCGCCTCCATCATCGGCCGCGACGATGTCCTGAAGGTTATTGACCAGGGCTCGGACGACACCACTAACGCCATCAGCATCCGCCGCTTCTTCGGCCGCGTGACGGGCGTGGCGACGACGGAGTCCACGCCCGAGGCCACCATCGTGCAGACGCGCCACCGTATCCCCGAGACGCCCCTGGCGGAAGGGCAGGTGATGGTGTTCCAGGTGCCGATCCCCGAGCCGCTGCGGTGGCTCGAACCCAGCGAGACCGAGACCCGCACCATGCATGCGCTGGCCGAGTACGGCGGCATGCATGTCAAGCTGTACGAAGACATCGCGCAGCACGGGCACATCGCCACGACCTACGACTACCCCGTGATCGTGAACGACCGCTACATGATGCGGCCGTCGCCCATCCCCAAGTTCGACAATCCCAAGCTCGACCACAGCCCGGCCCTGATGCTGTTCGGCGCCGGCCGCGAGAAGCGCGTCTACGCGGTCCCGCCCTACACCCGCGTCAAGAGCCTGGATTTCGAGGACCATCCCTTCACGGTGGAAAAGTGGACCGAATGCTGCGACCTGTGCGGATCGGACGACAGCTACCTGGACGAGATCATCCTGGACGACGCCGGCACGCGCCGCTTCGTCTGCTCCGATACCGAATACTGCAATCACCGCCAGGCGCAGATGCGCGATAGCGAGGCCGCCGCATGACCGCCCACACCCTTCAACCCTTGCTGTCCGTGCGCAACGTTACGCGCACCTGGGACGGCACGCATGGCTGCCGCGACGTCAGCTTCGACCTCTACCCTGGCGAAGTGCTGTGCGTGGTCGGCGAGTCCGGCTCCGGCAAGAGCACGCTGTTGTCGGCGGTGTCGCATCAGACCATGCCGGACGCGGGCAGCGTCTGGTACGACACGCGCGACCAGGGTTTCATCGACCTGGCCGCGCTGCAGGGCGCGCGCCTGCGCCTCCTGTCCCGGACCGACTGGGGCTTTGTGCGCCAGAACGCCCGCGACGGCCTGCGCATGCAGGTCAGCGCGGGCGCCAACATCGCGGAGCGGCTGATGGCCGTTGGCGAGCGGCACTACGGCGACCTGCGCGAGACAGCGGGCAACTGGCTGCACAAGATGGAAATCGACGCAGGCCGGTTGGACGACACGCCCGTGTCTTTCTCGGGCGGCATGCAGCAGCGCCTGCAGATTGCCCGCAACCTCGTAACGCATCCGCGGCTGGTGTTCATGGACGAGCCCACCGCATCCCTGGACGTCTCGGTGCAGGCGCGGCTGCTGGACCTGCTGCGCCAGCTCGTGACCGACCTGGGGCTGGCCGCCATCGTCGTGACGCACGACCTGGCCGTGGCGCGGCTGCTGGCGCACCGCACCTTGGTGATGCGGGGCGGCCGCGTCGTCGAAAGCGGGCTGACCGACCAGATACTCGACGATCCGCAGCATCCCTACACCCAGTTGCTGGTGTCTTCCATCTTGCAGAGCTGAGCATGAGCGCGACGAAAACCATGATCGAGGTGCGGGGCCTCGGAAAGATGTTCACCCTGCACAACCAGGGCGGCATGCGCCTGCCCGTGCTGGACGCCGTCGATTTCGACGCGGGCGCGGGCGACTGCCTGGTGCTGGCGGGACCGTCGGGCACGGGCAAGAGCACGCTGCTGCGCTGCCTGTATGGCAATTACCTGGCGACCGAAGGCAGCATCCGCGTGCGCGCCGCGGATCAATGGGTCGAAATGGTGGGCGCGCCCGAGCAGCGCATCCTGGCGCTGCGCCGCGATGTCATCGGTTACGTCAGCCAGTTTCTGCGGGTGATACCGCGGGTATCCGCGCTGGAGGTAGTGGCCGAACCGCTGCGCATGGCGGGCGTGGAAGGCGAAGCGGCGCGCGAGCGCGCCGCCGCCCTGTTGCGGCGCCTGAACGTGCCGCCCCGGCTGTGGGGACTGGCGCCCGCCACCTTTTCCGGCGGCGAGCAGCAGCGCGTCAACATCGCGCGCGGCTTCATCGCTGGGCATCCGATTCTGCTGCTGGATGAACCCACGGCGTCGCTGGACGCGGACAACCGGCAGGTGGTAATCGAACTCATCCACGAGGCCCTGGCCGCCGGCCGCTGCCTTCTGGGCATCTTCCACGACGCGCAGGTGCGCGACGCCGTCGCCACCCAGACGCTTGCGCTGCGGCCGGCGCTGCCGGCCACGGCCGACATGGAGTAATCATGCAAAGCACTTACCTCACGAACGCCCGCGTGGTGCTGGCCGACCATGTGCTGGAAAACAGCGCCGTGCTGATCGGCGATGGCTGCATTCTTGCGATCGAGCCGGACGGCGCGCGCGCGGACTGCGTGCTTGACCTGCAGGGCCAGACCCTGATGCCTGGCCTGATCGACCTGCACTGCGACGCCATCGAAAAAGAGGCCGAGCCGCGCTCGCGCGTGCTGTTTCCGCTGGACTTCGCGGTGGCCCAGGTCGACAGGCGCAACGCGGCCGCGGGCATCACCACGCCCTATCACGCCCTGTCGTTCGCCAACAGCGAATGGGGCGTGCGCAATAACCAGACCGCGGCCCAGGTGGTGCGCACGGTGCGCGCCTTCCGCGATCACAGTCTGGTCGACAATCGCATCCATTGCCGCTACGAGGTCACCGACGAGACGTCGGTCGATGTGCTGCGCCTATTGATGGACGAGGGCGCCGTCGACCTGCTGTCGGTGATGGACCACTCGCCGGGCCAGGGCCAGTTCAAGACGCTGGAGTCCTATCTGCAGTACATGATGGGCAATCATGCGATGAGCCGCGAGCAGGCCGAAGAGGCGGCGCATTCCAAGGCGCGGTCCAGGGACGGGGCGGTCGCGCGCGTGGAGGCCTTGCTGTCGCATGCCCAGTCGCACGGCATTCCCACCGCCAGCCACGACGACGATTCCATCCACCGCATCGCCACCATGCGCAACCTGGGCGTGCGCATGAGCGAATTCCCCATCACGCTGGACACGGCGCGTGCGGCGGTCTCCTGCGGCCTGCCCACCATTCTGGGCGCGCCCAACGTGCTGCGCGGCCAAAGCCAGAGCGGGTCCATGCGCGCGATCGACGCCATCCGCGCCGGCGTGGCGAGCTGCCTGTGTTCCGACTACCAGCCGTCCACGCTGATCGCCGCCGCGTTTGCGGCCCAGGCCCAGTCGGATCTGTCGCTGCCGCAGGCCGTCGCGCTGGTCACCCGGAATCCGGCGGACGCCTGCGGGCTGTCGGACCGCGGCCGCATCGCGGTGGGCGCGCGGGCGGACCTGGTGGCGGTGGCCCAGGTGGGCGCCCAACCCCTGGTCAGCCATACGTGGTCGTCGGGCCGGCTGGTGTTCTCGGCCCACTATCCGCCGCTGCGCTCGCGCGAGGGCAGGGCGGACGCGGCGCAGAGTCTGGCCGCCTGACACGCCGCGCCTGTTTGGCAAGACGTGCGTATGGCTTAGGCGCAAAAACATCGTCGCCCGCCACAGACGGAGGGGCCTGCATCTGGTTAAATGGCGGAAAGGCTTAACAGGCCCCAAGGCGAGCCGCGTCTTTTGCGGCTCGCCGTCCCATTTTCCGGAGCCCGAAATGGCACGATTCAATTTCACCCAGGACCTCGAAGAACCCGATCTGTGGGCGGCCGAAAACGTCGCCGCGGGCGCAGGCCGTCCGCCCATCCATGTCATGATCCAGACGGATGGCGAAGAGCCCGACAGTTCCGCGTCCAAGGTGGTCAAGGCCATCATCGACAACCTGGACGAGCAGATCCTGGCCGCGGCCGAGTTCCTGCTCGACAACTATTCGTACGAGCACTACAAGAAGCTCGGCATCGAAGACGACCAGCTCCTCAAGGAAGAAACCGCCGAAGCCATGGCCGAAAAAGCCGTGTTGCGCGCCTTGTGGCTGTTCGACGAAGACGGCGACGGCTACGAACTGTGGTTCACGCTGCCGTGGGATCCCGTCCACACCTATGACGTCGAATTCGAAGACGGCGCGCCCGTGTCGTGCTCGGTGAACGATTAACTTACGCCTGAACCGGCGGTCTGCAGGCTGGCCCTACGGGGCCAGCTCGTACTTCGTGGCCAGGCTTTGCCCCAGCGACTCGTCATACCGATAGCGCACCTTCAGGGGCTTGCCCTTCTGGATCTTGCGGGCCGCCACGTTTTCCAGCACCACGTCGACATCCCGGCTGACCAGTTGGGCGCAGTCGCCGTCGGCGCGCTCGCCGTCCGGAACTTGCGCGGCCTTTACCTTCAGCCTGAACATGACCTGGGACAATTCCGTGCCGTCGGTGCGGTACTGCCGCATCGTGGCCGGCAGGCTGTCCACGATGCCGGAAAGGTCGCAGGAAATGCGTGTCCAGGCATGTGCAGCGGGGGCTGAGGCAAGCGCGCCGGCGCAAAGCGCGGCGGCCGCCGCGGCGCGGGACAGATAGAGCGGTGTCATGGCATGCGCGGCAAGGCGGGAAGGCCCATGCGCATCGCGCCTACAACCCTTGCGCGCCGCGCGGGCAGGTCAGAAAGGGCTTTTATGTTGCGCCCGGACGTTGCCGCCGGTCAAGCCTGTCGCCAGCCAAAAAAATCGGGCCGTTGCGGCCCGATTTTCTTATGCGTTCTGGGTAGCCGAGGGAGCGGCCGGCGCTTCGTCTGCGGCGGCCTGGGCGGGCAGGCTTTCCTCGTTGCCTTCCATCTTCGCGATGACGGCGGTGGCCAGGCTGTTGCCCACCACGTTGGTCGCGGTGCGCCCCATATCAAAGAACTGGTCGATGCCCATGATCAGCAGCAGGCCGGCCTCCGGCAGATGGAACATCGGCAGCGTCGCGGCCACCACGACCAGCGAGGCGCGCGCCACGCCGGCCATGCCCTTGCTGGTCACCATCAGCACCAGTAGCAGGGTCAGCTGCTGCGCGAAGCTCATCTCGATGTTGTAGGCCTGGGCGATGAACAGCACCGCGAAGGACTGGTACATCATCGACCCGTCCAGGTTGAACGAATAGCCCAGCGGCAGCACGAAGCCCGAAATGCGCTTGGACACGCCGAAGCGCTCCAGCGCCTCGATCGTCTTGGGATAGGCCGATTCGCTGCTGGCGGTCGAGAAGGCCAGCAGGGTCGGTTCCTTGATCAGGCCGCCCAGGCGGAACGTGGACTTGCCCAGGAACAGGTAGCCGACCGCGAACAGGATGGTCCACAGCAGGGCCAGGCCCAGGTAGAACTCGCCGATCAGCTTGCCGTAGCTGACCAGCACGCCCAGGCCTTCGGTGGTGATGGCGGCGGCCATGGCGGCGAACACGCCCAGCGGGGCAAAGCGCATCACGTAGTCGGTCACGCGGAACATGATCTTGGCCAGCTCGTCGATCATGTTGTAGAGGGTGTTGTGGCCCTTGCCGCGGATGAACGACAGCGCCGCGCCGAAGAACAGCGAAAACACCAGGATCTGCAGGATCTCGTTATTGGCCATGGCTTCCGCAATGCTCTTGGGGAAGACGTGCGCGATGAAGGCCTTAAGCGTGAAATCGCCCGTCTTCAGGCCGGACGTGATGTGCGTGTCCGGTATCGCCAGGTTCATGTGCGCGCCGGGCTGGAAGATGTTGACCAGCGCCAGGCCCAGCAGCAGCGAGATCGCCGAGGCGGCGATGAACCAGATCATCGCGCGCATGCCGATGCGGCCCACCGCGCTGGCGTCGCTCATGCTGGCCAGGCCGGTGACCAGGGTGGCGAACACGAGCGGCGCGATGATCATCTTGATCATGCGCAGGAAGATGTCCGTGATGAGGCTGAAGTACGAGGCGATCTGCGCCGCCTCCTGCTGGTTCTGCGCGTACTTGTTGCAGAAATAGCCCACCACGATGCCCAGCACCATGGCGATGCCGATATAACGCGTCAGCTTCTTAGTGTTCATGTTCAAAACGGGATTGCAGGGAGCCGCCGCTGGGCCCCGAGGGGGCCAGTCCCGCCGGCATGGGGCGGGGCAAGACGGTCCGGTGACGGACATGCCAGGGCCCGGGCGCTGCTCGGGTTAACCCTTGGGGCGCGATGTTAACGCCGCGAAGCTGACAGTTAGTTGTCAGTTTGGGGACGGAACAGGGGTAAACGGGGAGGGCCAAGCGGCGCCGGGTCATGCCAGAATGGGCCGCCGGCCTGCGCTGCCGGAGGCTGCCACTGCTGGCCTTGGAACCGGCCCCGTCCGGGGCGACAAATGGAGACACAACAATGCCGAATCGCGAACTGTCCGTGCTGGCGTCCGGATACACCTATCTGGAAGGATTGCGCTGGCACGACGACCGCCTGTGGGCTTCGGACTTCTATACGGGACAGATCATCACCGTGACGCAGCAAGGCGCGGTGGACCGCGTCTGTCTGGTGCCGCAGCAGCCGTCGGGCCTGGGCTGGCTGCCCGATGGCCGCATGCTGATCTCGTCCATGAAAGACCGCAAGGTGCTGCGCCGCGAGAAGGACGGCGCCCTGTCGGTTCATGCCGACCTGTCCGCCCTGACCGGCGGCCATATCAACGACATGGTGGTGGATGCGCAGGGCAGGGCGTATGTGGGCAACTTCGGCTTCGACATCATGGCGGGCGCGCCCGTCCGCACGACGACCCTGGTGCGGGTGGACCCGGACGGCGTGGCGCAGGTGGTGGCCGACGGGCTGTGCTTTCCCAATGGCTCATTCATCACGCCGGACGGCAAGACCCTGATCGTCAACGAGACCTTCGCCAACCGCATTTCCGAATTCGACATCCAGCCTAACGGGTCGCTCGGGCCGCGCCGCGACTGGGCCAATTTCGGCGAGCTGCCCGACAGCGACAACCTGGACACGCTGATCGCCGCGTCGGCGATCGCGCCGGACGGCGGCGCGCTGGACGAGGAAGGGGCGATCTGGGTGGCCGACGCCATCGGCAAGCGCATCGTGCGCGTGGAGCGTGGCGGCAGGATCCTGGAGCAGATCGACACCGGCGAATTCGGCATCTTCGCCGCCGCCCTGGGCGGGCCCGACGGCCGGACGCTGTTCATGGCGGCGGCGCCGGACTTCATCGAGGCCAACCGCCGCGCCAAGCCGCAGGCGCGGATATTGGCGACGCGGGTGGACGTGCCGCACGCCGGGCGGCCTTGACGCAGTCCACGGCCCGCGGCGCAGCCGCCGCGGCGGCCGGCCCTACTTAGGCGCCAGCCACGCGTCCGCGTAGGTGTCCACCGCGCCCAGTCCCGTCGTGATGGCGCCATGCACGCGCTTGTCCAGGAAGGTGGAATAGTTGGTGTCGTCGATCCACGCGAGCGGCACCTCTTCCGCCAGGATCTTCTGCACTTCCGTGTACAGCCGCTGGCGTTCCTCGTCCGTCGGGGCCGTGGCGGCCTGGTCGAACAGCTCGTCCACCTTGGGATTGCGGTACTGCGAGGTATTGGTGAACGCCAGGCCCTTCTTGATGTTGCTGCTGACGTAGGTGCGAGATACGCCGATGGCGGGGTCGCCATACTGGAACACGCCGTTGTAGGCCATGTCGAAGTCCCAGTTGCCCATGCGCGTGGTCCAGCCGCCCACGTCGGTGCTTTCGATATCTATGACGATGCCCACCTTGCCCAGGCTCTGCTTGGTGTATTCGGCGATGCGGCGCTGCATTTCGCCGTAGGGGTTGGGGATGAGGCCCAGCTTCACGCGCACGCCCTTGGCGTCGGGCTTCAGGCCCATCTCGTCCAGCAGGGCGATGGCCTTCTTCGGATCGTAGGGGTATTGCCGGACGTTGGGATCGTAAAAGCGCGTGTTGCGATGGAACGGCCCGGTGGACACGGTGCCCATCCCGAACATGATGCGCTTGGCGATGAATTCGCGGTCGATTGCGTACATGACCGCCTGCCGGAAGCGCTTGTCGTCCATCGGCTTGCGCGCTTCGTTCATTTCGATCCAGTGCAGCGTGGACCAGTATTCGTAGCCTTTCTGCGTGACGTTGATGTGCGCCAGCTTAGCCACGCGCGGCATGTCGAAGGGTTCGATGTCCTGCAGCCAGGCCTGCTGCACCGTCCGCTGCTCAAGCGCCAGCCGGCGCGATGCCGCGTCGGGAATTACGCGGTAGGTGATGCCGTCCAGATAGGGGCGGCCTTCTTTCCAGTAGTGCTCGTTCTTGACCAGTTCGATGTACGAACCGCGCTCCCAGCGTTTGAATTTGAATGGCCCGGTGCCGACGGGCGCGTTGTTGTGCGGGTTCTGCGCCAGCGGCGTGTCCACGTCGTACAGGTGCTTGGGCAGGATCACGCCGCCGCCGATGTCGAAGGCGTACAGGAAGGCCGAATAGCGCTCTTTCAGGTGGAACACCACGGTGTGCTCGTCCGGCGCCGTGATGTCCTGGATATAGCGCATCAGCGAACGCGTGCGCGGCGTGTTGGCCAGGATCTGCTTGTACGAAAACAGCACGTCGGCCGACGTGAAGGGCTTGCCGTCATGCCACTGCGCTTTGGGCTGCAAGTGGAAGGTGTAGGTCAGCTGGTCGGTGGACACGTCCCAGGACCGGGCCAGGCTGGGCTGCGGCTTCAGGTCGAAGGAATAGGTCAGCAGGCTTTCATAGATCTTTCCGGCCACCATCTGCGTGGTGCCCACCTGCTGCATCGCGACGTTCAGGTTGGGCGGCTCGGGGTTCAGGATGGCGGTCAGGACGCCGCCGTACTGCGGCTGGGGATCGGCGGCGCTGGCGGCGGGAACGGCGGCAATCGCGGCGGCGGCCAGCAGGCCCTGCATCAGGGCGCGGCGGACGTTATTGCACTTCAAGGCGAATCTCCTCGTGGGCGGCCCAGCAATGCCGTAGGCCGCTGCGGCTTCAAATCTTGAGTATCAAATATTGATACTCAAGAATCCAAGAGGACTATGGTGCAGCAGTGTGCCGGGCCGCGCAAGGCGACCGGCGCTAGGGATTTCCCGCGAAGCACGGTGGGCCGGCGGCCTCAGTTGCGGTTGGGGCGGCCGCTGAGCGAGCGTGCCGCGGAGATCGCCAGCGAGCTGAAGCGCTGGGTGAAGGAGTCGGGCGTCCATTCGGCCAGCAGGCCGGAAATGTGGATGGCGGCCAGGGGGCGCCCGCTGTGGTCGAGCACGGCGCTGCCCAGCACGATTTCGCCGACCATGCTCTCTTCCAGACAGAGCGCGTAGCCCTGCACCCGCGCGTCCTGCACGCGCTGGCGGATCACATCGGGATCGGTGATGGTCTTGGGCGTCAGTGGCCGCATGTCGCTGCGCGCCAGGATGTCGTCGACCTCGGCGTCTGCCAGGTGCGACATGATCGCCCGTCCGCCGGACGACGAAAACGTGGGCATGCGGCGGCCTACCAGCGTGGCGTAGAAGGTCTGGCGCTTGGTCTGGCGGCGCAGCGCATAGACGATGGTCAGGTCGTCGAACAGGCTCAGGTCCACGCGTTCGCCGCATTCCTGCTGCAGCTGTTCAAGAATGGGCGTGGCGCGTTCCAGCAGCGGATGGCCGCGCAGGAAATCGAAGGTGCGGTCCAGGATCTTCTTGCCCAGCACATAGCCGCGCTGGTTGCTGCCGCGCTCCAGGTAGCCCAGCGCCACCAGTGTATGCAGCATGCGCTGGGTAGAGCTGCGGTCCAGCCCCGACAGTTCCGTCAATTCGTTGAGGCTGAGCGGGCCGGGGTGGTTGGAAAAAGCCTCCAGGATGCCGAAGCCTTTCGCCAGGGATTGGTTGAACCGGGTCTCGGTTGTGGCCATGTTGATTTCTCCATTTCTCTTGTTATGTGCGGCACTGCAATGGCCCGTTGCAACAGAGCGCGGGATACGCACTGTAGCGGCAAGCGTTTTCTGCCAGGGCTAGGGAAATCACCCATGGATATTGTATTGCTGCGCGCTGGTTCGAACTCTATCATGCCAAATATAGATATCTAAGTATCAACTATTGATACTTCTGAAATCAGCAATTCCATACTCAAAAAGGGGAATGCAATGACCGCCGTCGCAGCAGCCAGCCTTGACCAGGCCAAGATCGCCGAAGCCGTGGGCAAACTTCGCCAGTACATGACCGATACGCTTACGGGCTTCGTGCAGTGCCGCAGCCTGCCGGGCCAGGAAACGTCCGCCGCCGAGTTCCTGGAAGGCGCCCTGGCCGACCTGGGCCTCGCGTCCGAGCGCATCGCGCTGCGCACTGAAGAACTCAAGAACCTGCCGCTGTACTCCCCCGCCTGCTGCCCCGACGGCGGCCGGTACAACGTGCTGGCGCGTCATGAGCCCCGCAGCGCCGGCGGCCGTGCCGTGCTGTTCAACGGCCACCTGGATGTGGTGCCCACCGGCCCGCACGAATTGTGGGATCCCGCGCCGTTCGACGGCGAACTGCGCGACGGCTGGCTCTATGGCCGCGGCGCTGGCGACATGAAGGCGGGCATCATCTGCGCCCTGGCCGCGTTCAAGGCTCTGCAAGACCTGGGCGTGCAGCCCGCGGGGGCCGTCGGCTTCAATGGCGTGCTGGAAGAGGAAAACACGGGCAACGGCACCTTGGCCACGGTGTCGGCGCTGCAAAGCGCCATCGCGGCGGCCAAGCTCAGCGCGTTCGACGCGGTGGTCATCCCCGAGCCTACGCACGAACGCATGATGAGCGCGCAGCTTGGCGTCTACTGGATGTACGTGGACATCGTGGGCAGGCCAGCGCACGCCGCCTACATGACAACGGGCGTGAACCCGGTCGAGACAGGCCTGCGCATCGTCGACGCCATGAAGCAGCTGGAGCATGAATGGAACTTGCCGGAAAACCGGCATCCGGCCTATCGCGACCATGCGCACCCCATCAACTTCAACCTGGGCCAGATCCATGCCGGCGACTGGAATTCGTCCGTGCCCAGCGTGTGCACGCTGGGCATGCGCATCGCCTGCTATCCCGACATGACTATCGACGCGGCCAAGAAGTTGGTCGAAGCGCGCATCCGGACCGTCGAGGCCGGCCTGACCGATAGCGACGTGCGCATCGACATTCGCTACGAAGGCTTTCACGCCCCGGGCTGCGAGTATGACCTGGACGTGCCCGCCATGCAGCTGCTGGCCGATGCGCACCGCCGCGTGGCGGGCGAACTGCCGCAGCCTAGCGCCCTGACGGCCACCACCGACGGCCGCCACTTCCGGCTGATGATGGACGTGCCGGTCACTTGCTACGGCCCCAAGGTGCAGAACGTGCATGGTTTCAACGAGTGCGTGTCGGTGGACAGCATGGTGCGCGTCGCGACCTCGCTGGCGCTGTTCATCCATGACTGGTGCGGCGTCGAACCGCTGCAAGCCTGAGCCCGTAAGCCATCCCCACTATTTCCCAGGAAGTCCCGCCATGAATTCCTTCAACGCCCGGCGCGCCCTGGCGCGCTGCGTCCTTGCCGCCGCCAGCCTGCTGCCCTTCGCCGTTTCCCCGTCGCACGCCGCCGAAACTCCGCAGTACGGCGGGATCCTGACCGCCATCGTCAGCCCCGAGCCTCCCACGCTGAACGTGGCGGTGCAGCAGGTGGCCAGCACCCAGTTGGTGGCCGGCAAGATCTTCGAAAGCCTGCTCACCTATTCGTTCGACCTGAAACCGCAGCCGGGCCTGGCCAAATCCTGGGACGTGTCGGCCGATCGCCTGACCTATACCTTCCACCTGCAGCCCAAGGTGCAGTGGCACGACGGCAAGCCATTCTCGTCCGAGGACGTGGTGTTCACCTACACCAAGATCCTGGCCAATACGCCGCGCACGCGCACCCTGATGGCGAACGTGCAGGAGGTTTCGGCGCCGGACGCGCAGACGGTGGTCTTCAAACTGAAGCAGCCGTACTCCGCCTTCCTGTACGCCTTCGACATCGGCGGCGGCGCGATCCTGCCCAAGCACCTGTATGACGTGGACACGCCGATCGGCCAGAACCCCAACAACAACGCGCCGGTTGGCACCGGTCCGTTCAAGTTCAAGCGCTGGGAGCGCGGCTCGTACATCGAGCTGGTCAAGAACGAGCACTATTGGAAAGAAGGGCGCCCCTATCTGGATGGCATCACCTACCGTGTGATTCCTGATTCCGCGTCGCGCCGCGTGGCGCTTGAGCAGGGCACGGTGCTGCAGGCCTGGCTGCAGGATATTGAGCCCGTGGATGTTGCGCGCGTGGCCAAGCTGCCCAACATCGCCCAGACCCACAAGGGCTACGAGTACTGGTCGACGATGCAATGGATAGAGCTGAACGGCGGCCGTCAGCCGTTCTCGGACAAGCGCTTCCGCCAGGCGCTGATGTACGGCATCAACCGCCAGTTCATCGTCGACAAGATCATGTTCGGCACGGGCACCGTCGCCACCGGCCCCATCCATCACAACACCCGCTTCTACGATTCCAACGTCAAGGCCTATCCCTACGACCCCAAGAAGGCCGTCGCCCTGCTGGACGAAATGGGCCTGAAGCCCGACGCCAAGGGCGTGCGCGCCTCGGTCGGCCTGATTCCGCTGCCCTATGGCGAGATGCAGCGCCGCGTCGCCGAGTACATCAAGCAGAACCTGGCCAAGATCGGCGTGGCCGTGACGCTGGAAAACACCGACGTGGGCGGCTGGACCAGCCGCGTGGGCAACTGGGACTTCGACATGGGCTCGAACGGCGTGTTCCAGTATGGCGATCCGGCCATCGGCGTATCGCGCACCTATCTTGGCAGCAATATCAAGAAGGGGCTGATGTTCACCAATACGTCGCAGTACAACAACCCCAAGGTCGATGAGCTGTTCAACGCCGCCGCCACCGCCGCCACCGACGAAGAGCGCCAGAAGCTGTACAGCGAAGTGCAGCGGATCCTGGTGGAAGACGTGCCCGTGCTGTGGATCGCCGACACCAACTATTCGACGTTGCTGAACAAGCGCGTGCATGACGCCGTGACGACCGCGCTGGGCGTAGTGGACACGCAAAGCGACACCTGGTTGTCCAAAGAATGAAGAAGATCGCCAAGTTCCTGGCGAACCGGGTGGTCAAGAGCGTCCTGGTTCTGCTGATGATCGCGCTCTTCAACTTCTTTCTGGTGCGCGCCGCGCCGGGCGACCCGGCGGAAATCCTGGCCGGCCAGTCCGGGGCGGTGGATGCCGAGTTCATCGCCAAGCTGCGGCAGGAATTCGGGCTGGACAAGCCGATCGCGGTGCAGCTTGGGCAGTATCTCAAGAACGTCGCCACGTTCGATCTGGGCTATTCCTACCGCCAGCAGGCGCCGGTCTCCAGCCTGATCCTGGAGCACCTGCCGGCCACCTTGCTGCTGACCTTGACGGCGTTCGCCTTTGCGCTGCTGGCGGGCGTAAGCCTGGGCACGCAGGCCGCGCTGCGCGTCGGGAAATGGGGCGATACCGTCATCACGACCCTGTCGATGCTGGCCTATGCCACGCCGCTGTTCTGGGTGGGGCTGATGCTGGTGCTGCTGTTTTCCGTGAACCTGGAATGGCTACCCGCCTTCGGCTATGAAAGCGTGGGCGCCAACCTGACCGGACTGGCCCGCGCGGCCGACGTGGGCAAGCACCTGCTGCTGCCCGCGCTGACACTGGGCATGTTCTACATGGCGGTCTACGCCCGGCTGACGCGCGCGTCCATCCTGGAAATCAGCCAGCTCGACTTCGTGAAGACGGCTCGCGCCAAGGGGCTGTCGGAACGCACCGTAATCGTGCGCCACGTGCTGCGCAACGCGCTCCTGCCCGTCATCACCTACGCCGGCATCCAGGCGGGCGGGCTGATCGGCGGATCGCTGCTGGTGGAAACCGTGTTTGCGTGGCCGGGCATCGGGCGGCTTGCGTTCGACGCGCTGATCCAGCGCGACTACAGCGTGCTGCTGGGCGTGTTCTTCATGGCCTCCCTGATCGTGGTCGTGGTCAACCTCATCACCGACATCCTGTACACGGTGGCGGATCCCAGGATCGAACTCAAATGAAAGCGTTCATGCAATCGTTCTGCCGCAACAAGGGCGGCATCATGGGGCTGATCGTGCTGGCGCTGGTGACGCTGGTGGCCATCACTGCAAGCTGGGTCTTTCCCGACAGCCCCTGGGACATCATCAACGGTCCCTTCATGCCGCCGCTGTCTGAAGGCGCCTTGCTGGGCACTGACACGCTGGGCCGCGACATCGCCTCGGGCATCGCCTACGGTTCGCGCATCACGCTGGTGCTGGCCGCCGTGTCTACGGCGGTGTCGATCCTGCTTGGCATCACCGTCGGCGCGCTGGCCGGGTTTTACGGCGGGCGCGTGGACCAGGCCATCGTGGGCTTCATCGAACTGTTCCAGACCATCCCCAGCTTTTTCCTGGCAGTGGTGCTGGTCGCCATCCTGACGCCCAATATGGCCACGGTGATTTTCGCGATTGCCGTGGTGTCCTGGCCACCGCTGGCGCGCCTGGTCCGCGCGGAATTCATGAGCCTGAAGAACCGCGAGTTCGTCCAGGCTGCGATGCTGTCCGGGCAGTCGAACCTGCGCATCATCCTTACGCAGATCCTGCCCAACAGCCTGTCGCCCGTGATCGTGTCGGGTTCGCTGATGATCGCCAGCTCCATCCTGCTGGAATCCGCCCTGAGCTTTCTGGGCCTGGGCGACCCCAACGCCATGACCTGGGGCTACATCATCGGCGCATCGCGCAGCGTGCTGCGCGATGCCTGGTGGATGAGCGTGTTTCCCGGCGTGGCGATCCTGATGACCGTGCTGGCGCTGAACCTGATCGGCGAAGCGCTCAACGACGCCCTCAACCCCAAGCTGGCCCGCAGGAGGACGACGTGATGAGCACGCTGCTGGAAATCCGCGATTTGAGCGTCACCGCAGCCCATGGCGGCCCGACAGTGGTGCAGGGCGTGTCCTACACCGTGAACCGCAATGAAATCCTGTGCGTGGTGGGCGAGTCCGGTTCGGGCAAGTCCGTGACCGCGCACGCCATCATGGGACTGCTGCCGGCCGATCAACTGAGCGTCACGCAGGGCCAGATCCTGTACGGCGGGCACGACCTCGTCCATCTGTCGCCCACGGACTGGTACGGGCTGCGCGGCCGATCCTTCGGCATGGTTTTCCAGGAACCCATGACGGCGCTCAACCCCATCATGCGGGTGGGGCGGCAGGTCGACGAAGTGCTGGAGCGCCACACCAACCTGGGCGCCGCCGCGCGCAAGCAGCGCGTGCTGGAGCTGTTCGGCCAGGTGTTGCTGCCCGACCCGCAGGCCATGTACGACGCCTATCCCTTCCAGCTGTCAGGCGGACAGCGCCAGCGCGTGGTGATCGCGATGGCGCTGGCGCTGGAACCGGATGTGCTGATCGCGGACGAGCCCACGACCGCGCTGGACGTCACCACGCAGGCGCAGATCCTGGACCTGATCAAGGACATCCAGCGGCGCATGGGTATCGGCGTCATTTTCATCACCCACGATTTCGGCGTGGTGGCCGACATTGCTCACCGTATCGTGGTGATGCGCAAGGGGACGGTGGTGGAGTCGGGCGCTGCCGAAGACATCCTGAACCGCCCGCAGCATCCCTACACGCGCCAGCTCATCGCCGCGGTGCCGCACAAGCCGGAAGGCAAGGACGAAGCCGCGGCGGCGCAGCCGCTGATGGTGGTGCAGAAGCTGTGCAAGACGTTCGCCACGGGCGGCCGGCGCGTCGATGCGCTGCGCGACATCTCGCTGGAAATACGCCAGGGGGAAACGCTGGGGCTGGTCGGCGAATCCGGCTCGGGCAAGTCGACGCTGGGCCGCACGCTGATCGGACTGATCGCGCCCGACAGCGGCAGCGTCCGCATGGACGGCCAGGAACTCGTGGGCATGAAGCCGCGCGACTTCCGGCCCTATCGCCGCCAGATCCAGATGGTGTTCCAGGATCCGTACGCGTCGCTCAATCCGCGCCACCGCGTCATCGAGGCCGTGGCGCAGGGGCCGATCGCCTTCGGCGAGAACCGCAAGACCGCATTGCGCGAGGCGCGCGAACTGCTTGAACTGGTGGGCCTGGGCGGCGACGCCGGCGACCGCTATCCGCACCAGTTCTCGGGCGGGCAGCGCCAGCGGGTCGGCATCGCCCGCGCGCTGGCGCTCAAGCCGCGGCTGCTGGTGGCCGACGAGGCGGTGTCCGCGCTGGACGTTTCCATCCAGGCCCAGGTGCTGGACCTGCTCAAGACCGTGAGCGGTCAGTTCGATCTTTCGGTGCTGTTCATCACCCACGACCTGCGCGTCGCGGCCCAGATCTGCGACCGCATCGCGGTGATGCGCCAGGGGCAGCTGGTCGAACTGGACCGCGCCGCCACCATCTTCTATCACCCCCAACATGACTACACGCGCCGCCTGATCGATTCGGTGCCGGGCAAGGCCTGGAACAAGCCGGACCTGGCGGCGCTGTCGGATCCTTCAACCAGGAGCAAGCAGTATGCGTGACACCGAGTATCAGTTGCTGGACGGGCTGGCGCTGGCCGATTTGCTGGCGCGGCGCGAAGTCGGCGCCGAGGAATTGATGGCCTGCGCCATCAAGCTGGCGCGGGAGCGCGCGCCGGCGCTGAACGCGCTGTGCTACGAGCGCTATGAAGAATCGCTGGACGTGGCGCGAGCCTGGCAGCCTAAAGGGGCGTTCGGCGCCATTCCCTTCCTGCTGAAGGATTCCGGCCTGGCGCACACGCGCTTTCCGTCCAGTCTGGGATCGCGCCTGCTGAACGACACGCCGTATGCGCGCAACGCCACCCTGGCCGACCGTTTCGAGGACGCCGGCCTGATTCCGTTCGCGCGCACGACCGTGCCGGAGTTCTGCATGGCACCCACCACCGAGGCGGCGCGCAACGGCGGCCCCACCCGCAATCCCTGGGACCCGACCCGCTCGTCCGGCGGATCCAGCGGCGGCGCGGCGGCGGCGGTGGCCGCGGGGATCGTGCCGCTGGCGCACGGCAGCGACGGCGGCGGCTCGATCCGCATTCCGGCCGCCGCTTGCGGCGTCTATGGCTTGAAGGTGTCGCGCGGGCGCGTGCCCATGGGGCCGTTCCGCGGCGAAGGCTGGGGCGGCCTGGCGACGGACGGCGTGTTGTCGCGCTCGGTGCGCGACACGGCCGCGGCGCTGGACGCCATCGGCGGCCATGAGCCGGGAGCCCCCTACGCGGCGCCGGCCGGGCCCGCGTCCTACCTGAAGGCGTTGGCGGAACCGCCGCGCAAGCTGCGCATCGCCCTGTGGCGCGACGCCTGGAACGGCATTGCGGTGGCGCCGGAGTGCGTCGCGGCGGTGGAGCGAGCGGCCGCGCTGTGCCGGGAGCTCGGGCATGACGTGGTGGACAGCGCGCCGCCGGATATCGAATACGAGGCCTTCGTCCTGGCCCACGCCAATGTGCTGGCCGGCAACATCGTGCTGTCGGTCGACACGCGGCTGGGACTTACCGGCCAGCCGCTGCGCGACGGCGACCTGGAACCCGTCCTGCGGCAGGGCTACGAATACGGCAAGACGCTGCCGGCGGCGCATTACATTGCCAGCGTGAACCGGTTCCACGCCATCGGCCGCATCCTGGATGGTTACATGCAGGGCTATGACGCCATCCTGACGCCGTCGCTGACGCAGCTTCCCCTGAAGCTCGGCGAGCTCTCCACCGCTACGGGTTCGTTCCTGGACTTCCGCCGCAAGGTCGCCACCTACGGCACGTTCTCGGCCGCGTTCAACGCGTCCGGGCAGCCGGCGGCCAGCCTGCCGCTGGTGTGGACCGGCGCGGGCCTGCCCGTCGGCGTGCAGGTGGTGGGCCGCTACGGCCGCGAAGATGTGGTGCTGGCGCTGTCGTCCCAGCTTGAGGCCGCCCAGCCCTGGGCAGGCCGGATCGCCGTTCCCGGCGCGGCCTGACGGCCGGAAACAGGGCAAGCGGGGCCGGCTGGCCCCGTCTTTTCATCCGCCGGGTCGGCCGCCCGGGGGAGGGCGAGGGCAGGTTGTAAACCTTATGGCGTCGACTGAAGGGATAGGATACCGGCCGTTGCAAGACCTTTCTTCGATTCCCCCGTAAAATCACCCCATTCAGCAGGACTTCAACCATCTTTCAATAGACAGTACCTAAGGAGGACCACTCATGGCCCTAGTCTCCATGCGCCAGTTGCTCGACCACGCCGCCGAGCACGGCTACGGCATTCCGGCTTTCAACGTCAACAACCTGGAACAGGTCCAGGCCATCATGGAAGCCGCGGCGGAGACCGACAGCCCGGTGATCATGCAGGCCTCGGCCGGCGCGCGCAAATACGCGGGCGAAGGCTTCCTGAAGTACCTGATCCAGGCCGCCGTTGAGTCCTACCCGCACATCCCCGTGGTCATGCACCAAGACCACGGCCAGTCGCCCAAGGTCTGCCAGGGCGCCATCGACCTGGGCTTCTCCAGCGTCATGATGGACGGCTCGCTCAAGGAAGACGGCAAGACCATCGCCGACTACGACTACAACGTCGAAGTCACCAAGAAGGTCGTGGACATCGCGCACAAGCTGGGCGTGACCGTCGAAGGCGAACTCGGCTGCCTGGGTTCCCTGGAAACCATGGAAGGCGACAAGGAAGACGGCCACGGCGCCGACGGCAAGCTCACCATGGACCAGCTGCTGACCGACCCGGAACAGGCCGCCGACTTCGTGCGCCGCACGCAGCTCGACGCGCTGGCCATCGCCATCGGCACCAGCCACGGCGCCTACAAGTTCACGCGCAAGCCCACCGGCGACATCCTGTCGATCTCCCGCATCAAGGAAATCCACGCCCGCCTGCCCAACACCCACCTGGTGATGCACGGCAGCTCCAGCGTGCCGCAGGAACTGCTGGCCGAAATCCGTGAATTCGGCGGCAACATGAAGGAAACCTACGGCGTGCCCGTCGAGGAAATCCAGGAAGCCATCAAGTACGGCGTGCGCAAGATCAATATCGACACCGATATCCGTCTGGCCATGACCGGCGCCATCCGCCGCTTCTTCGCCGAGAACCCCGAAAAGTTCGACCCGCGCGAATACCTCAAGCCCGCCCGCGCCGCCGCCAAGGCGATCTGTGTCGCTCGCTACACGGAATTCGGCACGGCCGGCAACGCCAGCAAGATCAAGGCGCTGCCGCTGACCGACATCGCCGCGCAATACGCGTCCGGCAAGCTGGCCCAGGTGGTTCAGTAAGCGTCCGACGCCAGTGCCGCGCCAACCGGCGCGGCACGCAAAAAGGGCTGGTCCTTGGGGGCCAGCCCTTTTTATTTGCGCGGCCGGAATCCGGCAGCGCTACTGCGGCGCGTTCCTGGCGAAATGCGGCACCGTGCGGTCTACGTGATGCCATGACGGGGCCGAATCCGTCCACAGGCTGACTTTGGCGTGGAACGCTTCCGGGTCGTCCAGGGACCCCGCGCGCACGACTTCGTAGCCCATGCCTTCCGAGCCGCCGAACAGCGGCGTGCCACAGGCGGCGCAGAAGCTGCGCATGACCGTGTGCCCGGAATCGCCCTGGTAGCGGTGCTCCTTGGGTTGGCCGCGCAGCAGCGTGACCGCGCCGGCCGGGAAGATCAGCGCGTGGGCCGGGGCGCCGCCGCTGGAATACTGGCAGTCCCGGCAATGACAGGTGGCGGCCGTGATGGGCTCGTCGGTCAGGGCGTAGCGGACGGCGCCGCACTGGCAACCGCCTGTCATGTGCACCTGTGCGTCGGCGTGGGGCATGCGCTTGTGGGAAGCATCCTGCATACGACTCTGTCTCCGGGCAGTGGGTCTGCGCCGTGACGCCCGGGGGCGGCCGGCGCGAATAGTGGGTTGGGGAAGAAAGCCTAACCCGGCCCCCGGCCTGCGGCAAGGTGAACTTATTTGCAGTAATCTATGCGCTTTGCAGGGGCCGCCATCCGGCGCCGCTCCCGCACAGTGTCCGATTTCGTTCTACTTCCCGCCCTGGCGCCCGCCCGCGGCGGGAATGTTCATTTTTGCCATAGGCCATTCCCGTGACTTCTGCTTTGCATGAATCCAGCATCAAGTCCTTGCCGCTGCTGGGCCGCGGTAAGGTGCGCGATATGTACGCCGTCGGCGACGACAAGCTGCTGATCGTCGCGTCGGACCGCATCTCCGCCTTCGATGTGATCCTTGACGACCCCATTCCCGGCAAGGGGCAGGTGCTGACCGAGCTGACCGAATTCTGGCTGCAGAAGCTGGCCCACATCCTGCCCAACCACTCCACCGGCGTAAAGCCCGAGGACGTGGTCGCTCCGGACGAAGTGGACCAGGTCCGCGGCCGCGCCGTGGTGGTCAAGCGCCTGAAGCCCATCCTGGTTGAGGCGGTTGCCCGCGGCTACCTGATCGGTTCCGGCTGGAAAGACTACCAGGCCACTGGCGCCGTCTGCGGCATCAAGCTGCCGGCCGGCCTGCAACAGGCAAGCAAGCTGCCCGAGCCCATCTTCACGCCCGCCGCCAAGGCCGAATTCGGCATGCACGACGAAAACGTGGACTTCGCGCACGTGGTCAAGGAAGTCGGCCAGGAAATGGCCGAGCGCATCCGCGACGTGACGCTCAAGCTGTACGCCGAGGCCGCCAGCTTCGCCGCGACCAAGGGCATCATCATTGCCGACACCAAGTTCGAGTTCGGCCTGGACGACAACGGCACGCTGCATCTGATGGATGAAGTCCTGACGCCGGACTCGTCGCGCTTCTGGCCGGCTGACGGCTATCGCGTGGGCATCAGCCCCCCGTCCTTCGACAAGCAGTTCGTGCGCGACTGGCTCGAGACCCAGACCTGGGACAAGACGCCGCCCGCGCCGCGCCTGCCCCAGGACGTGCTGGAAAAGACGGCCGCCAAGTACCGCGAAGCGCTGGACCGCCTGATCGCCTGACCGGCTACGCATGAAAAGCCCGCTCGTTATCGAGCGGGTTTTTTTTGTCCCAAAGACGCCTGGACGAGGGGAAACCCGAAGAATTTGATTGTAATTATTTCCGATTGTTACGCTATACTCGTCCGCTGCGATTTCGGGACCGCCTTGGAGAGAGGAGCGCCGCATGGTAATGATGTTGCCTTTCGTGACTGCATTGGCCGCCACATGGTTCGGGATGCTGGGCAGGCGCCGGCCATGCGTGACGTTCTGGCTGCTCACCCTGGCGCTCTTTGCCGCGTGGTGCCAGTACCACATGACCAGTCCGCTGGCCCTCTCCCTGTAAAGCGCGGGCCATGATCTTTTCCCGCAATCCCGCGCGCGGCTCGCGCATCCTGAATGGCCTGGCGCTGCTGGGCATCACCGCAATCCTCTGCATGGCGTTTGTCTGGCAGTTCGTTTACGACGAGCTGCCTTGCCCCTTGTGCCTGCTGCAGCGCGCGGCGCTCATGCTTGCCGGCGTGGGGTTCCTGCTGAACATGCGGCTGGGGCCGTCGCCGATGCACTATGCGATGAGCATCGCGGCCTCGCTCGGCGGCATGGCGGCGTCGGGCCGGCAGGTGCTGCTGCACATCGCGCCGGGCGATCCGGGCTACGGCACGCCGTTCCTGGGCCTGCATTTCTATACCTGGGCCTTCATCGCCTTTTCGGCCATCATCGCGTTCTGCGCCCTGATGCTGTCCGCCGACCGCAAATGGGGCGACAGCATGCTGAAAAAACCCATGTCGGCGCTGGGCGTCGTGGTCATGGCCCTGTTTTTCATCGCCGTGCTGGCCAATGCCGGCAGCACCACGCTGCAATGCGGTTTCGGGCCCTGCCCGGACGACCCGGCTGGCTATCTTTGGCTGGGATCCGCGGCCGCGCCCTAGCGGCCGGTCCGCGCCGGGTAAAATAGCGGGTTTCGCGGCAAGGTTCCGCGGTTCCCCGACATTTCGCGGCGCAGGCGCCGCGGTCTCAACTCTTAGACACCGGCTATGACAGACCAGACTTCCGCAGCGGCGCAAGCCTCCCCCGTGGTGGGCGTGATTATGGGATCTTCCAGCGATTGGGAGGTCATGAAGCACGCGGTGGCCATGCTGGAGGAATTCGGCGTGACCCATGAGGCGCGCGTGATTTCCGCGCACCGCATGCCGCAGGACATGGCCGAATACGGCGCCGCCGCGCACGCCCGCGGCCTGCGCGGCATCATCGCCGGCGCCGGCGGCGCCGCGCACCTGCCGGGGATGATGGCCGCCCTGACCGAAGTGCCGGTGTTCGGCGTGCCGGTCCCGTCCAAATACCTGCGCGGCGAAGATTCGCTGCTGTCCATTGTGCAGATGCCCAAGGGCGTGCCCGTGGCCACTTTCGCCATCGGCGAGGCCGGCGCGGCCAACGCCGCCCTGCACGTGATCGCCACCCTTGCCGGCACCGACGCCGGCCTGCACAAGAAGCTGCTGGCCTTCCGCGCCCGCCAGACGCAGGCCGCGCGCGACATGAAGGTTCCGCCCGAGGCTTGATGCGAATGACACAATCGAATGCTTTCATGATTGCACCCGGCGGCTGGCTGGGCATGCTGGGCGGCGGTCAACTGGGCCGCATGTTCTGTCACGCGGCGCAAAGCCTGGGCTACAAGGTCGCGGTGCTGGACCCGGCCGCGGAGTGCCCGGCGGGCATGGTCGCGGACCTGCACATCCAGGCCGCCTACGACGACGAAGCCGGGCTGGCCCGGCTGGCCCAGACTTGCCAGGCCGTCACCACCGAATTCGAAAACGTGCCGGCCGACAGCCTGCGCACGCTGGCTACGCGCTGCCGCGTCAGCCCGGCCGGCGACGCCGTGGCCATCGTGCAGGACCGTATCGCCGAAAAGACCTTCATCGCTGCGCAAGGCATTCCGGTTGCGCCGCACGCCGCCATCCGCAGCGAAGCCGATCTGGTCGCCGCGGCTGACGCGCTGTTTCCGGGCATCCTGAAAGTCGCCCGGCTGGGCTACGACGGCAAGGGCCAGGCCCGCATCGACACGCGCGAAGAAGCGCTGGCCGCCTTTGCGGAATTCGGCGGCGTGGCCTGCGTGCTGGAAGCGCTGATGCCGCTGGACTACGAAATCTCCGTGGTGCTGGCGCGCGGCTTTGACGGCGCCAGCGTGGTGTTCCCCGTGGCGCGCAACGTGCATCGCGACGGCATCCTGGCCGTGTCCACCGCCGCGCCCGTGCAGGACGCGGCCCACGCCGAACGCCAGGCGCGCGCCACCGAGGCGGCGCAGGCCATCGCGCAGGGCCTGGGCTACCACGGCGTGTTGTGCGTGGAATTCTTCGTGCTCAAGGACGGCAGCCTCATCGTCAACGAAATCGCGCCGCGTCCGCACAACAGCGGGCACTACACGATGGACGCGTGCGTCACCAGCCAGTTCGAGCAGCAGGCGCGCGCCATGGCCGGCCTGCCGCTGGGCGGCACCGACCTGCTGGCGCCCGCCGTGATGCTGAACATCCTGGGCGACATCTGGTACGCGTCCGATACCGACACCGCGCAGCGCGAGCCCGACTGGGCGGCCGCGCTGGCCGTGCCGTCGGCCAAGCTGCACCTGTACGGCAAGCGCGAGGCGCGCCGCGGCCGCAAGATGGGCCACATCACCATCGTGGCGGCCACGCTACAGCAGGCCCGCCTGGACGCCGCCCGCGTGGCGGCGGCGCTGGGCATGCAGGCGCCCGAATAAGCCCGGCGATCCGATGACCCAGTCCCCTCCCGAATCCGCCGGCGCCGCGGATATCGCCCACGCCGCCCAGCGCATGCTGGACGGCGAGCTGGCCGCCTTTCCCACCGAAACCGTCTACGGATTGGGCGCGGACGCGGAAAACCCGCAGGCGGTCGCCAAGATCTATGCGGCCAAGGGCCGGCCTTCGAACCATCCGGTCATCGTGCACATCGCCCCGCAGGGCGACGTTTCGTACTGGGCGGCGGACGTGCCGCCCGAGGCGCGCCTGTTGATCGACGCCTTCTGGCCCGGTCCCCTGACGCTGATCCTGAAGCGCGCGCCGCACATCGTCGACGCGGTCAGCGGCGGCCAGGACAGCATCGGCATCCGCTGCCCGTCGCATCCGGTGGCCCAGGCGCTGCTGGCGGCGTTCGCGGCCGGCAAGCCGAACGGGCAGGGCGGCGTGGCGGCGCCGTCGGCCAACAAGTTCGGCCAGGTGTCACCCACGCGCGCCGAACACGTCCGCAGCGAGTTTCCCGACGAAGTCGCGGCCGGCATGCCGGTGCTGGAAGGCGGCGCGTCGGAAGTGGGCATCGAATCCACCATCCTCGACCTGTCGCGCCTGGACCGCGGCGCGGGCCCCGTGCTGCTGCGTCCCGGCCACGTCAGCGCCGCGCAGATCGAAGCCGTGCTGGGCGTGCAGGTGTTCGCGCCCGATGCCGCGGCGCCGCGCGCCTCGGGCACGCTGAAGGCGCACTACGCGCCGCGCACGCCGCTGGAACTGGCCAGCGACGAACGCATGCAGGACGTGCTGGAAGGCCGCAATCTGCCCGCGGGCAAGGTGGTGGTCGTTGCGTATGGCCCGAAGCCATCCACGGCCGACGCCCGTGTCCAATGGCAGCCGGTGCCGGCGGATCCGGCGCGCTATGCACAGGCGCTGTATGGCCTGCTGCGCGACCTGGACGGGCAGGGCTATGCGCGCATCATCGTGCAGGCGCCGCCGGCCACCGACGACTGGCACGCCGTCAACGACCGCATCGGCCGGGCCGCCGCGGCGTTCACGCTGGACACCACCGGCCTTTAGTTGCTGGCCTGGCCGCTCAGGCGGCCAGGAATTCCCCGATGCGTTCCACCGCCTGCCGCAGGGGCGGCAGGAATTCGTCCTTCAGCCGGTCGAGCGGCACGCGCGCGGCTTTCACGCTGACGTTGACCGCCCCGCAGGCCTTGCCGCTGGCCGAACGCACGGCCACGGAAATGGCGCGCACATTCAATTCCAGTTCCTGGTCGACCACCGCGTAGCCCTGCTCGCGGATGCGCAGCAGTTCGGCGCGCAGTTTCGCTTCGGTGGTCAGCGTGAATTCGGTGTAGGGCTGCAGGTCGGTCGCCGCGAAGTACCGCGCCAGCGCGGGTTCGGGCAATTCCGCCAGCAGCACGCGCCCGATGGACGTGCAATACGCTGGCAGCCTGCTGCCCAGGCCCATCGACGTGGCCAGCAGGCGGTTCACTTCGGAACGCGCCAGGTACAGCATTTCGTGGCCTTCCATGATGGCGAGCGCGCAGGTTTCGTTCACCGTTGCGCTGAGTTCCTCCAGCACCGGCTGGGCCAGCGAGACAAAAGGCGTCGACGAAAAATACGCATAGCCCAGACCCAGGATGCGCGGCGTCAGGACATAGAGCCGGCCGTGCTGCTCGGCCATGCCCAGCAGGATCAGCGTATGCAGGCAGCGCTGCACGACCGCGCGGGGCAGGCCGGCGCGACGGCTCAGTTCGGCGGCGGTTTGCGGATGGCGGCGCGTGCCGAAGGCGCGGATGACGTGCAGGCCGCGCGCCAGCGTCAGCATGTAGTCCGGATCGCCGCGCAGTTGGTCGGGATGGTCTTCCGCCGTGGGCGGCGCGGCGTAGCCGGGAGGAGGCAGGTTGGGCAGCATCAGCCTGCGCGCAAGGGCGCGCCGGTGCGGGCCTGCAGGTCGGGGAGCGTCATGCCGTCGATCATATCCCGAACAACCAGCCCGTCCGGCGTGACCTCGATGACGGCCAGGTCGGTGTAGATGCGATCGACCACGCCGGCGCCAGTCAGCGGGTAGGTGCAGCGCTCGACGATCTTGGGATCGCCGTTCTTGCTGTTGTGCTCCATCATGATGAACACGCTGCGCGCGCCCACCGCCAGGTCCATCGCGCCGCCCACGGCCGGCGCTTCGCCGGGCTTGTTGAGCGACCAGTTGGCCAGGTCGCCATTGGCGGCGACCTGCATGCCGCCCATGACGCAGATGTCCAGGTGGCCGCCGCGCATCATCGCGAACGAATCGGCGTGATGGAAGTACGAGCCGCCGGTAAGCAGCGTCACCGGCTGCTTGCCGGCGTTGATGAGGTCCAGGTTGATGTCGGCCTCGGCGGGCGGCGGGCCCATGCCGAGAATGCCGTTTTCGCTGTGCAGCACGATCTCGCGGTCCGCGGGAAGATGGGCCGCCACCAGCACCGGCATGCCGATGCCCAGGTTCACGTAGCTGCCGTCGGGGATGTCCAGGGCCAGGCGGCGCGCCATGGCCTCGCGGGTCAGGGGACGAATCATTGAGCGGTTCCTAGCTGGAGAAGGCGGCGTCGGCGACTTGCGTGACGCGCTTGACGAAGATGCCGGGCGTGACCACGGCTTCGGGCGGCAGTTCGCCCAGCGCGGCCTTGGCGCGCACCTGCACAATGGTGGTCCTGGCGGCCATGCACATGATGGGGCCGAAGTTGCGCGCGCTCATGTTGTAGGTCAGGTTGCCCCAGCGATCGCCACGGTCCGCTTTGACCAGCGCGAAGTCGCCATGCAGGGGCTCTTCGAATACGTGGCCGCGCCCGCCGATCATGCGGGTTTCCTTGCCGCGCGCCAGGTCGGTGCCGTAGGCGGTGGGCGTGTAGAAGCCGCCCAGCCCCGCGCCAGCCGCGCGCAGCCGTTCGGCTATCGTCCCTTGCGGCACGCATTCGAGCTCGATGCGGCCCTGGCGGTAGAGGTCGTCGAAGACCCAGGAATGCGAGGCCTTGGGAAACGAGCAGATGACCTTGCGCACGCGCCCGGCCTTGATCAGGGCCGCCAGGCCGGTTTCGCGGTTGCCCGCGTTGTTGCTGACCACGGTCAGTTCGCGCGCGCCCTGGTCGATCAGCGCATGGATCAGTTCGGTGGGCATGCCTGCGCCGCCGAATCCGCTGATCAGCACCGTGGCGCCGTCGTGGATGTCCGAGACCGCGGCCGCGGGGGTGTCGATGAACTTGTCGATCATGGGAACTCCGTCGGGGAGCGGGCGCCAGCCGGCGCCCGCCAGCGTTCAATTCACGGTGATGTTCGCCTGCTTGATGATCTCGGCGTAGCGCGCCGAGTCCTTCTTCATCAGGTCGGCGAACTGGGCCGGCGTGCCGCCCACGGGCAGGAAGCCCGCGTCCACGAATTTCTGCCTGACGTCCGGTTCCTTGACGATTTCGCTGATCTCGCGCGCCATGCGTTCAATGATCGGCTTGGGCGTATTGGCCGGCGCCATCAACCCGGCCCAGGATCCCGTCACAAAGCCCGGCAGGCCGGCTTCTTCCATGGTGGGGATGTTCGGCTCGGTGGGCCAGCGTTCCTTGCCGGTGAACGCCAGCGCCTTCAGGCGGTTCTGCTTCACGTACTGCATCGGCACCAGGATGGGATCGAAAACCATGGACACGCGGTTGCCCAGCAGATCGGTGAGGATCGGCGCGCTGCCTTTGTAGGCCACATGCGTCATCGTGATCTTGCTCTGCAGCGCGAAGTCGGCGCCCGTCAGGTGCGCGCTGGACCCGTTGCCGCTGGACGCGTAGGTCAGCTTGTCCGGGTTCTTGCGGGCATACGCCACCAGGTCCGCCACGGTCGTGACGGGCAGCTCTTCGGAAACGAACAGGAACAGGGGCAAGTCCGCCATCTGCACCACCGGCGTCAGGTCGGCCGGCGTGTAGCCCAGCTTGTACAGGTGGAAGTTGATGATGTAGGCGGGCAGCATCGACAGAAAGGTATAGCCGTCGGGCTCCGCCTTGGCTGCGATGGCCGAACCCAGGCTGCTGTTGGCGCCCGGCCGGTTCTCGACGACGATGGTTTGCTTGAGGCGGGGGCCGAGCTTTTCCATCACGATGCGGGTGACGATGTCGGTGGAGCCGCCCGGCGTGTACGGAACGATGATCTTGATGGGTTTGCTGGGCCAGTCATCCGCCGCGTGGGCGGGCGCCAGGGCCATTCCCGCGGACGCGACGGCGGCGTACAGCAGGGTCCTGAGGGCGTGGCGGCGTCCAGCTGCCGCCGAGCGATGGGGCTGCGATTTGCATGCTTGTGCCATGGACTTGTCTCCTCCATGAGTCGGCCGAATGTCGATGCGCGCCCGGGTTTTTTTGTGGCGCGCCCGGCTATTTAAAGGGGCTGCGGCTTTGCTGCCTATCGGACAAAGACGCAAAAAAAGTATGGCACGCAGGGGCGGGCAGGGCGGGTCGCAGCGGGGCGATAAAGTTCGATCACCGGACAACGGGCGCGACGCCGCGGCGCGCGATCCGGTTCGGGTTTTCACTAGGAAAGGGCGCGTTGTTCACGCTGTGGACATGGCTTAATCTGGCGGCCGGACCAGTAAGGCGGGTCCTGGTTTCAGCCGCTGCCGGCTACAAGCTGCTTGCGGCCCTCTATCTCAGGAGATGCAAAATGAAGCGGACTTTGATGGTTGCGGCCGGCGCGCTCGCGCTGGCCTGCGCGTCCCAGGCGGCGGTGGCCGGTCCCACGCTGGATGCGGTGAAGAAAAAGGGCTTCGTGCAATGCGGCCTGACCGACGGCGTCTCCGGTTTCTCCGCCACAAATAGCAAGGGCGAATGGGAGGGCATGGATGTCGACATCTGCCGCGCCGTCGCCGCGGCCGTGTTCGGCGACCCCACCAAATTCAAGGGCACCGCGCTGTCCACGCAGCAACGCTTCACCGCGCTGCAATCGGGCGAAGTCGACGTGCTGCTGCGCACCGTGACGCTGACCCAGACGCGCGATACCTCGCTGGGCCTGGCGGCGGTCGCGGCCAGCTTCTACGACGGCCAGGGCATCCTGGTGAGCAAGAAGCTGGGCGTCAAGAGCGCCAAGGAACTCAACGGCGCCACGGTCTGCGTGCAGCCGGGCACCACCACCGAACTGAACCTGGCCGACTGGTTCCGCGCGAACAACATTGAATTCAAGCCCGTCGTGATCGACAAGGTGACCGAGGTCGTGCGCGCCTTCGAATCCGGCCGTTGCGACGCCTTCACCGACGACGCCTCGCAACTGGCCGCCGTGCGCGCCACGCAGGTCGCCAACGCCGACGACTACGAGATCCTGCCCGAGCGTTTCTCCAAGGAGCCGCTGGGCCCCATGGTCCGCCAGGGCGACGAGAACTGGCTGGGCATCGTCCGCTGGACCCTGTTCGCGCTGATGGAAGCCGAGGAGTACGGCATCACGCAAAAGAACGTGGACGAAATGCTCAAAAGCAAGAACCCGAACATCCTGCGCATCCTGGGCGTGACGCCCGGCGCGGGCAAGAACATGGGCGTGGACGAAAAGTGGGCCTACAACGCCATCAAGGCGGTGGGCAACTACAGCGAAGTGTTCGAACGCAACGTCGGCAAGGACAGCAAGCTGGGCCTGCAGCGCGGCACGAATGCGCTGTGGAACCAGGGCGGCGCCATGTATCCGTGGCCGATCCGCTGACGCCCGGGCGCCGGCGGCGGGGCCGGGCAAGCGTTGTTCCGGTTCCGCAGCGGTCCGCAAAGCCTCCTTCCGGGAGGCTTTTTTCATGGGGCGGCGGACAGGCGCGGGGAGGGCGGGTTCCAGGAGCCTGACGGCGCCCGGGACGCATAACAGGGACACCTGATATAGAATGAGAGCGATTCCTATTTGTATCGAATAAGTCCAGTCGCCGCGCCTCCATGCTTCCGCCTTCCACGCTTATCCCGGACCGGGACCTGCTGACCCGCATCTACGCCGAGGACAGGCCTTGGCTGCTCGGGCGGCTCTACACCCGCCTGCGCAATGTCGAGGACGCGGAAGATGTCGCCGGCGATACGTTCGTGCAGTTGATCCAGACGCCCAGGCTTGCGTCGGTGCGCGAGCCGCGCGCCCTCATCATCACCATCGCCAAGCGGCTGGTCTGGAAGCTGTGGCGCCGCCGCGAACTGGAAGCCGCATGGCTTGAGAGCCTGTTCGACAAGGGCGAGCAGTTGGCCCCGTCGCCGCAGGAACAGCTGGTCATCCTCCAGACGCTGCAGCAGGTGGACCAGATGCTCGACGGCCTGTCTGCGAAGGCGCGCGCGGCCTTCCTGTATAGCCAGCTGGACGGCCTGACGCACAAGGAGATCGCCGCCGCGTTGGGCGTGTCGGTGAGCATGGTGCGGCAGTACATCGCGCAGGCGCTGCAGCGCTGCTATGCGCTGGCGGACGCGCCATGAGCCGCGAGCAGGCAGGCACCGACGCGGGCGACCGCGCGATCGGTTTTTGGCTGACGCTGACGTCAGGCGAGGCGACGGACGCCGACCACCGCGCATGCGCGGCATGGCGCGCGGCCGACCCGGCGCACGAACGCGCGTGGACCCGGCTGCAGCAGGGGCTGACCCAGTCGGTCGGGCGGCTGGAAACGGTGATGAAGAACGAACACCATGCCCTGCGCCGCACCCTGGTTCGGCCGGCGCGGCGCCGGGTGATGCTCAATGCGGCGGGCCTGGTTGGCGTGGCGGCGGCCGGCGGCTGGATGGCGAACCGGGTATCGCCGCTGGGCAACCTGACCGCCGACCTGGGCACCGCCACCGGCGAGCGCCGCCAGTACACGCTGCCGGACGGCAGCCTGCTCACGCTGGATGCCCGCAGCCGGGTGGACCTGGCCTTCACGGCCGACGCCCGCGGCGTGCGCCTGCTTGAAGGCGCGCTGGTCGTCCAGCCGCGGGCCGGACTTCAGGCGCTGTTCGCCGTGCATACGCCGCATGGCCGGGTCTGCAGCGCGGGCGCCGGCTGCATGGTCAGGCTGGAACCGCAGGCCAGCCTGGCGGTCGCGCTTCAGAGCAGCATCGACATCCTTCCACGCGACGCGGGCGGCGTCACGCTGGCGGCGGGCGAAGGCGCCAGCTTTGGCGAGGGCTGGGCGGACCGGCCCAGCAGGGATATGGAAGACGCCGCCTCGTGGCGGGAAGGATGGCTCAAGGCGCGCGACCAGCCCCTGGGCGAAATCGCCGCGGCGCTGGGCCGCTACCGTACGGGCCTGCTGCGCGTGAGCCCGGAGGCGGCCCGTCTTGCGGTGTCGGGCCTGTACCCGCTGGACGACACCGACCGCGCGCTGAGCGCGCTGGAGCACACGCTGCCGATCAGCGTCAGCCGCTACACGCGCTGGCTGACGCTGATCGACGTACGCCCGGCATGACCGGTTTTTTCATTTTTTTTCGCATGGGGACTGTCACTTTTCCGATCTCGCGGCACATGTCTACATATCGCTGTGCGCAACGTATCGGAGATCTTCATGCGCGTTTTGCCCGTTCCCCATGTCCTGAGTGTCGCCGTGGTCCTGGCGGCATCCAGCCTTGGCACGCCCGTCCAAGCCCAGCCGCGGGCGCCTATCGCGTTCGACCTGCCCGCCGGCAGCCTGGATGCCACGCTGACCGAGATTGCACGGCTTACAAAGACCGTGGTGTCCTACGATCCGCAGCTCGTGCGCGGCCTGAATGCCCCTGCCGTGCAAGGCGTCTACACGACGGATGGGGCGTTGCGCGCCGCGTTGGCGGGAAGCGGCCTGGAGTCTGCGCGGACCTCGGACGGCACGCTGACCTTGCGGCGCGCGCCGGGCGCCCAGACGACGACGCTTGCGCCGGTCACCGTGTCCGGCCTCTTGCCGCCCGTGGATACCAGCGGCACCTACGCAGTGCGGGTGACGAACAGCGCCACGCGCCTGAACCTGTCGCAGCGTGAGACGCCGCAGTCGGTCACGGTGGTGACCCGCCAGCGCATGGACGACCAGTCGATGCGGAACCTGGACGATGTGATGCAGGCGACCACCGGCATATCGGTGGTGCAGAGTGGTTCGGAGCGTTCGACGTATCAGGCGCGTGGCCAGCAGATCGACAACCTGCAGATCGACGGCGTGCCGGTCAACATCAACAATCCGTATTCGTTCGACGCCATCAACAAGCCCACGACCGAGATCTATGACCGGATCGAGGTGGTGCGCGGCGCCACGGGTTTGCTGGAAGGCGCGGGCAATCCGGCGGCCTCCATCAACATGGTGCGCAAGCGGCCCGGCTACGAGACGACGGGGGTCATGACGCTGTCGGCGGGCTCGTGGGACGACTATCGCACGATGCTCGACGTGTCGTCGCCCCTGAACGAGGCGAAAACGCTGCGCGGGCGCGCCGTAACGGCCTACACCAACTCGGGCGGGTTCCAGCAACAGGCGGGCAAGGAGAACACGCTCTTCTACGGCATCCTGGAGGCCGACATCACGCCCGCCACCACGGTGACGGCGGGTCTCAGCTACCAGAAGGACCGCAACCAGGGCTACGACTGGTCCGGGCTGCCGACGCGGGCCGACGGCTCGTTCTACCCGATGTCGCGCAAGACGGCCCTGGTCGGCGACTGGAACTACGTGAACAAGCGCAACACCAATCTGTTTGCCGACATCAAGCACGAATTCGACAACGGCTGGAAGGTCACGCTGGCAGGGACCTGGCTGTCCGCCAAGTCGGACTTCCTGGGCAATTACACGCAGCGCTCCACCGGCGACCTCTTCACGCTGAACCCGCGTCTCTTCCATTTCAACGATACGCAGTGGGGACTGGACGCCTACGCGTCCGGCCCGTTCCAGCTGCTGGGCCGCCAGCATGAGCTGGTGGTGGGCGCCTCCACGCGCAAGGACGACTTCGACTATCACGGCGGGCGCGACGCCAGCTATCGCTATCTGGTCGACATGAACAACCTGGGCGCCTTCAATCCGCCAGCGCCGACCGGGCTGGACGTGGACATGTGGCAGTACAACATTACGCAAAAGCAGCAGGGCATCTACACCGCCGGCCGCTTCAGCCTGACTGACAGCACGACCTTTCTGCTGGGCGCGCGCATGAGCTGGTTCGAATACGACCGCTTTGCGCAGACCACCGTGCGCACGGAAAGCCGCTATGAGCAGCGCGGCAAGGTCACGCCCTATGCGGGCGTGGTGCAGGATCTGAATGAAAATCTGTCGGCCTACGCCAGCTATACCGAAATCTTCAAGCCGCAGGAGAACATTGGCGTCGACGGCGGCGTGCTGCCGCCGATGACAGGGCAGAACTACGAGATCGGCCTGAAGGGCGAGTTCATGGACCGCCGGGTGAACACCGCGCTGGCGCTGTTCCAGACGGACCAGAAGGGCCGGGCCGACCGGATCTACGACATCGACCTGTGCCCGCCGGGCGTCCTTTCCTGCTACCGCGCCGCCGAGAAGGTGCGCAGCCGCGGCGTGGACTTCGAAATCAACGGCGCCATCACGCCGGCCTGGAACGTCAGCCTGGGCTATACCTACACGCAATCCAAATACGCGCAGGGGCCGCAGGCCGGCCAGACGTTCGCCAGCACCTTTCCGCGCCATCTGCTGAAGGTGTCCACGGACTACCGCCTGCCGAACCAATGGAACAAGCTGCGCGTGGGCGGCTCGGTCTATGCGCAGAGCGGCATCTACAACGACGGCAGCTCGGGCGGGGTCGACTACAAGATCTCGCAGGGCGCTTACACCCTGGTCGGCCTGCACGCGGTCTACGACGTCAACAAGAACCTGGCGGTGCAGTTCAATGTGGACAACCTCTTCGACCGGCACTACTACCAGTCGGTGGGCAATACCGACTACTTCAATTACTTCGGCGCGCCGCGCTCCTTCCGCCTGGCGCTGCGCGCCACGTTCTGACCGGCGAGAGAGCCCCGGGGCGGCAGGTTCGCTCCCGGGCGGCGCCCTGATTTGTTCCGGCAGACGGAACCCCAGGGGGAATGGTTCCATGCGCGCAAGCTGAAATGGCTCTATCCCGTTTCCTCCAGGCTCCCTATCATGTCCGTCAGGCGGGACGCGCATGCGTCCCTCACTGCCATTGATAACTACCAGGGAAACACGATGAACGGCGCCGACAGCCTCTGCGATACCTTGCTTGCCAATGATGTGGACGTTTGCTTTGCGAACCCGGGCACATCGGAAATGCACTTTGTGGCGGCCTTGGATCGCAAACCGAAGATGCGTTGCGTGCTGGGCCTGTTCGAAGGCGTGGTGACCGGCGCCGCCGACGGCTATGCGCGCATGGCCGACAAGCCTGCGGCGACGCTGCTGCACCTGGGCCCGGGCCTGGGCAACGGCCTGGCCAATCTGCACAACGCCAAGCGCGCGCGCACGCCGATGGTCAACATCGTGGGCGACCACGCCACGTACCACGTGCAATACGATGCCCCGCTGACCAGCGATGTGGAAGGCGTCGCGCGTCCCATGTCGCACTGGGTCAAGCGCACCATGACCGCCGCGGCCCTGTCCGCGGACGCCGCCGAAGCCGTCGGCGTGGCGCGGCGCGCGCCCGGCAATATCGCCACCCTGATCCTGCCGGCCGACACGGCCTGGACCGAACTGCCGGACAACTTCCCCCCGCCCGTCGTGGCCAGGGATGCCGCCCTGACCCAGACCACCGCCGAAGCCGTCCGCGCGGCCGCCGCCGCCATCCGTTCCGGCGAGACGACCGTCCTGATGCTGGGCGGCGCCGCGCTGCGCGAGCGCGCCCTGAACGCCGCCGGCCGCATCGCGCGCGCCACGGGCGTGCGTCTGGTGTCGGAAACCTCGAACCGCCGGATCGAGCGCGGCGGCTCGCGCACGCCGGTGGACCGCCTGCCTTACCCGATCGACCTGGCGGTGGCCAAGCTCAAGGACGTCAAGCATCTGGTGCTGGCGGGCGCCAAGTCGCCCGTCGGCTTTTTTGCCTACCCTGGCAAGCCCAGCCTGCTGGCCCCGCAGGACAGCAACCAGCTGGTGCTGGCCACGGCCGACCAGGACCTGCCGCATGCCCTGGAATGGCTGGCCGACGAACTGGGCATCGCCGCGGACGCCCCGCGCCTGACCGCGCCGGCTCCCGCCTATGAAGTGCCGACAGCGGGCAAGCTGACGGGCGCAGCCGTCAACATCCTGGTCGCGCACACCCTGCCCGAACAGGCCATCGTCTGCGACGAGTCCATCACGCAGGGCCGTGAATTCCCGCTCTACAGCGTCAGCAGCGCGCCGCACGACTGGCTCATGCTGACGGGCGGCGCCATCGGTATCGGCCTGCCCATGGCGACGGGCGCCGCCGTGGCCTGCCCGGACCGCAAGGTCGTGACCCTGCAGGCGGACGGCAGCGGCATGTACACGCTGCAGGCGCTGTGGACGCAGGCGCGCGAAAACCTGGACTGCCTGACCATCATCCTGGCGAACCGGTCGTACGCCACGCTGCACGGCGAGATGAAGAACGTGGGCGTGGTGGAGCCGGGCCGCAACGCCCGCCGCATGCTGGACCTGGAAGAGCCCTACCTGGACTGGACCCACCTGGCCCGCGGCATGGGCGTGGAAGCCGTCAGCGTGGATACGGTCGAGGGCTTCGCGCGCGCGCTGGCCGACGGCCTGAAGCGCCGCGGCCCGTTCCTGATCGAAGCGGTGATCTAAACCCCCAGATAGCGCGTCAATTGCTCGGGTTCCCGGGCCAGCGACGCGCTGTCGCCGTCCTGCACGATCAGTCCTTTTTCCATGACCAGGCACCGGTCGGTGTGTTCCAGCACCGCCCGGTAGTTGCGGTCCACGATCAGCGTGGACATCCCGGTGGCGCGGATCTGGCGGATGATCTTCCAGATCTCCGCCACGATCAGCGGCGCCAGGCCCTCGGTGGCCTCGTCCAGGATCAGCAGGTCCGGATTGGTCATCAGGGCGCGGCCGATGGCCAGCATCTGCTGCTCGCCGCCTGACAATTGCTGCCCGCCGTGCCCCAGCCGTTCGCGCAGGCGCGGGAACGTGTCCAGCACCCGCGCGTAGGTCCAGTCCTCGCCGGCCCGCCTGCCGGGCCGCGCCGCGACTTGCAGGTTTTCGCGCACGTTCAGGTTGGGAAAGATGCCGCGTCCCTCGGGCACGTAGGCCACGCCCATCTGCGCGATGGCGTGGGGCTGGGCGTGCGTGCAGTCGCTGCCGCGCACCCGCACGTTGCCCTGCGCGCTTTTTACGTGGCCCATCAGGCTGCGGATGAGCGTCGTCTTGCCCATCCCGTTGCGGCCCACCAGGCCGACGGATTCGCCGGGCGCGATGTGCATGTCGACGCCGCGCAGCACGTGGCTGGCGCCGTAGTAGACATGCAAGCCGCCCGCTTCGATCAGCGCATGCATCAATGGCCTCCCAGTTCGTCTTCGCCCAGATAGGCGGTGCGGACCTCGGCGTTGCCGCGGATTTCCGCGGGCGCGCCGCTGGCGATCGCCGTGCCGTTGACCATGACGGTAATGGTCTCGGCGATGCGGAACACGGCATCCATGTCGTGCTCGACCAGCAGGATCGCGTGGCCGGCCTTCAGCGTCTGCAGCAGGTCCAGGATGCGGTCGGTTTCCTCGGGGCCCATGCCGGCCAGCGGTTCATCCAGCAACAGCACCTGCGGTTCGCCCGCCAGGCACATGGCGATTTCGAGCTGGCGCTTGCGGCCGTGCGGCAGCAGGCCGGCCGTGCGCCGGGCGTCGTCGGCCAGACCCGTACGCTCTAGTGCCGACGCGGCCAATTCGGCGCTGCGCCGGCAGGCGGCGGCGTCGCGCCACCAGTGCCAGAAGCGCTGCCGGCCCGCCTGCGCGGCCAGCCGGCAGTTTTCGAACACGCTGAGTTCGGGAAAGATCGTGGACCGCTGGTAGCTGCGGCCCAGCCCGGCCCGCGCGCGTTCGGGCTGGCGCCAGGCGGTGATGTCGCGGCCGCCCAGCATGACCTGGCCGCTGGTGGGCGCCAGCTCGCCCGACAGGATGTTGATCAGCGTGGATTTTCCCGCCCCGTTGGTGCCGATCACGGCATGCACTTCGCCGCGCCGCAAGCCTAGCGACACGCCGTTGACCGCCGTGAGGCCGCCGAAGCGCCGGGTGACCGCCGTCGCGGCCAGCAAGAGGTCAGACATGGCGTTCTCCCTGGAGGGGCAGGCGGGCTGCCGCGGGCTTGGCGTCGGCGCGCGCGGGCGCGCCGGCCTCGGTCTTCCTGTCCGCCGCGCGGGCCGCGCGGCGTTCGCGCCACTGGGCGGGCAGGCCGGCCAGCCCGTTGGGCAGCAAGGCCACCAGCGCGATGATGGCGATGCCCAGGGGCAGGTGCCAGTGGCGCGCATAGTCGCCGAACAACTCCTGCGACTGGAACAGTTCCTGCAGCAGCACCATGGCGACGGTGCCCAGCACGGCGCCGCCCAGGCTGCCCATGCCGCCCAGGATCACCATCAGCAGCACCAGCCCGGATTGTTCCCAGGCCAGCAGTTCCGGCGTGACGAAGCCGTCCTTCAGGGCAAAGAGAAAGCCCGCCAGGCCGGCCAGCGTGGCCCCGACGACGTAGGCGGCGAGCTTGTACGGGTAGGTCGAGTAGCCAGCCGCGCGCATGCGCTGTTCGTTGATGCGTATGCCGGCAAGGGCCGCGCCGAACGGCGAGCGCCGCAGCAGCGCCAGGAAGCCCCAGCACGCCGCCAGGCAGGCCAGCACGAAGAAGTAGAAGGCGGCGGCATCGCCCAGATCGAAGGGCGTCCAGCCGCCCAGCGACAGCGCGGGCCGGAAGTACAGGTAGATGCCGTCGCTGCCGCCGCCGATCTTGGTGTCGTGGAACACGTAGTACGCCATCTGCGAGAACGCCAGCGTGACCATGATGAAATACACGCCGCGCGTGCGCAGCGCGAGCGCGCCGGTGATGGCGGCATACGCTGCCGCCGCCAGCAGGGCGGCCGGCAGCAGCCACCACAGGCTGGCCGCCTCGGATTCGGGCGACAGCAGCGCGGCGACGTACGCGCCGATGCCGAAGAAGGCCGCGTGCCCCAGGCTGACCAGCCCCGCGCCGCCCACCAGCAACTGCAGGCTGAGCGCGAAGATGCCGTAGATCATGATCTTGATGGCAAGGCCGGTGTAGTAGTCGCTGCCGCTCCAGTAAAAGGCGGCCAGCGCCATCAGCGTGGCAAGGGGAAGGAGTCGGTTCAGCATAGGCGAGCGCATGCGAGGGTCCCTTTAGTGTCAACAGGCCCTAGCCCTGTTTGAAAAGCCCTTCGGGCTTGCACAGAAGAATGAAGGCCATCAGCAGGTACACCAGCACGCCCGCCGCGGCGGGAAACAGCACCTGGCCGAAGGTTTCCGCAAATCCCACCAGCATCGCGGCCAGGAAGGCGCCGCGGATCGACCCGATGCCGCCGATCACGACCACCACGAAGCAGATGATGAGCACGCCGTTGCCCATGCCGGGATAGACGGACGACACGGGCGCGGCGATGCTGCCGGCCAGCGCCGCCAGCGCCACGCCCGCCGCGAACACCAACCGGTAGAGCTTGTTGATGTCGATGCCCAGCGAGCTGATCATTTCGCGGTTGCTGGCGCCGGCGCGCAGCATCATGCCCAGCCGCGTGCGCGAGATGACCCAGTACAACAGCAGCGCCACCGCGATGCCCACGGCCGAGATGAACAGCCGATAGACGGGATACGTCATCACGTCGCCCAATGCAATGCTGCCCTTCAGCCAGGACGGCAGCGGCACGCCGTGCACGTCGTTGCCGACGAGGATGCTGCGCAGCTCCTCGAACACCAGGATCAGGCCGTAGGTCATCAGCACCTGCTGCAAGTGGTTGCGCTTGTACAGGTAGCTGAAAAACGCGGCCTCCAGCAGATAGCCAAGCACGGCGGCAGCCAGCACGCAGACGAGCAGCGTCGCCAGGAACCCGCCGCCCAGCCAGCGTTCGACCAGCGGACCCAGCGCAAACGCCATGTACGCGCCGATCATGTAGAAACTGCCGTGGGCAAGATTGATGATGCCCATGATCCCGAAGATCAGCGTGAGCCCGCTGGCCACCAGGAACAGCAGCAAGCCATACTGGAAAGCGTTCAGGCTCTGTATGAGCAGGATGCTGATGTCCATGGGGCCTCCCTTGGCGGACGCGGTTCAGTGGCTACAGCTTGCAGCCGCGGGCGGGGTCGGCCAGCTTCTTCGCGGCGACTTCCACGACCTTGTTTTCCAGGCCGTCGACGCGGCGCAGGTAGATGTCCTGCACCGGGTTGCCGGCCTTCGACAGCGTGAACGTGCCGCGCGGGCTGTCCACGGTCGCGCCGCGCATGGCGCTGCGGAAGGCTTCCTTCTTGCCGAAGTCGCCCTTCACGGCGGCCAGGCCCGACTGCATCAGTTGGGCCGCGTCATAGCCCTGCACCGCGTAGACGTCCGGCGGCATCTTGTACGCCTTGGAATAGTCGGCGCGGAAGGCGTTGTCGCGCGGCGTGTTCAGGCCGTCGGCATAGTGCAGCGTGGTCAGGAGGCCCTGCGCGGACGCGCCCTGCGCCTGCAGCGTGCCGTCGGTCAGGAAGCCTGATCCGTACAGCGGGATCGTCTTGTCCAGTCCGGCCGCGTGATAGTCCTGCACGAACTTCACGGCGCCGCCGCCGGCGAAGAAGGTGAAGACCATGTCGGGCTTGAGCGCGGCGATCTCGGTCAGCAGCGACTGGAATTCCACGTTGGGGAAGGGCAGGCTCAGTTCGCGCACGACCTTGCCGCCGGCCTTCTCGAAGCCTTCCTTGAAGCCGCCGATGGCCTCGTCGCCCGCCGCGTACTTCCAGGTGATCGTCACCGCGGTCTTGTGGCCCTTGGCGTACGCCACCGGGCCCATCGCGTAGGCGGGCTGCCAGTTGGTGAACGACGTGCGGAAGATGCCGGGGCCGCACAGCGGACCGGTGATCGCATTGGCGCCGGCGTTGGTCACGATCAGTGTCGTGTCGGTGTCCTTGGCGGCCTTGGCCAGCGCCATCGCCACGCCCGAATGCACGGTGCCGATCAGCACGTCCACCTGGTCGCGCTTGATCAGGCGGTTGGCGTTTTCCGCCGCCTTGGCCGGGTTGGACTCGTCGTCCACCTTGAAGTATTCGATTTCGCGCCCGCCCAGCTTGCCTCCCTGTTCGGCCACATACAGCTTGAAGCCGTTCTCGATGGCGTTGCCGAGCGCGGCGAACGTTCCGCTGTAGGGCAGCATGAAGCCGACCTTGATCTTGTCTGCGGCCTGCGCGCCGCTTGCGGCGAGCGTCAGGGCTGCGGCCAGCGCAGCCCGGGTCAGGGCGTGGTTCATGGTTTGTCTCCGTGCTTGTTATGGGCGGACGCCAGGCCTGCGGACAGGCCCGGAGTCAACCGGGTTTTCCCAGCGCGCCGACAAAGTTGGCGACGGCCTGGACAACGGTGGCGGGCTGATCCCGGTGCGGCGAATGGCCGCAGTCCGGGATCTCCAGCAGTTCGGTCTGGGGCGCGCGGCGGCGGATGCCGCGCACCTGCTCCAGCGTGCCGTATTCGTCGCCCGTGCCCTGGATGGCGAGCAGGGGGCAGGCGATGCGCGGCAGGTAGTCTTCGATGTTCCAGCGCCGGAATTCGGGTTTGAGCCAGATGTCGTTCCAGCCCCAGAAGGCCGAGTCCACGTCCTGGTGATGCCGGCCCAGCCGGGCGCGCAGATCCGAATCGACGTAGGCCTGGCGCGCCAGCCCGATGTTCTCGACGGACACGTCCTCGACAAAGATGTGGGGCGCTGCCGCCACCACGCCGGCCACGGCGTCCGGGTGCATGGCGGCATAGAGCAGCGCGATCGAGCCGCCGTCGCTATGGCCGAACAGCACCGGCTTGTCGGCGACGGCATCCACGTCCAGCGCGGTGAGCAGTGCGGGCAGGACCTCGCGCGCCTCGCCGTGCATGAAGTCGACCGGCCACTGTTCCCGCAGCGGACGCGGCGTGGACCGCCCGTAGCCGTAGCGCGAATACACCAGCCCGCGGCATCCGGCGGCCGCGCACGCGCGCTGGGGAAAATCCTTCCACATGGACACCGAGCCCAGCCCCTCGTGCAGAAAGACCAGCAGCGGCGACTCGCGCCGTTCGGGCGTGATCCAAAGACATTCCAGCTGCATGTCGCGGCCGCGCGCATGGATGCGCGCAAAGACGGTTTCGGTGTCGACGATCGTGGTCATAGCGTCGCCTCTTCAAGCTGGCGCAGCCGGAAACGCTGGATCTTGCCGGTGGCGGTCTTGGGCAGTTCCTCCAGGAAATTGATCTGGCGCGGGTACTTGAATGGCGCCAGGTGCTGCTTTACGTAGTGCTGCAATGCGGCGCCGGTGCTGGCGTCGGGTTCGAAGCCCTCGCGCAGCACCACATAGGCCTTGGTCTTGACCAGCCCGTCGTGGTCCGGCACGCCGATGACGGCGGCCTCCAGCACGGCTTCATGCTGGATCAGGATGTTCTCGACTTCGACCGGCGACACGTACTGGCCGCTGACCTTGATCATGTCGTCGCTGCGCCCGGCGTAGGTGTAGTAGCCGTCGTTGTCGCAGACGTACTTGTCGCCGCTCTTGAGCCAGTCGCCCAGGAAGCACTGGCGCGTCTTGTCGCGGTTGTTCCAGTACATCAGCGCAGCGCTGGGGCCCTTGATGTACAGGTCGCCGATGGCGCCGGGGGCGACGGGCGCGCCGTTGTCGTCGCGCAGCTGGACCTCGTAGCCGGGCACGGGCTTGCCCGTGGTGCCGTAGCGCAACTGGCCGGCGCGGTTGGAGATGAAGATGTGCAGCATCTCGGTCGAGCCGATGCCGTCCAGGATTTCACAGCCGAAGTGGCGCGTGAAGCGTTCGCCGATGTCGCGCGGCAGGGCTTCGCCGGCCGACGTGCAGACCCGCATCGACACCTGTTCGCGCGGCGGCAGGTCGGGCGAGGCCAGCATGCTGGCGTAGAGCGTCGGCACGCCGTAGAACACGGTGGGGCGGTGCCGGGTCAGGCGCTGGAACACGGCCTGCGGCGTGGGGCGTTCGGCCATCAGCACGACGGTGGCGCCCACCGCCAGCGGAAAGGTCAGGCCGTTGCCCAGGCCATAGGCGAAGAACAGTTTGGCCGCCGAGAACACCACATCGCTTTCCTGGATGCCCAGCACCGGCTTGGCGTAGAGCTCGGCCGTGTGCCACAGGTTGCCGTGGGTGTGGACCACCCCCTTGGGCTTGCCGGTGGACCCGGACGAGTACAGCCAGAAAGCGATCTCGTCGGACAGCGTGCGCGCCGCGGGCGCAAGCGGCGAGCCGGCCAGCAGGGATTCGAATTCGTGCGCGCCGTCGGGCAGAGGGCCGGCGGGCTGCGACACGACCATGTGTTCGACGTCCGCCGGCGCCTGGGCCAGGGCGGCCTGCACGGCGGGCAGCAGGCCGCCGGAGGTGAAAATGGCGCGCACGCGGCTGTGCGCAATGATGTACGCGTAGTCGTCCGGGGTGAGCAGGGTGTTCACGGCCACCGGCACCACGCCGGCATGCAGCGCGCCCAGAAACACCACCGGCCAGTCGGCCGTGTCGTGCATCAGCAGCAGGATGCGTTCCTCGCGCCGCAGGCCCAGGCGGCGCAGGGCGCCGGCCATCCGGGCCACCCGTTCCGCCAGTTCGCCATAGCTGAGCTGGCGGGTGTCGTCGATGTAGGCAGGCTTGGCGGCGCGCGGCGCGTTCAGCGCGGCAAGATGGCTGGCGAAGTTGAGTTCGGCGGGGCAGGCGTTCACGGTTGTCTCCTGATGTCCTGGTGGTCGGATGCCATGCCTGTGTTTGTTGTTGGGCGGCAGGGCGGTTCCGGGGCGCGCGGGCGCTAGCCGGGGCGCGTGAATTCGATGGCGCCGCCCGGCAGCAGGTAGAGCACCAGGGCGCGGCCTCGCGATACGGTGGGGCTGTGGCTGGACCCCGGCCCATAGACCAGCCAGCCGGCGCCATGGCCGTCGAAGCGGGCGTCATTGGTCAGCGGCATGACCATGTCGATCTCGCCGTTGGGATGGGCGTGGTGGGGGCCGGCCAGGTCGTCCATGTCGACGACGTCGACCGAACAGCCGTCCAGGTCGGGCGCCGGTTTGATTACCCGGCCGTAGCGGATGCCGCCGCCTTCACGGCCGCACATCCAGCCGTCGGCCACGCCTTGCCTACAGGCGGCGAAGATGTCCTGGAACAGGGCGCTGTCCGGGCCGGCTTGCGCATTGAGCTGCGCCTGCAGCGCCGCATCCAGCGGCTGGCCGGCCGTCAGGCGCGTGACGTCGCGCATCAGGGCATGGAATTGGTCTGGCGTGCTCACCCGGCTGCTCCTTTACACTGTCGGCGCTCCAGAAGTCAGTGAATTCGACTGCTGTTTTTTTGCACCTGAACGGCTTTGGACTCGATGGATGGAAAAATAGTGCTTCCTTTGACTTGGGTCAAGCACTATAGTGCATAAAAGAGTCGTAATCAGGGTTTTTGCGGAGTCAGTTGAACCATGAATCAAGCGCTAGACGCGGCGCCTGTCGAACCCCGGCGCGAGGCCTTCCTGGTGGCGCTGGGCGAGCGCGTGCGCCGTCTTCGGGCCATAAGGGGCATGACGCGCAAGGGGTTGTCCCAGGCGACGGGCGTATCCGAGCGCCATCTGGCCAATCTGGAACACGGCGTGGGCAACGCGTCCATCCTGGTCCTGCTGCAGATCGCCCGCGCGTTCAACTGCGCGCTGGCCGAACTGGTGGGGGACGTCACCACGGAATCGCCCGACTGGCTGCTGATCCGCGAGCTGCTGAGCGGCCGCACGGAATCCGATCTGCAACGCGCCCGCGAAGCCCTGTCCCAGCTGTTCGGGGTGGGCGCGGGGGCGCAGCGTCCCAACCGCACGCAGCGCGTGGCGCTGATCGGGCTGCGCGGCGCGGGCAAGTCCACGCTGGGCCAGATGCTGGCCGATGACCTGGGCTATCCCTTCGTGGAGCTCAACCGCGAGATCGAGCGGGTGGCCGGCTGCGGCATTCTTGAAATCCACAATCTCTACGGGCCCAACGCCTACCGCCGCTACGAACGGCGGGCGCTCGAAGAGGCCGTCCAGATCTACCCCGAGATGGTGCTGGCCACGCCCGGCGGCCTGGTGTCGGAACCCGCCACCCTGAATCTGCTGCTGACCCACTGCTACACGGTCTGGCTGCGCGCCACGCCTGAAGAGCACATGGAGCGCGTCATGGCGCAGGGCGACTTCCGGCCCATGTCCGGCAACAACGAGGCCATGGCGGATCTCAAGCGCATTCTTGCCGGCCGCGAAGCCTTCTACGCCAAGGCGGACCTCACCTGGGTCACCAGCAATCTGGAAGTCTCCGAGAGCTTTGCCGGACTGCGCACCCAGGTGCGCAAGGCCTGCGGCCTGCCGCTGTAGCCAGCCGATCCCGATTCCCTCGTCCATCAGGCCGCCCATCCGGGCGGCCTTTTTCATGGCGAGCCCTGCCGCATGGATTCGGCATGTCGGATGCACTTTTATGCATGTCATGCTTGACGGCCAATTTCTTCTGCACTAATCTGCACAATAATTCATGTGGTGCAGTATTTTTCCTGTCACGGCAGGGCGTAGAAGGAGACAAGTTATGAGCAGCCCCATCAGCAGGGTCGATTTCCGGACCGAGCCCGCCCAATACCGGCATTGGCGCCTGGCGTTTGACGGCCCGGTCGCCACCCTGGCCATGGACGTGGCCGAAGACGGCGGCCTGCGCCCCGGCTACAAGCTGAAGCTGAATTCCTATGACCTGGGCGTGGACATCGAACTGCACGACGCCCTGCAGCGCATACGCTTCGAGCATCCCGAGGTGCGCAGCGTGGTCGTTACCAGCATGAAGGACCGGATCTTCTGTTCCGGCGCCAATATCTTCATGCTGGGGCTGTCCACGCATGCCTGGAAGGTGAACTTCTGCAAGTTCACCAATGAAACCCGCAATGGCATCGAAGACTCCAGCCGCCATGGCGGCCTGAAATTCATCGCCGCCCTGAACGGCGCCTGCGCGGGCGGCGGCTACGAACTGGCGCTGGCCTGCGACGAGATCCTGCTCATCGACGACCGGTCCTCCGCCGTGGCCTTGCCGGAAGTCCCCCTGCTGGGCGTGCTGCCGGGCACGGGCGGCCTGACCCGCGTGACGGACAAGCGCCGGGTGCGCCACGATCACGCCGACATTTTCTGCACCCTGGTCGAAGGCGTGCGCGGCCAGCGCGCCAAGGACTGGCGCCTGGTCGACGACGTGGTCAAGCCCGCGCGCTTCGAGGAAGTAGTGCGCGCCCGCGCGCTGGCGCTGGCGCAGGACAGCGACCGCCCGGCCGGCGAAGCCGGCGTGGCCCTGACGCCGCTGCAGCGCCAGGAAAGCGCCGACGGCCTGTCGTACCGCTACGTGGATATCCGCCTGGATCGCGAAAAGCGCCAGGCCACCTGGACGGTGCGCGCGCCGCAGGGGCCGGTCGAGTCGGAACTGAAGGACATCGTTGCCGCCGGCGCGAACTGGTGGCCGCTGCAGATGGCGCGCGAACTGGACGACGCCATCCTGTCCATGCGCACCAACGAACTCGACATCGGCACCTGGATCCTGAAGACGGAAGGCGATCCGCAGGCCGTGCTGGCGGCCGACGCCGCGCTGCAGAAGCACGCGGACCACTGGTTCGTGCGCGAAACCGCCGGCATGCTCCGCCGCACGCTGGCGCGTCTGGACGTCACGTCCCGCAGCCTGTACGCGCTGATCGAACCCGGTTCGTGCTTTGTCGGCACGCTGCTGGAACTGGCGCTGGCGGCCGACCGCAGCTACATGCTCGACGACGAGGACGCCGCCGCGCCGGCGCGCATCGTGGTGGGAGAGCGCAACTTCGGCGCCTACCCGCTGGTCAACGGGCAGAGCCGCCTGCAGCGCCGCTTCTATGAAGAGACCGAGCCTCTTGAAGCCGTGCGCGCGCAGGCCGGCCACAGCCTGTCCGCCGCCGACGCGCTGGAACTTGGGCTGGTGACCTACGCGCCCGACAGCATCGACTGGGAAGACGAGGTGCGCATGGCCCTGGAAGAGCGCCGCGCGCTGTCGCCCGACGCCTTGACCGGGCTGGAAGCCAACTTGCGCTTCGGCGGCCAGGAAACCATGGAAACACGCATCTTCGGCCGGCTGACCGCCTGGCAGAACTGGATCTTCAACCGTCCGAACGCGGCCGGCGACAAGGGCGCGCTCAAGCTGTACGGCAAGGGCGAGCAGGCGGCGTTCGACTGGAACCGGGTCTGAACGGCCAGCTTGCCAACGATCAAGGCCGCGGCGCGCGCACTGCGCGCGTTCCGCGGTCCTCAGGAATATGCGCCGCGCTGCAAGCGGCCCCATCCCAGGAACAGGAGCAGAGACAATGTCAGGCATCAACTACACCGACAAGATCCCCAATAACGTCAACCTGTCCGGCGACCGCACTTTGCAGCGCGCGCTGGAGCACTGGCAGCCCAACTACCTGCAATGGTGGCAGGACATGGGCCCGGACGGTTCGCATGGCTTCGACGTCTACCTGCGCACGGCGGTCAGCGTCGAGCCCGACGGCTGGGCCCACTTCAACCATGTCCGCATGCCGGACTACCGCTGGGGCATCTTTCTTGCGCCGCAAGACGGCCAGCGCAAGATCCACTTCGGCGAAAACATGGGCCGCGATGTCTGGCAGGACGTGCCCGGCGAGCACCGCGCCAACCTGCGCCGCATCATCGTCACGCAGGGCGACACCGAACCCGCGTCGATCGAGCAGCAGCGCCATCTGGGCCTGACCGCGCCGTCGCAGTACGACCTGCGCAACCTGTTCCAGATCAACGTCGAAGAAGGCCGCCACCTGTGGGCCATGGTGTACCTGCTGCACCGCTACTTCGGCCGCGACGGCCGCGAGGAAGCCGACGCGCTGCTGCAGCGCAGCTCAGGCGATTCGGACAATCCGCGCATCCTGGGCGCCTTCAACGAAAAGACGCCGGACTGGCTGGCGTTCTACATGTTCACCTACTTCACCGACCGCGACGGCAAGTTCCAGCTGTGCGCCCTGGCCGAATCCAGCTTCGATCCGCTGGCGCGCACCACCAAGTTCATGCTGACCGAAGAGGCGCACCACATGTTCGTGGGCGAATCCGGCATCTCGCGCGTCATCCAGCGCACCTGCGAGGTGATGAACCAGCTCAAGACCGACGATCCTGCAACCGTGCGCGCGGCCGGCGTGATCGACCTGCCCACCATTCAGCGCTATCTGAACTTCCACTACAGCGTCACCATCGACCTGTTCGGCGCGGACCAGTCGTCCAACGCCGCCATCTTCTACGGCTCGGGCCTGAAGGGCCGCTACGAAGAGAGCAAGCGCACCGACGACCACCAGCTCAAGAACGATACCTACCGGGTGCTGAACGTCAGCAACGGCAAGCTGGGCGAAATAGAAGTGCCGATGCTCAACGCCCTGAACGAAGTGCTGCGCGACGACTTCATCCGCGATTCCGTGGCCGGCATCGGCCGCTGGAACAAGGTCATCGAAAAGAGCGGCATTCCGTTCCGCCTGCAGGTGCCGCACAAGGCCTTCAACCGCCAGATCGGCACCCTGGCCGGCATCCGCATGTCTCCCGAAGGCGAGATCCTGTCCGACTCGCAATGGCAGGCCAATCAGCACCAATGGCTGCCCACGCAGGAAGACCGCGCGTTCGTCGCATCCCTGATGGGGCGCGTGACCGAACCCGGCAAGTTCGCCAACTGGATCGCCCCGCCGGTCATGGGCGTCAACCGCCAGCCGGTCAACTTCGACTACGTCCGTTTCAACTGAAGGCGGCAAGGGCGGGGCGCCTGCGCCCCGTCCGCGCATTGGGAGGACGGCGATGAACGCCCCATTACCCGCAGAAGTCCTGAAGCAGCATTTGATTGATCCCGAGATCTGCATCCGCTGCAACACGTGCGAAGAGACCTGTCCGGTCGACGCCATCACGCACGACTCCAACAACTACGTGGTGGATCCCGATATCTGCAACGGCTGCATGGCGTGCGTGCCGCCTTGCCCCACCGGGTCTATCGACAACTGGCGGCTGGTGGTGCGCGCCGAGGCCTACTCGGTGCAGGATCAGTTGGGCTGGGAAGAACTGCCGGGCGAAAAATCCCTGCCCGCCGACGTCGAGCAAGCGCCCGAACCGGTCGAAGCCGGCAACGCGCAGCCGTCCCAGGCCGCGGCATCGCCGGCGTCGGCCATGGCCGCAGGGGCTGCCGTGCCGCCCTGGTCGGCGGCGCATCCCTACGTGAACCTGTACACGCACAAGACGCCCATCACGGCGACCGTGGTGGGCAACTACCGCGTCACGGGCGCGGACACGGAAAGCGATATCCATCACATCGTGCTGGACTTCGGCGAACTGCCTTTCCCGGTGCTGGAAGGCCAATCCATCGGCATCCTGCCGCCGGGAACGGACGCGCAAGGGCGGCCGCACCATGCGCGGCAGTATTCGCTGGCCAGTCCGCGCGATGGCGAACGGGCGGGCTACAACAACCTGTCCCTGACCGTGAAGCGCGTCACGCAGGACCACGGCGGCGCGGCCGCACACGGCGTCTGCTCCAACTACCTGTGCGACCTGGCCAGGAACGACACCGTGCAGGTGATCGGCCCGTTCGGCCACACCTTCCTGATGCCCAACCATCCGCGCGCCAATCTCATCATGATCTGCACGGGCACGGGTTCCGCACCCATGCGCGCCATGACCGAACGCAGCAGGCGCCTCATCGGCTCCGGCGACATCGGCAAGCTCATGCTGTTCTTCGGCGCCCGCACCGAACGCGAGCTGCCCTATTTCGGCCCCTTGATGAAGCTGCCGCGCGATTTCATCGACATCAATCTGGCGCTGTCGCGCGAGGCCGGCCAGCCCAAGCGCTACGTCCAGGACCTGATCCGCGAACGTGCGGTCCAGGTGCGGGAATTGCTGGCCGACCGCAACACCTGCATCTATGTCTGCGGCCTCAAGGGCATGGAGGTCGGCGTCCTGGAGGCACTGCGCGAAGTGATGATGCAGGCGGGCGAGGATTGGTCTATCCTGCACGATGTGCTGCGCCGCGAAGGCCGTCTGCACTTCGAGACCTACTGATTCCAACTACACATGCGTGACGATCGGCGCGCCTGGGCGCGCCGGTTTCGTTCTGCGGGGAAAAAAACATGAAGTTCGCCGAGTTCAAGGACGGCATGCTGATCAAGGCCGGGCCGGTCGCCGTGACGGAAGCGGAGATCCTGGAGTTCGCCCGGAAGTACGACCCCCAATGGTTCCATACCGATCCCCAGCGCGCCGCGGAAGGGCGCTGGGGCGGACTGATCGCCAGCGGCTGGCACACTTGCGCGCTGGCCATGCGCATGGCGGTCGACGCCGCCCTGCATGATTCCGAATCCTTTGGTTCGCCCGGCCTGGGCGAAGTGCGCTGGCGCACGCCGGTGCGGCCAGGCGACACCCTGCGCCTGGAAGCGCGCGTGCAGGGCGCGCGCACCTCGTCGTCGCGCCCGGACCTGGGCATCATCACCTGGGCCTGGACGGTCCTTAACCAGCACGACGAAAGCGTGCTGGAAATGGACGCGACCAGCCTGTTCGATTTGTCGGGCAACAACTAAGCCCGTCTGCCGCTTCCCGCCTACCGCTTGGCGGCCTGCTTCAGGATGCCGGCGGCCTCGGGACCCGCCGCCGTCTTCCAGGCATTGACGGAGTCAGCCGAAGCGTCCTTCAGCGCCTTGCGCACGGCGGGCGGTACGGCCGAGTTGATCGCGACGCCGTTCTTGCGCATGTTCGCGTAGTTCTGCTGCAGGCGGCCCTCGATGCGTTTCCACTGCTCGGCCTCGGTCTGCGCGGCGGCCTGGTCGATGGCCTTGCGCGAGCGCGCATCCAGCGCCTGATAAGCCTTCAGGTTCATCGTCGCCACCGAGATCGGCATCGCATAGTTGATCTCCGCGAAATGGGGCAGGTGCTCCCACAGCTTGCGGCCCGCTCCCCCATCGCCGGAAGACAGCACGGCGTTCACGTCGCCGGCGGCGATGCGGGGCATGGCGTCCGCGAACGATATGTTCTGGGCGCGGGCGCCAGCCTTCTGCATGACATCCTGCGAGGTCGCGTCGTAGGTGCGGATGCTCAGCCCCTTCAGCGCGGCCACGCCGTCGATCTTCTGTTTGGACCAGATGCCCGAGGCCGGCCAGGGCGTCGTGTACAGCAGCTTCTGGCCATGCGCGGCCAGCAGTTTTTCGTAGGCGGGGCGCGCGGCCTTGTTCAGGCTGCGGGCCTTGGACAGCGAGTCCGCCAGGAAGGGCAGGGAAGATACGCCGAACAGCGGGTACTTCGTGGCCAGGGCGCCGGCAAAAGCATCGCCCGCATCGACCTTGCGCGTCTCGACGGCTTCAATCATGTCGCCCGACTTGATGCCCTTGCTGGCGTCGAAGCTGGTGTCGATCACGACGTTTCCGGCCGACTTGGCGCGCACCAGCTCCGCGAACGTGGACACGCCCTGGCCGGGCATGGAGGTGGCCGGATATTCGGTGGTCATGGTGAGCGTGGTGACGGCGTAGGCGCCATGGCCGATGAAAGCCATGGCGATGCCTGCCGCCAGGCGCAGGGTTGAAATGCCTTGCATGCGCGACTCCTGGTGGGTGGGGTAAGCCGGGGTCGGGCACGCCGGACGCCATGGATAACGTCCGGGCCTGTGCCAGGCCAATGCCGCAAAGCGTAAGGGGTGTACAAGCGCACGCCTATACGGGCTTTCGGCAATGCGGCCGGGAGTCGTGCGAACGGCGCATTGTCATCGGGCCACGAAAAAGGCCGCCCAACGGGCGGCCTTGGATGCTACGGCAGGCGAGCGATCAATAGAACGCCTGGATGCCGGTTTGCGCGCGGCCCAGGATCAGGGCGTGCACATCATGGGTGCCTTCGTAGGTGTTGACCACTTCCAGGTTCACCAGGTGGCGGGCCACGCCGAATTCGTCGGAGATGCCGTTGCCGCCCAGCATGTCGCGGGCCACGCGAGCGATGTCCAGCGCCTTGCCGCAGGAGTTGCGCTTCATGATCGAGGTGATCTCGACGGCGGCGGTGCCTTCGTCCTTCATGCGGCCCAGGCGCAGGCAGCCTTGCAGTGCCAGCGTGATTTCGGTCTGCATGTCGGCCAGCTTCTTCTGGATGAGCTGGTTGGCGGCCAGCGGGCGGCCGAACTGCTTGCGGTCCAGCGTGTACTGGCGGGCGGTGTGCCAGCAGGCTTCGGCGGCGCCGACGGCGCCCCAGGCGATGCCGTAGCGGGCGGAATTCAGGCAGGTGAACGGACCCTTCAGGCCGGACACGCCGGGCATCATCTGGTCGGCGGACACTTCCACTTCGTCCATGACGATTTCACCGGTGATCGACGCGCGCAGGCCGACCTTGCCGTGGATGGCGGGAGCCGACAGTCCCTTCATGCCCTTTTCAAGGATGAAGCCGCGGATCTTGCCGTCGAAGTCGCCGCCGACGCACTTGGCCCACACCACGAACACGTCCGCGATGGGCGAGTTGGTGATCCACATCTTGTTGCCCGTCAGCTTGTAGCCGTCGGCCGTCTTGACGGCGCGGGTTTCCATGCCGCCGGGGTCGGAGCCGTGGTTGGGTTCGGTCAGGCCGAAGCAGCCGACCCATTCGCCGCGCGCCAGCTTGGGCAGGTACTTCTTCTTTTGTTCTTCGCTGCCGAATTCGTTGATCGGCACCATCACCAGCGACGACTGCACGCTCATCATCGAGCGGTAGCCGGAGTCGACGCGTTCGACTTCACGGGCGATCAGGCCGTAGCTGACGTAGTTCAGGCCGGCGCCGCCGTATTCGACGGGGATGGTGGCGCCCAGCAGGCCGAGTTCGCCCATTTCGGAGAAGATTTCCGGATCGGTCTTCTCGTTGCGGAAGGCGTTGAGCACGCGCGGAGCCAGCTTGTCCTGCGAGTAGGCATAGGCGGCGTCGCGCACCATGCGTTCTTCTTCAGTCAGTTGCTGGTCCAGCAACAGGGGGTCTTGCCAGTGGAAAGAGGGGTTCGAGGACATGCTGGGTCTCCGCTATGGATTTCCGAGATCGGAATCTAGAAAGTTTAAACTTAAAATAATTCGGGCGGCAAGTTGGGGTTTGCACGGCGGTGCGCTTCAGCGCGCCGCCGGCCTTGACGCCGGTTCAGGGATCAGTGCTGGGCCTTCAGCGCCGCGTCGCGAATCTTTTCCAGGGTCGTGGACGGGCTGATGGTTTCCGGGTCGATGAAGCAGTGCAGGATCGCCGGCTTGCCGCTGGCCAGCGCCCGTTCGAAGGCCGGACCGAATTGTTCGGTGGTCTCGACGCGTTCGCCGTGGCCGCCAAAGGCGCGCGCGTAGTCGGCGAAGTCCGGGTTCTTGAGCTGGGTCGCGGAAATGCGGCCCGGGTAGTGCTTTTCCTGGTGCATGCGGATCGTGCCGTACATGCCGTTGTCCACCAGCACCACGATGATGGGCAGGTCATACTGCACCGCCGTGGCGAATTCCTGGCCGTGCATCAGGAAGCAGCCGTCGCCCGCGAAGCAGACGACGGTCTTGTCCGGCCAGACGCGCTTGGCGCCCACGGCCGCGGGCAGGCCATAGCCCATGGAGCCCGAAGTGGGCGCCAGCTGCGTGCCGTAGCGGGTGAAACGGTGGAAGCGGTGCAGCCAGGTGGCGTAATTGCCCGCGCCGTTGGTCATGATGGCGTCGGCGGGCAGCGTCTTTTCCAGATAGGCCATGACCTGGCCCAGTTGCAGCGCGCCCGGGGTGGTGATGGCTTCGGGGTCGCTCCACTTCAGGTAGGACTCGCGCATCGCCTGCGTGCCCTCGGCCCATACCGGCTTGGCGGGCGCCTTCAGGCCGGCCAGCGATTCGGCGAACGCGGCGGGCGACGTGTTGATGGCGAGGGTGGGGCGGTAGACGCGGCCCAGTTCGGCGGAGTCGGGATGCACGTGCACCAGCTTCTGCCTGGGCACCGGAATGTCCAGCAGCGTGTAGGCCTGGCTGGGGTTTTCAGACATGCGGCCGCCGACCAGCAGGATCAGGTCGGCGTCGGCCACGCGCTTGAGCAGGGCGGGATTGATGCCCAGGCCCACGTCGCCGATGAAGCAGGGGTGATCGGCCGGGAACAGCATCTGGCGGCGGAACGACACGGCGGTCGGCAGCGCGTGGCGCTGCGCGAAATCGGCGAACTGCTGCACGGCGCGGGCGTCCCAGCGTGCGCCGCCCAGGATGGCGACCGGGTTCTTGGCATCGGCCAGCAGCTTTTCCAGGTCGGCGAGCTGGCCGGCCGTGGGGGCGGATTCGATCACTTCGTAGCGCGGGGCGTCGGCCACTTTGGCGGCTTCGACCAGCATGTCTTCGGGCAGCGCGATCACGACCGGGCCGGGACGGCCGGAGGTGGCAATGTGGAAGGCGCGGGAAATCAGTTCGGGAATGCGTTCGACCTGGTCGATTTCGGTGACCCACTTGGCCTGGGTGCCGAACACGGCGCGGTAGTCCATTTCCTGGAAGGCTTCGCGTTCGCGCATGCCGCGTTCGATCTGGCCGACGAACAGGATCATCGGCGTGGAGTCCTGCTTGGAGATGTGCACGCCGGCCAGCGCGTTCGAGGCGCCGGGGCCGCGGGTGACCATGCAGATGCCGGGCTCGCCGGTGAGCTTGCCGTGGGCGTCGGCCATCATGGCCGCGCCGCCTTCCTGGCGGCACACGGTGACCTTGATATCGGCGTCGTGCAGGCCGTCCAGCACCGCCAGATAGCTTTCGCCGGGAACGCAGAACACATGTTTGACGCCCTGGGCGACCAGCTGGTCGACCAGGATGTGACCGCCAAGGCGGGAATCTTGCTGAGGCATGGTGGTGTCGTGATTAGCCTAGGGTAGGATTCCCGAGCATATGTTCCCTGAGCGCACAACGCAATTGATAAAATTGCACAATCTATTGATCCGCCGGCACGTCGCGCCTGGTGCGCCGCAGCATGCAGCGCACCGGCCCCGGGCCGGCTCCTGGCGTCATCCGCTCCATGAGAAACGGCATCCCCAATCTGAGCGCCCTGCAGGCCTTCGAGGCATCTGCCCGCCTGGGCAGCTTTTCGCGCGCGGCCGAGGAATTGTCCCTGACCCATAGCGCGGTCTACCGGCAGGTCGCCAGCCTGGAGGCGCGCCTGGGCGTGCAGCTCTTCACGCGGGTGCGCAGGCGCATCGTGCTGACCGACCATGGGGCGGAATACGCCGGCCGCATCCGCCACCATCTGGACCAGATCGAAAAAGACACGTTCGGCCTGGTCAGCCGCACCGGCATGGGCCGCAGCATCCACATCGCCGTGGTGCCCACGCTGGCCACCACCTGGCTGATTCCGCGCCTGGCGGACTTCCAGCGCGAGCATGGCGACATCACCGTCAGCCTGTCCGTGCGCACCTTGCCTTTCCAGTTCAAGGACCAGCCCTTCGATGGCGCGCTCTACCACGGGGACGGGTTGTGGCCCGGCACCCAGGGCGGGCTGCTGTTCCCCGAACGCGAGCTGGTTCCCGTCTGCGCGCCCGAGCTGGCGGCCCGCGCCGCGGAGCAGGGCGCCAGCGCGCTGTCCGGCATGACCCATCTGCATCTGGCCTCGCGGCCCGATGCCTGGCGTCAGTGGTACGCCGCCAATAACTATCTGTACGGCCCGCAGGCGGCGGGCGGTCCGCGGTACGAGCTTTTCACCATGGTGATGGCGGCCGTGCAAGCTGGCCTGGGCGTCGGGCTGATGCCGCGTTTCCTGGCGCAGCCCGCGCTGGACCAGGGCTCGCTGGCCATGCCGGTGCCGCAATCGCTGGCGGTCAGCCAGGGCTATTACTTCGGCTATCCCCAACGCAGCGACCGTTCCGAGGCGCTCAAATTGTTCGAAACCTGGCTCAAGTCGGCCGCCGCCGGCGTGGGCGAACGCCTTGCCGGCCGCGCCCAGCCGTAGAATCCCGTCATGTCCAACACCCGCCAGCCGCTGGCCTCCCAGGCCGATATCGACGCTTTCATCGACGCCGTCTGGCTCGAGGACGGACTGTCCGCCAACACCCTGGCCGCCTACCGGCGCGACCTCACCGGATTTGCGCGCTGGCTGGAGGACCCCGAGGCCTACGCCCGGGAAATGGCCGACCGCCACGGCGAGGCCGCGGGCCGCGTGCCCGACGCCGGCCCGGCCAAGCCCCTGTGCGAGGCGCAGAAGGCCGACATCGAGGCCTGGTTCGCGTTCCGCCACGAGGAAACGCGCGCCACCACCGCCAACCGCCGCCTGGCCGCGCTGCGCCGCTTCTACGCCTGGGCCCTGCGCGAACACCGCTCCGGTCATGACCCCTGCCTGACGCTGGTGGCCGCCAAGCAGCCGCCGCGCATGCCCAAGACCCTGTCCGAACAGCAGGTGGACGCCTTGCTGCGCGCGCCCGATCTTGGCGAGCCGCGCGGCCTGCGCGACCGCGCCATGCTGGAAACGCTGTACGCCACGGGCTTGCGCGTGTCGGAACTGGTTGGCGTGCGCGCGCTGGACGTGAGCCTGAACGAAGGCGTGGTGCGGGTGGTGCAGGGCAAGGGGGGCAAGGACCGCCTCGTGCCGCTGGGCGCCGAAGCCGCGCACTGGATCGGGCAGTACCTGGCCACCGCCCGCCCCGAACTGGCGGCGGGGCGTGTTAGCGATGCGCTGTTCATCACCAGCCGCGCCGAGGCGATGTCGCGGCAGGCGTTCTGGCAACTGGTCAAGAAGTACGCCCTGCTGGCCGACGTGCACGCGCCCCTGTCGCCCCACGTGCTGCGGCACGCCTTCGCGACGCACCTCTTGAACCATGGCGCCGACCTGCGCGTGGTGCAGATGCTGCTGGGCCACGCGGACATTTCCACCACGCAGATCTATACGCATGTGGCCCGAGAGCGCCTGAAGGCGCTGCACGCGGCGCATCACCCGCGCGCTTAGCCGCCGTCATCCCATTTTCTTTCGAACCCGGCATTCCTCATGAGCAAAGCCCGCCACGTATCCGAAACGCCCGCCACCCAGTTCCTCAAACAGAACAAGGTGGCCTACACCGAGCACACCTACGACTACGTCGACCACGGCGGCGCCGGCGAGGCCGCGCGCCAGCTTGGCCTGGACCCGCACGCGGTCGTGAAGACGCTGGTGATGGAAGACGAATCGGCCAAGCCGCTGATCGTCGTCATGCACGGCGACCGCGAGGTCTCCACCAAGAACCTGGCGCGCCAGGCCGGGCTGAAAAGGGTCGAACCCTGCAAGCCCGAAGTCGCGCAGCGCCATTCCGGCTACCAGGTGGGCGGCACGTCTCCATTCGGCACCCGCAAGAAGATGCCCGTGTGGGTGGAAGCCGAGGTGCTGGAGTATCCGGTGGTCTACATCAACGGCGGGCGGCGCGGCTATCTGGTGGGCATTGCCCCCAAGGTGCTGGTGGATCTGCTGGGCGCGCGGCCGGTGGCCGTGGCGCTGGAGTGAAGGTGGTATCCCGCTACCACCCGGCCTGAAATCCGCGCGGGCAAAATGGGGGCGAGAACATCAAGAGCCGGAGCCCGGACGTCGGGCGCGCAACCGGACGCCACCCTCATCCCAAGGAGACAATCATGAGCAAACGACTGTTGATGCTGGTCGGCGACTATGCCGAAGACTACGAGACCATGGTGCCGTTCCAGACGCTGCTGACGGTGGGGCACACGGTGCACGCGGTCTGCCCGGACAAGAAGGCCGGCGACACGGTGGCCACCTCCATCCATGATTTCGAAGGCGCGCAGACCTACACCGAAAAGCGCGGCCACAACTTCACGCTGAACTACGACTTCGACCGCGTCGAACCTTCGTCCTACGATGGGCTGGTGATCCCGGGCGGCCGCGCGCCCGAGTATCTGCGCCTGAACGAAAAAGTGCTGGATATCGTGCGCGCCTTCGACAAGGCGAACAAGCCCATCGCGGCGGTATGCCACGGCGCGCAACTGCTGGCCGCGGCGGGCGTGCTGAAAGGCCGCACGTGCTCGGCGTACCCGGCGTGCGCCCCGGAAGTCCGTCTGGCGGGCGGCACCTATGCCGAGATCGGCGTTGACCAAGCCTATACCGACGGCAACCTGGTGTCGGCGCCGGCCTGGCCTGCCCATCCGGCCTGGATGGCGCAGTTCCTGGCGGTGCTGGGCACGAAGATCACGCACTGACGCGCGGCGCCTGTCAAAGATGAACGCCCGGGGCGGCATGGCCGTCCCGGGCGTTGCTATTCGCGATACCTGGCGTCAGGCGAAGTCGAGCACGATGCGGCCTTCGATCTGGCCCTTCTTCATGCGGTCGAAGACGTCGTTGATGTTCTCCAGGCTTTCCGTGGCGACCGTGGCGTGGACCTTGCCTTCCTCGGCGAACTGCAGGGACTCCTGCAGATCCAGGCGGGATCCGACAATGGAGCCTCGCACGGTCACGCCGTTCAGCACCATGTCGAAAATCGACAGGGGGAAGTCCCCGGGCGGCAGCCCGTTCAGGGAGATCGTTCCGCCGCGGCGCACCATGCCCAGCGCCTGTTCGAAGGCCTTGGGCGATACCGCGGTGATCAGCGCGCCGTGCGCGCCGCCGATCTCGCGCTTCAGGTAGGCGGCGGGATCCGTGGTCTTGGCGTTGACCGTGACTTCCGCGCCCAGGCGGCGCGCAAAGTCGAGCTTGGCATCGTCGATGTCCACGGCGGCCACGTTCAGGCCCATGGCCTTGGCGTATTGCACCGCCATGTGCCCCAGACCGCCGATGCCCGAAATGACCACCCAGTTGCCCGGCCGGGTGTCCGTCATCTTCAGGCCCTTGTATACGGTGACGCCCGCGCACAGCACGGGAGCGATATCGACGAAGCCGACGTTCTTGGGCAGCAGGCCGACATAATCGGCCGCGGCCAGCGCGTATTCGGCAAAGCCGCCGTTGACCGAGTAGCCCGCGTTCTGCTGCTGTTCACACAGGGTTTCCCATCCGCCCAGGCAGTGTTCGCAATGTCCGCAGGCCGAATACAGCCAGGGGATGCCCACGCGGTCGCCTTCTTTGACATGGGTGACGCCTGCGCCCACCGCGACGACATGGCCCACGCCTTCGTGGCCGGGGATGAATGGGGGATTGGGCTTGACGGGCCAGTCGCCTTCGACGGCATGCAGGTCCGTGTGGCACACGCCGCAGGCTTCGATCTTCACCAGCAGTTCGCCCGGGCCCGGGCGCGGCACTGCGACTTCTTCGATTACCAGGGGTTTGCCGAATGCTCGTGCAACTGCGGCCTTCATGGTCTTGTCCATCACTACCTCCGAAGTCTGATCAGTTTCACTATGCTCGAACGCACGGGCGTCCAAGACCATGATTTATATCAACTTGGGCGGGCGCAGCAATGACGGGTAACGCGTGGTTGCAGAAGGAAGGGGCAGTCGCTTAGCCGGGGACGCAAAGCGAGCGGCCTGCGGGTTGGCTCGGTTGCCGCCGGCGCGGCAAACGTCGTAAATTGGGGCGCAGGCGCGTCCGCCGCAGTGGGCGCGTTGCCCGGCATCCCAGGAGCTCCCATGTGTGAAATCTTCATCCGAGCCAGCGAACAATCGTATGCCTCCGAAACCCGCTCCCTGCGCCTGCATGGCGTGGCGACCAGCCTGCGGCTTGAGCACTTGTTCTGGCAGGTCTTGGAAGAGCTGGCCGCGCGCGACGGCATGCGCGTCACGCAACTGATAGAACGTCTGTACGACGAACTGGTCGAGTACCGCGGCGAGGCCGCAAATTTCACGTCCTTCCTGCGCGTGTGCTGCCTGCGGTATCAGCTGCTGCAGGCCGAAGGCCGGATTCCGGTGGATGCCAGCGTGCCCATCGGCTCGCTGGATGCGCGGGCCGTGCTGGAAGGGTTGCCGCCTTCGCTATGCGACGCGCAGCCGCTGGTCCCCAAGCGCCGGGCCGCCTAGATTCCCGCAACCCAAATGCGAAAGGCCCGATGTTGTTTATCGGGCCTTTTGCTTGCGGCGCGCCGCGTTCAAGCCGGCATCAGCCGCCGGACTGGATCGACGCCAGCGCCACTTCGCTCTGCACGATGCGGCGGATGCGCACGGCGTCGCCGATGCGCGAGAGCTTGCCCTGCGAATCGAGCAGCACGATGGCCAGGTCGCGGCCATTGATGCGCGCCAGCATTACCAGGCACTCGCCCGCTTCATTGATGTAGCCGGTCTTGGACACCTTGATGTCCCAGTCAGGCTTGCGCACCAGCAGGTTGGTGTTGCGGAAGGTCTGCGTGCGGTTGTTGATCTCGACCTCGTACTCCGTGTCGGTGGAGTAGCGGTGAATCAGCGGACGCTGCGACGCCGCGCGCAACAGGCGCGCCAGGTCGTGCGGCGACGACACGTTGTTGCTGGACAGGCCGGTGGGTTCGATGAAGCGCGTGCTGGTCATGCCCAGCGACTGCGCCTTGGCGTTCATGGCGGCCACAAAAGCGGGCAGGCCGCCCGGATAGTGGCGGCCCAGCGCATTGGCGGCGCGGTTCTCGGAAGACATCAGCGCCAGGTGCAGCATGTCGCCGCGCGACAGCTTGGTGCCCACGCGCAGCCGCGAAGTGGTGTGCTTGAGTTCGTCGACGTCTTCGTCGGTGATCTCCAGCATTTCATCCATGGGCAGGTTGGCGTCCACGACCACGACGGCGGTCATCAACTTCGAAATGGAAGCGATGGGACGCACGACGTTTTCGTTCTTGGCGAAGATGACGGTGGACGTTTCCAGGTCTTGC
>NZ_AGUF01000048.1 GCF_000236785.1 Achromobacter arsenitoxydans SY8 | reverse complement strand
AGCAGCGCCGGCAAGGCGCCCATGCTGTGGCCCACGACGACGGTGGGGCGGTCCAGCGCGTCCAGCGCGCTGACGACGTCCTGTCCCAGGTCGACGATGGTGACGCGGGCGAACGCGGCGTCCTGCGGCAACGCGCCATGGCCGCGCATGTCCAGCGCCGCGCAGGCCAGGCCGGCCTGCGCAAAGTAGCCGAGATAGTGCGCGTAGCTCCAGGCGCCGTGATAGGCGCCCGGCACAAACAGCAGGCCGGGCCTGTCGTCCAGCGGGTCCGCGCCGATCAGCAGGCGGCCGCGGCCCGCATCGCGGACGGGCAGCCGGTCGGCCGCGCCGAAATCCAGCGGATCGGTGATGGGGGAGGGGAGTGTCTGGGCTGTGCTCATATTGCGGCCATCTTAAAAGCCGCCCTATGATGAGAAAACTTTATTTTTCATATGGTTTGATAAGTTTTCCAAATTTCTGACTCATGCGCCCGCTTCCCGACCTTTCCATCTCCCACTACCGGCACTTCCTGCTGGTGGCCGAACTGGGCAGCTTCCGCGCGGCGGCCGCCCGGGCGTTCCGTTCGCAGCCCGCGCTGTCCCTGTCCATCCGGGAAATGGAGCAGCGGCTGGGGCAACCCCTGTTCGAACCGGGCAACCGCGGCACGCTGACGCGCTTCGGGCAGGACTGCCTGCCGCTGGCGCGCGAACTGGTGGAACACCACGACCGCGTCGCGGGGGCGCTGTCGGGGCTGGCCACCAGCGGCGCCGGCAGCCTGACGATGGCGTCGGTCGCGTCCGCGGCCACGCATTGGCTGCCCGAACTGGTGGCGGCCTACCGCGAGCGCTATCCGGCCGTGGCGCTGCGCCTGTTCGACGACAACTCCGAAGGCGTCGAACGCATGGTGCTGGCGGGCGAGGTGGAACTGGGCGTGTGCAGTCCGGTGTCGCGCGACCGCCGGCTGTCCTTCGAACCGCTGCTGCGCGACGCCTTCGGGCTGGTCTGCCATCGCGGCCATCCGCTGGCCGGCCGCAAGTCGGTGACCTGGCGCGAGATCGCCGGCCTGCCCCTGGTCGGGACCATGGCGCATCGCCAACTGGCGGGCTATCCGCAAGCAGCCTTCATGCTGGACCGCCAGGTGTTCGTGTCCAACATGATGTCGCTCCTGGCCATGTTGGAGCGCGGCGTCGGCGTCACGGTGCTGGCCCGCCTGGGCGTGCCGCCGGATTCGCCGGGACTGGCGTTCGTACCCCTGTCGCGGCCGCGCATCGAGCGCGAACTGGGCATCACCCGGCTGGCGGGACGCAGCCTGTCGCCGGCCGCCGCGCGCATGGAGGAAATGCTGCGCGCGAAGGCGCGTCGCAGGTAGCGCAGTGTCGCTTGAATCCAACGCATTTTTGCGGTTTCCGGCCGGATGCCGGGCGCGTTCGCGGCAACACTGTTGCGCAATTGCACATGGCGCGGATCGTCGTTGATTCTTCCCAGGCCGCTCTTTAGAGTGCGTGGTGTCTGCCGCGCCAGGGGCGCGCCGGGGTGATCGGGGCGACGCGTCGGCAGGCGACTTGAGGAAGTCATGAGCAGTGTGTTTTTGCGTTCGGCAGGCATCGCCTGCACCATCCTGATCCTGGCCGGCTGCGCCGCCAGGAAGCCCGCCGCCATCACCGAGGCCCAGCCCGCGGAGCCGCCCAAGCCGGTGGCGTGCCAGCCCGCCAAGGCAGGCGACCCGATGATCGGCACGTGGCTGTCGAATTCGCGTCCGCGCGACGTCAGCGGCGACATGCAATCGCTGATCGTCCTGTCGGCCGACGGCACGATGTCCTACGAATCCCTGCTCAAGATCGGCCGCAAGACGCGTCCCGCCCTGCGCGAAACCGGCTGCTGGAGCGTGGCGGACGGGATCTACACCATGCGCACCACCAAGTCGGCCGGCGAGCCGGTGGACGCCAATGATCCGATCTACCTGAACCGCTATCGCATCGAAAAGGTCGAGCAGTCCAAGCTGGCGATGCGCGAGTTGAAGAGTGGCGGCATCCTCCTGACGGCGCGCCGCATGCCCGCGGGCTACCGGCTGGCTTACTGACCGTTGCGCCGGGCGGACACTTCGTCCGGCGGTTTCACCAAGATGGCCGGGCTGCGGTAAGGTGCGGGCTTCGACTTTCGCCCCGCCGCCGGTTTCCCATGCCCGCCATGTCTTCCGAAGCACGCGCAATCGCGCTGCTTGCATTGGCCGCTTTCGTCAGCGCCAGCGCTTTCCGTATCTGTGATCCCATGCTGCCGCAACTGGCGGCGGAGTTCGGCACCACGACCGGCCAGGCCGCGCGCGCCGTGACGGCGTTCGCCGTGGCGTACGGCGTCCTGCAGATGTTCTTCGGACCCGTGGGCGACCGCTACGGCAAGTACCGCGTCGTCAGCGTGGCCACGGTGGGGTGCGCGCTGGGCAGCGCGGGGGCGGTAATGGCCGGTTCGCTGGACATGCTGGTGTTCTGCCGCGCCCTGTCGGGCGCCGCGGGCGCCGGTATCGTGCCGCTGTCCATGGCCTGGATCGGCGACAACGTTCCGTACGAACGGCGGCAGGCGACGCTGGCGCGCTTCCTGACCGGCACGATTCTGGGCATGTCCGCGGGCCAGCTCGCCGGCGGACTGTTCGCGGACACCGTGGGCTGGCGCTGGGCGTTCGCCGCGCTGGTGGCGGGTTATCTCGTCGTGGGCGTGCTGCTGCACCTGGAAGTGCGGCGCCAGCGCGCGGCCGGCTTTGCGCAGGTGGACCCGAACGCGGTCAGGCAGGGCTTTGTCGCCCAGGCGCGCCTGGTGCTGGGGGCGCCATGGGCCCGCGTGGTGTTGGCGACGGTGTTCATCGAGGGCCTGCTGGTGTTCGGCGCCCTGGCGTTCGCGCCTTCGTACCTGCATGAGCGCTTCGATATTTCCCTGACCGCCGCGGGCGCGCTGGTGGCGGTCTACGCGGTGGGCGGGCTGATCTACACGGTCGTGGCCGGACGCATCCTCAAGCGGCTTGGCGAGCGCGGCCTGGCTGTCGCCGGCGGCCTGGTGCTGGGCGTGGCGTTCCTGTCGTACCTGCTGGGGCCGGTCTGGATGTGGAGCCTGCTGGCCAGCGTGCTGGCTGGTTTTGGCTACTACCTGCTGCATGCGACGCTGCAGACCAACGCGACGCAGATGGTGCCGTCGGCGCGCGGCACGGCGGTGGCGTGGTTCGCGTCCTGCCTCTTCATGGGACAGGCGGCCGGCGTGGCGCTGGCGGGCGCTGTGGTGGACGAGATCGGGCCGGCGGCGCTGTTCGGCGGGTCCGCGGTGCTGCTGCCGCTGCTGGGCGCGTTCTTTGCCCGGGCGCTGAAGGCGAGGGCGGCGATCCAGCAGGGGTGACCCCCAAGTCTGCGGCACGGCGGGGCGGCAGGATGCTGGCCTGAAAATACCAAGGGCCCTGTTCATCCGAAGATGAACAGGGCCCTTGTCTTGGTGTCTGGGTTTAGATGGCGGCCAGGCGCTTGAGCACCGTGTCCTTGCCCAGCAACGCCAGCACCGCATCGACGGCCGGCGTCTGGGTCTGGCCCGTGACCGCCACGCGCAGCGGGATGGCCAGTTGCGGCATCTTCAGGCCGCGGTCGGCCAGCACGGCCTTGATCAGGGCGGACAGGGACTCGCGGGTCCAGTCGGCGTCCTGGGCGCGCTGCGCGAAGTCCGCCAGCGCTTCGCGCGCGGGCGCGGTCAGATGCTGTTCGGCCAGTTCAGCCGGGGCCGCCTTGAATTCGGCGCAGAAGAGCATCGCGCCGTCCGCCAGTTGCTCCAGCGTTTCGGCGCGGTCCTTCAGGAGGCCCATGACGCCCGGCAGGTCGATTTTCTCGGGATGGCCGCCGCGCGTTGCCACGCGCGTCGCCACGCGCTCGGCCAGTTCCGCGTTGTCCATCTGCTTGATGTAGTGGGCGTTGACCCAGTTCAGCTTCTTGGGATCCCACTGCGAGGCCGACTTGGACAGGTGCTTGGTGTCGAACCAGGACACCAGCTGTTCGCGGGTGAAGAGTTCGTCGTCGCCGTGGCTCCAGCCCAGGCGCGCCAGGTAGTTGATCATGGCCTCGGGCAGGTAGCCCTCGTTGTCGTACTCCATGACATTGACGGCGCCGTGGCGCTTGGACAGCTTTTCGCCGTCCGGGCCCAGGATCATCGGCACGTGGCCGTATTCGGGCAGGTCGGCGCCGAGCGCGCGCAGGATGTTGATCTGGCGGGGCGTGTTGTTGACGTGGTCATCGCCGCGCAGGACGTGGGTGATGCCCATGTCCCAGTCGTCGACCACGACGCAGAAGTTGTAGGTGGGCGTGCCGTCGGGACGCGCGATGATCAGGTCGTCGAGTTCGGTGTTGTCGAAGCTGATCGTGCCCTTGACCATGTCGTTCCAGGACGTGGCGCCGTCTTGCGGGTTCTTGAAACGCACGACGGGCTTGCGGCCTTCGGGGATAGCCGGCAGCGTTTTGCCGGGCTCGGGGCGCCAGGTGCCGTCATAGCGCGGTTTGTCGCCGCGGGCGCGGGCGGCCTCGCGCATGGCTTCGACTTCCTCGGGCGAGCTGTAGCAGTGGTAGGCGGTGCCGGCGGCCAGCATCTGCGCCACGACCTCGCGGTAGCGGTCCATGCGCTGCATTTGATAGAACGGGCCTTCGTCGGGCTGCATGCCCAGCCAGTCCATGCTGTCCAGGATGGCCTGGACCGCTTCCGGCGTGGAGCGCTCGACGTCCGTGTCTTCGATGCGCAGCACGAACGTGCCCTGATGATGGCGCGCGAAGGCCCAGGAGAACAGCGCGGTGCGCGCGCCGCCCAGATGCAGGAACCCCGTGGGCGAAGGCGCGAAACGGGTACGAATGGGTTTGGAGGCGTTGGAAGTCATAGGTGGCTATGTTAGCGGCTGCGGCGCCACAAATCGGCGTCGGGCAGTGTCCTCATCAAGCGGACAGCGGGCTTGTCTTGATACGATGAACGGTATTTTAGATTAGTGTGAACAGGCCCTGGCCCGCCCCTCCTATGCTGCGACACGCTCTTGCGCCCATGTTCGAACCCGGATCGCTGGTGATCGTGGCCGACCGGCCGCTGCCTGCGGCCACGTCTCTGTCGCCCGCCCTGAAGGCGAAAACCACGATCGTCGCCGCCGAAACCGGCGCCGCGCCCGAGCTTCCCGCCACCCTGCAGGGACTCGCGGCCGGCGAGCGCCCCGATCTGGCCCTGGTTTGCGTGTCGCCCGCCGTCCTGCCGGAAACGCTGCGCCGCCTGTCGCCGCTGTCGCCGCGCGCGGTGATACTCCTGCCCCACGAACTGCCTGATCCCTATCCGCGCGGCACGCTGGCGCTGTGCCGGGCCTGGGCCGAGGAAAACCGCTGCGAATTGCTGGGGCCGCGGTCCTTCGGCGCGCAGCGGCCCCATGCCGGCCTGAACTTCAGCCAGCACCCGGTGCTGGCCCGATCCGGCCGCGTGGCGCTGGTGGCGCAGTCCCGCTCCATCATGGCCGCCGTCATGGACTGGGCCGAAGATGTGCACATCGGCTTTTCCACTGCGGTGTCGCTGGGCGACGAGGCGGTGGTGGGCCTGCCCAAACTGCTGGACTACCTGGCCAGCGACCCCCGCACCGACAGCATCGTGCTGTACCTCGAAGACGTCGGGCCTGCCCGGGAATTCATGAGCACGTTGCGGGCCGCTGCCAGCATCAAGCCCGTCATCGTGCTCAAGGCCGGCCGTTCCGATGCCGACGGCGCCGACGCCATCTTCGACGCGGCGCTGCGCCGGGCCGGGGCCGTCCGCGTGCGCTACTTCGTGCAGCTGTTCTCGGCGGTGAAGGTGCTGGGGTACACGCGGCGTCCCAAGGGCCGGCGCGTGGCGCTGATCTCCAACGGCAGCGGGCCCCCGCAACTGGCCATGGACCTGATCGGCCCGGACGCCGCCGTTCTGCGCGCGGACCTGGCGCCCGCCACGCGGCGCGCGCTCGCAGACATGCTCGAACCCGACGCCGCCACCGCCAATCCGGTCATCACCTATTTGCCCATGACGCCCGACCGCATCCGCGCCATCCTGGACGCGGTGCTGGACGACGCGGGCGTGGACGGCGTGCTGGTGCTGCTGGCGCCCGACGCGCTGGCCGACATGCCGGCCGTGGCGCGCGAACTGGCGCAGATCGCGCCTTCCGCCAAGAAGCCCGTGGTGACCTGTTTCATGGGCGACGCCGGCATGCGGCCGCTGCGGCGCATGCTGGACGACGCGGGCACGTCGGCCTTCCGCACGCCGGAATCGGCCGCGGACGCCTTCGGCGTGCTGGCCTCGCATCACTACAACCAGCAATTGCTGCTGCAGACGCAGCCGCCCGAGCCCGCCAGCCACGTGCCGGACCTGGCGGCTGCCCGCGAGATCCTGGCGCGCGTGCGCGCCGATTGCCGGCGCGAACTGAACACTTCCGAAATCCGGGTCCTGCTGGCCTTGTTCTATGTGCCGGTCCGCGACCTGCCGGCGGATGCGCCTCGCATCGAGTCCGAATCCCGCCCCATGGCGATCCGCGTGCGGCGCGATCCGCAGTTCGGTCCCGTCATCCGCTTTGGCGCGGGCGGTCCGGACGCCGTGCTGTCGCTGGCGGACCGGGGCATGGACCTGCCGCCGCTCAACGGCTACCTGGCGCGCCAGCTGATCGAACGCAGCCGGCTATGGCGCCGGGTGCTGGCGCCGCGCGTCGGCCATATGGCGGCCGAGGCCCTGCAGCAGGCGCTGGTGCTGGTGTCCGAGCTGGTGTCGGAACTGCCCGACATCGAATCCCTGGATATCGACCCCCTCTACGCGGGCGAAACCCATCTGCGCGCGGGCGGCCTGCGCATGACGCTGACCGAGCAGCCCGGCTGCGAATCGCCCCAGACGGCGGGCTATCCGCACATGGCGATCCACCCGTATCCGGCGCGGCTGGTGCAGGTGCGCCGTTTCGCGGACGGCATCCCGTGGGTGCTGCGCCCCATCCGCCCCGAGGACGGGGAAGCCCTGCAAGAGTTCATTCGGGGCCTCTCGGAACGGTCCCGCTACATGCGCTTCGTGTCGATGATGCGGGAACTTACCCCGCGCATGGTGTCCCGCTACACGCAGGTGGACTACCACCGCGAACTGGCGCTGGTGGCGGCCACCCAGGTGCCCAACCCCGCCAATCGCGGCCATCCGCGGGAAGTGCTGGTGGGCTTTGCCCACTACCTGCGCAACCCCGACGGCCGCGGCGCCGAATACGCGCTGGTGATCGGCGATGACTGGCAGCGGCGCGGGCTGGGACGCCAGCTCATGACCGCGCTGATCGACGCCGCGCGCGAGCAGGGCCTGGAATACATCGACGGACTGGTGCTGTCGACGAACCGGCCCATGCTGTCGCTGATGACCAGCCTGGGCTTCACCAACGACGCGGACCCCGAAGACCCGACCATGCGCCGGGTCTGGCTGAACCTGTCCTGACGCCCGCGGCGGCAGGCGGGTTCAGGCCGTCTTGCGGGGCGCCTGGGCAGGCTTGAGCCGTGCGGCGGCTTCGTCCACCGACAGCACGTCGCCGAAGAACAGCATCCAGCCGTGCAGGGCATTTTCGTGCTCGGCCGGCGTCACCGCGGCCAGCGCGTCGTCCACCATGATGGTCCGGAAATCGCGCATCATCGCATCGCGCGCCGTGGATTCGCAGCACACGTTGGTGACCGTGCCGGCGATCAGCAGCGTGTCCACGCCCAGCCCGCGCAGCAGCGGCTCCAGTTCGGACGAGCCGGGAGCCATCGCGCTGTAGTAGCGCTTGACCACGTGCAGGTCGGTCGACCGCGCGCGCAGGTCAGGATGCAGCTCGAATCCCGGAGCATCGCGCCGCAGCGTCTCCAGGCGCCGGGCGCTGCGCTCCGGCGTCAGCATGACGCCGTGATGGTGCGACCAGAACACGTCCGCGTTGTCGGACGCCGTCTGCACCCAGACGACGACCCCGCCGGCATCGCGCACGGCGCCGCACAGGCGGTTGATGGGGGCGATGATCTCGCGCGCCGGGGCGCATTCGCCTTGGTAGCCTGGCAGCGTGAAGTACTGCTGCATGTCGATCACGACCACCGCGGTGCGGGCGGCGGGAAGTTCGTCATAGGGGTGCAGGCAACCCTGGCGGGCTATGACGCGGTCCTGCACCCATTGCGGGAATTCCATGCTGCCTCCTTAGCCGTAGCGCCGCGCGACGGCGGCTTCGATGCGGTAGACGATCAGGTACATGACGCTGGAAATCAGCGCCAGCATTGCGATGGCGGTCATGACGATGTTCAGCTTGAACACCTGGCTGCCGTTCATGATCAGGAAGCCCAGGCCCGAGTCCGCCGACTGGAATTCGCCCACGATGACACCCACCAGCGCCAGGCCGATGTTCATCTTCACGGCCGCGATCAGCGTGGGGACGCTGCCGGGCAGCACCACCTTGGTCAGCACCTGCCAGCGGCTCGCGCCGAAGGTATGCGCCAGCTTCACCTTGTTCAGGTCGATGCCGCGAAAGCCCGCGTAAACCACCATGATGGTCACGAACACTGCGATGGCCACGGCCATGCCGTACACCGCGTAGTCCGAGCCCAGCCACAGGTAGAAGATCGGCACGAAGGCGATCTTGGGCATGGCGTTCGCCACCACCAGGAACGGGTCCAGCACTTTGTACAGGAAGTCGGACCACCACAGCGCCGCCGCGACCACGATGCCGATCAGCATGCTCAGCGCAAAGCCGACCAGCGTCGCGGACAGGGTCGTCATGATGTGCTTGCCCAGGTTGCCGTTGTTCCACAGTTCGATGAACGTGGGCCACAGCGCGCTGGGATAGCTGGTCAAGAGCGGGTTGAGGATGTGCATGCGCGGCAGGATTTCCCAGGCGCACAGGAACACGGCCAGCAGCAGCGCCTGCGCCACGCGGATGTTGCGGCGGCGCGCGCGGTCGCGGCGCAGGTAGTCCAGGTACTTCTCGCTGGGCGCGCGCACGGCGCGCAGAGGAACGGTGTTGGCGATCGGCGCGTTCATGGCTCAGCCCTCCACATGGACGTCCAGCTCGTCCCAGAGCTGTTTGAAGTACGTATTGAATTCCGGGCGCGAGCGCGCCTGGAAGGGCGTGGGCCGCACCTGGCCGTCGCCGTAATTGATGCGGTACTGGCTCTTGAGCCGTCCCGGCCGGCGCGACAGCACGATCACGCGGTCCGTCATGGCGATGGCCTCGCCGATGTCGTGCGTCACCAGCACCACCGTCTTGCCTTCGCGGCGCAGGATGTCCACCACTTCGTCGGAGATCGCCAGCCGGGTCTGCGAATCCAGCGCCGAGAACGGTTCATCCAGCAGGATCACGTCGGGCTCGGTCACCAGCGTGCGCGCCAGGGCCGCCCGCTGGCGCATGCCGCCGGAAAGCTGGCGCGGCGTGTGCGAAAGGAAGGCGCCCAGGCCGCATTTTTCAAGCAGGTGCACGGCGCGCGCTTCACTGCGCGCATCGCGCCGGCCCTGGATCTCCGCGCCCAGCATGACGTTGTCCAGGATGGTGCGCCATTCGAACAGGTAGTCCTGCTGCAGCATGTAGCCGATGCGCGCATTCGGTTTGGTCACCGCGTGCCCGTCGACCAGCACCGAACCCGACGTGGGCGGGATCAGCCCGGCGATCAGCGACAGCAGCGTGCTCTTGCCACAGCCGCTCTGGCCGATCAGGCTGACGAATTCGCCGGGCGCCAGCGAGAAAGATACGTTCGACAGGGCCTCGGTCTCGCCGTCTGGCGTGAAGTACGACAGGCAGACTTCGCGCAGCTCGATCTTCGCCGTGGCCGGCGCCGGCTTGAGGTTGTGGATGGCGGCTCCCATCATTGGGCCTTCTTGGCGAAATCGGCGACGACCACGTCCTCGTACTTCACGCGGGCGCTGTCCTTCATGACCGCGCTGGCGATGAGCATGTCCTGCAGCTGGTTCATGGCCTGCGGCGTCACCAGCGGGGACGTCTTCCAGATTTGATATTGCTTGTAGCGGTCGATCGCTTCGGCCACGGCCGCCTGGTCCATGCCGGGGAAGAAGGTCATGATCTGCGGGGCCAGCGTGGCGGCGGGCGTGTCCTTCACGTATTTTTCGGCGCGCGCCACCACGTCGGTCCAGGCCTGGATGACCTTGGGGTTGTCGCGGATGTATTTATCCGTGGCGGTGAAGACGGTGTAGTCGACCTGGCCCACTTCATGTCCCACCGAGGCGACGATGTGCCCCTTGCCGTTGCGCACCAGTTCGCCGGCTTCGGGCTCCAGGAAGATGCCGTATTCGCCCTGGCCCGCCATCCACGCCCCGGCGCGCGCCGGAATGCCGATGTTGTTCAGCAGCTTCACGTCCTTCTGCGGGTCCAGCCCGTGCTTGCGCAGCGCCGTTTCCAGAAAGACGATGGGGTTGGATCCGGGGCGAAAGCCGATGACTTCCTTGCCCTTGAGCATCGACCAGTCGAATTTCTCGATCGGCTTGCGCGACAGCAGGAAGAAGCCGTCGGTGGCCGTCAGCCCGGCGAAGATCTTCGGTTTGACCGGCGATTCGCTGTTCTGCACGTAGATGGAGGCCTCGGGCCCGATCAGCACGATGTCGGCGCTGCCCGACAGCAGGGCCGTCATGCCCTTGTCGGTGCCCTGCGAGGTCTTCATGGACACGTCCAGGCCGGCGTCCTTGAAGTAGCCCTGCGACAGCGCAACATACTTGGGTACGTAGAGAATGGATCGCACCACTTCTTCGTAGCGGATCTTCACGGGGGGATTCAGGGCTTCGGCCTGGGCGGCCAGGGGGGCGATCAGCGCGAGCAGCGCCGCGCCTGCCAGGCGGGGCAATGGCAAGGTCTTCACGGGACTTTCTCCTGCGTCTTGAATGTCGCGCCGATGTCCGGCGCAACACGGCCAATGGAATGGATCGACTACAACAACAGGGAAGCCCGAACGATGAGGCCCGGGCCGGTAAGGCTTGGATCGAATACTATATTCAAGACAAACAGGCGACAAGCATTTTAGGATTGGCGTTTTTCTCTATGGACGAGCGTAGCCGAACGCCAGAAAATTCTAGGCTGGAATACCAGTTGGTATACAAAATGGATTTTTAGGCCGGTAGCTGGCCTTGTCCATCGTAGGCGCGGAATGGCTTCGCGCCCATCGGCCAGGAACACGGACCGCGCCTTGCGCGCAGCCCGCCATCGTCCCTAGGCCGCAGGCCCCGTCACACCAGGACTTCGTTCAGGAACGCAGAGATGTCCGCCACTTCTTCGGCGCAGACCGAATGCGGCATCGGGTACGTGCGCCAGCGCACGTCGTAGCCCAGGCGCTTGAGTTCGGCCAGGGACGCTTCGGCGCGGGCCAGCGAGACGACCGGATCATATTGGCCATGGGCCATGAAGATCGGCGTGGCGTCGTTGGCGTGATTGCGCTCGGCCTGCGCCGTGTCCAGCAGCGGCAGGTAGCCCGACAGGGCCATCATCCCCGCCAGCTTTTCCGGCAGGCGCAGGCCCGTGTGCAGCGTCATCGCGCTGCCTTGCGAAAAGCCCGCCAGCACGATGTTCGACGTCGGGATGCCGCGGGCGTTCTCGCGCGCGATCAGCTTGTGGATGGCCGCTTCCGAGGCGCGGATGCCGCGGCCGTCTTCAACGCGCACCAGGTCCATCACCAGGATGTCGTACCAGGAACGCATCGCCATGCCGTTGTTGATCGTCACGCGCTGCACGGGCGCGTTCGGGAACACGAAGCGCACCCCGCGGCCGGCCGGAAGCCGCAGTTCCGGCACGATCGGCGCGAAATCGTTGCCGTCGGCGCCCAGGCCATGCAGCCAGATCACGGCGTGGGTGGGATTGGGGGCGGTTTCGATCTCGATGCAATCGAGCAGGTCGGACGGTGCGTTCATGGGCCGGTGGCGGAAATATCAGAGGGTGAGGGTTTTCAGGGCCTGGAACAGCGCGCGGTAATGCTTCTTTTGCGGTTCCTGGCCTTGCAGCAGCGCGGCGTTGGAGAGCTTTTCCTTGCGGGCGGCGCGAATCAGCGTGCGCAGTTGCTGCACGTCGGCCTGCGGATTGTTGTTCAGCAGGCGGGTGAGGGCGTCGTCGTCGTCCAGCAGGCGGTCGCGCAGCGCTTCCAGCCGGTGCATGGCGGCGGTTTCCTCGCGCGACCCGTTTTCCCAGATGTCGAGCTGCTTGCGGATGTCGTCGGCGGGCGCGTCGCGCATCAGCTTGCCCACGAAATGGACCTGGCGGCGCAGGCCTTCGCGGCCGGTGGTGCGCTGCGCCATGCGGATGGCCTCGTACAGGCGCTCTTCGAGCGGCAACTGCTTGAGACGATCGGGGGACAGCGCAATCAATTGCTTGCCCAGGTCCAGCAGGGCATGCATTTCGCGCTTGACCTGGGACTTGCTGGGACGGTCGTAGCCGTTCTCGTCGTAACCGTCGTCGACGGATTCTTCTTCAGGATGGGAATTCATGGAAAACTGCGCAATGACAGACTTGGCTATGATAACCGTCTCTGCAAATTGGACTGCAATGGTTAAAACCTCATCTTCCTTGCCGCTGGCGGCGAATCACGCGCGTTTTTCCGAACTCGTCGAGCAAACCCTGGCCTACGCCCGCCAGATCGGCGCTTCCGACGCCGCCGCGGAAGTCTCGGAAAGCCTGGGCCTGTCGGTCTCGGTACGCAAGAACGACATCGAAACCGTAGAGCAGACGCGCGACCGTTCGCTGGACCTGACGGTCTATGCGGGCCAGAGCCGCGGCTCCGCCTCGACGTCCGACTTCTCCGAGGCGGCGCTGCGCCAGACGGTCGAAGCCGCCTGGCACATCGCCCGCCACACCGCCGCCGACCCGGCGGCCGGATTGCCCGACGCCGACCAGCTGGCCACCGAATTTCCCGACCTGGACCTGCACCACGCCTGGGGCGTGTCCACCGAAGAGGCTGCCGAGCTGGCGCTGCGCGCCGAACGCGCCGCCCGCGACGTCGACCCGCGCATCACCAATACCGACGGCGCCAGCGTAGGCACCTACGAAGGCCAGTTCGTGATGGGCAACACGCGGGGCTTCCTGGGCGGCTATCCGTATTCGCGCCACAGCCTGTCCGTGGCGCCCATCGCGGGCCGCGGCAACGGCATGCAGCGCGACTACTGGTACAGCTCGGAGCGCGATCCGGCCAAGCTGGCTTCGCCCGAGGCCATCGGCCGCTACGCCGCCGAGCGCACGCTGTCCCGCCTGTCGGCGCGCCGCATCCGCACCGGCAAGTTCCCCGTTCTGTTCGAGGCGCCGCTGGCGCTGGGGCTGGTCGGCGCCCTGACCCAGGCCGTCAACGGCGGCGCGCTGTACCGCAAGGCCAGCTTCCTGGTGGACTCGCTGGGCAAGCCCATCTTCCCCAAGCACATCAACCTGACCGAAGACCCGCACATCCGCGGCGCCATGGGCAGTTCGCCCTTCGACGACGAAGGCGTGCGCACGCGCCGCCGCAATGTGGTGTCGGACGGCGTCCTGGAAGGCTATTTCCTGTCCTCGTATACCGCCCGCAAGCTGGGCATGGCCACCACCGGCAACGCCGGCGGTTCGCACAACCTGGTGTTCAGCTCCACGCTGACCAAGCGGGGCGATGACTTCGAAGCCATGTTGAAGAAAATGGGCACGGGATTTCTGGTCACCGAGCTGATCGGGCAGGGCGTCAACTACGTCACTGGCGACTACTCCCGGGGCGCGTTCGGCTATTGGGTGGAAAACGGCAAGATCCAGCACGCTGTGCAGGAAATCACCATTGCCGGCAACCTGGCCGACATGTTCCAGCAGATCGTCGCCGTCGGCGCCGATGTCATCTCGCGCGGCACCAAGACCACCGGCTCGATCCTGATCGAGCAGATGGCCATCGCCGGGACTTGATCCTGCGCTCCGGCGGCCCGCCAGGCGCCGCCGGAGATTCCCGCCGCGTCCTTGCAATCCCTTACCTGCTCGGGAATTCCTCTAGCCATTTCAGCAGCCTGCTCCGTGTAATATCCGGCGGGTATTGCTCGAAGTCCGGGGTGTTGCTGTAAAGGAGCCAAGAGATGCAACGACGTTCATTCTTGAAGCGCGCCGGCCTGGGCGCCGTTGCGGGAGCCGCGGTCAGCGCGCCCGCGTTTGCGCAGGACATGCCGTCGCTGAGCTGGCGCCTTTCTTCCGGGTTTTCCAGCACCCTGGACCTGCGGGTTGGCGCTGCCGAAAACTTCTGCAAGTTCGTCTCGGAATCCACGGGCGGAAAATTCAACATCCGGCACTTCCCCGACGGCGAGATCGTCGCCGCCCAGGACCTGCTGGAAGCCGTGTCCACCAAGAAGGTGGAATGCGGTCACGTGTCCTCTCGCCTCTACTACCCAAAGAATCCGGCGTTCTGCTTCGACGCGGTGGCGCCCTTCGGCCTGAACGCGCGCCAGATGAATGCCTGGATGAGCGAAGGCGAAGGCCTGCGGCTGACCCGCGAGCTCTTCAAGCCGGAAAAGATCATCAACTTCCCGCTGGGCAACACCGGCGCCCAGATGGGCGGCTGGTACACCAAGGAAATCAAGCGCATCGGCGACCTGAAAGACCTGAAGATGCGGGTGGACGGCCTGGCTGGCGACGTGCTGGCCAAGCTGGGCGTGGCGCCGCAGCAGGCGGATCTGGCCAAGCTGGCCGAGGCCTTCGAAAAAGACGGGCTGCAGGCAGTGGCGGGGGCGGGCGCCTATGAAGACGCCAAGCTGGGCCTGAATAAGGTAGCTAAGTATTACTACGCACCGGGCTGGTGGGCTGGCGGCGAGCAGTTGTCGCTCTATATCAACGAAGAGGCCTGGAACGCGCTGCCCAAGAACTACCAGGCCCTGGTGCAGGCAGCCGCGCAGGCCGCCCATGCCGCCGCTACGGCCCGCTACGACGCCCAGAATCCGCAGGCGCTCGCCCAATTGACAGCGAACGGCGCGCAAGTGCGCACATTTCCGCGTTCGATCATGGACCTCGCATTCGAGGCCACGCAGCAGGTCTACAAGGATTTGGGCGCCAAAGACCCCAAATTCAAGGCGATGCACGATAGTTACATGGGCTTTCGCGACAGCGAGATGCCATGGTTTCGCCTGACCGAAAGCGCTTACGGCCAGTACCTGGGCGTGGCGCTGTCGGGCAGGAGTTAAGGAGGCGCCGTTGCCGAATGGCATTCGGCGGGATGTAGGGTTTTTGCTAGTAACCACACGTTTTTTACAAAAAAATGGGCGGTTTTGAGGCTTTTGTTGAACGGCATTCGAGTTTCGGCCTGATACAAAGGAGTAATATCCCGGGTCTTGACGCGCAATCGTGCCGCCTTTACGCGGCATCCGACGTCAATCCGGCAGGATTACAACAGCCCGGATTACCAATATTCCGAGACAGACTTTAAGGTGGTAGAACCATGCAATCGAAGACCAAGAAGCTGCTGGCCGCGCTGATCGCCGCCGGCGTCGTCCCGGCTGCCCACGCAGCCGACATCAAGCTGGGCGTGGCGGAAGCCCTGTCCGGCGGCGCCGCCCAGTACGGCGTGTCGATCCGCAACGGCTTCCAGCTGGCGGCCGACGAAATCAATGCCGCGGGCGGCATCAACGGCAACAAGATCGTCCTGGTGATCGAGGACGAGCAAGGCAAGAAAGAAGAGGCCATCAACGTCTTCAAGAAGCTGATCTTCAAGGACAACGTCCTGATGGTCTTCGGTCCGACGCTGTCGAACTCGGCCCAGGCCGCCGACCCGGTCGCCCAGGCCGCCAAGACGGTCGCCTTCGGCACCTCCAACACCGCCGACGGCATCACGTCCATCGGCAACTACGTGTTCCGCAATTCGGTCACTGAAGCCGACGTGCTGCCGGCCACCATCGCCACCGTCAAGGCCAAGACCGGCCTGAAGAACGTCGCGGTGCTCTACGGCAACGACGACGTCTTCACCAAGAGCGGCTACGACAACTTCAAGAAGGCCCTGGAAGACCAGAAGATCCCGGTCACCACGACCGAAACGTTCGCCAAGGGCGACGTGGACTTCAAGGCCCAGCTGACCAAGATCAAGGGCACCAACCCCGACGCCATCGTGCTGTCCGCACTGCTGGCCGAAGGCGGCCCGATCATGGTCCAGGCCCGCCAACTGGGTCTGAACGTGCCCGTCATCGGCGGCAACGGCATGAACTCGGTCAAGATTTTCGACCTGGCCCCCGGCGGCGCATCGAACAATCTGTGGATCGGCAGCCCGTGGTCGATCGAAAACAAGGCGGCGGAAAACGTCAAGTTCATCGACGCCTACAAGGCCAAGTTCACCAACGCTCCCGACCAGTTCGCAGCGCAGTCGTATGACGCCATGTACATCGTGGCCCAGGCGCTGAAGAACACCAAGATCACCGGCGAACTGGCCAAGGACCGCGCTGCCCTGCGCGACGCCCTGCCGGCCGTGACCTGGAACGGCGCCACCGGCCCGTTCAAGTTCCGCCAGGCCAACGACCGCGCTGGCAAGCCCGCCGGCTACGACGCCGACCAGGCGCCGATCGTCAGCGTGACCAAGGACGGCAAGTACGTCATCGAGAAGTAAGCAGTACGCATCCCCGCGCGGGGGGATGCGCCTTGCGGACGGCCTTCCGGCTGCCCGCAAGGCGCTTTTTGTCGCAGGGCCAAACCAAGTAGAAAGCTTCCCAAGAAGCAAATCAGACCTCGCTGTGGGCACGGCGGGGTGGCCCTCTCTGATCTGGAAAGTCCCATCATGTTCGAACAACAATTCGTCAATGCCTTGTCGCTGGGCTGTGTGTATGCACTGTTCGCGCTGGGCTTCACGCTGATCTTCGGCGTGCTCGGGGTGATCAACCTGGCGCATGGCGCCGTCTTCATGGTTGGCGCCTACGCAGCACTGTTCGTGGTCGAGCAATTCAGCCTGCCCCTGTGGGCCGCGCTGATGGTCGCGTTCTTCGTTGCCGGCTTCACCGGAGTCATCATCGACTACCTGGTGCTCAAGCCGCTGCGCAAGCGCAACGCGCCCCACCTGATTCCCATGATCGCCACGATTGGCGTGGGCATCATCCTGAACAACGGCGCCCAAGGCATCTTCGGCGCCAGCAACCTGCGCTTCCCGCACGGCACCGTGCCCGAGGAAGTCATCGAGATCGCCGGCCTGCACCTGACCGTCATCGAGCTGGGCATCATCTTCCTGTCGTTCGCGCTGATGGCCGTGCTGATGTACGTCATGCGCCGCACGCAGTTCGGCCGCGCGCTGCGCGCCATCGCGGAATCGCCCAAGGCCGCCTGGCTACTGGGCATCAACGTCGAAAAGCTGTTCATCACCACCTCGTTCGCCGCGGCCGCCCTGGGCGGCGTGGCCGGCGTGCTGATCGGCCTGTACTCGAATGCGCTGTTCCCGCTGATGGGCCAGCCGATGCTGCACAAGGGCATCGCGGTCATCATCCTGGGCGGCATGGGAGACATCCGCGGCGCCATGTTGGGTGGTCTCTTCCTGGGCTTCGCCGAGGTGCTGTCCGTGGCTTACATCGGCTCCACCATGCGCGACGCGGTGGCTTTCGGCCTGCTGTTCCTGATCCTGCTGGTGCGCCCGCAAGGTCTGTTCGGCAAAGTGGTTCAACGCAAGGCTTAAGGTATGAGCGGATTCGAAAATTTCTGGGCCATCTATGGCAACCTGGTGCTGACGCTTGGCACCAACGCACTGCTGGCCCTCTCCATCTGGCTGACGCTGGCTTGCGGCATGCTGGCCATGGCCAACGCCGCCTTCATGGGCATCGGGGCGTACACCGCCGCGCTGCTCACCATGAACTACGACGCGCCCTTCACGGTCGCGCTGGCCGGCGGCATGGCCGCGCCCGCCCTGGTGGCGGCGCTGATCGGGCTGCCGACCCTGCGGCTGTCGGGGGTCTATCTGGCGATGGCCACGCTGGGCTTCGGCGAAGTGGTCCGCGTGACCATCCTGAACACCGAGTCCATCACGGGCGGCGCGCTGGGCTTGAACGGCATTCCGCAACTGACGCAGTGGTGGCACGTGCTCCTGGCCGTGGTCATCGTGCTGTTCGTGCTGTGGCGCGTGCGCGCTTCCAAGATCGGACGCTCCTTCGACGCCATCCGCGGCGACGAGACGGCGGCCGGCCTGATGGGCATCGACGTGCGCGCCAACAAGATGCTGGCGTTCGTCGCGGGCGCCATGATCGCCGGCCTGGCCGGCGCCCTGAACGCGCACCTGACGTTCTTCATCGGCCCCAACGAATACGGGTTCGACCGCGGCGTCGAAATCCTGACCATGGCCATCCTGGGCGGCATCGGCGGCCTGGCCGGTCCCGTGCTGGGCAGCTTCATCATTACGGTGCTGCCCGAGTTGCTGCGCGGATTTGCGGATCTGCGCCTGGTCGCGAATGGAGTGATTCTGGTGGTGATTGTGTTGTTCCTGCCGCAAGGCATCTGGGATCCGGCGCGCTTCAAGCGCTGGATGCGTCAAGACCGCCAGGGAGGGAAGCGCCATGCTTGAGCTGTCCTCCGTCTCCAAGAGCTTTGGCGGCCTGCATGTGCTGCATGACGTCAGCCTGTCGGTGCCCGAAGGCGCCATCTTCGGTCTGATCGGCCCCAACGGCGCCGGCAAGACCACGGTGTTCAACCTGATCACCGGCCTGCTGCCGCCCAGCGGCGGCTCGATCACGTTCCAGGGCGAGAGCGTGCTGCGCAAGAAGCCGCACAGCATCACGCGCATGGGCATTGCCCGTACGTTCCAGAACATCCGTCTCTTCAAAGAGATGACGCTGCTGGAAAACGTGGTGGTGGGCTCGTATCGCCACATGAACTACGGATTCCCCAGCCTGCTGCTGGGCCTGCCCGGCTACCGCGAACACGAGCAGCGCGCCCGCGAGCGCGCGCATGAGCTGCTGACGTGGATGCGCCTGGACCATAAGGCCAATGATCTGGCCGATAACCTGTCCTACGGCGAACAGCGCCGCCTGGAGCTGGCGCGCGCGCTGGCCACCGAGCCCAAGCTGCTGCTGCTGGACGAGCCCGTCGCGGGCATGAACACCGGCGAGCGCGCCGAACTCATGCACGAGATCCTGGCAATCCGCGACCGCGGCTACACGATCCTGATGATCGAGCACGACATGCGCTTTGTCATGGGCCTGTGCGAACGCATCGCGGTGCTGAACTTCGGCAAGATCATCGCTTGCGGCGGTCCCGAAGAGATCCGCAACAATGAGCAGGTCATCGAGGCCTACCTGGGCCGCGAAGACGACGAAGACACCGAACAAGCGGAGGCCGCACAATGAGCGCCATGCTGGAAGTCCGCGGACTCGAGGTCAACTACGGCCACATCGAAGCCGTGCGCGGCATCGACCTGGACCTGAACGCCAAAGAAATCACCGCCCTGGTCGGCGCCAACGGCGCCGGCAAGTCGACCACGCTGCTGGCCCTGTCGGGCCTGCTGCCCAAGGCGCGCGGCCGCATCCTCTTCGAAGGCGAAGACGTCACCAACCTGGCGCCGAACCAGCTCGTCTCGCGCGGCATCGTGCAGGTGCCCGAAGGCCGGGCCATCCTCACCACCATGACGGTGCTGGAAAACCTGGAACTGGGCGCCTACCGCCGCGGCCTCAAGAACGTCGGCTCCGATCTGGAATACGTGTTCAACCTGTTCCCGCGCCTGAAAGAGCGGATCAACGGCATGGCCGGCAACCTGTCCGGCGGCGAACAGCAGATGCTGGCCATCGGCCGCGCCCTGATGGCCAAGCCGCGCTTGCTGCTGCTGGACGAACCGTCGATGGGCCTGGCGCCTATCGTGGTGCAGGAAATCTTCCGCTCGCTGCGCGCCATCAACGCTGACGGCCTCACGCTGTTCCTGGTGGAGCAGAACGTCCGCCAGGCGTTGAAGATCGCGCAGCACGGCTACGTGCTGGAAAACGGCGCCATGGCGCTGACTGGCTCCGGCCGCGAACTGCTGGGCCATCCGCGCGTCCTGGAAGCCTACCTGGGCGCCTGACAGGGCAGGGGCGCTATGCGTCCCCGGTTGAATGTCCGCAACCGCCGCCCTTGCGTGGCGGGTGCGAACTGCCTGGATTCTTGCCGCTTGCCCATTTTTTGAGCAATCGTGTTAGAATTTCAGGCTTTCCCTCATTTTGATCTTTGCACGGGCGGATTCATAACGCTTAGGCGGGGGTCGATAAGGGCTTGAAAATTCTGGGTTTGTTTGAAAGAACCGCCTGGAGTTCGGGCCTAGTCTGGGAAAAAACGCTGGCAGGGATGTTCCGGCCAGAGCAAATTTTTATTCTTAGGAACCATCATGAAGACCTTTGTGGCCAAGCCGCATGAAGTCCAGCGTGACTGGTTTGTGATCGACGCCAAGGGCAAAGTCCTCGGTCGTGTGGCCAGCGAAGTCGCACGTCGTCTGCGTGGCAAGCACAAACCTGAATTCACGCCTCACGTTGATACCGGTGACTACATCGTCATCATCAACGCGTCCGATATCGTTGTTACCGGCGCCAAGGCGAAGGACAAGAAGTACTTCCGCCACACGACGTACCCGGGCGGTATCCGTGAAACGAACTTCGAGAAAATGCAAGAGCGTTTTCCCGGCCGTGCCATTCAGAAGGCCGTCAAGGGCATGCTGCCCAAGGGTCCTCTGGGCTACGCCATGATCAAGAAGCTGAAGGTCTATGCCGGTGCCGAGCACCCGCACACCGCCCAGCAGCCCAAGACGCTGGATATCTAAGGAAACGCCATGATCGGTAACTGGAATTACGGAACCGGCCGTCGCAAAACTTCGGTGGCTCGCGTTTTCATCAAAAAGGGCACGGGTAAGATCGTCGTCAACGGCAAGCCCGTCGACGAGTTCTTCGCTCGTGAAACCGGCCGTATGGTCGTGCGCCAGCCGCTGGAACTGACCGGCCACCTGGAATCGTTCGACATCAAGGTCAACGTGCACGGCGGCGGCGAAACCGGCCAGGCCGGCGCAATCCGTCACGGCATCACGCGTGCCCTGATTGATTACGACGCCACGCTGAAGCCCTCGCTGTCGCAAGCTGGCTTCGTCACGCGCGATGCCCGTGAAGTCGAACGTAAGAAGGTCGGCTTCCGCAAGGCGCGTCGTCGCAAGCAGTTCAGCAAGCGTTAATGCCCTGCAAAAAGCCCGCTTCGGCGGGCTTTTTGTTTATGGGCCGCAATGCCGCGGCGTTGCCGGCCCCGCGCGGAACTCCGCGCCCACCACCCGGTCGGACATAGGAATATTGCAGTGCCGTTTCCGGCACGCTGGCGCAATGTCCTGTTTCCCGAGCGATACAATCAGTACTCGTTCTCCGAAGAGCACACATCATGGCCCAAGCATCGAACACCCGCATCAAGGTTGGTATCGTCGGCGGCACCGGTTACACCGGCGTCGAACTGCTGCGCTTGCTGTCGCAGCACCCCAACGTGGAATTGACTGCCATCACGTCCCGCAAGGAAGACGGCCTGCCCGTCGCCGACATGTACCCCAACCTGCGCGGCCGTGTGAAGCTTGCCTTCTCTGCACCGGAAAAGGCGTCGCTGACGGATTGCGACGTCGTCTTCTTCGCCACGCCCCATGGCGTCGCCATGGCGCAAGCCCAGGAACTGATCGCCGCGGGCACTCGCGTGATTGATCTGGCCGCGGACTTCCGCCTGCAGGACATCCCCACGTTCGAACGCTGGTACAAGATTCCCCATACCTGCCCGGACATCCTGGCCGAATCCCAGTACGGCCTGGTCGAACTGAACCGCGAAGCCATCTCCAAGGCGCGCGTGATCGGCAATCCCGGCTGCTATCCCACCACCGTGCTGCTGGGCCTGGCCCCGCTGCTGGAAGGCGGCAAGTCGCTGGTCGATGCGCAAACCCTCATTGCCGACTGCAAGTCGGGCGTGTCCGGCGCCGGCCGCAAGGCGGAAGTCGGATCGCTGTTCTCTGAAGCCTCCGACAACTTCAAGGCCTACGGCGTGGCAGGCCATCGCCACCACCCCGAAATCGTCGCCCAGCTTGAAAAGATCGCGGGCGGCAAGGTCGGCCTGACCTTCGTGCCCCATCTGGTGCCGATGATCCGCGGCATGTTCTCCACCATCTACGCCCGCATCCTGCCGGAAGCGCGCGATACCGACTTCCAGGCGCTGTTCGAGCAGCGCTATGCGGATGAGCCGTTCGTGGATGTCATGCCCGCCGGCAGCCTGCCTGAAACCCGGTCTGTGCGCGCTTCGAATAACCTGCGCATCGCGCTCAGCCGCCCGGGCAACGGCGACCAGTTGATCATCATGGTGGTCCAGGACAATCTCGTGAAGGGCGCGGCCGGCCAGGCCGTGCAAAACATGAACCTGATGTTCGGTGTCCCGGAAACGGTCGGCCTGGACCAGGTCGCCATCCTGCCCTAAGGCCATCGCGGCCCGCGTGCGCGGGCCGCGGCGCTTGTTCTACATGTCCGCAGATCCCTCCCAGCCTCAGCCGCGCGCCGCCCACGGCGGTCTTGCGCGGCTGTGTGCCGTCCTGCTGCTGGGCGTACTTGTCGGCGGCGCGGCGGGCTTCTTTCATGCGCGCCAACTCTATCGCCCGCAGGACGCCATCGTGATCAGCGCCAAGCAGGCCGAGGCGCAGGAAGAGGCCATGCGCCAGCAGGCCACCCAGTTGCGCTATACCCAAGGCCAGCTGGACACCGCTGACGGCGAACTGGTCATCGAGCGTTCGGCGCGCCAGGAACTCGAAAGCCAGCTCCACGCCGCGCAGGCCGAAATCGGCCGAGTGCGCGACCAACTGGCGTTCTATGAACAGCTGTTGCCGCCCGGGCCGGAAGGCGCCGTGGATATCCGGGGCGTGCAGATCGACCGCGCCGGCGGCGGCCTGCGCTACAAGGTGCTGCTGATGCGCAGCGGCCGCAATGGGGCCGCGCCGTTTGCGGGCGCGTTGCGCTTCCAGGCCACCGGCATCCTCAAGGGCGAAACGGTCACCGTAGACCTTGCCCCCATGCAGGTCAAGGCCGAAACCGGGCCGGTCACCGCCACGGGCGACAACCTTGCCGCGGCGTCCCTGGCCCTGCAATTCGATCAATACCAGCGCAGCCAGGGCATGCTGTCCGTGCCCGAAGGATTTGTCCCCGAAAGCGTGACTGTCAGCGTCCTCGAGGGCGAAACCGTCCGGGCGTCGCGTAGTGTCAAGCTTGAACTTTGAGTCTGGTCAAGCCCTGAGCTATAGTGATGCTATACGAGCGGCGAGGCCGCTCACTGAAATATGGCCGTACCGGCCAGGAGTGAACCATGAATGCAGTGACCGAAACCGTCGACCTTCAGGCTCCCCCGCCTGTTCCCCTGGTGTTTACCGACTCGGCTGCCGCCAAAGTGAAAGACCTGTTGGCCGAAGAAGGCAACCCCGAGCTCAAGCTGCGCGTGTTTGTCCAGGGCGGCGGCTGTTCCGGCTTCCAGTACGGCTTCACGTTCGACGAAGTCGTGAACGATGACGACACCGTGCTGGACAAGGACGGCGTGCAACTGCTGGTCGACCCGATGAGCTTCCAATACCTGGTCGGCGCCGAGATCGACTACAAGGAAGACCTGGAAGGCGCGCAGTTCGTCATCCGCAATCCCAACGCCAGCACTACCTGCGGCTGCGGTTCCTCGTTCTCGGTGTAAACGCCGGGCAGGAAAGAAAAAAGCCCTTCGGCGTGCCGAAGGGCTTTTTGCATTGGGGCGCGGGCATGGCGGCCCGTCGCCGCGTCAGGCGGGATACAGCGCGCCCAGAATGCGCGCGCCGCGCGCGCCAGTGACCGCGGGAAGTCCCGCCGGCCTGCGTTCGACGAAAGCCTGCGCCAGCCACGCGAAGGCCAGCGCTTCGACTTGTTGGGCGGGCACGCCCAGCGTGTCCGTGGCGTGAACGGGGCGCTGCAGGCAATATGCCAATTCCTGCATGAGTCCGGCGTTGCGGGCGCCGCCGCCGCATACGAAGACTTCCTGCGTGCCCGCTGCCGCGCGGTCGATCGCGTTGGCGACGGTCCTGGCGGTCAGCCGCTGCAGGGTGGCCTGGACGTCCTGGGGCGCGGGCGTGGGGCCGCCGAACTCGGCCAGGCGGCTGTCCAGCCATTGCATGTTGAACAGGTCGCGGCCCGTGGATTTGGGCGGAGGCAGGCCGAACCAGGGCTCGCTGGCGATCAGTTGTTCGAGCAGGGGCGCCAGCACCTGGCCCGTGGCGGCCCAGCGGCCGCCGGCATCATAAGGCTTGCCCAGGTGGCGCTGGCACCAGCCGTCCAGGAAAACGTTGGCGGGGCCGGTGTCGAAACCGCGTGCGGGCTGTCCGGGCTGCAGCAGCGTCACGTTGGCGATGCCGCCCAGGTTGAGCACCGCCCGGCCCTGGCTGGCGCCGAAGATGGCGGCATGGAAGGGCGGCACCAGGGGCGCGCCCTGGCCGCCTGCCGCCACGTCGCGGCTGCGGAAGTCCGCCACCACGTCGATGCCGGTCAGTTCGGCCAGCAGCGCGGGCGCATTGAGTTGCAGCGTGTAGCCGCTGTCCGGCCGGTGCCGCACCGTCTGGCCGTGCGCCCCGATGGCGCAGACATCCGCTGTGGCGACACCCGCGTCCTTGAGCAGCGCCGCCACAGCGCGCGCATACTCCCGCGCCAGTGCGTTGGCCGCCAGCGCGCCGCGCGCAAGCTCGTCCGCGCCAGAGGTGTTCAGCGCCAGCAGTTCGCGTCGCAGATTTTCGGGCATGGGCAGGCTGGCGCTGGCCAGCACCTGCGGCTGCTGGCCGTGGACCAGGCGCGCCAGCACGCCATCGACGCCATCGACGCTGGTGCCCGACATCAGGCCGATGTAGAGCGTGGAACTCCCGTGCTGCTCGATTTGGGTGGAATTCACAGGCGCCTCTGAAGAAGAAAGGCGGCCCGGCGACAATATTGCGCGGGGCCGCCTTGATGGAGGGGGAGCTTTGCCAGTCCGGTCAGCGGCTGGCCACGTTGGTCAGCGCATCGGGCAGCGTCTGCTGGAACTCGGTCAGCAATTGAATCTGCTGCTTGTAGGGCGCGACCGCCTGGTTGAACGCGCGCACTTCCGCGGGCTCCAGGGCGCGGGCCACCGGCAGGTCGACCGACAGGGGGTCGATCGGCTGGTTGTCGACGCGGAACTCGTAGTGCAGGTGCGGACCCGTTGCCCAGCCGGTGGAGCCGACATAGCCCAGCAACTGGCCTTGCGAGACCTTCGAGCCCTTGGTGACGCCTTCGGCAATGCGGCTTTGGTGCGCGTAGAGCGTCGAGTACTTGCCGTGGTGCTTGACGATGACCACGTTGCCGTAGCCGTTCTGCCAGCCCGAGAATTCAACCGTGCCGTCCGCAGTGGAGTGGATCGGCGTGCCCGACGGCGCGGCGTAGTCCACGCCCTTGTGGCCCGTCCAGGTCTTGTGGATGGGGTGCATGCGCATGCCGAACGTGGAGCTGATGCGGCTGAACTTCAGGGCGGTGCGCAGGAACGCGCCGCGCAGGCTGGTGCCGTCGAAGTCGTAATACGAGCCGCTTTTTTCGTCGGGGCTGAACCAGACGGCGCTGAAGGTCTTGCCGCCGTTGATGAATTCCAGGGCCAGCACGCGGCCGGCGCCGGCGTAGCGGCCGTCGTGCGAGCGCACTTCGTAGACCACGCGGAATTGGTCGCCTTGGCGCAGGTCGCGCAGGAAGTCGATCTTGGCGCTGAGGATGTCGGCCATCTGCATGGTGACCGAATCCGGGATGCCGGCGGCATCGGTGGCGCCGAACAGCGAGGACTTGATGGTGCCGACAGCGACGCGCGTCTGGCGCTCGGTGCTTTCGGTGATTTCCTCGGCTTTGTAACTGTCGGCGGCGGGCGCCACGTGCAGCATGCGCGTCACGACCTGGCCGTCGCTCTCGTTGCCGGGGGTGTGGATGTAGCGCAGCCAGATCAGCTTGCCCTGCTCGTCCGTGGCGGCCTGAACCGAGCGGCCGGGATACAGCTTGTAGATGCTGCGGGCGCTGGCGTCGTGCGTCAGGAAGGACTGCAGGTTCGGCGCGTCCAGTTCCAGGCGCTGCAGCACCGCCGACAGCGTATCGCCGGCGCGGATCCGGGTTTCGCTGATGTAGGGGGCGGCGCTTGGGCTGCTGACTTCGACTTGTTCGGCGGTCAGCGGCAGAATGCTCTGGATGATGCGCGAGGGGGGGAGTTCGGTGCGGTCGGGTTGCTGCACCATGCCGAGAGCGGCGGCGCCTGCGAACAGACCAATTGCGGTGACGAGGAGAGTGCGGCGGAAAAGTCCCGAGCGATGCGGCTTGGGCTCGACCGGCGCAAATACGGCAGCAACTTTGCGTTTGATGCTACTCGCCAGTTCGTGGAGGCCACGAGTCATCGTGAAAATACCCTCTCAGGTGGCTAGAGCTCGCAGGGTGCGTGACACGAACGGCCCTCGCGCGCCACGTTTCCGGGGCAAGGGCTGGCGCGGGGCGCATCTTGTGAACAGCGGGTGGTAGAGCGATCACAACTGCGTACATATGACAGTTGCGTATGATTAGGCCGGTATCCTAGCTGATTCGGCTAGAATTTTCGATAGTTTTCGTCACTTTTTACACCTTTTTGTCGGCTGAAGCCGCATTGGTCCCCCTGCCATGTCACCCTCCGAAGCCCCCATCACCCCCGAAGTCGAAGCCGACCTGCGTATAGCCAAGCGCGGCTGCGACGAGCTCCTGGTCGAGTCCGAATTCGCCCGCAAGCTGGCCAAGAGCCGCGCCACGGGCGTTCCCCTGCGCATCAAGCTGGGGCTGGATCCGACCGCGCCGGACATCCACCTGGGCCACACGGTGGTTCTGAACAAGATGCGCCAGCTGCAGGACCTGGGCCACAACGTCATCTTCCTGATCGGCGATTTCACGTCCACCATCGGCGATCCCAGCGGCCGCAACAGCACGCGCCCGCCGCTGACGCGCGAACAGATCGAGGCCAACGCCAAGACCTATTACGCGCAGGCCAGCCTGGTGCTGGATCCCGCCCGCACCGAGATCCGCTACAACTCCGAGTGGTGTGATCCCCTGGGCGCGCGCGGCATGATCCAGCTGGCTTCGCGCTACACGGTGGCCCGCATGATGGAGCGCGAGGACTTCACCAAGCGTTTCAAGGGCGGCATCCCCATTTCGGTGCATGAATTCCTGTATCCGCTGATGCAGGGCTACGACTCGGTGGCGCTGAAGTCGGATCTGGAGCTGGGGGGCACCGATCAGAAGTTCAACCTGCTGGTCGGGCGCGAACTGCAAAAGGAGTATGGCCAGGAGCCCCAGTGCATCCTGACGATGCCGCTGCTGGTGGGGACGGACGGCGTAGAGAAGATGTCCAAGTCCAAGGGCAATTACATCGGCATTTCGGAGTCGCCCGATTCGATGTTCGGCAAGCTGATGTCGATTTCCGACACGCTGATGTGGCGTTACTTCGAGCTGCTGTCGTTCCGCTCTTTGGAGGACATCGCCGCGCTCAGGCAGGAGATCGACGGCGGCCGCAATCCGCGCGACGCGAAGGTCATGCTGGCCCAGGAAATCATTGCGCGCTTCCACTCCGCCAAGGCGGCGGACGACGCGCTGGCCGCGTTCGAAGCGCGTTTCCGCGACGGCGCCATCCCCGATGACATGCCCGAAGTGAACATTGGCGGCGCGCCGGTCGGCATCCTGAAGCTGCTGCGCGAAGCCGGTCTGGTCGCGTCCGGCTCGGAAGCGCAGCGCAATGTCGAGCAGGGCGGCGTGCGCGTCAACGGCGACCGTGTGGAAGACAAATCGTTGCAATTGCCGGCTGGGACTTACGTCGTTCAGGTGGGCAAGCGCAAGTTCGCGCGTGTTAACTTGAACCCGTAATTGCGAAGTTTTGATACGCTGAGGGTACAGACAGGGGCAGGGCGCCTTTGCGGCACTTAAAGGAGCACGACATGGAACTTTCGAGTTTGTCATTTTCCGATCACGAGTCGATTCCCGAACGCTACGCCTTCGGCAAAATCGACGCGCAATCGCACGTCGCGCTGGCAGACAACTTCAACCCGCAGTTTTCCTGGGACGACGTCCCCGCGGGCACGCAGTCGTTCGCCTTGATCTGCCACGATCCCGATGTGCCTTCGCGCCCTGACGACGTCAACCAGGAAGGCCGCGAAGTGCCGGCCGACCTGGCCCGCGTGGATTTCTTCCACTGGGTGCTGGTGGACTTGCCGGCCGACCTGCGCGAGATCGACGAAGGCGCGTTCTCCAACGGCATCACGCCGCGCGGCAAGGGCGGCCCGCTGGCGCCGATGGATGCGCGCCAGGGCATCAACTCCTACTCCTCGTGGTTCGCCAGCGACCACGACATGAGCGGCGAATACTTCGGCTATGACGGCCCGTGCCCGCCCTGGAACGATGCGCTGGTGCACCGCTACATCTTCACGCTGTACGCGCTGGACGTGTCCAGCCTGAACCTGCAGGGCGCCTTCACCGGCGAAGACGCGCTGCGCGCGATCCAGAAGCACGTGCTCGCCAAGGCTTCGCTCACGGGCACCTATACGCTCAATCCGACACTGGCGCCCAAACAGATCGGCGCCACGTCGGCCTGACGCCGCCTGGGCTATACGCAGGGCCGCATCATGCGGCCCTTTTTATTTGCACGGCGATCGCGATTTTCTCCCTGCATGCCGGGCGCCGCCGGGGGACGGTTTGCATGAAACTTTCTCAAGTCGCCATGAATGCCGTTTCTGCGTCCGGGGCGATGGCGTGGTTTTCGCGCCCGTCCGCCGCAATTTGCTCCGGTTCTGGCGTTTTTGGCGGCAATTGATCCCGCGCGACGGGGTAAACTACACAGCATTCTCCGGGTTTACCCACCCGACGCAGTTTTCTCCTTTCTTACCGCTTCAGGAAACCCCCGTCATGTTTGACCGCAACCTCACCCTGTCCAAGGCTGACCCGGACGTTTGGGCCGCCATCCAGAAGGAAGACGAGCGCCAAGAGCAGCACATCGAGCTGATCGCCTCGGAGAACTACGCCAGCCCGGCCGTCATGGAAGCCCAGGGCACGCAGCTCACCAACAAGTACGCCGAAGGCTATCCGGGCAAGCGCTACTACGGCGGTTGCGAATACGTGGACGTGGTCGAACAGCTGGCCATCGACCGCCTGAAGCAGATCTTCGGCGCCGAAGCCGCCAACGTGCAGCCCAATTCGGGTTCGCAGGCGAACCAGGGCGTGTACATGGCCGTGCTGAAGCCGGGCGACACCGTCCTGGGCATGAGCCTGGCCGAAGGCGGCCACCTGACGCACGGCGCGTCGGTCAACGCTTCGGGCAAGCTGTACAACTTCATCTCGTACGGCCTGGACGAAAACGAAGTCCTGAACTACGCGCAGGTCGAACAGCTGGCCAAGGAACACAAGCCCAAGCTGATCGTGGCGGGCGCGTCGGCCTATGCCCTGCACATCGACTTCGAGCGCATGGCCCGCATCGCCCGTGAAAACGGCGCGCTGTTCATGGTCGACATCGCCCACTACGCCGGGCTGGTCGCCGGCGGCGCTTACCCCAACCCGGTCCCGCACGCCGACTTCGTCACGTCCACCACGCACAAGTCGCTGCGCGGCCCGCGCGGCGGCGTCATCATGATGAAGGCCGAGCACGAAAAGATCATCAATTCCGCGATCTTCCCGGGCATCCAGGGCGGTCCGCTGATGCACGTCATCGCCGGCAAGGCCGTGGCCTTCAAGGAAGCGCTGGAGCCGTCGTTCAAGGACTACGCGCAGCAGGTCGTCAAGAACGCCAAGGTGCTGGCCGACACGCTGGTCAAGCGTGGCCTGCGCATCGTTTCGGGCCGCACCGAAAGCCACGTCATGCTGGTGGACCTGCGTTCCAAGGGCATCACGGGCAAGGAAGCGGAAGCCGTGCTGGGCCAGGCCCACATCACGGTCAACAAGAACGCCATCCCGAACGACCCTGAAAAGCCCTTCGTGACCAGCGGCATCCGCCTGGGCACGCCGGCCATGACCACGCGCGGCTTCACCGAAGCCGAAGCCGAGCTCACCGCCAACCTGATCGCGGACGTGCTGGACAACCCGCGCGATGAAGCCAACATCGCTGCCGTGCGCGCCAAGGTCAACGAACTGACCTCGCGCCTGCCGGTGTACGGCAAGAAGTAAGCAGGCAACCCTGGGCCCGGTAATGCCGGGCCCAGGGTTCCGCCACAGGGACGGCCCCGCCAGGCGCCGTCCTTTTTTTCGCCCGATGTTGGCGGGGTGAAGCCCGCGCCGCCCGGACTCGCCCGACTATTGGGGACGAATTCGTCCCTAATGAGGCTATGCAGGAGGCGCATCGTTACAATATGCTCAATTATTGCTTTCAGCGCCTTTAGGGATCACACATGCGGTGTCCATTTTGCGGCAATGCCGAAACGCAGGTCGTCGACAGCCGGGTCTCGGAAGAGGGCGACGCGATTCGCCGTCGCCGCCGCTGCCTGTCCTGTGACAAGCGGTTCACCACCTACGAACGGGTGGAACTCGCCATGCCTTCCATCGTCAAGCGCAATGGCAGCCGCAGCGACTACGACCCCGCCAAGCTGCGGGCCAGCCTGAGCCTGGCGCTGCGCAAGCGTCCGGTCAGCACCGAAGACGTGGACGCGGCCGTCGCCCGCATCGAAGAGCAACTGCTGGCCAGCGGCCAGCGGGAAGTGCCTTCCGAACATATCGGCGAACTCGTCATGAACGAATTGCGCAAGCTCGACAAAGTGGCCTACGTGCGCTTTGCCTCGGTCTACAAGAGCTTCGAGGACATTGGCGAGTTCGTCGAGGCCATCCGCGAAATGCAGGGGCCGCTGCTGCCAGGCAAGCTGCGCAAAGAATAGGCCGCCCCGCGCGGTCCGGTTTTGCAATGAACGGCGCCTTGGCGCCGTTCATTGCATGGGCGCCCCACCAGGTGCCCCACCAGGTGCCCCACCAGGTGCCCCACCAGGTGCCCCACCAGGTGCCCCACTAGGCGCCCCGCGCATCAGGCTGGGCGTCAGCGGCTGGAACTTGCGCCACACGCGGCGCATGTGCTGCGCCGATCCGAATCCCGACTTCTCCGCCACGCGTTCCAGGTCGAGGCGGGTGTCGCGCAAGAGGTCGCGCGCCAGCGCCACCCTGATCTGGTACAGGTAATCCATTGGCGTGCAGCCGGCGTGCTCGCGGAACAGCCGCGTCAGGTGACGAGGGCTGGTGTGCGCCTGGTCCGCCAGCGATTGCGCCGACCAGGGGGCGGAAGGATCCCGCACAACCGCGTCCTGGACCCGGTGCACGCCAGGATGCATGTGGCTGCGGTGGTCCAGCCACGGCGACAGGGCGGAATCCGTGCCGGCGCGGCGCTGATACACGACCATGTCGCGCGCCACTTCGCAGGCGACGCGCGGACCGCAATGGCGCGACACCATGTGCAGCGCCAGGTCAATGCCGGCCGTGATGCCCGCGCTGCTGACCAGATTGCCGTCCTCGACGAAGATGCGGTTGTCCTGCACGCGGGCGCTGGGATCAATGGCGGCAAGCTGCTCCAGGCAGGAGTGGTGCGTGGTGCAATCGCGCTGCCGGGTCAGGCCTGCCGCGGCGGCGAACAGTGCGCCCGCGCATACGGTCATCAGGGTGAAGCCGTCAGCGGGGTGGCGGACGGCCAGCCAGTCCACGATGGCGCGCGCGTCGTTGTCCTCCAGGCGGGTGTGCTTGCCGACCACGCCGGAAATGATCACCAGCGCATTGCGCGGCAGGGCCGCAGGTAGCGGCTGGACCTGCGCAAGATGCAGGCCCGGAATGCCGCTTTCGACATCGCGGGAGGGACCGCAGAAGTGCTGTTCGAACGCGCCCGGGCAGAGCTTGTTGGCCACACGGAAGGCTTCCGCCGGACCCGCAAGGTCCAGCAAAACGATGCCCCGCGGAACGACGAAGTACACGGGCGTCATGCGCGCCTCCTGCGGCGGCTTACGCCGCCAGCGCCTCGGCGGCGCGCACGATGCGGGCAAACCGTCCTTGCAGGACGAGTTCGGTGCGGTCGCGGATTTCCGCCGGCGTATAGTCCTTGCCGGACGGGCTTTGCATGGCGAAGGTCAGGGTGGCGTCCGTGGGGAAGACCACCTTGAAGCCGGCATCGCTGGCGTGGCGAGCGGTGGTTTCGCAGCATTGCTCGGTGCGGATGCCGGCCACGATGACGCCTTCGATGCCGTGGCGGGTCAGCCAGTCGTGCAGCGACGCGCCGCTTTCATCCTTGGCGAACAGCGAGGAATGGACCGTCTTGTGAAACACGGCGGTGGGGGCAACTTGCAGTTCCTTGAGCGTCCTGACGTGTCCGGACGCCAGCGAAAAGGGGTTGGCGGGGTCGCTGGACGGGCTGGTGTGGAACACCTGCAGGACCGGAATGTCCCGGGCGACGGCCGAATCTATCAGCGGCTGGATCTGCGAGATAAACGCCGGATACTCGGCTTCGTTCCAAAACGGACGTTGCCGGAAGGATTCCTGGACGTCGATGACGATCAGTGCCTGTTTCATTGCTGGGGCCTCCTGGCCTAGGTTTTTTAGGGGCGATGGAGCTATTTTTACCCTGATCCGGCGCCTTTGCGAGCGCGATCCGGGACCGCGGACGTCCCAAAACGGACATCCGGCGGCGGGGCGGCGGGCAGCCTGGCAAGGAACGCTTGGATGGTCCCGGGCGGACATACAATCCTGGGCATGAACACTCCAAGCGACACCGACGACATTTTCTGGATGCGGCGCGCCCTGGCGCTGGCGCAGACCGTCATGTGCACGACTGCGCCCAATCCCCGGGTCGGCTGCGTGATCGTGCGCGACGGGCGGGTGCTGGGCGAAGGCGCGACCCAACCGCCGGGCGGGCCCCACGCCGAGGTCTGCGCGCTGCGCGATGTCCAGGCGCGCGGCGAGTCGGCCGCCGGCGCCACCCTGTATGTCACCCTGGAGCCTTGCAGTCATTTCGGCCGCACGCCGCCTTGCGTGGACGCCGTGCTGGCAGCGCGGCCGGCGCGCGTGGTGGTGGCCATGGGCGATCCGAATCCCCTGGTCAATGGGCAGGGGCTGGCGCGCCTGCGCGCGGCCGGCATCGCTGTCACGACTGGCGTCTGCCGGGAAGAAGCGCTGGCGGTCAACGCCGGATTCATTTCACGCATGAGCCGTGGCCTGCCGTGGGTGTGGATGAAAATGGCGGCGTCTTTGGACGGCCGCAGCGCGCTGCATAACGGCATGTCGCAATGGATCACCGGCCCCGAAGCCCGTGCCGACGGCCATCGCTGGCGGGCGCGCAGCTGCGTGGTCCTGACCGGCATGGGCACCGTCCTGAAGGACGATCCACAGTTGAACGTGCGCGGCGTGGATACGCCAAGGCAGCCTCGCAAGGCCGTGGTCGACGGCCGTTTCGAGATTCCGGAGCAGGCTCGGCTGTTCGATGGCGCGCAGGTCATCGTGTTCACCGCGCGCGAGGACGCCGCGAAGGCGGCGCGCCTGGCCGACAGGAATGCCCGCGTGGTTTGCCTGCCGGGCGCCGAACCTGGCAAGGTCGACCTGGCCGCGATGATGCGCTGGATGGCGCAGGAACAGTTCAACGAAGTCCACGTCGAAGCCGGCGCGGGCCTGAGCGGCGCCCTCGTGGCCGCCGGCTGCGTGGATGAACTGCTGCTGTATCTGGCCCCCGTGCTGCTCGGCGACGCCGCCGGCATGGTGCGCCTGCCGATGCTCGAACATCTGGACGCCGCGCGGCGCTACGAATTCATCGAAACCGGACGCGTCGGCGCGGATCTGTGCGTGCGCGCGCGCGTGGCCGGCACATGGCGCGAGCTGATGCAGCGCGTGGAACTGCCCGCGCTGTCCTGATCCGCTGACTCTCTGCGGCGAACGCGCGCGTCAAAGCGCGCGTTTTTTCATTCAGACGCGAGTTTTTTTTCATGTCTCGCGCATCGTTGAATCATCAAGTATCCGCACTGTTGCAAGGGCTGTTAGCACTCGGCGCATGCGGCTGCCAATAGGCTGCAAGCCGCGCGCAGCCTGCATTTGCGCGAAGTCGATGAATGCCGCGCGGCAAAGCGCGATGTCGTTACGGCATGCGCTGGCGCGAATTTCGGCTGCGTTCGCGTCGCCGCGATTCTCTGCATCGTGCAAATGAATTGCCACAAAACCGTCAATTGGCTTTAGCATAGGCACATGACTTGGCGCTACGCGCTAACGGCAACCCCGCACAGTGCCGCGCGCCCTCGTCACCACGGATTCCCGTGCCGCGCATCGGCGTTGTTCATAACCGACCGGCACGCTGCTGAACGAAGACGCAAAGCGCCGTTCAGACCGCCCGCTGCGATCGCATAGCGGGCGCTGCCGGGTTTACTTCCCGGCTCATAAGAATCCACCGGGATATCGCTCATCCCTTCAATTCATTGCTGACCATTTCATGTGCGGCCGCGTCAGGCACGCAATATGCGGCGATATGCTGAAGGCGAACGAGTGAACTTGCTCACGTAAGTTGCATTCCCTGACGGAACTTGTATCCGACGGGTGCAGCCTAAACGGAAAGGGCCCGATACTGCTTATGGTTGATGTGTGGCGAAAGCAACATAAAAACCTGCTGAAAATGCTTATCGCGAGATTGTTTAGTAAAGCGCAGGCACTGAGGCACAATGGGCATGTAGGGACGTATTGAATTTTTCGCGTGTTGTAGGAGGTTTCCGTGCAAAACATCGTCGAAGGCTTCAAGTCGCAGTATGCAAAAGAGCAGGAGTCGGAGCTCTCTCTTGAGGAGTATCTGAACCTCGCCAAACGCGATCCCATGGCATACGCCAGTCCCGCTGAGCGCATGCTGGCCGCGATCGGCGATCCTGAAATCGTGGATACGCGCAACGACCCACGTCTTTCCCGTTTGTTTTCCAACCGGACCATCCGGCGCTATCCGGCGTTCCAGGAGTTCTACGGCATGGAGGACGTGATCGGCCAGATCGTCGCGTTCTTCAAGCACGCCGCCCAGGGCCTGGAAGAGCGCAAGCAAATCCTTTATCTGCTGGGACCGGTTGGCGGCGGCAAGTCGTCCATCGCGGAACGGCTCAAGTCGCTGATGGAAAGCTATCCCATCTACGCCTTGAAGGGATCGCCGGTAAACGAGTCCCCGCTCGGTCTGTTCCATCCTGAACGGTTCGGCGACACGCTCGAAAAAGAGTACGGCATCCCCCGCCGCTATCTGACCGGCATCATGTCGCCCTGGGCCGTGAAGCGGCTGAAAGAGTTCGACGGCGACATTTCCAAATTCCGCGTCGTGCGTCTGAACCCGTCGGTGCTGCGGCAGATCGCCATCGCCAAGACCGAACCGGGCGACGAGAACAACCAGGACATCTCCTCGCTGGTCGGCAAGGTCGACATCCGCAAGCTCGACCGCCACTCGCAGGACGACCCGGACGCCTACAGCTATTCCGGCGGCCTGTGCCTGGCCAACCAGGGGCTGCTTGAGTTCGTGGAAATGTTCAAGGCGCCGATCAAGATGCTGCACCCGCTGCTGACGGCCACCCAGGAAGGCAACTTCAAGGGCACGGAAGGCTTCTCCGCCATCCCGTTCAACGGCACGATCCTGGCGCACTCGAACGAATCCGAATGGCAGACCTTCCGCAACAACAAGCACAACGAGGCCTTCCTTGATCGTATCTACATCGTCAAGGTGCCTTACTGCCTGCAGGTCTCTGAAGAGGTCCGCATCTACGAAAAGCTGCTGCATCACAGCTCGCTGTCCGAAGCGCCTTGCTCGCCCGGAACGCTGGACATGATGGCGCAGTTCTCGGTGCTGACCCGCCTGAAGGAACCCGAGAATTCCAGCATCTATTCCAAGCTGCGGGTCTACGACGGCGAAAGCCTGAAGGACGTGGATCCCAAGGCCAAGGCGCTGCAGGAATACAAGGACTATGCCGGCACGGACGAAGGCATGACGGGCGTGTCCACGCGCTTTGCATACAAGATCCTGTCCAGCGTCTTCAACTATGACCAGACGGAAGTGGCCGCCAATCCGGTGCACCTGATGTACGTGCTGGAGCAGCGGATCGGTCGCGAAGACTACCCCGAGGAAATCCGCCGGCGCTACCTGGAGTTCATCAAGGGCTTCCTGGCGCCGCGCTACGCGGAGTTCATCGGCAAGGAAATCCAGACCGCCTATCTGGAGTCCTATTCCGAATACGGCCAGAACATCTTCGACCGCTACGTGACGTTTGCGGATTGCTGGATCCAGGACGAGGAATTCCGCGATCCCGAAACCGGCGAAAGCTTCGACCGCAGCGCGCTGAACGACGAACTGGAAAAGATCGAGAAGCCGGCTGGCATCGCCAATCCGAAGGACTTCCGCAACGAGATCGTCAACTTCGTGCTGCGGGCGCGCGCCAACAACAACGGCCGCAACCCCACCTGGACCAGCTATGAAAAGCTGCGCGAGGTCATCGAAAAGAAGATGTTCTCGAACACGGAAGACCTGTTGCCGGTGATCTCGTTCAACGCCAAGGCGTCGGCAGAGGACAAGACCAAGCATCAGAGCTTCGTGGATCGCATGGTTGAAAAGGGCTACACGGAAAAGCAGGTCAGGCTGCTGTGCGAGTGGTATCTCCGTGTGAGGAAGTCTTCCTGAGCGAGGTGAATCATGAATTCACTGATCGATCGCCGTCTTAACGGGCGCAATAAAAGCGCCGTTAACCGGGAACGCTTTCTTCGGCGTTACAAGGACCAGATCCGCAAGGCGGTCCACGGGATGATCCGTGACCGCTCCATCCAGGACATGGATCAGGGCGGGGAAATCAACCTGCCCGCCCGCGACATTTCCGAGCCGACGTTCCGGCACGGTTCGGGCGGCGACCGGGAATTGGTGCACCCGGGCAACCGCGAATTCGCCAAGGGCGACACCTTCGACCGGCCGCAGGGCGGGCAGGGCGAGGGCGGCTCCGAACCGGGAGAAGGCGAATCGGTGGACCAGTTCACCTTCAGCCTGTCGCGGGCAGAGTTCCTGAACCTGTTTTTCGAGGACCTGGAACTGCCTCACCTGGCGCGCAACCAGCTGGGTGAAGTCAGCCAGAAAAAGTGGCAGCGCGCGGGCTACACCACCACCGGCTCGCCCAGCATGCTGAGCATCAGCCGCACGCTCAAGTCGTCACTGGCGCGGCGGGTGGCCCTGAGCGTCAAGGCGCGCGCCGACCTGGAAGATGCGGAAAAGGCGTTGGCCGACGCGCAGGCGGCGGGGGCGCCCGCCGCCCGGATCCAGGAGCTGGAACAGGACGTCGAGGACTGCCGCGAGCGCCTGGCCCGCGTGCCTTTCCTGGACGACCTGGACCTGCGCTATCGCAACCGCGTGTCGGTGGCCATCCCCATGGCCCGCGCCGTCATGTTCTGCCTGATGGACGTGTCCGGTTCCATGGACGAAGGCAAGAAAGACCTGGCCAAGCGCTTCTTCACGCTGCTGTACCTGTTCCTGTCGCGCAAGTACGAGCACGTGGACCTGGTCTTCATCCGCCACACCGACAATGCCGAGGAAGTGGACGAACAGACCTTCTTCTACGACCCCAAGAGCGGCGGCACCATTGTGCTGTCGGCGCTGGAGCTGATGCGCGAAATCCTTGAAAAGCGCTATCCGCCCGCCGCCTGGAACGTCTACGCGGCGCAAGCCAGCGACGGCGATTCGTTCGGCGCCGACGCGGGCAAGAGCGCGCGCTTCCTGGCCGAGCACCTGCTGCCGTCGACGCGCTACTTTGCCTATATTGAAATTCCCGACTCGCAGGAGGCGCGCAAGAGCAGCCTGTGGGCGGAGTATGAACAGAAGCTGGAGCCGCACTTCGTCATGCGGCGCATCTGCGACCGGGGCGAAATCTTCCCCGTGTTCCATGACCTGTTCAAGAAGGAGACCGCATGAATGCCATCGTGGGTGCTCTCGTGGAGCCGGAATTGACCGGCGGAGCCCGGCCGATCTCCCAGGGTTCCGAATGGACGTTCGAGCTGATCCAGTCCTATGACGACGCGATCTCCCAGATTGCGCGCGAGTACGGACTGGACACGTATCCGAACCAGATCGAGGTCATCACCTCGGAACAGATGCTGGACGCCTACGCGTCGGCCGGCCTGCCCATCGGCTATCCGCACTGGTCGTACGGCAAGGAATTCATCCGCAACGAACAGTTCTACCGCCGCGGCATGCAAGGGCTGGCGTACGAGATCGTCATCAATTCCAACCCCTGCATCTCGTATCTCATGGAAGAAAACTCCATGACGATGCAGGCGCTGGTGATCGCGCACGCCTGCTACGGGCATAACTCGTTCTTCAAGGGCAACTACCTGTTCCGCCAGTGGACCGACGCCGACGGCGTGCTGGACTACCTGGTGTTCGCGCGCAAGTACGTCATGTCGTGCGAGGACCGCTACGGCATCGACGCGGTCGAGGCGCTGCTGGATTCGTGCCATGCGCTGTCGCACCACGGCGTGGATCGCTACAAGCGGCCGACGCCGGTGTCGTACAAGGAAGAGGCCGCCCGCCAGGCCGAGCGCCAGGAGCACGCCCGCCTGCAGTACAACGACCTGTGGCGCACGCTACCCCGCATGGAAGCGGACAAGGACACGCGCGCCGCCGCTTCGGTGTTCCCGCCGGAACCCGAAGAGAACCTGCTGTACTTCATCGAAAAGTATTCGCCCAAGCTGGTGCCTTGGCAGAAGGAACTGGTGCGCATCGTTCGCAAGATCGCGCAGTACTTCTATCCGCAGACGCAGACCAAGGTCATGAACGAAGGCTGGGCCACGTTCTGGCACTACACCATCCTGAACCGGCTGCACCAGAAAGGGCTGGTGAACGACGGCTTCATGATGGAGTTCCTGCAGAGCCACACCAACGTGGTCAGCCAGCGCGGCTTCGACGAGCGCGGCTACGGCGGCATCAACCCGTACGCGCTGGGCTTCGCAATGATGTCCGACATCCGCCGCATCTGCGAAGCGCCCACGCCCGAGGACCGCCGCTGGTTCCCGGACATCGCGGGCGGAGACTGGCTCAAGACGCTGGACTTCGCGATGCGCAACTTCAAGGACGAGTCGTTCATTTCGCAGTACCTGTCGCCGCGCCTGATCCGCGAATTCCGGTTCTTCGCGATTTCCGACCACCAGTCCAATCCGAAGCTGGAAGTGGCCGCCATCCACGACGACGAGGGGTACCGCGACATCCGCCGCCTGCTGGCCGCGCAGCACAACCGCGACAATCAGGTGCCGGACATCCAGGTCATCCGCTTCAACCGGGACACCGACCGCTCGCTGGTGCTGCGCCACCTCAAGAGCCGCGGCCGGCCGCTGGCGGGCGAAGATGCCGAGCAGGTCATGAAGCATCTGGCGCGCTTGTGGGGATTCCGTGTCCGGCTGGAAGAAACCGAGCCGGACGGCACGATCAGCTCCTACCGGGAGCAGGACCCACCGGCGTCCGTGTAACGGCGCCGGCAGGGGAAGGGACGCGCGTAGTGCGTCCCTTTTTATATGCCCGCTTGCTGTGCCCAACGGCAATCTGCTAGAATCGCGGATTCGCATTTTTCGCAGCGCAGAAATGGCTGCCAAAGTGCAGATAGGACAGGTGGCCGAGTGGTTGAAGGCGCACGCCTGGAAAGCGTGTATACGTCAAAAGCGTATCGGGGGTTCGAATCCCCCTCTGTCCGCCAAGAATACATTCGCAGAAATGCGTAGAAGTCCAAAAACCCGCATCAGCTAAGGCTGTGCGGGTTTTTTGTTTCCAGCGCCTTTTCCCAGCCGCCCCAAGGGCAGGGCCAGCGCCACCCCGCCCAGCGCCAGGCCTGCCGCAATGTCGGCCAGATCGTGCTGCCAGGTCGTCACGGTCGAAATCAATATCAGCAGACACCAGCCATGCCAGGCCAGCCGCGCGGCGGGATGGGCGCGCAGGTGCGGGAGCCAGGCGCGCCACACCAGCAGCAAGACCGCCGCGTGCAGCGAGGGGAACATGTTGACCGGCTGCTCGAAGGCGCGCAGTTGGGAAAACAGCATGCCGGTCACACCGTCCGGCTGCGGCAGGGTGCGAACATTGAATGTGGGCGCCAGCACGAAGCTGGCAAAGCAGGCCAGCTGCACCGCTGCGATGCGCGCGGCGAAGGCGCGCAGGCCCCGCACCGTGTCGAAGGCGAAGAATGTGCACGGGAACATCAGGTTCAGCGCCAGATACGGCCAGATGGTCCAGGCCCAGAACGGCACCGCGGCATCCCACGGTCCATGCCAGGAGGCAGGGTGTGCGCTGGCCGCGGCCATGCGGTTGCTGGCGCTGTACCCCAGCATGAACAGCAGGCTCAGCGACAGCATCCAAGCCAGCGCTTCGCGCCAGGGCTCGGCGTCCGCCTGCGCGGCGCTGCCCTTACCGCTAGAATCCATATCCGGTTCCCTAAGTGAAGACGACTCGCTTTCGATGAACGATCATTCCGGCGCGCTGCTCCTGGCTTCCAGTGACTGGGTCAATCACCCGGCCTGGACGCTGATGGAACAGCAACACGATGGCCAGCTTCTGCTCGTGCTGACGGCGGGCTCCGATGAGAGCTATATCGTAGACGAGGCCGCGCCCGACGATGTGGCGCGGCAAGTGCTGTCCGCGTGGCAAGCGAATCGCCTGGCCGCGCTGCTGGACGATCCGCGCTGTGGCGCGGCGGCACGGCAGATTCAACGCGCCGGTGCGCTGACGCCAGCGCGCGCGGCGCGTCCCGTCACGGGCTACCGGATCCATTGGCTGGGCAATCCGCTGCCCGGCCTGGCCGATGTGCTGCAGCCGCAGCCCGACGCGGCCGGCGGCAGCGAGAACGCCATTGCCCTCATCGTGCGCACGAACGCCAGCTGGCAGGAAGCGCTGGCGCAATACGCCAGCCTGCGCCCGGCCACGCCCCATCTGTTTGTCGACGCGGCCTTTCACCATACGGTCTGCATCGGGCCTTACGTCGTCCCGGGACAGACCGCCTGCCTTGCCTGCCTGGGCAACCGCGTGGCGCACCGCTGGGGCGATCTGCCCATGCCGGCCAGTCCCGCCGCGTGCCGTCCTGAACTGCTGGCGGCGCTGCTTGCGCCACTGCTCTCGACGGACCAGGGGCTGCTGCCGTTTGTCGAATACAGTGTCAGCCTTAACCTGCAGACATTGGCCAGCACGCGCGACAAGGTGTTCCAGCTGCCCTGGTGCCCGGTGTGCGGCTCGGCCGCTGCCGCTTCCACGGGAATGCTGGACATTCCCTGGCTCGCAGGCAGGTAGGTCATCCAAGGAGTCAGCCAGTCATGTATCGCATGCCCAGCCAGTTTGACCCCGACGGGCGCCAGGATCATCTGGCGGCCGCGGGCGGCGGTTCGACCTCCACCACATGTTCGAGCTGCGTGGTGACCCTGGGGGCGGCCAGCGTCATTACGGCAACGATATTTGCCGATCTGGGCGCGCGGCCGCCTCAGTCGAATCCGCCCGAGAGCCCGGTTCCGGCGCCTGCGCCGGAGATCCGGCCGCCGGCGCAGCAAGAAGCGCCTTCTGGCATTCCCGCCTTCGTCCAGGACCGGCCCCCGATGACGGCCGGCACGCGCAGGCTGCTGGGCGCCCTGGCCCTGGGGCTGGCCACGCTGGCAGGCTTGGCAGGCTTGACCGTCGGCCTGGGATTCGCGGCCATCCTGTTCTGCGCGGTTTACATCGGCATTTTCTGCACGGTGTACGAGCGCGCGAAGCGGTCGCCGGGGCGCGGCGCCATCGTGGCGGTGGTGATGTTGGCGGCCATTGCCGTCTGCGCGGCCTTTGAGATGTACGTCTGGATGTCGAACCTGTGACCCTGCCCGGGCCCCTGTCGCGCCATCTGCTGGATAGGGCGGCGGGCACGCGTTGCGGCCTGGTGCTGCCGGCGCATGGGGTCGAGCCGCAAGCCTGCGACACGCTCGGGCCTTTGCTGGACGGGCTGACGCTTGCCAACGCGGCAGTTCCCGGCGACCCCGTCAATGCGTGGCAGACGGTGTCGGGCGCGGTGGGTGTTGACGAGGATGCCGCACGACAAGGCGCGATCGCGGAAGCGCTGGAACGCCTGGCGGCGGCACGCGTCGACCTTCCTCTGCGCACCAGGGCGTCGCTCGATCCCGCCCTGCGGCTGGACGAAGAGGCATTCGCGCTGTTCAGCCCGGCGCAGCGCCACGCCGACGGTTTTCCCTGGCCCATGGTCCGCCGCGACACCGATCTGTTTGCGCCGGTGCATCACCTTGGCGACAACCGCGAACGTTGGGTTCCCCAGGAACTGGTGGGCCTGGGGCCGCGCGCAGGCGACGCGCGCATGCCATCCACGTCCAGCGGCCTGGCCGCCTGGCGCGACGCCGCCGACGGTCCCTGGCTGGCCGTGCTGCGCGCCGCGCAGGAGGTGCTGGAACGCGACGCGCTGGCGGCCACCTGGCTTAACGGGCTGGGCGGGCGGCGCCTGGATGCGCCGGCCCGGTGGCAGGATTTTGTCGCCGAGCGGGGCGGCGAACTGGCGGTGTTCGACCTGACGCAGGCCTGGAATCCGCATCCGGTGATCGCGGTGGCGGGCGGCATACCCTGTCAGGGGCGGCCTCGCCACGTGCTGGGCATTGCGTGCCGCGCCACTGCCGGCGCGGCCTTGCACAAGGCGTTGATGGAATGGGCGCAATCGCTGGCCTTCGCCGCGCATCTGGCCGCGCGGCAGTCCGGCAGCCTGCCGCGCGAACCCGAACGCCTGCGGCGCTTCGACGAGCACGCGGTGTTCTACACCCTACGTCCTGAACTCTGGCCGCAGACCGCGCTGCTGGCGCATGCCGAGTCCGCCGGCCGCGCAGCGCCCGCTCCCGTGGCCGACGAAGGCATCGCGTCGCCTGCCGAGGCGGTGCATGGGGTGGTTGAAGCACTAGGCGCGCATGGCGTCGACCTCTACTACCGAGAGCTGACGACGGTTGATGTCGCCGCCTGCGGCCTGCGCGTCGTGCGCGTGCTGTCGCCGCAACTTAGCGGCCTGCATGCCGATGAGCGGGCGCCGTTTCTCGGCGGGCGCTGCGGCGATGTTGCGTGGCGCTATCCCGGCAGCACGCGACACACCGATTTCCCCAATCCGCTGCCGCACCCCTTGGGCTGATGCGCATGACCGATCCTTCCGACGCGCCGCTGTTCAAGCTGTTCTGGCAGAACGGCGAACTCAATCCCACGCGTGCGGCCTTGCTGGGCCGACGCATTGCAGCCGACGCTGTGCGCCCGTCGGGCACGCCCGCGCCCAGGCATGGCGAGGCGGCCCAGCCTTTGCCGGATGCGCCAGCCGACGAGGCGCGGCGGTTGGCCCGCCGCGAAAGCTCGCGGCGCTTTGGCGCTGCGCCGGTTGCGCTGGAAGAACTGGGCCGGCTGCTGCACCCTTTGAGGGCGCATGTCGGCCAGCAGAACCGGCTGTTGCCGTCAGGGGGAGGCAAGTATCCCTTGCATGTCTATGTGGCTCTGCGCCATGTGGGGATGCCGTCGCCATGGCAAGGCCGCATCGCCTGGTACGACAGCGCCAGTCATGGGCTCGTCCCGGTCGGGAATTGTCCGGCCTGGCCCGCGCTGGCCGACATCCTGGGCGTAGACTGGCCCGAGCCGCCGGCCGCCGTGGTCTTCATGATTGGCCGGCCCGAGACCATACTGGCCAAGTACGGCGAGCGCGGCGGGCGTTTCCTGCTGATCGAGGCAGGAGTGTATCTGGGCGCCCTCGGCCAACAGGCGGCCGACATGGGATGGTCGGGCTGCGCGATCGGATCGTTTCACGATCAGGCGGTGCTGGGCTTGCTGGAGCTGGACGCGTCCCGGCATCTGGCGGTGCTGGCGTATGCGTGCGGGCCGCGCGATGCCGTGTCGGGTCTCGATGCAGACCTGGGCGCCGTCGCGGCTCCAGCGGGGGGATGAGAGGAACAGGTCCTGCTTATTGCTTCCATTCGTCGTGGCGGCTTGGGTCGGTGAAGCGGGCAAAAAAGCCATGGCGCGTTTCGGTCCTTTCGATCCGTGCTCCCGGACCGATGTACACGTCTATCCGGCTGAATGGCTCTTTGACTTCCAGACCTTTTCCGCGGGCAACCGGAAATGAGAGTATGAGCCACATGTCGGGAGGCGGATTCATGGTAGTGGGGATAAAGGCCGATTCTCCCGGCGACAAGGTGCGCTTCGAAATGTGTGAATCATCATCCAAGAAAAAGCCGATGGGCTCAGTGGCCTTCGCGGAGTAATGCAGCGCCACGATAGGCCTGCAAAACCACATGAACAGGATCCATAGAAGGAAACACACCCAGATTGCACGGCATGCCAAGTTCAAATAGCGCATCTTCATCTCAGCAGCGGCGGTGTATGCATCATTGCGCGAGCCAACCTCTCATCCAATAAAAAACGCAGTTCATCGCTTCCACTTGGCGTGGAAGCTTGGGTTGGTAAAGCGGGAGAAAAATCCATGGCGCGTTTCGGTCCACTCAATGCGTGCCCCAGGGCCGATATACACATCTATCCGGCTGAATGGCTCTTTGACATGCAGTACATCTTTGCTGTCAAACGGGAACGAGAGCATGACCAGCATGTCGGAAGGCGGATTCATGGCGGTAGGTAGCCATACTGATTCGCCAGGCGCCAAGCCACGCTTCGTTCTGTTTTCATCACTTTCGAAATAAAAGCCGATAGACGCTGTGGCTTTCGCGGAGTAATGCAGTGCTACGACTGGCCTGCAAAGCCACGCGAACAAGATCCAAGCGAGGAAGCCTGCCCAGATTGCGCGGCATATCCAGTTCACATAGCGCATTTTCATTTCTCGCCCAGTTTCAGGCAGGCGTGCACGCGTTTCGCTCGACGGCCATTGGCCCCCCAAGGCAACGGTACTGCGACAATTTTTTGAAGCAGGACCTCAACGGTCAATGCGTGAGGCGGAATCTCGTAGTAGAGCTTGGTCCCAAGCTTGATTGAAATGTGGTCTTGGATGTCATCTGCTCGCGCCGGCCATGGTCCCAGTTCAAGATTGTTGTGCTGGGGCTTGAAATTCCTGAGATTGTCCATGGCCTGCGCCAAACCCGCCCCATTGATCATTTCGGCTGCGTTGAAGCCCAGGGCAACCCCGACGTAGCCATAATGGATGTTCGACCAGATATCGAAGTAGTACTCGTAGTCGCCATACTTGTGCCAGCCCGCCTCTAACACAGTCGGGAATTTACGCTGCAGGATCCGCTTGTGATCCCAGGGCCTATTTGGCGCAACTCGTTCCGTCCACATGGCATAGGCTGCCGCCTTTTTTGCCGTGGCGATTCCGTAGTAATCGGGTGGCCCGCCCAGGCGCAGGTACCAAGGCCTTGTGCGCCATTCCTCACGCCAATCCTCAGGATCGGCGGTATTCACCGCTGCTATTTTCCTGCCTTCTATGGTGAAAGGATTGGTCTTCATCTCGCGGACCATGTATTGGGCAATCGCCACCACGGTGTCGGCATGGGGGCAACCGGCAGGCCGCGCAGCGCCCGAGGGCGACCGTGCGGCCGCCGCGTCCAGAGTCCTCTTTCCCGCCCCGATGATCGCTTTTCCTTGCATCGTTGCTCCTGCATTGACCAGACTGCTTGAGTCTACGGATCGCGCGGGAGCAGACAATCAGCGTTGTCTGAAAATGGGGCATAAAAATTGGAGTCCCTTCACCGGTGTGGATTGCGATGAACAGGTTTTTCCTAGCGGATTCCTGCAATGCGCAGCGGGAACGCTTGGCCCCGTCCTGTTACTAAGCACACACGATCGTGTTTTGTTGACAGAGAATCCCGCCATGTCCGCCGACTACGCCCCTGTTCCA
>NZ_AGUF01000049.1 GCF_000236785.1 Achromobacter arsenitoxydans SY8 | reverse complement strand
AGGGCGTGGACGGCGCGGGCAAAAGCACGCACACCGGCTGGATCGCCGACTTCCTGCGCGCGCAGGGCCTGGAAGTGGTGTCCACGCGCGAACCCGGCGGCACGCCGCTGGGTGAAAAGCTGCGCGCGCTGGTGCTCAATGACGCCATGGGGCTGGATACCGAAACCCTGCTGATGTTTGCCGCCCGCTGCGAGCATGCGCGGCAGGTGATCGAGCCCGCGCTCGCGCGCGGCGCCTGGGTGGTCTGCGACCGCTACACCGACGCGAGCTACGCCTACCAAGGCGGCGGGCGCGGCCTGGGGGCGGAACGCGTGGCCGTGCTGGAAGACTGGATGCGTGCCGGGCGGCCAGACCGCACCTGGCTGTTCGACGTGCCATTGGAAGTGGCCCGGGCGCGGCTGGCCGACGCCCGCGAACCCGACCGCTTCGAGCGCGAGGGCGCAGCGTTCTTCGAACGCACCCGCCAGGCCTATCACGCGCGCGCCAAGGCCGACCCCGATCGCATCCATATCGTCGACTCCACCCGATCCATCGCCCAGATCCGCGCCGAACTCGAAGCCGGCCTGCGCGAACTGCTGGCCGGCCAGGCATGAGCGCGCCCCAGTTCCTGCCGTGGCAAATGGACACGGCCCGCACCTGGCTGGGCAACCGCGACCGGTTTGCGCACGCCTGGCTGGTGCACGGACTGGCCGGCATCGGCAAACTGGATTTTGCGGTGGCGGCGGCGGCCAGCCTGTTGTGCGAGACGCCTGAAAACGGCCTGGCCTGCGGCCACTGCGCCGCCTGCGCCTGGTTCGCCAGCGGCAACCATCCCGACCTGCGCCGCATCCGTCCCGAGGCGGTGGCCGTGGAAGAGGGCGCCGATGCGGCCGAGCAGGCCGAAGACGCCGAGCCCGCCGCCGGCACAGCCAAGCGGGCGCCGTCCAAGGAAATCCGCATCGACCAGATCCGCTCGCTGGAGTCGTGGTTCAACACGGCCACGCACCGCGGCGGCTGGCGCGTGGCATTGCTTTATCCGGCCCACGCGCTGAATGTGGTGTCGTCCAACGCCCTGCTGAAGGTGCTGGAGGAACCGCCTCCCCATACGGTGTTCCTGCTGGTGGCGGATGCGCCCGACCGCCTGCTGCCGACCCTGGTGTCGCGCTGCCGGCGTCTGCCGCTGCCCGCGCCGGACGCGGACACCGCGCTGCAATGGCTGCGCGGCCAGAACGTGGAGCCGGCGCGCGAATGGCTGGCCGCGGCGGGCGGCGCGCCGCTGGCGGCGCTGCGCCTGGCGCAGGCGGGCGAGACCGCCTGTCCGCCCTGGTTGGCGCAATTGATCGGCCCGCTGGCCAAAGGGCAGGCGCCCGACGTGGGCACGCTAGCCGAATCCCTGGAAAAGGTGGCGGCGGCCGAATGGATTGATGCCCTGCAACGGCTCTATACGGACCTGATGCTGGCCAGCGCCGGGGCGCCCGTGCGCTACTTTCCGTCGCTGGCGGCGGGCGTTGCGCAGGTCGCCGCCCGCATCAATACCGCCCGCGTGGCCGAGGCCGCGCGCTGGCTCACCCGCCAGCGCGCGTTGGCCACTCACCCCCTGAACGCCAAGCTGTTCGCCCACGCCACCCTGCAGCGCGTGGTGCTATCCTGCCAAGCGTAAGCCCTTGATCCGGCGGCGCTTTGCCCGGAGGCAGGGCGGGGCGCCCCGGCTCCTTCAACCAGACTCACCATGTACGTCGATTCCCACTGTCATTTGAATTTCCCGGAGCTGGCGGCCGATCTGCCGGCCATTCTTGACCGCATGACGGCAAACCAGGTCACCCACGCGCTGGTCGTCAGCGTGAACATGCCGGAATGGCCGGGCCTGATGTCGCTGGTGGAACCCGAAGCGAGGCTCTGGGCCTCGGTGGGCGTGCACCCCGACTACGAAGACACGCCGGACCCGAGCCCCGAAGAGCTCGTGCGGCTGTCCGAGCATCCCAAGGTCGTCGCCATCGGCGAAACCGGCCTGGACTACTACCGCCTGTCCGAGCCCCTGGACTGGCAGCGCGAACGCTTCCGCCGCCACATCCGCGCCGCGCGTGACGCTCGCCTGCCGCTCATCGTCCACACGCGTTCATCGGCTGAGGACACGGTGCGCATGCTGCGCGAAGAGAAAGCGTCCGAGGCCGGCGGGGTGATGCACTGTTTCACCGAGACCTGGGAAGTCGCGCAGGCCGCTCTGGACCAGAATTTCCATATTTCGCTGTCGGGCATCGTGACGTTCAAGAATGCCCAGATCGTGCACGAGGTCGCCGCCAAGGTGCCGCTGGACCGGCTGCTGATCGAAACCGATTCGCCTTACCTGGCGCCGGTGCCGTATCGCGGCAAGCTCAATGATCCGTCCAAGGTGATTCACGTTGCCGAAAAGATCGCGGACCTCAGGGGGATCTCCGTCGCCGAAGTGGCGCGCGCATCAACGGAAAATTTCTTTAAGCTTTTCAATAAGATAAAGCGTTAATTTAATCTTATTTATCAAATATTGTTCTCGAGGATAGCCATGGCCATCAGCTTCGCTTCTGCCCAAAAAGCCTTTCTGTCCTGCGGCCGCGCAGGCATGCTGGCGCTGGCCATCGGTCTGGCGGCGCCGGCATCCCAGGCCGCCAATCCCGGCGACTGGTGGGTGTATGTCGCCAACGACTATCCCGACGATATCAAGGCGCTGCTGGCCCAGGGGTCGGACCCCAACGTGCGCTACAAGAACGGCCAGCCGGCCATCATGCGTGCGGTGGTGGATGGCGCCTGGAAGGTGTTCGATGTGCTTGCGGCCGACAAGCGCACCGACGTGAACGCCGAGAATCCCGCGGGTGAAACCCCGCTGATGTACCTGGCCATCGCCGGCCAGACCGAACGCGCCCGCAAGCTGATCGCGCGCGGCGCCAACGTCAACCGTCTGGGCTGGACGCCGCTGCACTACGCGGCTTCCCGGGGGCAGATGGAAATGGCCCGGCTGCTGCTGGCGAACAAGGCGATGGTCAACGCGCCGGCGCCCAACGGTGAAACGCCGCTGATGATGGCTGCGCTGTCGGGCCGCAAGCCCATGGTGGATCTGCTGATCAAGTCGGGCGCGGACATCACCA
>NZ_AGUF01000050.1 GCF_000236785.1 Achromobacter arsenitoxydans SY8 | reverse complement strand
CGGCCGCGCCGGCGGCCAGCCGGCGGCAGGCGCCTTCGGACGACGATTGGGAATCTTTCTGACGCCGGCATTGCCGGCAAATGGGCAGGGTATGCGAGGTTATCTACATCTTCTGGCGGCGGCCGCAGTTGCGGTGATTCTGGCCGGCTGCGCGGCGACGGGCCATAACTTCGACCCGAGCAAGCTGTCGACCCTGACGCCCGGGCAGACGACGCTGGAAGAGGCCTCGCGCGCGCTGACCGCGCCTCCGGCCCAACGTTTCAAACAGAGCGACGGCACCTTGCTGGCGCTTTGGTCCTTCAAGATAACCTTTGTCGCCGACGGCTTGTACAGCCGTAAGGATGCGCTGCTGCAGTTCGGCCCCGACGGCCGTCTGATGCGGCTTGTCGACAGCACCAATATTCTGCTGGAACCTTGGGAACGCCGAAAGTTGCTGGGTCCGGCGCCCGTGCCTGAGTCGTCTCAGGACTGGGCGCAGCCCGCGATGGAGCCCGAGGTGCAAACCATCTACATACCTGGACCGGGCGAACCGGCCGGTCTGGCGCCCCAAGGCAAATAGCCCTGGTGTTCAGTAGAGAACATCGCGGCGCGAGCCGCGATGTACGTCGCCCTGAGTGTATGCCCCATGTAACAGGGCGTGTCCACAGGGTGGTTTTTCATTTGGTCAGAGTAGTTCCTGAGGGATGGGGAAAAAAATGGAAGCGAGTCTCGAATCCGGTGCAAAGCCCGGCAAGGCCGGCAAGAAAAAAGCCGCGCGCGCACCCAAGGTCAAGCGCAAAATGCGGCTTCGCGATGCCCGCGTCGGCACGATGCTGCTGTGGGTCATGGCGTTCTTCGCGGTGCTGATCGCCGCGGTGGGAGGCTTGGCCGCCCACTTCCTGCAAAGCAATTATCAATCTATCCGCGAGGTCAATGCGCTGACCGAACGCGCCAAGCAGGTCGAGATCATCAATAGCGACATGCTGCGCGCCCGCGTGAGCCTGATGGTGGCCGCGCGTCACCTGCAGGAATCCGGCTGGGGCAGCGGCGAGAATTCGGCGCGTGACGCCGCCGCGGCGCTCAAGGGCGCGACGGATCTGCTGACCGGCGTGCGCAGCCGCTTTGCCGACTTCCAGAAGAACATGCTGGAAGACGACACGGGCCGCCAGCTGTCGATGAACCTGGTGCGCCGCTATCGCTCCTATATCGACGATGGCGTGGACACGATGGTGGAAGCCCTGCGCAGCGAAGACTATTCCACGTTCTACATGGTGAACAACGAATACGGCACGCCGCGCAGCGCCGCCTTCATCGAGGCGATCGGCCAGTTCGGCAAGTACATCGGCGACCAGCAGCAAGCCACGATCGACCAGGCCGAAGCCAACTTCAATCTGGCCATGGTGGCCGTGGGCATTGCGGTCGGCCTGGCGCTGTTGCTGATGATTCTGGCGCGCATCCTGTTTGGCCGCCTGGTGGTGCGTCCGCTGGTCGAAGCCGGCCAGCATTTCGACAAGATCGCCGCCGGCGACCTGACCGGCCGCGTCGAAGTGCGTTCGCACAACGAGATCGGCCAGCTGTTCGCGGCGCTCAAGCGCATGCAGGAAAGCCTGACCCGCACGGTGTCGACGGTGCGCCGCGGCGTGGATGAGATCACCGTGGGTTCGCGCGAAATCTCGGCGGGCAATACGGATCTGTCCAGCCGCACCGAAGAGCAGGCGGCCTCGCTCGAGGAAACCGCGGCGTCGATGGAAGAACTGGCCTCGACGGTCAAGCAGAACGCCGACAACGCGCGCCAGGCCAACCAGCTGGCGGCCAGCGCGTCGGACGTGGCCGAACGCGGCGGTTCTGCGGTGTCGGAAGTGGTGAGCACCATGGAAGGCATTTCGGCCAGCTCGCGCAAGATTTCCGAGATCGTGTCGGTGATCGACGGCATTGCGTTCCAGACCAACATCCTGGCGCTGAACGCGGCGGTGGAAGCCGCGCGCGCCGGCGAACAAGGCAAGGGCTTTGCGGTGGTGGCGGGCGAAGTGCGTTCGCTGGCCCAGCGCAGCGCGCAGGCGGCCAAGGAAATCAAGGGCCTGATCGAGGACTCGGTGACCAAGGTGGGCGCCGGTTCCCAGCAGGTCGAACGCGCAGGCGCGACGATGCAAGAGATCGTGGCGTCGGTCAAGCGCGTGACGGACATCATGGGCGAGATCTCGGCGGCGTCCGAGGAGCAGTCCAGCGGTATCGACCAGGTGAACCGCGCGGTGTCGCAGATGGACGAAGTGACGCAGCAGAACGCGGCGCTGGTGGAAGAGGCCGCGGCCGCGGCCGGCTCGCTGCAGGAACAGGCGCAGCGCCTGGCTGAAGCGGTGGCCGTGTTCAAGATCAATACGGGCGAAGTGATTGAAGTTCCGGCCCAGCAACTGGGCGGATACGCAGCGCCGTCCTTGAACTAAGGCAGCATCCTGGGCCGCGCCCGATTCCGCAGCAGCGGGATCGGGCGCGGCCTTTTTGCGTTTCAGGCCCGGCGCGGACCGGGCTCGAGGTACTGCTTATTTATTGTGGTTATAAGGATCGCCGGTCAAGTCATAAGCACGTTAAGTTTTCGTCTATATGACCGTTAACAATATTAGTGCCCGTTATTTGGGCAATAACACAGTGGTCGATGGCGGTTTGCGCGGTAAGCGGAGCGCCAGACGAATCAGGCGGGAACGAGGCGATGCGGGGCGTCGCGGCTGGTTCGAGCGCCGTCGTCCATCTGCTGTCGTATATGTTGTAACTGGAGGCAAGCCGTGCGCGTCAACCTACCCATCACCGATGTGGAAACCAAGCTGCGCGAGGATCAGTACCTGATCTCGCGTACCGACAGCAAGGGCCGCATTGTCTATGCGAACCCGGCGTTCGTCGAAGTCAGCGGCTTTACTCGCGAAGAACTCATTGGCAAGCCGCACAATATCGTGCGCCACCCGGACATGCCGGCCGAGGCCTACGAGGACCTGTGGCAGACGCTGGAATCCGGCGAGTCGTGGCTGGGCGTGGTCAAGAACCGGCGCAAGGACGGCGGCTACTACTGGGTGCTGGCGAACGCCACGCCGATTGTCGAGAACGGCGAGGTCGTGGCCTATTCGTCGGTCCGGGTGCGCCCCTCGGAAGAGCAGATCGAGATGGCCGAAGCGCTTTACGCGCGCATCCGTGAAGGTACAGCCAGGGGCGTGCGCATCCTGCGCGGCCGGCCGGTGCGCGCCGGCTGGCGCCGCGGGCTGGACGTGCTGGCGTTCCCGTTCCTGCCGGGCGTGCGCAACCGCATGCTGCGCCACGCAATGCTGTCGTCGGGCATCGTGGCGGCGGCCGGCGCCTATGGGCTGCACGCCAACTGGTCCAGCCTGGACGCATGGGGCGCCGGGCTGGGCTGCGGCGCGATCGCGCTGGGCGTCGTGACGATCTTCGCCATGGGCTGGAGCCTGTCGCGCTCGTTGCTGGAACCGATGCTCGACGCCGCCAACATGGCGCGCCAAGTCGCGGCGGGCAACCTCACCACGCAGATCATCGCGGATTCCGACGACGAGGTTGGCAGCCTGAAGTTCTCGCTGGAGGTGATGCGCAAGAGCCTCATCGGCATCGCCCAGGACGTGTACCGGGGGATCGAAGGCACCACGCATGCCGCGGTCCACATCGCGCGCGGCAACCAGGAACTGGCCGGCCGCACGGAAGGCCAGGCGGCCTCGCTGCAGCAGACCGCCGCCAGCATGGAGCAATTGACGTCGACCGTGCGCCAGAATGCCGACAACGCCCGCCAGGCCAACCAGCTGGCCGCCAGCAGCATGGACGTGGCGCGCCGCGGGGGTGTGGCGGTCAGCCAGGTGGTCAACACCATGCACGGCATTTCCGACAGTTCGCGCAAGATCGCGGATATCGTCACCATCATTGAAGGCATCGCGTTCCAGACCAACATCCTGGCCCTGAACGCGGCGGTGGAAGCGGCGCGGGCGGGCGAATCGGGCAAGGGCTTCGCCGTGGTGGCGGGCGAGGTGCGCAGCCTGGCGCAGAAGAGCGCGCAGGCCGCCAAAGAGGTCAAGGCGCTGATCGAGGATTCGGTGGACCGCGTCACGGAAGGCTCGGCGCAGGCGGAGCAGGCCGGGGCGACCATGCAGGACATCGTGGCCGCCGTGCACCGCGTCACGGACATCATTGGCGAGATCTCGCGCGCGTCGCAGGAGCAGTCCAGCGGCATCGAGCAGGTCGACACCGCGGTGTCGCAGATGGACGTGATGACGGTGCAGAATACCGCGCTGGTGCAGGAGCTGGGCGGCGCCGTGATGCAGCTGGGCAACCAGTCGGGCGCGCTGCGCGAAACCATCCGCGTGTTCCGGGTGGTGGGGCAGTCTTAAGCGTCGGCGAGCCCGGTGCAAGAAAAAAGCGGCAGACTGCCGCTTTTTTTGTGGGATCCAGCGGCCGCCTATCGGCCCGCCAGCGCGTCGACCACCCGGCTCATGGCCGACAGGCCGGACTCGAACAGCGATTCCAGGAAGGGTCCCGCGTGCGGCAGGACCACGGCCAGCACGGTCACGCCGATGATCAGCGTGACGGGGAAGCCGACGGAGAACACGGATAGCTGCTGGGCGGCGCGGTTCAGGATGCCCATGGCAAGGTTGATGGTCAGCAGCGCGCAGATCAGCGGCAGCGCCAGCAGCAGGCCGGAGACGAACACGGTCTTGCCCCATTCCACCACCGCGCCCCAGCCGTTCTGGTGCAGCTGGATCATGGCGATAGGCAGGGTGTCGAAGGAGCGGACCAGGGCGGCCAGCACCAGCAGGTGTCCGTCCAGCGCCAGGAATGTCAGCATCGCCACGATGTTGAACAGCCGGGACAGCACGGCCGTGTTGGCGCCGGAGCTGGGATCGAAAAACGAGGCGAACGACAGGCCCATCTGCAGGCCGACGAATTCGCCCGCGGTCTGGACGGCGGCGAACACCAGGCGCATGGTAAAGCCCATGGCGATGCCGATCAGCACCTGCTGCATCACCATCCAGAGGCCGGCAAAAGAACCGGGCGATATGGGCGGCATGGGGTCCAGCGCCGGGCTGATGGCCACGGCCAGGACGAAGGACAGGCCGACTTTGACCTTGACCGGTATCAGCGATTCGGAAAACAGCGGCGCCGTGCCCACCAGCGCCAGGATGCGCACGAACGGCCAGAGGAACTGGCCGATCCAGCCGTTGAGCTGTTCGAGCGTGAAGGCGATCATGATGGGGAATGCGGGCGTCCTGCGGCGGGGCCGCTCAGGACACCAGCATGGGGATCTGGCCGATGAGCTGCCGGATGTAGTCAACCATGACGCCGATCAGCCAGGGGCCCAGCAGCACCAGGACGCCGCACATGGCCAGCAGCTTCGGAATGAACGACAGCGTCATTTCGTTGATCTGCGTGGCCGCCTGGAAAATGCTGATGACCAGGCCGACGACCAGGGTGACGAGCAGCAGCGGACCGGCCATCGCCAGGACGATCTTCATCGCCTGGTAGGTCATGGTCATGACGGTTTCGGCAGTCATGGCGATTCTCCTCGGGGCGCTACTGGTAGAAGCTTTGGGCCAGCGAGCCCATAAGCAGGTTCCAGCCATCGGCCAGCACGAACAGCATCAGCTTGAAGGGCAGGGCGACGGTCACGGGCGGCACCATCATCATGCCCAGCGCCATCAGCACGCTGGCCACCACCAGGTCGATGATGAGGAAGGGGATGAAGATCGTGAAGCCGATCTGGAACGCGGTCTTCAGTTCGCTGGTGATGAAGGCGGGCACCAGGATGCGCATGGGGACCTGGGACGGATCTTCCAGCGCGGGCTGCTTGGCCAGGTTTGCGAACAGCGACAGGTCGTTTTCACGGGTCTGGTGCAGCATGAACGTGCGCAGCGGGCCGGCGGCGCGCTCGACCGCCGTCTCGAACTGGATCGTGCCCTCGGACAAGGGCTTATAGGCGTCGGCGTAGATCTTGTCGAACACCGGCGACATCGTATAGAAGGTCAGGAACAGCGCCAGGCCGATGAGCACGTGGTTGGGCGGCGACATGGCGGTGCCCATGGCGCTGCGCAGCAGGCCCAGCACGATGATGATGCGCGTAAAGCCCGTCATCATCAGCAGCGCCGCCGGCAGGAACGACAGCGACGTCATCAGCAGCATGGTTTGCATGCTGAGCGAATACGTCTGCGAGCCGTCCGCGCCCGGCGTGGCGGTCAGCGCGGGCAGCGTGGCCTGCGCGACGACGCCGGCCGGAAAGAAGGCCAGGCCCAGGACCGCGGCGGCGGCCAGCATGGGCAGCGCGCGGCGGCTGGCGCGGGCGGAAGTCGGGCTGGTGAGCAAACTCATGGGTGTCGCTGGAATCGCGCCTCGGCCGCAGGGCCCTAGCGGCGCTTGAGGGCCTGGCCCAGCTTGGCGGCGAAGGCGGCGGTGGGCAGAGGCGAGCCCTCCGGCAACTGGCCGGCGGGCAGGGTATGCAGGGTGGTGAGCTGGTTCGGGCCGACGCCCACCACCAGCCAGGTGTCTTCGATCTCGACGACGACGATGCTTTGGCGCGGGCCGACGGGCAGGCTGGCGACCTGGCGCAGCAGGTTGCCGCCGCCGCGCTGCATCAGTCCGGCGCGCTTGGCCAGCCATGCCGAAACCAGGATGGCGGCCACCACCAGCACGAGGCCGACGATGACGCGCAGCAGGGCAGGTTCGGTCATGGCGCCAGGTCTTCAGCGACGGTTGTTCAAGCGGTTGATCCGCTCGGACGGGGTGATGATGTCGGTCAGGCGGATACCGTACTTTTCCTCGACGACCACGACTTCGCCCTGGGCGATGAGGTAGCCGTTGACGAAGATGTCCATCGGTTCGCCGGCCAGGCCGTCGAGCTCGACCACCGAGCCCTGGCCCAGCTGGAGCAGGTTCTTGATGGTCAGGCGGGTGCGGCCCAGCTCGACCGTCAGCTGGACGGGCACGTCCATGATCAGGTCGATGTCGTTGCCCTGGCCGGCGACCGCGCCTGCCAGAGGCTTGAACACGGATTGCGATGCCGGCTGCGCGGCAGGCGCCGCGGGCGCGGGAGCCGGTGCGGGCGCCGGGGCTGCCGGCGCCGTGGCGGCGGTCTGTTCAGCCATCGCGGCGGCCCAGTCGTCCTGCGGCTTCAGACCGTCGGCTTGCGTGGGCGGGTTGGCGCGGGATTGTTCGGCGAGCGCGTCGGCCCAGTCGTCGGCCGGGGACGAGCCGGTGCCGGGCTCGTTCTTGTCAGTCATGGTCAGAGGCCTCGTTGGGTTCTGTATCGTGGGTAAACAGGTTTTGCACGCGCAAGGCGTACTGGCCGTTGAAGACGCCGTAGCCGCATTCCATCAGCGGCACGCCGTCGACGCTGGCGATGACGGTTTCGGGCACGTCGACCGGAAGGACGTCGCCGACCTTCAGGCTGATCAGTTCGCGGATCGACGACGGGATGCGCGCGAATTCCGCGACCACGTCGATGTCGGCGCTGCGCACCTGGCGGGAAAGCTGCAGCGACCAGCGCTGGTCGACCTCTTCGAGCGTGGTCTCCTGCAGCGGACGCGTCAGCAGATCGCGCACCGGCTCGATCATGGAGTAGGGCAGGCAGATGTTCAGGTCGCCGCCGGTCGCGCCGAATTCGATGTGGAACGAGGTGACGACCACCACTTCATTGTTGCCGGTGATGCTGGCGAACTTGGTGTGCATCTCCGAGCGTACGTATTCGAACTCGATCGGATAGACGGGATCCCAGGACTTGCCGTAGCTTTCCAGGGTCAGGTTGAGCAGGCGCCGGATGATGCGCTGTTCGGTGGTGGTGAAGTCCCGGCCTTCGACGCGCGTGTGGTAGCGGCCATCGCCACCGAACAGGCTGTCGATGACCAGGAACACCAGGTTCGGGTCATACGTGAAGAGCGCCGTGCCGCGTAGCGGCTTCATCTGAATCATGTTCAGATTGCTCGGCACGGGCAGGTTGCGTTCGAAGTCTGCGTACTTCTGGATCTTGATCGAACCGACGGTGATGTCGGCGCTGCGGCGCATGAAGTTCAGCAGCACGTTGCGCATGTTGCGCGCAAAACGCTCGTTGATGAGCTCCAGCGTCTGCATGCGGCGGCGGACCACCCGCTCGGGCGAGCTCAGGTCGTAGGCGCGCGCGCCGGCGCTGGGGCCTTCTGATTCCTTTTTGCTATCGCTCTCGCCGGTGACGCCGGCCAGCAGCGCATCGACTTCGTCCTGCGAAAGAAATGCCTCGTAGGCCATGCTTATTGCACCACGAACGCCGTGAACAGCACGTCGGTGACATACTGGCCGTCAGGCAGGGGCGAGAAGGGGCGGTTCACCGCCTGCTTGATGGCCGCGACCATGTCGTTCTTGCCCTGTTGCGTCTGGACGCCGGTGGGCGATTGCGCGGACAGCACCATCAGGATGCGGCTGCGCACTTCCGGCATGTATTTTTCCAGGCGGGTGCGGGTCTGCTCATCGCTCACGCGCAGCGTCAGGCCGACGTGCATGATGCGCTCGGTTTCGGCGTTCTGCAGCGTGACGGTGAACGCTTCGATCGGAACGAAGATCGGGGCGGGCACGGCAATGGGCGTGGCGGACGGCGCGACGAAGGTCGTCGGCGTGGCCTGGGGGCCTTGCGCGCCTTGGCCTGCCTGACCCGGCTGGCCGGGTTGGCCGGGTTGGCCGGGCTGGCCGGCGGGAACCTGGCCCACGCCCAGCTGCACCGCGTTGCCGGCTTGCGGCTGCATGCGCTGGGTGATGAACCAGGTTGCGCCCGCGCTGGCGGCAGCGACCAGAAGCAGCACCAGGATCGCCAGCACCGGGCGAAGGATGCGGCCGATGCCGCCGGAGGTCGTCGCGCCGCGCGCCGGCGCGGGAATGGGTTTGATTGTCGCCATCTGGGTATCGATGCGTGTTGTGCCGCCGGTGAAAACGGGTTCTTAGTGGATGAAAGCATTCTGCCCGAAATCCCGCCGCCGCTTGGAGGCGAAAAACAGGGCGAAAGCCGCGTATCTCAAGCTATTGCTGCACTGCCCGCGTCCGTTGCCGGCCGCGGGCCGCTCGTTCATTACGCAAAGGTGTCGACCAATGCATTGGCGTTGCGCGCCACCGTTACGGCGGGCTGCGAGGCATCGGCCGAGCCGTCCGCCACGGCCGATCCGCCGCCTTGCTGGCGTTGCGAACCGCCGCCGTTCTGCTGCGCGAATTCCTGTTGCGCGGCCTGTTCGCCCACGCTGGTCTGTCCCAGCGAGATGCCGGCCTGGGCCAGCGCCTGCTGCAACTGCGGGATGGCGACTTCAATGGCCTGACGCACCGAGGCGTGCGCGGACACGAACGAGGCGGAGGCCACGCCATCCGACAGGTTCAGGCTGACGCGCAGCGGACCGAGGTCGGGCGGATCCAGCCGCAATTCGGCGGTCTGCATGCCTTGGCGCGCGTTGCTGCTCATCATGACCATCTGCTGGCCGAGTTCGGTGCCCCAGTGCGTGGCGCCAACTGGCGTAGCGACCTGCAGCACGACCGGAACGACGGGTTGCGCCACGGCGGCCTGGTTGACCACCGGGGCCGCCTGGCGCTGCGTGGCTGCGGCAAGCGCCTGGGCCAGCGCGTCCTGGGCGCTGGCGCCATGCTGCGGAGCCTGGAACTGCGGGGTCGTGCCGGCCAGCAGGACCGCCTGATCGTCCTCGGCTGCATGTTCCTGCACCGGCAGGGCGGGCGCCTGCTCGGCCTGGGCACGCAGGTCGCGCGCCGGGCGCGGCAGCGAGACCTCGAGTGCGGCGCGCGGGGTGTCGGCCTTGGCGGCAAGCTTGGGGTCGACGGCGGTCGAGGCGGTGGGCGTGCTGCCCGGCTTGACGGCGGCGGTCAGGACCGGCAGGGCGGCCTGGGCATCGCGGGCAGCCAGCGCGGCGCCGGCCTGGGCCTCGTCGGCGGTGGCCGCGACGGGCGTCTGCGCAGCCTGCGCTGCGGCCGGGAGGGCCGTATCGGCGGCGGTCAGCGCCGCGGTCAGTACGGCGGCGCCGTTGCTCATCGCGGTAGCGGTGGCCGCCGCATTGCCGCGGGCGATCTGCACCTGTTCGGCCGCCTGGGCGGCGATTTCCAGGGCCTGCTGCGGCAGCACGGGCGCGGCAACCGGCTGCTGCGCGGCGGCGACGGCGAGGGCGCCGGCTTCCGCCTGGGCGGCGGTCTGCACGGCTTCGTCGATCGCGCCGGCGGCGGCGCCTTCGGCTGCGGCGGCGGGTTCGTCGGGATTCTTGCCATTGGACGGCGTCTTGGCGTCGCCGCGCGCGGGGCGCGCGTCGGCGGCCTGGGCCGGCCGCTGCTGCGCCGGGCGCTGCTGGGCCAGCACATCCGAGAAGCTGGGGCCTTTCTTGTTGGCCGACGCGGACTTGGCGCCGATTACGTCGGCGATCGACGTCGGCGCGGTCGGCGCGATCAAAGGCAAGGGCAGGGGAGCGGTCATCTTGGGCTTCCTGTGAGGTATCGCTTAATGCATGCCGCCGGTCTGGCGCTGGACCAGGCGGGCGGAGTATTCGTCGTTGACGCGCTGTTCGCGGCGGGATTCCACCAAAGCCTGGGCGCGCAGTTCGCGCTGCGCCAAGGCGTCGTAGGAGTTGAGCTTGCGCTTTTCCTGCTGCCAGTAAAGGCGGCCCTTGGACAGGTTTTCCTCGGCCTGGCGCAGCACGGTCTGCTGCTGGCCGATCGCGTCGTCCAGCGTGCCGATGAAGCGCTGATAGTTGTGGCAATCGCTGGCCGCCATGCCGCTCGTCATTGCCTGTTGCAGGCGTTCGAGGTAGTCCTGGCGGTAGTCGTGCAGCATGGAGAGCTGGCGTTCCGCATTGCTGCGTTCGGCGGTGAGCCGGCCTAGGAGGCGCGCGGCTTCGTCCGTGCTTTCCTTGGCCAGGTTGATCAGCATGTCCAGGGGCAATTGGCTAGGCATAGGTGTCCCGTGATTCGAAACTGGCTCGCAACTGGTTGACGGCGTCTTCGTAGCCGACGTTCTCGCCGATGTCCTGTTGCAGGAAGGCTTCCAGGCGGGGATAGCGCGCGATCGCGTCATCCAGCTGCGGATCGTTGCCGGCGGCGTAGGCGCCGACGGCGATGAGGTCGCGATTGCGCTGATAGCGCGACAGGCTCTGCTTGAAGCGGCGCACGATCGAGAACTGCTGCGGCGTGATGAGCGAGGTCATGGCGCGCGAGATCGACGCTTCGATATCAATGGCCGGGTAGTGGCCGGCTTCGGCCAGGTGGCGCGACAGCACCACGTGGCCGTCCAGGATGGCCCGCGCCGAGTCCGCGATGGGATCCTGTTGGTCGTCGCCTTCGGCCAGCACGGTATAGAACGCCGTGATCGAGCCGGCCTTGCCGGACGGGCCGGGTGCGCCCATGCCGGCGCGTTCCACCAGCGTGGGCAGCTTGGCGAACACAGACGGCGGATAGCCTTTGGTGGCGGGCGGTTCGCCGATGGCCAGCGCGATTTCCCGTTGCGCCATCGCGTAGCGGGTCAGCGAGTCCATAATCAGCAGCACGTCCAGGCCCTGGTCGCGGAAGTGCTCGGCCAGGCGCGTCGCGTAGGCGGCGCCCTGCAGGCGCAGCAGCGCCGAGACGTCGGCGGGCGCGGCCACCACGACCGAGCGCGCCAGACCCTCGGGGCCCAGGTTGTGCTCGATGAATTCCTTGACTTCACGGCCCCGCTCGCCGATCAGGCCCACGACGATGACATCGGCCTTGGTGTAGCGGGCCATCATGCCGAGCAGCACGCTCTTGCCCACGCCGGAACCGGCGAACAGGCCCATGCGTTGGCCGCGGCCGACCGTCAGCAGGCCGTTGATGGCGCGCACGCCCGTGTCCAGCACCGTATCAATCGGCGCGCGCGACAGCGGGTTGATGGGCTGGGCGGAAAGAGGGGCCAGTTCGGCGCCCGTCAGCGGGCCCAGGCCGTCCAGCGGGCGGCCGGCGCCGTCGAGCACGCGTCCCAGCAGCGCGTTGCCGACCGGCAGGTGGCGGCCCAGCTGGGGCTTGGCGTTGCCGTTCAGTTCAGCCTTGCGCGGCAGCGGGATCTGGCGCTGCACGGGCGGTTCGCCCGGCACGACGCGCGCGCCGGGAGGCAGGCCGGAAATGTCGGCCTGCGGCATCAGATAGAGGGTGTGGCCGTCGAAGCCGACGACTTCAGCGTCGGCCCAGTGGTCGTGGCCGCGCGCGATTTCGATGCGGGCGGCGGCGCCCACGGGCAGGCGCAGGCCGGTGGCGTGCAGCACCAGGCCCGTGGCCCGGGTGATCTTGCCGCTGACCAGCCAGGGGTCGGTGGACGCCGCGCGGATCGAACCGATCTGCAGCTGGGTCTGCCAGCGGTCGATCACGGGCGCGGCCGGCGCGGTGGCGGCGGGCGCCGTGGGCTGGCCGGGCTGCGCGGGGACCGATTGGGCGCTCACGCCGGTTCCTCCCACGACGCATTGCGGCCCAGCGAGGCGGCCACGCGGCGCCAGCGGGTCTGCAGCGTGGCGTCGATGTCGCCGAACGGCGTCTCCGCGCGGCAGCCGCCGCGCGTGATCGACTCGTCGGCCAGGACGCGCCAGTGACCTTCCTTCAGTTCGTCGGCCAGGTGCAGACGGATCAGCTCGATGTCGTCGGGGTTGGCCCACAGGCGCATCTGCCCGCCCGCGGTCGGGTTGATGTGGAGCACGTCGCGCACCGCGCCGACGACGGTCTCGGGCTGGTCGGCGAGGGTGGTGCGGACCACCTGCTGGGCGATGTCCAGGGCCAGGGTCAGGAGGCTCTGGCCCATCTTTTCTTCCAGCGCGCCAAGCGAAACCGCGCAGGCTTCGACCAAGGCGTGCAGGCGCTGCGCCTCGGCGGCGCCTTGTTCGCGGCCCTGGGCCAGGCCTTCGGCAAAGCCGGCTTCGCGGCCGGCGGCCAGGCCGGCTTCATAGCCCGCCTGCTGGCCTGCTTCCAGGCCGGCGGCATGGCCGCGGGCCGCGCCTTCCTCGTGTCCTTCCGCGATCGCCTGGGCGCGCAGCTGCGCCATCACCACGGCGGGATCGGGACCCGGATCGGGTTCGGGTTCCGGTTCGGCTTCGACGGGCTCCGGCTCGTCGAACGACAGCATCTGCCAGCGCCGCCAGGCGGCGCTGCGCGAGATGAGCGTCGTCGCGCCGCGGTCCGCTTCAGACATACGCGTCGTCTCCGGAGTTGCCCAGCACGATTTGGCCGCTTTCGGCCAGGCGGCGGGCGATCTGGAGGATCTTCTTCTGTTCGGTTTCGACCTTCGACATGCGGATCGGGCCTTGCGCTTCCAGATCCTCGCGCAGCATTTCGGCGGCGCGGCTGGACATGTTGCGCAGGAACTTCGCGCGCAGCTCTTCCTGGGCGCCCTTGAGCGCGACCATGAGCGTGTCGTTGTCGATTTCCTTGAGGATGAGCTGGATCGCGCGGTCTTCGACGTCGAGCAGGTTGTCGAACACGAACATCTCGTCGATGATCTTCTGCGCCAGGTCGTTGTCGCGCTCGCGCAGGCTGGCGACCACGGTCTCTTCCTGAGTCGAATTCATCATGTTCAGGATCTCGGCCGCGGTGCGTACGCCGCCCATCTTGCTGCGCTTTGCGCCCTGGCCGGCCAGCACGGAGTTGAGCACTTCGGTCAGTTCCGACAGCGCCGCAGGCTGCACGCCGCCGAAGGTGGCGATGCGCAGCATCACGTCGTTGCGCAGGCGGTCGGTCAGCAGCGCCAGCACGCCCGCCGCGCGGTCGCGCTCCAGGTGCACCAGGATGGTCGCGATGATCTGCGGGTGCTCGTCGCCGATCAGCTCGGCCACGGTGGTCGGGTCCAGCCAGTTCAGCGCGTCGATGCCGCTGCCGCCGTCGCCGGCTTCCAGGATGTCCTCGATCAGGCCGGCGGCGCGGTCGCTGCCCAGCGCCTTGGTCAGGACGGTGCGGATGTAGTCGTCCGAACCCAGGGTGACGGCCATGAACTGGTCGGCTTCCTGGCGGAATTCTTCCAGCACAACGGCGACATCGTTGCGCGTGACCTGCTTCAGGCTGGCCATGGCGCCGCCCACCTGCTGAACTTCACGGGCGCTCAGGTACTTGAAGACCTCGGCCGCGGCGTCTTCGCCCAGCGACATCATCAGGACGGCGCTGCGCGTCATGCCGTCCATGGGAGTGGAATCATTTTTCATCTTTGTTCATCCAGGTGCGCAGGACCATGGCGACAGCGCGCGGATCCTTGTTGGCCATGTTGCGGGCGCGCTCCAGGTTGTCCTGATAGCGGTCCGTTTCCTTGGCGCGGGCCAGGTCCTGGGCCTCGCGGGCCGCTTCGGCGCGCTCGGCTTCGGCCACTTCCGGATCAACCGGCGGGTACAGGTAGTCGCCCACGGAGCGGCGCAGCTTGCGATACAGCCACAGCGCCAGCACGCCGCCCACCAGCCAGGCAAGAATCGTCTTGAACAACGAGATCATTTCCGGATCGCGCCACATCGGCACCGGCGGAGGACCGTCGTTGAACTGGCTGTTCACGAGGTTCAGCGAATCGCCGCGCGCCTCGGAATAGCCCATGGCCTCGCGGACCAGGTTGGTGAGCTTGTTCAGTTCTTCGGGCGGCAGGGCTTGCGGCTCGCCGTCCTTGTCGCGGATGTAGTTCACCACCACGGCGACCGACATGCGCTTCAGATTGCCCACCGGCTGCTTGATGTGGCTGATGGTGCGGTCCACTTCATAGTTGGTGGTGGCGTCGCGGCGCTCGTTCAGGCTGCCGGTTGCGCCCTGGGTGCCGGTCTGCTGCTGTTGCTGCTGCTGTTGCTGCGCGTTGGCGGGCTGCTGCGGCTGGCCGGGGCGGGGGGGCTGCTGTTGGGGCGGATTGGTGATCGGCGCCTGGGCGTTGGCCGGCGCCTGATTCGACAGCGCGCCGGGCACGCCCTGGGCGGGACCGACGCCGCGCTGGGTCGAGTCGCTGGTCTGCTGGCTGCGCACGGCGGCCTGGCCAGGCTCCTGATTGGGGCGGTAGACCTCGGACGTCTCTTCGCGGCGGGCGAAGTCCACGTCGGCGGTCGCCTGGGCGTGCACGTTGCCGGGGCCGACCAGGGGATTCAGGATGGTGAGGATGCGCTCGACGGTGCGCTGTTCCATTTCGCGCACGAAGCGCAGCTGGTCCGCGTCCATGCCGCGGCCTTCGCCCAGCGGAGCCGACAGCAGGCGGCCGTTCTGGTCGACGATGGACACGCTTTCGGCGGTCAGTTCGGGCACGCTGCTGGCGACCAGCCAGGAAATGGCGGACACCTGGGCGTCGCTGAGGCTGCGGCCGGGATACAGGTTCAGCAGCACCGACGCCGTGGGCGCCTGGCGTTCACGCACGAACAGCGACTGGCGCGGCATGGCCAGGTGGACGCGCGCATGCTGCACGGTGTGCATGGCTTCAATCGACCGGGCCAGTTCGCCTTCCAGGCCGCGCTGGTAGTTGATCTGTTCTGCGAACTGGCTGGCGCCAAAGCGGGCGTTGTCCATCAGTTCGAAACCGACCGAACCGCCGCGCGGCAGGCCTTGCGAGGCCAGCTGCAGACGGGCGTCGTAGACACGGTCCGCCGGAACGAGGAGGGCGGTGCCCGTCTCGTTGTAGCGGTAGGGAACGTTCATCGTGCCCAGGGCCGTCACGATGGCGCCGCCATCGCGGTCGTCCAGGTTCGAGAACAGGACCTTGTACTTGGGTTCGCTGCTCCACATGGCCACGGCGACGATCACCGCGACCACCGCTGCGGCGGCGCCGAGCAGAATGGGCTTGGGCAGCGCCCGGATCTTTTCCAGCACGGGGAACTTGGCCAGAAGCGACGAGCTCAGGGTAGCCTGCTGATTCATTGACGGCTCCCGCTGGCTTCGCGGAGCAGGGAAAATGACTTCATGTCTGGGTAGGGCCGATTACACATGCAACGTGCTTCTGGTCTGGGGAGAGCGTGGATTATTGCCCCTGAGACGGCAATCCCAATCGACGAAAACAGCCGTTTTTTGGCGTTACTTAATCCCTATGTCGATGACAAGGCGCAAAGCGGCGCCGCATCCGCAGGGCAGGCCGGTTGCATCCGATGAAATGTCGGGATTTTTGGCGGTTTTTGTCGGCTATGGACCAACCGGATCGGCGCTACGCTTCGGGGGTACTTTGGCGTAATCCCCCACCAGCAAGGAATCAGGTAATGGCTGTCTCAGGCTTGTCCGGCATCGAAAGCATGCTCCAGCAGATGCGCTCGGTAGTGAGCAAGGCGGAAACCGGCAATTTGGCCGCAGGCGAGGCCGTGGGCCAGCCCGACGGTTTTGCCGCCGAACTGCAGCGCTCCATCCGCCGCGTGACGTCCGCGCAGAATGCCGCGACCGCTCAGGCCAAGGCCTTCGAGCTGGGCGCGCCGGATATCTCGTTGAATGACGTGATGATCGACATGCAGAAAGCCAGCATCGGCTTCCAGACCGCCGTGCAGGTGCGCAACAAGCTGGTTGCGGCCTACAAGGAAATCTCCTCGATGGCCGTCTAAGGCCTGCGGGACCGGCGCGCGGGGCCTCCCGGAGCGGGCCCGCGCCCGTTCAGTTGCGCTGCGCGCCTTTCTCCAGGCGCCACACCACCTGCTGCAGCCAGTTCTCCTGGCGGGCATTCAGATTCAGGAACAACGCGCCCACGTGGCTGACCGGCGGCTCGCCGGTGAGCGACACATGCTTGGGCTCCCCGTCGTCGGCAGCTTCCGGCGCGCCCATGGGCTGGCCCGAAACCGGATACACGTTGCGCACTTCCAGGTCGGCGCTGAGCTTGCCCAGTTCGCCGAAATCCAGTTCCACGCCCTCCATCACGGCGCCGCTCGCGGGCAGTTCGCCGACCGCCAGTCCCGCGCGCAATCCCACGCCGTCCACCGAAATATCGCGCACGGAGAAGCCGACGGGTTTTTTCGCGGGATCGGGCTGCCAGGAGGCGGAGCAGCGGCTGGCGCTGGAGATCATCGAGGCGCGGAACATCTTGCGGCGCTGGATGCGCGCCAGGCGGTCGGGGAACGCCGACATCAACGCCGCGCTGCCGTCGTCGAAGTGGATGACTTCGGGGCGCTGCACGCGGAAGCGGATCTGTACGCCGCCATAGGCGGTGGCATTGAAATAAAACGTCGTGCCGCTCAGCAGGCCCATGCTGTCGGACTGCTCGAAATCCGCGCCGTCATAGTCGCGCGGACGCCAGAAGAACTGGCGCGTCTGCTTGTCGGCGCCCAGAATGAGCACGGCGATTTCGCGGTCGGCCGCGTCGCGCACAAGGATGTGGCTGTCGGGGTGCGTCAGCTCGAAGAGGGCTGAGCGCATGTCTTCCGGCCGGGTCAGCACGAATTCCGGGTCGCTGGCATCCAACACGTTGATAGTCCTTAGGTAGAAATTTCGGGCTGCGCGGCGTCGGGAAGCTCGCGCGATTCCAGGCGATACAGCCAGGCGAGCAATTCTGCCACCGCTACGTAGAGTTGGGGCGGAATATGCGCATCCAGATCGACCTGCATGAGCAGGCCGACCAGTTCGCGCGATTCGTGCACATACAGCCCATTTTCCTCGGCGGCGCGGACGATGGTGTCTGCAAGCTGGCCATAGCCTTTGGCGACGACGCGCGGCGCGCCGTCCTTTTCGTCGTAGGAAATGGCGACCGCCGCGTTGCGGTTGGCGTTGGGGCCGTTGTCCGCAGAGGTGGGGAGGGTGCTCATCAGAAGTCGGCCGGGATGACGGGGCGCGGTTCCACCACGCTTACCGAAAGATTGCTCAGGGTGAGGCCGGCTGCCAGCAGGCGCGAGCGCAGCATGTCCGACGAATCATTGATTTCGGTGGCGCTGTGCGGGGCGATCAGCTGCAGGACGATCTGGTCGCCGGCCAGGTTCAGCCGGGCGTCCACCAGGCCCAGGCGCGGCAAGTCCAGTTTCACGCGGGTCGCCCAGGTGGGGACCGCCGACTCGCGGTCCGCGCCATAGGGGTCGCGCTCTACTTCCCATTCCATCGGCGTGCCGGGCCAGGCTTCGCCCTGCCAGTTCAGCGTCTGGTTCGCCAGCACGTCCAGCTGCTGGCGAACCAGCACGGTCAGGTCCTGGTGGATGCCGCTGATCGGCGCGCCGGGCGTCGACGGCCCGGACGAGCCTGACGGGCCCGAGGTTTCGGCGCCGGCGCGTGCGGTGCTGGCGCTCTCGGTGCGGCCGCGGGCCTGGGCATTGCCTTGGGTGGCGGCTTCCTTGGTCAGGCGGGCCTGCGGCTCGTTCTGCAAGGTGGACGGATTGGTCCGGCCGAACACCATGTCGGTCAGATGCGATTCGTAGAACAGGCCGCTGGTCTGCAGGGCGGTGCGCAGCGCCTGCCCCAGCGCGCGGGCCTGCGGTCCGCCCGCTGCGAGCGATGCGTGGGCGACGGCGTCGGAGCCTTTGGCGCCATGGGGCGCGCCGGCGGCATGCGTTG
>NZ_AGUF01000051.1 GCF_000236785.1 Achromobacter arsenitoxydans SY8 | reverse complement strand
GGCCGCATTTCCGTTCTTCGCTGCGCCGGAGCCCGCCGATGATTCCGCGCGCCGGGCAGACGCTTGGCCTGGAGATGGAGATGGCCGTGGCGTGCCGCGATACGGGCGCGAGTCATCCGGTGGCGGGGTACTTCGGGCGGCTGGCCGGGATCAAGGCCGCGCGCGACGAGTCGCCGGACCTGTATCGCATTGCCGGGCGGGACGTCGGGGTGTCGGTGGCCGCTGGCGAGAGCGGGCTGGACAATGGCTTCAACCTGCTGGAGACCGCGTTTGCGCCGGTGTCCGCCGAAGAGGGCGGACTGTCGGAACTGGGCCGCCGCGTGCGGCGCGAGCTGCAGGACGCGCAGGCGGCGCTGGACTCGGAAGGCGCGACGGTGCTGAACGTGTCCGAGCATCCCGCCTGCACGCTGGACCCGGCCTGGTACACCGCCGTGCAGGTGCCGCGCCCCATCTATCGCGAGCTGGTGGGCCATCGGGAATGGCTGCATCGGGTGGGCATCGACGCCAAGGCGCAGAACAGTCCCTGCACGTCGATCGACGTGAGCCAGGCGGCGCGCGCGCTGAATGTGGTGTTGGCGCTGGCGCCCGCCAGCGTGGCGCTGTTCGCGAACAGTCCGTTGGAAAGCGGCCGCGAAACCGGCTTCAAGGAGAATCGCCTGACGGTGTGGGACCGCATGTTCCGCTATTCGCGTTACGCGGGCGATCACTATCTGCAGCGGTTGCCGGATCGGCCTTTCGCCGATCTGGGCGACTATTTCCGCTGGATGTTCGGCGCCGGAACGGCCAGCCGCTGCCTGCCTCTGGCAATGGAGGACGGCTACAAATCCGCGGTGGGCGTGTACCTGCAGGGCAGTCCGCCGCTGTCGCGTTTCATGGCGTCGGAGGGGTGGCCGGGATTGCGCACCGACACGGGCGCCGCGGTGACCGTTGTGCCGCAGGGCGGGCATTTCGAGTATTCGCAGTTCGCGCATTTCCTGGACGCGCGCTGGCGCTACCGTCTGCATGCCCAGGCGCCACTGCAGGCGCTGCGCGAGGCATGGCAAAGGCCCGGCGGCATCGAGGAGCTGTATGCCAGGCTGGGCGTGACCGGCTATATCGAAGGACGCGCGCCGGGCGCGGGCTTTGCCGACGCGCAACTTTTGCAGGAAGCCGGCAAGGCGGTGGCAGCCACCACGGTCATGGCGCCGTCGGCCCTGCAGCTGGGCCTGATGCGCAACCTGGACCAGGCGGAAGACCTGGTGCGCGAATGGGGCTGGCTGCGCCTGCGCGGCCTGCGGGCCGATGCGATGCGCCATGCGCTGGACGACGACGCAGTGTGCGCGCTGGCGCGCGAGACGCTGGCGGTGGCTGCCGGCGGCCTGGACGCCGGCGAGCGCCCCTGGCTGGACTACGCCCGTTTTGTGGCCGATACGCGCAGCACCGGCGCGGACCGGCTGCTGCGCCTGTGGCGCGGCCATGCCGGCGATTCCAGGAGGCTGCAGGCCGTATGCCGGGCCAGGGCGGCGGTGCCGCTCTGAACCTGTAAGGCGGCGCGCAACCGCAAGCTCGGGATCGCAACCCCGAGCCGCAATCCCGAGCAGCGGTCCCGGGCCCTCGCTGGGGCCGGGACCGCTGCTTCCGCGCTACACCGGCATCATCGTCTGCGGGGGCGGGGCGCTGTTGCCCAGACCGTTGATGAGCGCTAGCAACTGAACCTGGTGCGCATCCGGGTTGGGCAGGGACTGCAGCGCCAACTTCTCGTCGGGCGTCAGCATGGCCGCCAATTCCTCCAGCGTCTCGCATCGCATCGAATAGGCCTGCTGCGTGCGGGCGTCGATCTGCTCCAGCGCCTTCCATGCGGACAGCATGTGGGCCTGGTGCTGCGTCTCGTCGCTGATGCTGGACGTGAGCGTCTTGATGTCGCCATGGAAGACCGGCAACGCATTGGGCCCTGCGTTCCACACCTTCTTCTGGTCCTTCAGATTGGCGCCGGCCTGGTCGGGATGGCTGGTGATCAGGTTCACGAAAAAGGCCTTGACCTTGTCCAGCACGCCTTGCGGCTTCGCCTCGGGCTTGCCGCCATGCATGATCTGGTAGCCCTTGCCGTTTTCGTCAAAGGTCAGGAGCAGGGTGCGCGCCCGCATTTCGCCCTTCGCGTTCGTGTCCAGCGTCACGCGCGCGCCAGTGGGGTCGTTGGGCTTCAGGAACACTTCGGACGGCATGTTGCTGCCGATGCCGCCGTCGGCGAAGACCTTTTTTTCGCCGTCCATCTCGATCGACACGGCCTTGAACGCGATGGGGAAGGCCATCGACATGCGTGCGGCGTAGGCCACCGGCATGTTGGGCGCGGTCTGCGCGTCGAAGTACATTTCCTTCTGGTCGGTCTTGTTCCAGCCGGTCAGCGTCAGGTTCTTGAACTTTTCCGGCGCCAGCTCGTGCAGGGATTTCAGGTCGCCGAAGGTGACCATCTTGCCCTGCCGGTTGTCGTCGAAGTTCTGCGGCTGGCGCAGTTCTTCCAGACGCCCCTGCGCCGCCTGGTCAAGCTGCGCAAACCTGGCCTGGAAGGCGCTGTCGTCCCAGTTGCTGTTCAGGAAGTTGGCGACGCTGTTGGCGCTGCTCTGGTCCACCACCTTCAGCGAGGCGACCGCGGGCGCCAGGCCGCCTTCCATCTGCAGGTCCGGGTACAGGCGGGCCAGGTCGCTGCCGCCCTTGAGCGCGTCCAGCACGCCGGGCCGGAACAGCGCATCCGCGGGACCGCTTTCGAACTCCGACGCCGATAGGCCGCAGGCCAGGCAGGTGGCCGTCAGCGCGCCTGCGGATGAGCCGGCCAGGTTCTTCAAGCCCGCCATCATGCCGGCCTTCTCCATCTGGTCCAGCGCAGCGCTGTAGCCGATGCCCTTGGCGCCGCCGCCGCGCAGCACCAGGTTCTCCAGTTGCGGCGCCGGCCGGATGACGACGAACCCGCCATTGTGCGGGATGATCTGCGGGCTTTTGTCTGCCGGAGGCAGGTTGGCCTGCAACTCGTGGCGCGCGGCGTCGACCTTCAGGCGGTCCAGCGCCATCGCGGCCTGTGAGCCGGCCTTTTTCATGGCGGCGGCGAAATCCTTGCCGCCCACCGAACCGTCATCATTGCGCGGCAACGCGTCGAAGGTGCGCTGCATGATGGATTCGAACTTCGCTTGCACGTTGCCGGTGAAGCCTTCGACGCCCTTCGGGCCCATCATGCTGGCCAGCGCGCTGGATTCCTGCATGAAGTACTGCTCGAATGACTGCTTGGCCGCCTGAACGTGGGTGGCGCTGCTGTCGGGCGTGACGAACAGGCCCTTGAGCTGCCCGAGCAGCGAGGTGGGCGTCTGGGCCGGCGCCTGCCATACTTGGGCGCTGGCGCTGTTCTGGATCTGGCTGGATATGTTCGTCATGCCAGTTCTCCCGGAGCGACCGAGGTGGCGCCGCCGGCGCCGCCAAACGAGATCTGCGCGTTCTCCAGCGACAGGTTCCAGACGAGCGCGCGCGTATCCAGCGCCTGCGTCACCTGGTACTGCAGCCACCGCGGCCAGATGTCGTCGTCCAGCCGGTCGAGCGCGATGCGGCCGGTGACGGCCAGGAAATCCCGGCTGTCCAGGCCGATGGCGAAGGCGTTGCCGCGCAGCGCGTTCTGGTTGATCAGCAGCGCGGCCTTGATGGCGGCGCGGCGCAGGTTGCCCTGCAGGGTCACGGCGTCGTGCAGGTAGAAGTCCGCCACGATGTAGCGGTTGGACGGATGCAGCGTGATGCGGCCGGGGAGGTCGTCGAACAGCAGGTCGAACTGGCGCGCGCCGGCGGGCAGGGCGTCCAGCCCGCAGCTTTGGGCCAGCCGCGACAGGTCGCGTTCGGCGCGCTGCGCATCGCCGAGCTGGGCGCGCGCGTCGGCAGACACGGGAGGCAGGGTCTGGGCGGCTTCGCCGGGCGCATCTTCCGACAGGTCCAGTTCGCGCAGCAGGGCCTGCGCGGCGTCCTGCAGCGTTTGCGCCTCGCAGGCGGCGTAGAGCGGCAGGCTGAGGCTGACGCCCAGTTCGGGCGTGATGCCGCCGACCAGGCCGGCGCCCATGCGCGTGTCGAACGTGCGGCGCAGCAGGGCCTCGCCCGGCAGGTCGTCCGTGTCCGGCGCATCCTGGAAGGCGCGCCGCCAGGCTGTCAGCACGACGCTGCCTTCGTTGGGGTTGGCCGCCATGCCCAGTTGGCGCTGGTCGTCCAGCGGAACGGCCCATTGCGCTGGCGGCGACGCGTCGCCGGCCGGTTGGAAGACCGCGCGTGTGTACTCGGCGGCCGCTTGCGCGATGTCGTAAATCGAGTTGTGTGCCATGGGGGCCTCACGGAGTGGAATTCAGCCCATGAGTAACGGGAGCCTGCTGCTGAGTTCCCCCGATTGGCCCGCGCACTGAACGCGGGTAAGATGGCGCCTCGCCTCTTCCGCGTGCTTGCATGCGGCGCCGCCCGGACTTCGCGGCCCCAACTCCGTTGCCTACCGTGTCAGATCCCTTCTTCGCCCGGATCCTCTCAGAACTTGGCCAGACCCTGGGCATTCCCGCCCTGGCGCCTGCGGAGGGCGGGCTGTGCCAGCTTGCATTCGATGGCCGGCACCTGGTGCAGATCATGGAGCACGGCGCGCGCGCTCAGATACTGCTGTCATGCGCCGTTGGCGGCAAGATGGACGGCGCGCAGGCCTTGCTGGCCGCGCAGAGCAATTTCATGCAGGCCGGGGGCGGCGTCGTCGCCTGCGCCGCGCCCGACGGGCGCATGCACCTGCAATTGGGCGTGCCGCGCGCGGAGTGCCGCGCCGACACCCTGATGGCCGCGATCGACGCGCTGCTCGCTCAGGCCGAAGCCTGGGAGACGCGCAGCGCGCGTGCGGAACCGGACGTGGACGCGCTGCGGCGCAACCCCGCCTTCATGATGCAGTCGGTATAGGGCGGCGCCGCGCCGCCCGGCCCTTCAGCTCGACTTCTGGATCACGCCCTTCAGCGAGTCCGCGATCTGCTTGGTGATCGTGCTCTGGATGTCGATCATCATCGTCCACTGCTGGATCTGCTGCTGCATCTGCAGCATCTGCGCCTGCGACACGCTGCCGTCGGCGTTGGAGCCCATGGTGGCCAGCGTCGACTGCAGGTTGGTTTCCTGCGTGCGGATGCTGTCGTAGATGGAATTGTTGATGGAGTTGAAGTTCAGGCCGGACGAGCCGGTGAGACCGTTGAGTGCCATGCTGCGTCTCCTTAGCGGGACAGGGGATTGAACGGGGACGGCCGTCGCGGCGCGCCGGTGTCCGAAGAGGATTGCGACGGATGCTGCGCCAGGACTTCGCGCGCCGCCTGGGCGGCTTGCGCCACCGCCACGCAGTCCTGGAACGCGGCGGGCGGCAGGCCCGCATCCAGCCGGGTGCGGGCGGCGTGTTCCAGCCGCGCCAGGCGCGCGGCCAGCGACGCGCCAAGCTCCGCGCCGCCGGGGGCGGCCAGGCGTTGTTCCAGTTCGGTCAGGGCGGTGGGCGTTGTCATGGCGGGCGCTTGCGGTTCTTGGGAGGACGATGGGACAGGGATGTTCAGCGCGTCACGATCGCGCTTCGCGGCCCCTCGAAAATGATGCGGGTGTTTTCCACGGCGACCAGCCGGTACTTGCGGTAAGTGCCGCCGACCAGCAGCTTGCTGCCGTCTTCCAGCACGATGAAAGGCTGCGGCCCGCCCACGACGCTGCGGATGACGAACGGCACGCTGTCAGCGGGCGCCGCCGCGCTGGCCGCGGCCATCCTGGCCACGCCGAAGTACTGCTTGTTGAAATCGTCTACCAGTTCCCGCAAGCGCTGTTGCTGGTCGTCGTCCAGCGCGCCGGGCGCGATGTCCAGGTAGTCGGCCTTCCAGGCCAGGGTGACGCCGGAAAGCCCGGCGTCCACCATCTGGCTGGAGAACGTGTCGCTCACCTGTTGCGTCAGCACGATGTCGTTGCCCAGGACCGTCATGCCAGGCAGTTGCGCGCGCAGCGCGTCCATCGCGGAGGCGCGCTCGCGCGCGCTGCTGGCGATGCCGGCGACGTTCAGGCGGCCGTCGCCCTGGTAGCGGGGTTCGTATCTGACGCTGAAGGCGCGCAGCGCGGCGCGCGCGGTGCGCACCGCGTCGTCCTCGTTGCTGATGCGCATGGCGGGCATCGGCCAGATTTGCGACAGCGACGCCGCGACGGCGTCCTGCTCGGCCGCGTTGCGCACCCAGCCCGACACGGTGACCGTGCCGTCGCGCGACATCGCGACATGCAGGCGCGAGGCCAGCCCCATGCGTTCGAATACCGCGGATATCTGCCCCATGGATTTTTCGGCCGCGGCGATCCGCGGGTCGGGCGTGGGCGCCCGCTTGGCCGTGGACGGCGGGATGAGCGCAAGCGAAATCGCCACGATGATGGTGAGCACCACCGCGCCCAGGCCCAGCATGATCGGCCAGGAATCGCGTTTGCGGCGCCGGCCCTGTGCGGGCGGCAGCGGCAGGCGGTGTTCGAGCTGGCGGTCCTCGTCGGCCACGGCTGCGGACGCGAGCACGGCGTCCGGCGCAGGAGGCGCATCGCTGCCGGCGGGCGCTTGCGCTTCGCTGGCAGCCGGCGCATCGTTGGCGGGCTCGGGGATCCGCGGCCAGGGATCCTCGCGCCGCGCCACCGTGACCCAGACCGGCCCCAGCGGCGCGGGCCGGTTCCAGGGCGTGGCCGGCGCGCTGTCTGGCTGGGCGCCGTCCAGAGCCAGGTCCCAGCCGTCCGCCCCGATGCGCACGCGCGCGGCGCGCGGACTCATGCCGTCGTCGGCCAGCACGATGTCGCAGGCGGGATCGGCGCCCAGCATCGCACCGTCTTCCACCAGGCAGCGCGCATCGCAATGCAGGCCGCTCAGCACTCGCAGTTCCAGCGCAACGCTCATGCGGCGCCTCCGTGGCGGTGCGGGTTCACAGGTCCACCCTTGCCAGCGGCTGCACGTTGATTTCCTGGGTCAGTTCCTGGTAGGACAGCACGGGAAGTTCGTACAGATCCTGTTCGATCATCTTGCGCAGGTAGCGGCGGATGTCCATGGACGTGAGCAGCACCGGCTTTTGCGCGGTGGCGTTCAGGTCGCCAGTGGCGCGCTTGATGTTGTCGACCAGCTTTTTCGAGGCGTTGGGGTCCAGCGCCAGGTAGCTGCCGGCCGACGTCTGGCGGATGGCGCCGCGCACCGTTTCCTCGACATTCGGGGCCAGCAGGTAGGCGGGCAGGATGTTCTGGCCGGTGGAGTACTTGTAGCTGATGTGGCGCTTGAGCGAGACCCGCACATACTCGGTGAGCAGCACCGTGTCCTTCTCTTTCTGGCCCCATTCGATCAGCGCTTCCAGCACCGCGCGCAGGTTGCGCACGGAGATGTCCTCCGACACCAGCCGCTGCATGATTTCGGCGATCTTCTGCACCGGCATCACGCGCAGCGCTTCCTTGACCAGATCGGGGAAGCGGTCTTCCATGGCGGTGAGCAGGAAGCGGGTCTCCTGGATGCCGATGAAGTCGGAAGAATATTTCTTCAGTACGAAGGCCAGGTGCCACGTCAGCACCTGGTGCGGATCCAGGAACGGGATCCCAGCAGCAGACAGGGTGGGCGCCAGGTCTGCAGACACCCAGATGGTGGGGATGTTGGGCAGGAAGCGCTTGTCCGTCTCGTACGGAACCTGCAAGGCCTGCAGGTTTTGTTCGGTGTCGCGCACCAGCACTGCGCCGGGGCGCAGCTTGCCCTGCGACACCGGCACTTCGGACAGCAGGATGTTGTAGGTGTCCTGCGGCAGCGCGTCGTTGAAGCGCAGCTGGATGCCGGGGAACGGCACCCCCAGGTCGAAGTACAGCGCGCGGCGGATCTTGAGCAGTTCGTCGTTCAGTTCGTCGGCGTCGAAGCTGCGCTGCAGCGCAGCGGCCACGTCGATCATCAGGGGCAGCGTGGGGGCGAATTCCGCGCTGCCGTCGCTGCGGGGCTTGGCCGCCGGCTTCTGCCCGTCGGCCGCCAGCGCGGGGATTTCGGTGATCTCTCCGGTTTTCTCGTCCACCACCTTGCGCGTGCCGCGCATGAGCACGAAGCCAATGGTGCCCACGACGGCGGCCAGGGCCAGGAAGGTCAGGGTGGGCATGCCGGGGATCAGTCCCATGCCCACCGCGATCGCCGCAGCAATCAGCAGGGCGCGCGGCTGCGCCAGGATCTGCGCGCCGATGTCCTTGCCCACGTTCGACGGGCCGTCGCCGGTCTGCACGCGCGTCACGATGATGCCGGCGCAGATGGCGATGAACAGCGCGGGAATCTGCGCGATCAGGCCGTCGCCGATGGTCAGGATGGAATAGACCTGGACCGCCTCGCCGGCGGTAAGCCCGCGCTGCATGGTGCCGATGAGGATGCCGCCCAGCAGGTTGACGGCCACGATGATCAGTCCGGCGATGGCGTCGCCCTTGACGAACTTCATGGCGCCGTCCATGGCGCCATAGAGCTGGCTTTCTTTCTCCACCACCGAGCGGCGCTTGCGCGCTTCGTCCATGTCGATAGTGCCGGCGCGCAGATCGGCGTCGATCGACATCTGCTTGCCCGGCATGGCGTCCAGCGAGAAGCGCGCCGCCACTTCGGCCACGCGCTCGGCGCCCTTGGTGATCACCACGAACTGCACGATGGTCAGGATCAGGAAGACCACCAGGCCCACGATCAGGTTGCCGCCGACCACGAAATTGCCGAAGGTTTCGATGATGTGCCCTGCGTCGCCCTGCAGCAGGATCAGGCGGGTAGTGGCGATGGAGATGCCCAGGCGGAATAGCGTGGTGACCAGCAGCACCGACGGGAACGACGAAAACGCCAGCGGCGACGGCAGGTACATCGCGACCATCAGCAGGATGGCCGACAACGTCATGTTGGCGCCGATCAGCACGTCGACCAGCGTGGTGGGCAGCGGCAGGATCATCATGAAGATGATCGAGACGATCAGGATCGCCAGGACGATGTCGTTGCGGCTGGTGGCGGCGGCGACCGCGCGGTTCAAGGCTTGCATGGGGCGGCTCAAGAGGACTCGGTCTCGGTGGTCATGGCGGCGGCCGGGCGCAGCGCGACATAGGCGCGCATGGCCGCCGCGGCTTCATCCCGCCGCTCCAGGGCCAACAGGGTCTGGGCGCGGATCAGGTGGAAGGGCGCATCGGCGCCGCCCCGCATGGCCAGGCCGTCCAGCGTGGACAGCGCGGTCTCGGGCTTGCCGGCCCGCAATTGCGCCAGCGCCAGCGCGGCAAGCTGGCGCGGTTCGGCCAGGTCCAGCGTGCGCAGGGCGTTCAGCAGCACGGCCGTCTTCTCGGGCCGGTTGTTTTCAAGATAGACATAGGCCAGCAGGCTGAGCAGCTCGCGGGCTTCGTGGGTCAGCGCCATCCCGGGTTCATCCTTGATATAGCGCGCTGCGGTACATGGCGACCAGATCGCGCAGGCCGGCCTCGTCTTTCAGCAGCCGCAGCGCGCGATTGAGCGAGCGGGCGGCGTCCTCGTTCTGGTGCTGTTCCGCGGCCGCGGCCAGGCCGTCCAGCGCCGATTGCAGGGCCTGCTGGAATTTGCCGGGCATGAGCAGGTCGCGATTATCCAGCGCCGGGCGCAGGCTTTCATCCAGGTAGCGCGCGGTGTTGGGCTTGTCCAGCAGTTGCGCAAGCTGTGCGCGCACGCCATCGGCGGGCGGGGTGAGCTCATGGCGTTCGGGCAGTTGCTGGCCGCCGGTTTCCCGGCCCGCATAGGAAATGCTGTCGATGCCGCGGTCGAAGGCCAGGCCGTTGATGCGCATGTCGGACATGATGGTTCTCCGTGTCCCGTGATCAGTCGTCGCGCGCGGCGTCGAGCCAGCGGGACAGGTAGTCGACTGCCTGCCCTAGCCTGGCCGCGCTGGCGTCGGCGGCGGCCATTCGCGTCACGGCCAGCAGCCGCGGCAGGCCATCCTGTTCGCGCAGCGCGGCCTGCACCGGCCAGCCATCCAGGCGCGAGTAGTGCGCCCGCCGCCAGGCCTTGTGCAGGCGCTCGGCCGAGTCGTAGGGCACGGGTTCCGACAGATAGACCAGCACTTCATCGCCGGCCGGCTCGAAGACGACCCGGCGGCCGGATTCCAATTGCAGGGCCGTGTTGCCGCCAGCGCCCAGCGCCAGTCCGGGCATGCCGATGTGGGCGCCGAAGTCGCTCAGGGCGCGATCCAGGCTGTTCATTCGTATTCCTCGTCGATGGCCGCGTCCAGGGCCTGTTGCGCGGCGTTCAGGACGGATTGCCGGGTGTCCGCGTCGGCAAAGACCTGCACCGGCAGGTCCTTGAGCACGGCGCGCATGCCGCCCAGGAAGGCGATGCGGCCTTCGACCGTGGCGACCCCGTGCGAGCCCGCCAGGCCGGAGAAACGGGCTTCGGAAATCCATTTTTCATTGCTGACGTTGACCAGGTCCTGCATCAGGCGTTCGGTGTCGATGCCCGCGCCGTGGTCCCGCTTGAGCTTGGCTCCCAGCTCCGCGCATCCGTCCAGGACGGTGACGGCGGTGCCCAGTTGATACAGGTCCTGCACCAGCGACTGCAGCCGGTCGGGACTGATGGATGGGCGGGCGGCGGCCAGGTCCTGGCCCAGCGCCGCGATCAGCTGCTGCAGGCCGCGGCCGACGTCCTTGCCGCCAAAGCGTTCCAGCGCCAGCGCCAGCGTCTTGGCCAGCGACGATTCGCCCAGCACCACGTCGCGGTAGGTGCGCTGGAAGTCGGCGACGCCCTGGCTGTCGCCCGCATAGGCGCCCGCGGCGCCTACGGTGTTCAGGCCGGCGCGGATCTGCGGGCCGCTTTCCAGTTCCAGGTCGGCCAGCGCTTCGCGCAGGCTGTCCAGGACTTCTTCCGCCGCGCCCTCGCGCTCGCCTTTCTGTAGCGCGTACTGCAGGCCCAGGTACTGCTGCGTGACGTCGCCGAACGCCTTGCCGGCCGCCTGCCGGGGATCCCCTTTGCCGTCGAGCAGGAAGCGCGCAAGTTCGACCAGTTTTTCCTGGGCGTCCGCGTCGTGGGTTTCGGCCAGGAAGGCGACGATGGCTTCCATGCCCAGCAGCTGGAGGGGCGTGTCGCCGCGCATCTTGCGCTCGGAGTGGTGCTTGTCCTCGGTCTTCTCGGCCATGTGCAGGCTGAGCTCTTCGGCGGAATCCGCCAGCGAAAACTCGCCCTCCACGGCGACGGCGGCCTGGCCCAGCATCGTGCCGACCTGCTGCTGGCCGTGCTGAACGTCGGCATGCGAAGTCGTCGAGGAAAAGGCGGAAGAGGGCAGTCCAGCTTCTATACGGTTCATAAGGCTCAAGGGGCGGCCGGCGCGGGCCGCGCATCGTCAGGTGGTAGTAACGGCGCGGCGGAATTAGTTCCATCCGCGCCCGTTGGAACCAAGCCGTCGCTGGCGTTACGAACACGGAGTGGAGGCGGCCGGCGGCAGTGCCGGCGGCTTCAGGGTTAACCCTTGTTTGTGTGGGGCGCGCGGCGCCGAACACGCAATCAATTCAAGGAGAAGGCGATGTCTTCGGTATCGGGAGTAAGCGTGGGCGGGGTGTCGGGCCTGGATCTGTCCGGCATGGATCTGGAAACCGCGCTCATGGCGGTCCAGACCGCGCGCACCCAGCTGTTGGAAGACTCGCTGCGCCAGCAGCTGGATTCCGTGAATGCGCGCAATGCCGAAATGGCCGGTCTGAACGACTCCATGACCGCGAAGTCGGCGGACAACCTGAAGTTGGAGGCATCCAGCGTGGAGATGCAGGCGCAGATCGCCGAACTCAAGGACCTGCAGGAGCGGCTGGCGGCCAGCAAGTGCCCGAATCCCGAAGGCTGGTATGGCCTGTCGTGGGGCCAGGGCGACGACCATGCACTGTCCCACGCGACGCTCAAGCAGATCCAGGATTCCGGGCTGACCGTGCCGACCGGGGCGGATGCGCCGCGAGACATCGACCGCAACGGCACCATGGACGCCAAGGGCCGCGTGGTGCAGGGCTGGGTGGACCAGATCAGCGGGAAGGTGGCGGAACTGGAGGGCAAGATCAAGGCCAACACCGCCACGGTCGAGACCAACAAGAATGAGATTGACGCAGCCAAGCGGCAGGTCGACGCGCTGGGCAATACCCAGCAGATGGAAATGATGCGGCTGCAGAGCATGACCGGCAAACGAAACGAAGCCTTCGACGTGATGACGAACTTCATCAAGAAGATGCAGGACAGCCGGTCCGGCATCATCGGCAACATGCGCTGATCCGGGCGGCCGGGACGGACAAAAAGTCCGTCCGGCGTGGAACTCCCGGCCAGGGCCGGTTACTTACACGGTATGCGGGGCCGGGCAATCACGGACCCAGGCGCGATTCCCCTGATCGCAGCGAACGACCCAATCTTGGAGATGAGCAATGACCACGGTAAATGGTTCCAGCGGCGCGGCCGGCATCGGGCAGATCGACTTGTCCAGCATGGACATCGAAACCGCGCTGATGATGGTGCAGACCGAAAGAACCAAGCTGCTGGACTCTCAGCTGCAGACCCAGATCGACGAAGTGCAGGCGCGCAACACGCAGATCGCCAAGCTGAACGAGGCCATGAGCAGCCTGAACGCGCTGGCGGGCCTGTTCAAGTCCGGCAAGGACGGCAACACGCAGATGAAGGATGGCGAGATCCCGGACTGGAACAAGGCAGGCACGGAGAACGACAACCGCTACAACCAGATGCGCGACGCGATGTTCAAGGCCATGGGAGAAGCCGGCATGGACCTGAACACCGACAAGTACAAGCTGCAGATTGATGGCGGTATCAGCAAGGTCACCAAGGGCAGCCTGGACACCGCAATCCAGGCCATCAAGAACAAGGTGGACGCGCTGTCCAACACGCAGCAGATGGACATGCAGCGCCTGCAGAGCATGTCGAACAAGCGCAACGAAGCCTTCGATGTGATGACGAACTTCCTGAAAAAGATGCAGGACAGCCGCTCGTCCATCATCGGCAACATGCGCTGATTTTCTTCCACCTACCCCTGAATCGCGACGAAGACATGAGCCAGAAAAAGACCCCCGAACAAATCCACGCCGAAGCCGAGCGCGTGCTGGAAGACGCCCGCCGCTCCCTGGCGCGGGCCGACGAGTTCTACCGCGAGCAGGGGCTGGACCCCGAGAAGGTCAAGGCGGTGACCGCTGCAGGCCTGGGACCGAAGGAGAAGGCCGAGGCCGAGGCGCTGTTCCGCCAGGACCTGGAAGCCGTCGAGAGCGAAGTGGCGCAGGAAATGGCGCGGCAGAGCTTTGCCGCCGCGCCTTCCGGCGGCATGAAGAAAATGCGCCCGATGGTGTGATGGCGCGGGCGCCACGGGGAACGAGGAGAGCGACATGAGTCTGGACGCCAAGGAAAACGCCGCGCTGGCCGAGAATCTGGCCGCCGCGATGGAAGAGGCCACGGGCGGACTGGCCAGCTACATCCGCGAGGGCGGCAAGCTGGGCGACGTTCTGGGGCTGACGCCGGCCGAACTGGAAGCGATGTACGCGCTGGGCCATTCGATGTACGAGCAGCAGCGCTACAGCGACGCCTTCAAGGTGTTCTCGGCGCTGGTGTCCTACGACCACACCCAGCCGCGCTACGGCCTGGCGCTGGCCGCGGCCAGCCGGATGCTGGGACGCCACGAGGACGCCATGCGCCAGTACTTGCCCGCCATCGCCGCCAATCCCCTGGACCCCGCGCCGCTCTACCACAGCGCAGAGTCCCTGGTGGAAATGGGGCGGCGCGACGAGGCCATCGAGGCGCTGGATGCGGTGTTGGCGATGTGCGAAGGCGAGGAACAGCACGCCACCCTGGCGGCGCGCGCGCAGGTGCTGCGCGATGCCCTGGCGGGGCCGCTGGCCTGAACCCCGACCGGCGCCGGACGGCGCCGAACCACGATACTGGAGCCATTCCATGACGAGCATTCCCGCAGGCGGCGCCGGGTCCATCCCGATGCAGAACATCGACGACCTGATCAATCCGGCGTCGCCCGACGTACTCAAGAACATCACCGACAGCACGAAGCAGATCGCCGCCGAAAGCGAAGCGATCAAGCAGAAGCTCATGGGCGCGCTGAGCGCCGCGGGCAACATCGACTCGGCGGCGTTTGCCCAGCTTGCCGCCGCGATCGAAAAGCAGATGCAGGATGGGGTGGGCGGCGTGCGCCACCTGCAGGAACCCGAGGGCAAGCTCGGCGCGGACGTGGCGGGCACGCTGGCCCAGCTTGGCGGGCTGAGCGAACAGGACCTGCAGACGGACATCTACGCCTTCATGGCGTTGTTCCAGAAGATGGCGCAGGAAATGCGGACGTCGGCGCGCGAAACGCGCCAGAGCGAGATGAACGCGCAGATCGACGCCTTGAAGGGCGCCGCCCAGGAAATGCGCAACGCCGCGCAGGACCGCATGGTGGGCGCTATGGTGGCCGGGGCTTTCCAGATTGCGGGCGGGCTTGCGCAGGTTGGCTCGGGCATCGCGCAGGGCGCGACGCTGAACGCCGGCGGAAAATTCGCCGAGTCGCACGCCAAGAAGCAGTCGGACATCGGCGGCGGCGTGTCGGGCATCGCCGGCGGCATCGGCTCCATGGCCAATGCGGGCATGGAACGCAAAGCCGCCGAGCACGACGCCAAAAAGACCGAACTGGAAGCCCAGGCCAAAGTGCACGAATCCGGCACGCAGCAGGCCTCCGAAATGGCCCAGCAGATGATGGACGTGATCCGCGATGTGCGCGACAAGCTCGGGGCCATCGAGCAGTCCCGCATGGAAACCAACCGCGGCATCGCCCGCAACATCTGAGCCCGCGCGCCGCAAAGGATTCCGACATGAGCGCAATATCCCCGAACTCTCCCGCCATCGGCGCCGGCGCGCCTCTGCCCGGCGACGACGGGCTGCAGCAAGCCGGCGCGGGCGCAGCCCAGGGCGCCGCGGGCGCGGCCAAGGTCCGTGAACTGCTCGACGCCTTTGTCGGCATGGCGGGCGCGCTGCCCGGGACCAAGGACGCCGGCGGCAGCGGCGGCGATGCCGTGTTCAACGCCAATGGGGCGCCTGCGCTGGCGCCGCCGGCCCAGTCGTTTTCGGCCAACGACATGATCGACCTGCTGCGCAGCATCCGCTCGAAGTCCGACGAGGCGCAGCTAGCCAGCGCCAAGGAAAACCTGCTGGTGGCGCGCACGAAGAACGAGAAGAACAACGAGGCGCAGCTCCAGAAGATCCAGGACTACGTCAAGAAGTGCGAGGAAGCGGACCGCAAGGGCGTGCTGGGCAAGATCTTCGGCTGGATCGGCAAGATCGCGGCCCTGGTGTTCTCGGCAATCGCCGTCGGCGTGCTGGCGGCCGGCACCGTCGCCACCGGCGGCGCCGGCGCTCCGCTGCTGGCCCTGGCGGTGATGGCCCTGATCGGGTCGACCATCGCGCTGGCGGACCAGGTGTCGAAGGAGTGCGGGGGGCCCGAGATCAGCCTGGGCAACCTGATGACGACCATCGCCAGCAAGTTCCTGCAGGCTTGCGGTGTCAGCGAGGAAACGGCCCAGCGCATCGGCAAGGTGGTGGCTGGCCTGGTGGGGATTTCGTCGCCCGCCATGCTGTTGATCGAACCCAACCTGATTGGCGGCATGGCGGGCGGTATCGCCGAGCTGGCCGGCGCCGATCCCAAGACGGCCATGGCGGTGACGATGGCGTTCGGCATGGCCGCGACGATAGCCGTGGGCGTGGCGACGATAGCCGTGACGATGGGCGCAAGCACCGTGAGCATGGCGGCTCGCATCGCGGGCGCCGCGGGCCAGATCGCCCAAGGGGCGACCCAGGTCGCGCAGGGCTCCATCAAGATGTCCGTGGCCAAGACGCAGAACGAGGCCGACAACATCCAGGCCGACAAGAAGGAGCTGGACGCCATTACCCGCAAGCTCCAGGCCAGGATGGAAGAGGCTCGCGAGGAAATCACCAAGGTGATCCAGCAGATGGAAGAGGGCCTGCGCATGGTGACGCAGATGATCAACGGCACGGCGGACAGCATGTCGCAGGTCACGGCGAACATCGGCAAGCGCATGGCCGTCTGATGGCGCGCCTCGATAACGAATACGCAGCAAGGACAGGAAATGCCCGATACCGCAATTGAACGCAGTGAATTTGGCGAGGCGCTGTACCAGCGTATGGAAGCCCTGCCTTCCAGCCGCCGGCTGACGCCCGAGCAGCTTGAGGTGGTCTACGCGCTGGCCTACGCCCAGGTGGCGCAGGAACAGTACGCCCAGGCGCTGCCCATGTTCGCCTTCCTGGCGCAGTACGGGCCGTCGCGCAAGCACTATCTGGTCGGCCTGGGCGTCTGCCTGCAGATGCTGGGCCGCGCGGACGAAGCCATCAATATCTATTCGCTGGTGCTCACCCTGTATCCCGATTCTCTGCCCACCGCCCTGCGCGTGGCGGAGTGCCAGCTTGCCCTGCGCCAGATGGACCAGGCGCGGCGCACGCTGGAGCTGCTGTGCACGCCGGGCACACCGGATGACGTGCGTCTGCGCGCCGGGGCGCTTTTGCAACTTTCTTCGCGCGAGGCCGCGTCATGAACCATGAACGATAGCGCCGCCTGGCCGGCATCCGCCGCCGCCGAAGCCGTCTCTCCGGAGACGGCTTTTGCGCTTGCGGCGGACGACGCCCGGCTGCTCACCGAAGTCGGCTTCCTGGCCGCGGGCGCGGGCGACGCCGCTCGCGCCGAAGCCATTTTCAAGGCCTTGCGCCGCCTGCGTCCCGGGGCGGCCTATCCGCTCATCGGCCTGGCCGTCGCGTGCCTGAATTCGGCGCGCGCGTCCGAAGCCGTGGCGCTGCTGGAATCCGCCGTCCTCGCCGACCCCGGCGAACGGGCGCTGCTGGACGCCTGGCGCGGATTCGCGCTGCAGCTCGCCGGCCGCAACGGCGAAAGCCGGTGGCTGCTCGAGACCGTCGCACGCGGTCAGGGCGACGGCGCCCAGCTTGCGCGCGGTCTGCTCGGCCTGCCGCGGGAGGGCGCCTGACATGCGCGCCGCCACCGCTCGTCAACCTGATTACCGGAGTTAGGGAACATGGAAATCGCCGCGCTCTCGGCCGCCCTGCCGCCCGTGCTGAACACGCCGGCCGCCGCGCCCGCGCAACTGGCCACCGAACGCTTCAACGCCATCATGAACGCGCCGGCCATCGAGCCGGGAAGCGAAACGCCCGCGCTGACGGGGCTGCAGGCCGCCTTGCAGACGGCCTTTGCGGCGCCCGTGGACGCGGCGCCGCAGACGCTGGGCAACCAGATCCTCTCCAGCCTGCGCAGCACCACCACGGAATACGCCGACAAGTGGCAAGGCATCTCGGGCCGGCTGGACGCCTTGGCCGCCCAGCCCACGGTGGCCGACATGATGCGGCTGCAGGCGGACCTGCTGCACGTGTCGGTGAACTACGAGATGGTCAGCAAGGCCGTGTCGCGCACGACGCAGAACATTGATTCGCTCGTCAGGATGTCGTAATGCCATACGTTGCACGCTTTTCTTCCGGCGCGGCCTCGCGCAGCGCCGTGTTCGCGCCGCTGGGGCGCTTGCGCTATCTGCTGCTGGTCCTGCTGTTGGCGCTGGCGGCCTGCGGCTCGCGCGTCGAATTGTTTTCTGCCGCCAACGAAAGCGAAGCGAACGAGGTCCTGTCGGTGTTGCTGGATGCCGGCATCTCGGCACAGAAGGCTACGACCAAAACGGGCGTGGCGGTGTCGGTTGACGGCCAGCAGGTGGCGCGCGCGCTGGACATTCTGCGGGCGCGGGGCTTGCCTCGTGAGCGCTTCGACGGCATGGGCCAGATCTTCCGCAAGGAGGGCCTGGTGTCCTCGCCGATGGAAGAGCGCGCGCGCTACATCTACGCGCTGTCGCAGGAACTGACCAACACGCTGTCGCAGATGGACGGCGTGCTGGCTGCCCGGGTGCACGTGGTGCTGCCGGAGCGCGGCGGCGTGGGCGAAACCACCACGCCGTCGACCGCCGCCGTTTTCATCAAGCACCAGACGGGCTACAACCTGGACGCCCTGCAGCCGCAGATCCGCAAGCTGGTGACCCACGCCATTCCCGGCCTCACCGAAGACCGCGTGTCGATCGTGCTGGTGTCGGCGCAGCCCGCGGCCGCGTCGGCGGCGGGCGGCAGCGCCACGCGCCAGGTCATGGGTATCGAGGTGGCGGAAGGCTCGGCCGGCACGCTGGCCGCGCTGCTGGGCGCGCTGGCGCTGCTGGCGCTGGCGCTGGCCGCGGCGGTCGGCTGGCTGCTCTGGCGCTACGGCCGGCCCGCGGGCATTACGCCGCTGCGCCGCGAGCCGAGCGCCGAGGCGCGCGGATCATGACGCTGGCGTCCAGCGCCCTGGATCGCCGGCTGGTTGTCTTCAACCTGCTGCCCAGCCGCACCCTGCATCCCAGCCGCCACGCCGCGTTCGCGGCGCCGGCCGGGCTCGATGCGCTGGCCGCCGCGCCGGCGCTGGCGTCGTCCTGGCACCGGCACTGGTCGCGGGAGATCCTGCGCGCGCTGGACCTGGTGGACCGGCCCGTCACGGACGCTGGCCGGCCGGAGCTGGCGCTGGCCCTGCTGCCTGCCGAGGCGATGGCGCAATGCGCGCGGCGCATGGGTGCGACGCTGTGCGGCCCGCGCCTGCGCCGGGCCATCGCGGGCGAGGAAGTCCGGCTGCTGATGGGCAGCCTGGGCGCAGAAGTCCTGGAATACACGCGCCGCACGGCGGGCGGGCTGCACCCCGGCATGCCGGAAAGCGCGGCCTGGCCGATCGAACAAGCCGCCGGCGCGGTGGACGCGCTGGGCCAGGCCGCCTTGCGCGCAGCGCTGAGTCCGGCCGGGCCGGAACTGCTGCTGCGCGCCGAATTGAAACTGCCGGAACAGTCGGCCGAGCGCTCGCCCCTGCCTGCGGCTGAAGCGCTGTCGCTTGGGCTGTCGATACTGAAGCACATGGATCCCTTATGGCATTCCTCATTCCCCGCGCTCCGCTGACGCCCCGCGCGCTGGCGGGGCGGACCGACCCGGGCGCCCGCGTGCTGCGCGCCGCCGACCAGGCGGCCTGGGCCGACGCCCAGGCGCTGCTGGCGCAGGCGCGCGAGCAGGCCGACGCCATTGTCGGCGGCGCGCAGGCCGCGTTCGACGCCGAGAGCCGCCGCGGCTACGAAGAAGGCCGCGAGTCGGCGCTGCTGGACCAGGCCGAGAAGATGATCGAGACCGTGGGCCGCACGGTCGAGTACTTCGCCGGTGTTGAGAACGAGATGGTGGAGCTGGTGATGGCCGCGGTGCGCAAGGTCGTCGATGGGTTCGACGACCGCGAGAAAGTCATGGTGGTGGTGCGCAACGCGCTGGCCGTGGTGCGCAACCAGAAGCAGATGACGCTGCGGCTCAATCCTGCGGAAGTCGACACCGTGCGCGAACAGATCAACGACCTTCTGGCCGCCTATCCCGGCGTGGGCTACCTGGACATCCTGGCCGACGGCCGCCTGGCGCGCGGCGCCTGCATCCTGGAAAGCGAGATCGGCATGGTCGAAGCCAGTCTGGAAGGCCAGATCCAGGCGCTGCGCCAGGCCTTTCAGCGCACGCTGGGCAGCAGAATATAGCCATGCGCCAATTCGATTACATCGCCGAGATGATGGGGCTGGCGCTGCAGGACACGCCGACCCTGCGCATCAAGGGCCGGGTTACGCAGGTGATCGGCACCATCATCAAGGCCGTCGTGCCGACCGTAAAGGTGGGCGAGGTCTGCATCCTGCGCAATCCCGGCGAAAACTTCGAGATGAAGGGCGAGGTGGTTGGTTTTGCGCGCGACGCGGCGCTGCTCACGCCCATCGGCGACATGTACGGCATCTCGACGGCGACCGAAGTCATACCGACTGGCCGCGCCCACATGGTGCCAGTGGGCCCGGGCCTGCTGGGCCGGGTGCTGGACGGCCTGGGCCGGCCGCTGGACGAGGCCGAACTCGGTCCGCTCGAGGCCAGCAAGTTCTACCCGGTGTTCGCCGAGGCGCCCGATCCCCTGAAGCGGCGCATCATCTCCCAGCCTCTGGAACTGGGCGTGCGCGCGCTGGACGGCGTGCTGACCTGCGGCGAGGGCCAGCGCATGGGCATCTTCGCGGCGGCCGGCGGCGGCAAGTCCACACTGATGGGCATGCTGGTCAAGGGCGCCGACGTGGATGTGACCGTGGTGGCGCTGATCGGCGAACGCGGCCGCGAAGTGCGCGAGTTCCTGGAACACGAGCTGGGCCGGGAAGGCCGGCGCAAGAGCGTGATCGTGTGCGCCACCAGCGACAAGTCGTCGATGGAGCGCGCGAAGGCGGCCTATGTGGCCACCGCCATTGCCGAATACTTTCGCGACCAGGGCAAGCGCGTGCTGTTCCTGATGGACTCGGTGACGCGCTTTGCGCGCGCCCAGCGCGAGATCGGCCTGGCGGCGGGCGAGCCGCCGACGCGCCGGGGCTACCCGCCGTCGGTGTTCGCGACGCTGCCCAAGCTGATGGAGCGCGCCGGCATGAACGAGCACGGCTCCATCACGGCGCTGTACACCGTGCTGGTGGAAGGCGACGACATGACCGAGCCCATTGCGGACGAAACCCGTTCCATCCTGGACGGCCACATCGTGCTGTCGCGCAAGCTGGGGGCCGCCAACCACTACCCGGCGATCGACGTGCTGGCATCCGCCAGCCGCGTGATGAACGCCGTCATTACGCCCGAGCACAAGCGGGCGGCGGGACGGCTGCGCGAGCTGATGGCCAAGTACCAGGAAGTGGAGCTGCTGGTGAAAATCGGCGAATACAAGCGGGGCGGCGACGCCGTCACCGACGAGGCCATCGACAAGATCGGCGCGATCAACGCCTTCCTGAAGCAGCGCACGGACGAGCGTGCGGCCTTGCCCGAAGCCCTGGCGCGCATGACCGAGATCGTGGGGGCGGGATGAGCGTCTTCGACGAACTGCTGGCCATCAAGCGCTTTCGCGAAGGGCAGGCGGAGATCGCCGTGTCGCGGCAGCGCCTGCGCCATGCGGAGGCGGACGCCGCCCGGCTCGGGTCCGAAGCCGCACTGGCGGCTTTCCGCGACGAAGCCGAACGGCGCGAGCGCGCCATGTATGGCGACCTGTGCAGCCGGGTGGTGCGCGTGCGCGAAATCGAGGACGTGCTGCAGGGCGTGGCAGGCCTACGCGAAGGCGAGCGCCAGCGCGAACAGGCGCTGGAGGCCGCTGAGCGCCAGCTGGAAGCGGAAAGCCAGGCGCTGGCCGCCAGCCGCCAGCAGCATCAGCAGGCCGTGCGGCTCACGGGAAAATTCGTGGAGCTGGCGCGCATCCACCTGGACGAGCACCTGAAGGCGTTGGAGCAGAAGGAAGACCTGGAAATGGAAGAGGCCGCGTCGATCTCGCGTGATCGCGAGGACTGGGAGCAGCACGAGGAGTTCGAGCCGGCATGAGCGACCGACGCATTGGCCTGGAAACGGCCATCCCGCAGGGAACATGGAACGCCGGGCAGTCCGACGGACAGGCCGCCGGGCGGCAGGCCAGCGACGCCGACCGCCAGGCGTTCGAGCAGGCCATGTCGCGGGGCGAGGCCGATGCGCCGGCCGCGCCGCCGGCCGCATCGTCGCCGTTTGCGCTGTTTGGCGCGGGCGCGCCCGTGGTCGCCGCGGGCGCCGACGGCCAATCGGAGACCCTGGCCCAGGCCTTGAGCGACACCGCCGGGCAGTTGCTGGTGGCCGACGGCAGCCAGGGGCGCCGCCAGGTCCGGATCGAATTGAAGGACGACGTGCTGCCGGGCGTCAGCGTGTCCGTCTACGAGGACGAAGGCCGCATGATCGCGGATTTTGTCTGCGCGCACGAAGGCTCGCGCGAACGGCTCTGCGCCATGGCGCCGGCGCTGGCTGCGCAGCTGGCCGCCAGCCTGGACAGGCCGACGCGCGTGCGCGTGGCCACCGACGACCCGGAAGACTCCCGTCTGGCGGAGACCGACGCCCCGGCGCCGGGCCGCTGACTTTTGCTGATTCCCCATGACCGCCAGTACGCATTTCTCCTTGTCTTCCCATCCGCTGCCGCGCCTGAGTGGCAATGAGGCGCGCGCGCGCTCGCTGATTGCGCGCCACGGCGCCGACCTGCCCATCGTGCTCGCCCCGCCTGACGGCGTGGATGCGGAACCCGCCGCGTGGCGCCTGGGATTCACGCCCGGCGTGCCGGACGCCGTCCGCCAGTCCGCCACCTTGTCTGCCGATCTGGAATGGGCCGGCGCCCGCCTGCGCGTCGGGCTGCCGCCGTCGGCCGCCCAGGCCTGGCTTGCCGCCCGGTATCCAGAGCTGGACGCCGCTGCCCCGCCGCCTGCACTGGTGGCGGCCGCCATCGAGGGCCTGCTGGCCGAAGCGATGGCGGCCTTGAGCGCCGCGTCGCCGGGCGGCCCGGCGCGCGTCGCCGCCATGGGCGCAGCCGCCGCGCCGCTGCCGCAGGCCTGGACGCTCGCCGCCCGCAACTGCGCCAATGACGACACCGTCTACGCCAGTCTGGAGGCGGACGGACTGGGGCTGATGCTGCTGGCCGGCCTGATCGGCGCGGCCGCCCCGTCCGACAACGGCATGGACGTGGACGGGGTGCCGGTGCGCGTGGCTGCGCGGCTGGGCTGGACCGATATGCCGGCCGACGAATTGCGCAGCCTGCGGGCGCGCGACACGGTCTTCCTGGACCACTACCTGGTCTCGCCGGAAGGCGAGCTCTGGCTTTCCGCCGGCGCGCAAGGGCTGCGCGTGCGGGCCGAACATTCCTCATACCTCGTTACCCAAGGCTGGACTTCCCTTATGACCGAGACGCCTCAATCGCCGGCCGACGCCGAAGCCGGCGCGCAGACGCCTTTCGATATCGACGCCGTCCCCGTGCGCCTGACGTTCGAGCTGGGCGAACGCCACCTCACGCTGGGCGAGCTGCGCCGCCTGCAGCCCGGCGAAATATTCGACCTTGAACGCCCGCTGGCCGACGGCCCGGTCATCGTGCGGGCCAACGGCGCGCTGCTGGGCACGGGCGAACTGGTGGAGATCGACGGCAGGATCGGGGTGACGCTGCGCAGCGTGGGCAAGGCGGGCGCATGAGCGGCGCTGCGGATCCGATCAGCCTGGCCGTCGTCCTGGCGCTGCTGGCGCTGGTGCCGCTGGCCGCCGTCATGACCACGTCCTTCCTGAAGATCGCGGTGGTGCTGACGCTGGTGCGCAACGCCCTGGGCGTGCAGCAGGTGCCGCCCAACATGGCGCTGTACGGCCTGGCGTTGATCCTGTCGGCCTACGTAATGGGGCCGGTCGTCATGCAGATCGGCGACGAGCTGCGCGCGCCGCCAGCGGCGGTAGCCCCGGGCGTAGCGACGCCCGGCGTAGCGACGCCCGACCGGCTGGAAGGCATCATGGACGCGGTGGCGCGGGGCGCGGAGCCCATGCGCGCGTTCATGATGAAGAACAGCCGGCCCGAGCAGCGCGACTTTTTCGTGCGCACGGCGCGCGAGCTGTGGGGCGAACAGGCCGCCCGCAACCTGAAGCAGGACGACCTGCTGGTGCTGATCCCGTCGTTCCTGGTGTCGGAACTGACGGCCGCCTTCCAGATCGGCTTCCTGCTGTATCTGCCGTTCGTCATCATCGACCTGATCGTGTCCAACATCCTGTTGGCGATGGGCATGATGATGGTCTCCCCGGTCACGATCTCCATGCCCCTGAAGCTCTTCCTGTTCGTCATGGTCGACGGCTGGACGCGGCTGATCCAGGGCCTGGTGCTGTCCTACGGTTGAGCGCGCCATGGGAACCGTCGATCTCGTCTCTTACATGACCCAGGCGCTGTACCTGGTGCTGTGGCTGTCCCTGCCGCCCATTGCGGTGGCGGCCATCGTCGGCACGCTGTTTTCGCTGTTCCAGGCGCTGACGCAGATCCAGGAGCAGACGCTGTCGTTCGCGGTGAAGCTGATTGCGGTGTTCGCCACGATCATGCTGACGGCGCGCTGGCTCAGCGCCGAGCTCTACAACTTCACGATCTCCGTGTTCGACCTCTTCTACAAGATCCATTAGGGGCGGCGCAGACACATGATTTCCGGCATTACGTACGCTGAAGCAAAGGTATTCCTGGGCACGCTGGCCATGACGCAGCCCCGGATCCTGGCGTTGTGCGCGATGCTGCCGCTGTTTAACCGGCAGCTCCTGCCCGGGATGCTGCGCTACGCCCTGTGCGCGGCCATCGGTATCGTGCTGGTGCCGGCGCTGGCGCCGCGCTATGCCGTCATGGACTTGGGCACGGTCGAGATCGCGCTGATCGTGGTCAAGGAGGTCTTCGTCGGCATGGTCATGGGCTTTCTGGTGGCCATTCCGTTCTGGATCTTCGAGGCGGTCGGCTTCGTGGTGGACAACCAGCGCGGCGCCAGTCTGGGCGCCACGATCAATCCGGCCACCGGCAACGACTCTTCGCCCATGGGCATCCTGTTCAACCAGGCTTTCATGGTGTTCTTCCTGGTGGGCGGCGGCTTCACGCTGATGCTGACCATGCTGTACGACAGCTTCCGGCTGTGGGACCTGTGGGACTGGACACCCACGCTGCGCGAGGAAAGCATTCCCCTGATGCTGGACCAGCTTGGCCGGTTCCTGCGCCTGACATTGCTGTTTGCCGCGCCGGCGATCGTCGCGATGTTCCTGGCCGAGGTCGGCCTGGCGCTGGTGAGCCGCTTCGCGCCGCAGCTCCAGGTGTTCTTCCTGGCCATGCCGATCAAAAGCGCGCTGGCCTTGCTGGTGCTGGTGCTCTACATGAGCACGCTGTTCGAGTACGCCGCCGAGGCCACCGGCCAGATTGGTTCGGCGCTGCCGTTCCTCGACAACCAATGGCGGGCGCCATGAGCGGCGAAAAGACAGAACAGCCAACCGGGAAAAAGCTGCGCGACGCGCGGCAGAAGGGCGACGTCGCCCACAGCAAGGATTTCACCCAGACGCTGCTGGTGCTGGCGCTGTTCGGTTACATGCTGGGCAACGCACATGGCATCGTCGAGTCCCTGGGCCGACTGATCCTGATACCTGCCACCCTGGTGGGTCTGCCCTTCGAGCAGGCGCTGCCCACCGCGCTGGACGCGGCCCTGCGCGAAGCGGTGGCGCTGGTGCTGCCGTTCATCCTGATCGTGCTGATCGTGGGCATGTTTTCGGAATTCCTGCAGGTCGGCGTGGTGCTGGCGTTCGAAAAGCTCAAGCCTTCGGCCAAGAAGCTCAACGTGATGGAGAACCTGAAGAACATCTTCTCCAAGAAGAACCTGGTCGAGCTGTTGAAGTCGATCATCAAGATCGCGTTTCTCTCCGTTTTGGTGACGCTGGTTGTGCGCGATGCTCTGCCGGAGCTGATGGCGGTGCCGCACAGCGGCCTGGCGGGCCTGGAGGCGGGCGTGGGCGGCATGATGCGCACGCTGGTGGTGAACATCGCGTTCGCCTACGTGGTGATTTCGCTGGCCGATTTCGTCTGGCAGCGTATGCAGTACCGCAAGGGGCTGATGATGAGCAAGGAAGACATCAAGCAGGAATTCAAGGAGATGGAGGGCGACCCCCACATCAAGCACAAGCGCAAGCATCTGCACCAGGAAATGGTGATGCACGGCGCCGTCGCCAGCGCGCGCAAGGCGACCGTGCTGGTCACCAACCCCACCCACCTGGCGGTCGCGATCTACTACCAGCCCGACGAGACCCCGCTGCCGCGGGTGCTGGCCAAGGGCGAAGGCGCGCTCGCCGAACAGATGATGAAGGCCGCGCGCGAAGCGGGCGTGCCCGTCATGCAGAACATTCCGCTTGCGCGCGCCCTGATGGCGACTGCGCAAGCCGACCAGTACATCCCCAGCGAGCTGATCGAGCCCGTCGCCGAAGTGTTGCGGCTGGTGCGCAAATTGGCCGCAAACCCGGAATCACAGCCATGAGTTCAGTCCATCCCCTCATTGCCGCCTATGTAAACCGCCACGGCATGCCGCTACCCGAGCGCGCCGACGGCCGGCTGACCGTGGTGGTCGACGACGCGTTCCGCATCCACCTGCATGCCGCGCCCAACGGCTGGCTGGCGATGACCTCGCGCCTGTGCAGCCTGCCGGAGCAGAGCGCGGCGCGCGACGACCTGGTGCGCGAGATCGGCAAGCTTGCCGCCGGGATGCTCAGCCGCCATGCGGCTTCCTGCGTGGTCGACCCGCAGGGGCGCACGCTGTGGCTGCAGCAGACTTTAAGCCCGGACAGCAGCCCCCTGGCGCTGGACGAAGCCGTCGGCGCGTTCGCCAACGCCCTGTCCTTCTGGGCGGGCGCGGTGCGGCGGCTGGCATGAAAAAGCATTCCGGGACCTTTACCCGAGGAGAAAGCGTGTTCAAGCGGATGATTCTGGCGACAGCCCTGTCGCTGGGCGTAAGCGGCGCAAGCGTGGCCGCGCCGAACTGGGCCAACGTGCCTTACAGCTACTACGCCCGCGAAGAGAGCCTGCAGTCGCTGCTGCGCGAGTTTGCGGGCGGCTTCAGCCTGTCGCTGCAGATGGGGCCCAACGTGTCGGGCACCGTCAACGGCAAGTTCAACGCCAACTCGCCCACCGAGTTCCTGGACAGGCTGGGCGGGGTGTATGGCTTTAATTGGTTCGTCTATGCAGGCACGCTGTTCGTCAGCCGCACCAACGACATGAAGACGCGTTCGGTCAGCGCCATGGGCAGCTCGATCAGCGCGTTGCGCCAGGCCCTGCAGCAGCTCGGCATCCTGGACCCGCGCTTCGGCTGGGGCGAACTGCCGGACCAGGGCATCGCGCTGGTGTCCGGCCCGCCCGGCTACGTGGACCTGGTCGAACGCACCGTGGCCGCGCTGCCGATGGGGGCGGGCGGGCAGCAGGTGGCGGTGTTCCGCCTGAAGCACGCGTCGGTGAACGACCGCACCATCAGCTACCGCGACCAGAAGGTCGTGACCCCGGGCCTGTCGACGGTGCTGCGCAACCTGATCACGGGCGGGGGCGGCGGCAACAACAACGAAACGCTGGCGGCCATCGCCGCGCCGCTGCGCGACAGCCCGCCGTCCTTCCCGCAGGTCAACGGCGGCCCGGCCGCCGACAGCGCGCCCACTGTCGCGGCGGCCAATGGCGCGCCGGTGCCGGTGGGCAAGCCGGGGCTGCGGCTGCGCGAACCCACGGTGCAGGCGGACGCGCGGCTCAACGCCATCATCGTGCAGGATATCCCGGACCGCATTCCCATCTACCGCAGCCTGATCGAACAGCTTGATCTGCCGAGCACGCTGGTCGAGATCGAGGCCATGATCGTCGACGTGAACTCCGACCTGGTGAACGAACTGGGCGTGAACTGGGGCGCGCGCGCGGGCACCACGAGCTTCGGCTACGGCAACCTGGCGCTCACGCCCAGCAACGGCCTGCCCGTGGACGGGGCGGCCGCCCTGTCGCCCGGCACGATCGGCGTCAGCGTGGGCTCCAACCTGGTGGCGCGTCTGCGCGCGTTGCAGACCAAGGGGCAGGCGAACATCCTGTCGCAGCCGTCGATCCTGACCGCTGACAACCTGGGCGCCATGATCGACCTGTCGGACACCTTCTACATCCAGACGCGCGGAGAGCGGGTGGCGACGGTGACGCCGGTCACGGTCGGGACCTCCTTGCGCGTGACGCCGCGCCACATCGAATCCCGCGAAGGCGCGCGTGTCGAACTGACGGTGGATATTGAAGACGGACGCATCCAGGAAGAGCGACCGATCGACGGCCTGCCGACCGTGCGCAAGAGCAACATCAGCACGCTGGCCGTGGTGGGCAACGACCAGACGCTGCTGATCGGCGGCTACAACAGCAGCCAGAACTCCGAGCAGGTCGACAAGGTGCCGTTCCTGGGCGATATCCCGGGGCTGGGCATTTTCTTTTCGAACAAGTCCAAGACGGTGCAGCGGCGCGAGCGGCTGTTCCTCATCCGGCCCCGCGTCGTCGCGGTCAATGGCGAAGTGGTCGCCCAGCCGGGCGCGGGCAGCGTACCGCCCATGCTGGACGCCACCTGGGGCGGCGGCGCGGGCATGACGGCGGGCCAGTATCTGGACCTGGCGCAAAGCCAGCGCACCCGGGTGCTGTTCGGACCCAATGTCGATAACGGCCGCGTCAGCGTCGGATCGCTGCGGGTGTCGGAATGGATGCAAGGCGTGCCGGTGGCGCAGCCGGTGCTGCAAGGCAAGTCGACGGCCACGCAAGGGCCGGTGATTCAGGTGGAGCCGGTGGCGGCGCCGGGAACGGGCAGGGCGCCGTAAGGCGCGCTGCGTGCCGGGCCTAGTCGTCCAGGCGCAGGCCCTTCTGGGCCATCTTCTCGCGCAGCGCCGAGCGCGCGCGAGAGAGGCGACTGCGCACGGTGCCGATGGGCACCGTCAGAAGCGCGGCGGCCTCTTCGTAAGAGATATCGTCCAGTCCCACCATGAGCAGGATGTCGCGCATGTTCTCGGGCAGTTCGTCCAGCGACTCCTGCAACAGCGCCATGGTCTGGTTCTGTTCCAGCACGCGGTCGGGCGAAAGATCGGTGCTGGCCTGGTCCTGCAGGACGCTGTCGCTGACGAAGTCATGGCGGCGTTCCGGGGCGCGCGACAGGTGATTGCGCACCAGGTTCAGGGCGATGCCGTAGAGCCAGGAGGAAAGCTGGGATTCGCCGCGGAAACTGCGCAGCGAGCGCGCCGCCTCGACGAACGCCTGCTGGGCCAGGTCCTCGGCCTCGGTGGTATTGCCAATGTGCTTGATGATGAAGCGCTGCAGGCGGCTGGAGTGTTCGCGGACCAGGTCGCGCAGCAGGTATTCATTGTCCGAATCCCATCCCTGCTCTTCGCCGTCTGGGCGAAGATGCGGCAAGTCCGCTTCCGAGGAAGCCGGCGTGCAATCGCGCGGGTTGGTCATGGGATGTAATAAAAGAAACGAGTCTCAGGCTACAAATTACTACCAATGTGGCGAATTATCGCAGCTTAGCGACGTCACAATATTTCGAAACTTGAAATATCGCGCCAAAACTCGGGTTTTTTGCCGGGGATGTGTAAAAACAAGTAAGCCGCCTGGCCGATATTCCGGCCGGCGGAAACTAGCTGGTCTTGAGCAGGTCCCGCAGCCATCCGGCCGCCGTGGCCAGCGATACGGGACTCTGGCCGGAGCGGGCCGCCTGGTCGAAGCGCGCCTGCATGGCCTCGTCCAACGCAGCGCGGCGGGCGTCGTCCACACTGGACGGCGCGATGCCGGCATCGCTGCACGCTTGCTGGAAGGCGGGGGTGTTGCCGGCCGCCGAAGCCGCCAGCCGCGTCATGAAGTCCACGCCGGACAGCGCGTGGCTGGACGTTTCGGCCATGTCGAGCGCGGCCGCGACCGTGCGGGAAGACAGCGGCTTGCCGGGATTGGGCTCCAGGCCGAGTTCGCGCGACACGGCGCTGGCGATGCCCTGGCCGTAGCTCTGGGCAAGCGCCTGCGCGAACATGGCGGTCGTGTCGACATCGGGGGCAACCCAGGCAACGCTGCGGCCGCTGGGCGTCACGCCCATGCCCAGCACCTGCAGTTTTTCGCCCGAGATCTGGACGTATATGTCCTGTGCGCCTTCCGCCGCTTTGGCGAAGGCGTCCAGGGAGACGAATGGCGACGAAGGGGTAACCGATGAAATTGTCATGCAGCCAAAAAATCCGGCGTGTCCTGTATCGGGCCCGTGAGAGGTCTGGAAGCTCGTGGGGTTGAGTAACCCAAGTGCTGCTTTAGTTCCACGGGCGGGGCACGTTGCCGAATTTTATTCCATTCGCCAGACCAGACGTTGCAAGACCTTTCCGACTCATGACGATACGCAAGCTGTTAAGGCAAGCTTCTGCTGCATGCGTACTGCGCCGGCTATTGCGCTTCATAGACTTCGTCGGCCGCCAGCAGGATATCCACGGGCGGATCGAAGCCGATGACGCGCGCGGTTTCGAGGTTCAGCGCGATCTTGGCCGGGTCGATCCATACTTGCGACAGTTCGCGCGGCTTGGCCCCGTTGAAGATGCGCGCCATGGTTTCGGCATAGAACAGGCCGACGTAGGAATAGTCCGCCTGGGCCAGGCTGAGCAGCAGGCCATGCTTGACCTCTTCAGAGCCCAGCATCGAAAAGCTGGGCACGCGCGCCTGCCGCAGGATCTCGGCAATGGTGTCGATCGAAGCCGGCGTTACGCCACGGTGCACGGTGACATACACGGCGTCCACCTGCGGCGCCAGCTTTGCATAGCATTCGACGGCGTTGCGCGTGGCGGCCTCGGCCGCGATGCCGTTGGACGGCGCATTGCAGGTCAGCACCTCGAAGCCCTGTTCGCGCGCAACCTGCTCCACGGCTTCGACGGCGCTGTATGTGCGGCCTTCGGGGCTGTCTTCGTACACCAGCCCCAGGCGCTTGAAAGGCACGATCTCATGGAACAGGCGGACCTGGCGCTGGTAGCGCTCGGGCTGCACGCGCGCATGCAGGTTGTCCAGGCCGCTGTCCTGCGCCGACCGCGTAATGCGGGCGCCCACGGCGTCGCTGGTGGATCCGACGATGGTCGGCACTGGCGCGCCCATCCCGGCCATGTCCTGGCCGGCCCAGGTGCCCATGGCGATGATGAGGTCCAGGTCGTGCTTGTCCGCCAGGCGCTGCTTGATGGCTTCGCGCACCGCGGGACGCTTGGCGGCGTCGAAGTTGCCCGGCTGCCACCAGGCATCGCGCACGAATTCCAGCGTATCGCTGCGCGCGTTGTCGGCCAGGAACGCCCACATCTGTTCGCCGTTGAGCCCGTCGGGAATGGCGGGCAGCGTGACCCAGCCCAGCTTCTGCAGACCATCGACGGTCACGCGCAAGGTGCGCGGATATTCGCTGTAGTCGCCGCTTTCGAAATACCCGATGCGCCACTTCCTGCCGTCGGGGCGGGCGGTGGGCTTGGTGGGGAACACCTGCGCCTGCGCTGCGTCGGGGGCGGCGGACGTGGCCGGGGTCGGGGCCGTCTGCGCCAAGCCCGCGGCGGGCGCCAGCAGGGCCGCGCACAGCGCCAGGGTGGACAACGAGTTCTTCATGGGCGGCGGATCACGATCAAGGTGATGTCATCGGATTGTTCCGCGCCGTCGGCGAAGTCCTGGACGTCTTCGAGCAGACGCTTGGCCAGGCTGGCCGAGGGGACGGGCGGGTTGGACAGCACGGCCAGCAGCCGGGGATCGCCGTACTGGTCGTCGTTGGGATTCACGGCTTCGGTGACGCCGTCGGTGTAGCCGACCAGCATTTCACCGGGCGCCAGGGTCGCGGACAGGCTGCGGTAGTGCAGGTCTTCCTGCACGCCGCAGGCCGGACCGCTGCGGCCTTCAAGCAGCCGCACCACGCCGTCCGCGCCCACTACGGCCGGCGGCAGGTGGCCGGCGTTGGCCCACTGCAATTCACCGGTGGTCAGGTCCAGCACGCCCAGCAGCAGCGTGACGAACATCATGTTGGGATTGTTTTCGGACAGGCGGTTGTTGATCTTCTGCATCATCAGCGCAGGATCCGTCTCGTCCTCGGCCGTGGCGCGGATCAGCGTGCGCGTCACGGCCATGAATAGCGCCGCGGGCACGCCCTTGTCGGACACATCGCCGATGGCCAGGCACAGCCGCCCGTCGGACAGCGTGAAGTAATCGTAGAGGTCGCCGCCGACCTCCTTGGCCGGCAGCATGACCGCGTTCAGGTCGACCTGTTCGCGGATCGCATCGGACAGCGGCACGGGCAGCAGGCCCAGCTGGATGGCGCGGGCGATGTTGAGTTCGCTTTCGAAGCGCTCGCGGGCCGTGGTTTCGCGCATCAGCCGCGCCACGTTTTCGCGCAGCTTGTGGTCCATGAACAGGAACGAAGCGGCCAGGCGGCCGACTTCGTCCTTGTGCCGGTCCGGCAGGGCGGCGATGTGCGCGGGTACGCTGGACGCGGCGGTCAGGTCCTGTTCGGGCAACTGGCGCGCGTAGCGCGTCAGCGTTTCCAGCGGCCGCACGATGCGCGCCGCCATCAGCCAGGCGCAGACCAGCGCGACCAGCATCATGCCGACGAAGATGAGCGCCTGCCGGTTCAGCAGTTCGCGCGCGGGCGCGGTCAGATCGCTTTCGGGCACGGCCGCGACCAGCGTCCAGCCCAGCGGCGCGAAGCGCGCGCTGTCGATGCGCCAGGGGCCGCCGCCGCCGTCGAACGACAGGCTCTGCAGCTCGCCGCCGCCTTTCTGCTGCGCCAGCAGGTCGCGCAGGGAGTCGCCCTGCGGATTCCTGGCGTCCAGCAGGTCCGCCTGCTTTTCCGGCAGCGGCACGATCATCCTGCCGTCGTCCGACGCGATGAAGATGACGCCCGACTGCGCCAGGGTCAGCCGGGACAGCGTGGCGCGCACCGAGCTTTCCATCTGCTCGCGCCGCGTCTGGATCTGCTCGATGACGTCGTGCGCGCTGTCGGTGATGGCGAACACCCAGTTCCACGGACGGAAATAGCCAAAGTACGCATAGCGCGTTTCGCTGTCGGCGCGCTGCGCGGCAGGCGGCCAGCGGTAGATGGCGAAACCGTAGCCGGAACTGCGGCTTTCTTCATAGAGCGCCTGGGCGAGCGGGCGGTTCTTGAAGTCCGATACGTCCGACAGGTCCAGGTCGATCATCTCGGGATTGCCGCTGGCCAGCACCTGGAAGTCGGCGTCGTAGACGAACGCGTAGCGACGGTCGTCGAGCTTGAGCTTGTTGATCCACGCGCGCGCCATGCCCTTGGCCGCGCCCGGCGTCATGAGGCCGCGCTCGGCCATGTCGGCGTAGGAATTCAGCGCGGCGGCCACCACGGTGCCGGTCTGCATGAGCTGGCGCCGGCCGCTGCGCACGGTGGAAATCTTGTCGGTAAGCAGCGCGCCCCAGCGGGCTTCGGCGTCGCGCAGCACCAGTTCCATCACGTTGCTGACCGCATGGCGTTCGCTGTTCATCACCGTGCGCGTCACGTTGCGCTGCGAAGTGAGCATGACGAACGCGGCTACCGCCACGAGTATCGCCACGACCAGTAGAAAAATCTTGCTACGCAGCGACCGGAACGGCATGGAGGCAGTGGTGGGCGGTGTCGGAGTCGGTGTGAAAAAAGATGCAATTTGCATTAATTGTAAATACCATTGGTGCCCGTGTGTAAATACTTTGCGGTGCTTCGGTCCCATGCGTAGCGAACCAATTCAATTCGTGCTGGAGGGTTTGAAACGCCGCCCGGTGCTTGAAGTCACGCTGGCCTGTCTGGCCGTCCTGTTGCTGGCGCAGGCCCTCATCGGCGCGCTGAGCCTTTCGGCGTTGAACCGCCTGGTGGTGGACACCACGGCTGATCGGGTGGAAGTCATTGCCCGCCGCGCGGCGGGCAATATCGAAAACGGATTGAGGCTGGGCAAGCCGATCGAGCAATTCTTCGGTTTGCGCGAAAGCCTGCGCGATAGCGTTGCGGGATCGCGCGATGTGCGCGGCGCGGCGGTGCTGCTGGCTGATGGGCAGACGCTGGCCCTGCAAGGCGAACTGCCCGATGGCGCCGTTGCGTTGGCCAAGGCGCTGCAGGCGGGCGGGGCGCGCGATGCAAGCGCGTCGCGCCGCCCATCCGGCGCATTGATGTCCGTGGGCGAAGGCGCGGTGACGCTGGCCGTTCCGCTGTCGGGCGCGGACGGCAAGGTGGTCGGCGCGGTGACGCTGTCCGTGGCGAAGGACGCCGCCGCCAGCCGCAGCCTGATCGTCGACAACTTGAAGGTGCTGCTTGCCGTCACGGTCGCCGTGGGCCTGGGGCTGGCCGCCGTCTTCAAATACCTGGTGCCGCTGACGTCGCTTGCGGCTGGCGGCCGGGCCCGATTCGTGGTGCCCTTGCTGGCGCTGATGCTGGCGCAGGGCGTCTACGCGGCCTACACGATTTCCACTTTCCGCAGCGGCTGGGTCGAGGTCACGCGCAACAACGTCGGCCTGTTGGCCGAAGGCCTGCAGCGCGACCTGAACCGCGTGCTGGGCTATGGCCTGACGCTGGACCGCCTGCGTGGCGTCGACGCGCCGTTCTCGCGCCTTGCGGCGACCTTTCCCGCAGTAGATCAGATTGAACTGGTGGACAGCGCCGGCCGCGTGCTTGCCCGCGCCGATGCGCGCGGGGCGCTCGATGTCGCCGGCCTGCCGGCGGCGCGTCCGCAGGCAGACGACCTGACGCTGGTGCTGCCGCTGGGACTGGCGCGTCCCGATTCCCGGGCGCATGGCGATCTGGTGCTGCGGCTGTCCGGCGATGTCATCGCGGCCGGCGTGCGCAGCCGCGCGCTGGATGCCGTGACCGTCGTGGCCGTCGCGCTGGTCGCGGCTATCGAGATGCTGTTGCTGCTGGCGCTGCTGATGAACCGCGCCTTCGCCGCGCGCGCGGTGCTGCCGGACGGCACGCGCGTCGGTCCCGACGATGCTTCCGAGGTGGGCCGCATTGCGCGGCCCGTGATGTTTGGCTTCCTGTTCGCGTGGGCGCTGCCGTTGGGGTTCCTGCCCTTGTATGCGCGCAGCCTGTCGGCGGGCGGGCTGGAGCTGCCGGCCAACCTGCTGCTGGCGCTGCCCATCTCCGTCGAGATGGGTTGCGGCCTGCTGACCTCTTTGCTGGCGGGCAGGCTGACGGACCGCAAGGGGTGGCAGGTGCCCGTGCTGGCCGGCCTGGGCGTGTCCTGCGCCGGCATGCTGGCCTGCGCGGCGGCAAACAATTTGCTGATGTTCAGCGCGGCGCGCGGCCTGGTGGGCCTGGGTTACGGGCTGACGTGGATGGGATTGCAAGGCTTCATCGTCACGCGCAGTCCGGCGGCTTATCGCGGCCGCAACATGACCGGCGTCATCGCGGGCTTGTTCGCCGGCCATCTTTCCGGCGCGGCTGTCGGCGCGATGCTGATGGAGCAGGTCGGATTCCGGGCCGTCTTCGGTGTGGGCGCGGCGATGCTGGTGTTGCCCCTGGCCGGCGTGCTGATCCTGATGCGCCCGTACATGGATGTGGGGCGCAAGCTGACGGCCGGCGCGGCCGCCGGCGCCGCGAAAATTTCCGCCAGTCTGTCGGACACGCTGCGCCTGCTCTGCACGCGCGACTTCGGCCTGCTGCTGCTGGGCAGCGTCATTCCGTTTTCCATCGCCCAGGTGGGCCTGTTGTCTTTTGCGCTGCCGTTGTACCTGGAGGCCGAGGGCGTGGCTGCGTCCAGCATTGGGCGCGTATTGATGATCTACGGGCTGTGCGTGATCTATGTCGGGCCGCTGATGGGCCGCGTGGTCGACCGCAGCCGCACCAAGAAAAGCTGGATTGTGATGGCCGGGCTGGTCGGCAGCATCGGCATGCTGGGGCTGTACTTCAACAGCGGTCTGCTGGCCGCGGCTGTGGCCGTGCTGCTGCTGGCGCTGGCGAGCTGCTTCGCCGGCGCGTCGCAATCGCCGTATATGCTGGCCCTGCCCGATGTGCAGCGCTATGGCGCCGCCGGTGCCACCAGCGTGATGCGTGCCGCCGACAAGCTGGGCCAGATGGCCGGACCACTCGTGGTCGGCGCGATGTTTGGCGCGGCCGGCTTGGGGGCGGCCGGCATGGGGGCGGGGCTGGCCGCCACCGGCGTCATTTATCTGTGCGCCACCTTGTTGTTCCTGCTGTTCGCGCCCGCGCGTCCGCGCGACGAGGCCGTCTGAATTCAGCCGGGCCGGCCCAAAGCCGGCGTGCGCAAATGAGTCAAACGAGGCCGGCGCCATTCAGTGCGCGTCGGCCAGTTGCACGGGCACGCGCGCGCTCAGGCCTGTCAGCAGGTCGGCCGCTATCGTGCCGGCCGATGCCGCCACCTCTTCGACGGCCAGGCCGCCCGCGCCCCACAGCGTGACCGGCGCGCCGATGCAGGCGTGCGGCACGGGGCCCAGGTCCACGGCCATCATGTCCATTGATACGCGTCCCAGCAGGCGCGTGCGCACGCCGTCGACGATTACCGGCGTGCCGGTGGGCGCGTGGCGTGGATAGCCGTCCGCATAGCCGCAGGTGACGATGCCGACATCCATGGCTTGCTGCACGGTGAACGCGCCGCCGTAGCCCACGCCCGCGCCGGCCGGAACGCGCTGTATGCCCACCAGCTGCGAATGCAGCGACATGGCGGGCCGCAGCTCAAGCTGCGCGGCGCTGGTGTCCGCGAAAGGGCTGGCGCCGTATAGCGCCAGGCCTGGCCGCACCCATTGCGTGTCGGCGGCGCGCGCGCCGTGCTTGAGCAGGGCGGCGGAGTTGCTGGTGGACACAGGCCCGGGCAGCCCGGCGATGACGTCGCGGAACAGGGCGTCGGCGCCGTCGACGCCGCCGGGTTCGTCGGCGCGCGCGTAATGGTTCAGGTGGCCGACCTCGCCGATCAGGCCGCGGCGGGACATGGCGCTTGCCGCCTCGTAGGCCGCGCGATAGGCCTGCGCGGCGAATCCGGTGTGATGGATGTCGCCCGCGTAGCGCAGCCAGACCGCCGGCCGCTGCGAGAGCGGAGCCTGCGCCAGCCATTCGAGCTGCGCGGCGTGTGTGATCACCAGATGCAGGCCGGACGCATCGAGCAGTAGCGCGTCGGCCGGCGAGTACAGGCCGCCATACACCAGCACCGGCCCTTGCCATCCCATGCGGCGGCACGCGCGCGCTTCGTCCAGGTGCAGCACGGCCAGTCCATCGGCGCCGCGCAGGGCCGGGAGGATGCGCCTGACGCCATGGCCGTAGGCATCGGCCTTCACCGTGGCCCACAGGCGCGGCGCGGCCCCGCTGGCCGGCAGCGCCTTGCGCAGCCGCGCCAGGTTGTGGGCCACGGCATCGGGATCGACGCGGGCATGCAGCGGGCGGGCAGTCAGTCCTTCTGGTCGGTAGGGAGCATTCACAGGCGGCATCGGCATTCAAGCAGCGCGCAACCGGCGCGCAGTCCCAGCATGAGTGACGGATGCGCGGATTTTGTTCGGTACTTTCTGCCTATGAGTTGGCAGTGTTTGATAGGGCGCTTGATGCGCCGGCGCAAATGCCGCGTTCAGGCGGCCCGCGCGACGAGCGTGAGGCGGTTGCGGCCGCCGCTGCGCGCGTAGCGCAGCTCATGCAGGTAGTGCTGCATGAGACGCACGCCGTGGCCGCCGATCTGGGCGTCGTCCAGTGTTGCCGCCAGCCCGGGAGGCGGCGACTTGGTGGGGTCGTAGGGGCGCCCGTTGTCGACAATATCGAGCGAGATCCACTCGCTGTCCTGGCTGCAGGACAGCGCGACGCTGGGCGGCGAGCCGGACTGCGCGGGATCGTCGAATGCGTAGGACACGATGTTGGTCAGCGCTTCGTCCAGGCTCAGCGATAGTCCGAAGTTCAGCTTGGGCGGCCAGGCCTGGCGTTCGGCAATTCCCTCCAGCCACTGCATGGCGGCGGCGACGGCGTGCTGGTCGGGAACGAGATCAAGCGTATCGGACTGAGAGGGCATGAGGCGCCTTGCGTTCAGGGGTACACGTGCAGGCGCAAGTATGCACGAACGGCCCGTGCCGCGAACAGAGCGCGCGCGCCTCGCGTATCATCTCCGCTTCGCGCAGCCGCCCTCGCGCAAGGGCCGGGCGCCGGTCATTCATCGGGAAACACTATGAGTCTCGCAATAGAGAAAGTCGGAGAAGCGCTGGTTGTCTCGCCCGAAGGCCAGATCAACAGCGGCAACGCCGCGGGCATCGAAGCCGACCTGCTGGCCCACGTCGAAAAGGGCGAAAGTCGTTTCGTGCTGGACCTGTCCAACCTGAACTACATCTCCAGCGCGGGCCTGCGCGTCGTGCTGGTCCTGGCCAAGCGCCTCAAGCAGGGCGGGGGCGCCTTGGCGCTGTGCGCGATGCAGCCGCACGTGCGCGAGGTCTTCGACATCAGCGGTTTCCTCGCCATCCTGACGGTGTTGGACACGCGTCAGGAGGCGGTGGCCAAGGTGGCCTGACGCGCCGCGTCAGTTCTTGCGGTTTTCATAGGACGTATCCAGCACATCGTCCTCCGGGGTGATGATGCCGGGTTCTCCGGGCTCGGCGATGGCGCGGCCGCGGCGCGGCATGCCGGCGACCACCTTGCCGTCTTCCGGCATCGGCAGCACCTCGGTGCCTTTGCGCGGATCGGCGCAGTGCTTGTCCGGTTCGGCGGGCTTGGGCGCAAGGTTTGGATCTGGGGCAGTTTTCAGCATGGTGATCGCTCCGTCTGCGGGCGTCCCAGGATGGCGACGCGCCTGGATTCCAGTTCCATCTTAGGTCGGTGGCGGGGTCTGGTGGCCGTTTGCGCTGTCACGTTTGCAAGGGGCTGTTGCAGGGCTCCGTCCTTATAATTTCCAGCGCCGCGCGGCTTCGCGCGCGCGGCCGGCTTACTTCATTTTTCACACCTACCTTGACCGAATCCGTCGAACGCTCCGTCCATGCCGAACTCGTTGCCGTGCTTGTCGCCGTGACCAACGGCGAGCCGCGCGTATTGACGACCGACGACGCGCGCGCCCTGCCGGCCGGGCCTTTCGAGCTTTCGCACCGTTCTCTGCAGGCCGGCCTGCGCGACTGGGTGGAGGCGCAGACGCATCATCCGCTGGGCTATGTCGAACAGCTCTACACCTTCGCCGACGGCGACCGTTCCGACGAGTCCGGCGGCCGTGTCATATCGGTCAGCTACCTGGGCCTGACGCGCGAAGCGGGCGAGACCGGCGTGGCGCAGGTCGGGTGGCAGGACTGGTACCGCTACTTTCCGTGGGAAGACCGGCGCGCCGGCGCGCCCGCGCTGGTGCAAGACCTGATCGTTCCGCAACTGGCGGCCTGGTGTGAAGACAGCGCGGACGCTGCCGTTCGCGCGCGCCGCCATCAGCGCGCGGCCATCACCTTCGGCATGGACGATACGTCGTGGAATGAAGACCTGGTGCTGCAGCGCTACGAACTGCTGTTCGAGGCCGGACTGGTGCCCGAGGCGGTCCGGCGCAATGGCGGCCAGGCTGTGCTGCCCGGGCAGCCGATGCGCCACGACCACCGGCGCATCCTGGCCACCGGCATCGCGCGCCTGCGCGCCAAGATCAAGTACCGGCCGGTGGTGTTCGAACTGATGCCTGAACAGTTCACGCTGCTGCAGTTGCAGATGGCGGTCGAAGCGTTGGCCGGACGCGGATTGCACAAACAGAATTTCCGCCGCTTCATCGAACAGCAGGCGCTGGTGGAAGAGACCGGCGCCATGGCCACCGGCACCGCTGGCCGGCCCGCCAAGCTGTTCCGGTTCCGCCGCGACGTCCTGCTTGAACGCGCAATCGCGGGCAGCAAACTGCCGGTATCGCGCGTGCTCTGATGCTTGACAAGGTTTATGCTCGTCTTTAGCATAAGTGGTGCGCAAATCTTGCGCGCCTTTTTTTAACTCACAAATACTCAAAATGAGCATTAAAGCCGCAGTGCCCGCGACGACCGACCGACTGCCTGTTCCGCCCCTGCCGGAAGTCATGCTGGAGCCGCTGGTGCGCGCGGCATTGCTGGAAGATCTGGGGCGCGCCGGCGACCTGACCACCGACGCTATCGTCCCGGCAGACGCCACGGCCGAGACCCGGCTGGTGGCGCGCCAGGAGGGCGTGCTGGCCGGACTGGACCTGGCCCGCCTGGCGTTCCGGATCATGGATCCGGGCATTGAATTCATCGTGTCGCGGCGCGACGGCAGCGAGCTCGAACCGGGCATGGAGATCGCGCGCATCCGGGGCAGTGCCCGCGCGATGCTCAGCGCCGAGCGCGTAGCGCTGAATTTCCTGTGCCACCTCAGCGGCGTGGCGACCGCCACCGCGTCCATCGCCCGCGCCATCGGGGGCCACGGCGCCCGCGTGACCTGCACCCGCAAGACCATGCCGGGTCTGCGCGCCGTGCAGAAGTACGCGGTGCGCGTGGGCGGCGGCAGCAATCACCGCCACGGCCTGGACGACGCCGTGCTGATCAAGGACAACCACATCGCGCTGGCCGGCGGCGTGGCCACGGCAGTGGCGCGCGCGCGGGCCGGCGTCGGCCACATGGTCAAGATCGAACTGGAAGTGGACACGCTGGAACAGCTGGAAGTGGCGCTGTCCTTGGGCGTGGACGTGGTGCTGCTGGACAACATGAGCCTGGACGACCTGCGCCGCGCGGTCGCGATGGCGCGCGGCCGGGCCATCACCGAGGCATCCGGCCGCATCACGCCCGAGACCGCGGCGGCCGTGGCCGCCACCGGCGTGGACCAGATCGCCGTGGGCTGGCTGACCCATAGCGCCAAAGTGCTCGACATCGGCCTGGACGCCTGAGTCCGTCCGCCGGCTTTGCTTACCCATGCGACGCCGCCACCGCCGGCGCCGCGGCTTTCACTGGCCCGCATCATGAAACGTCTGCTCCGATTCTCTCTCCCGCTTATGGCGCTGTCCCTGGCGGCCTGCGGCAATCCGCCTTCGGGCGAAGCGCCAGGCGACGCGTCCTATCCCGCGCATCCCATCACCATCGTCGTGACGTTTCCGCCTGGCGGCGGCACCGATCTGCTGGCGCGCCGCATCGGCGCCAGCCTGCAGGAGTCGCTGGGACAGCCGGTGGTGGTGGAGAACCGGCCGGGCGCCAGCGGCAACATCGGCGCCCGCATCGTGGCCGAAGCCGCGCCGGACGGCTACACGCTGCTGATGGTGAACAGCTCGTTCGCGATCAACCCTGGCGTCTACCGCAACCTGGGCTTTTCGCCGAAGCGCGATTTCGCGGCGGTCATCAATGTGGCTTTCGTGCCGTCGGTGTTCGTCGTGCCCCCGGCGTCCCCGCTGCGCAACCTGGACGACGCGCTGGCGGCAGCCGTGCCGGACAAGCCCCTGCCGTTCGCGTCCTGCGGCAATGGCACGCCGCAGCACCTGGCAGGGGAAATGCTGGGCCGCGCCACGGGCGCGTCGCTGCAGCATGTGCCGTACAAGGGTTGCGGCCCGGCGCTGACGGATGTCGCCGCGGGGCAGGTGGGCATGGGCATCGTGACGGCGTCCAGCGCCGCGCCCTTGATTGCGGCGGGCAAGCTGCGTGCCCTGGCGGTCACGTCGCCGGCGCGCTCGCCCCTGATGCCGACCGTGCCCACCGTTGCCGAACAGGGCGTGTCCGGCTATGCGCTCGACCAGTGGCACGGCTTGTTGACGCCAGCGGCCACGCCGCCCGCCGTGGTTGAAAAGCTGAATGCCGCCGTGGCGAAAATCCTGCGGCGGCCCGATGTGCAGGCCTCGCTGCGCGACCAGGGCTTTACGCCTGCCAGCAGCACGCCGGGCGAATTCCAGCAGATGATCGGCGCGGATATCGACCGCTACACCACGCTGACCGAGGCGATCGGGCTGCGGGCGGACTGAGTCCGCCCGGCGATCCACGGCCGCGCGGCCGGCCTGCGCGAGGCGTCAGGCGGCGGCCTTGGCGTGCTGCTCGAGCTGTTCCTTCAGGCCGGGCTGCAGCTTCAACTGGCGCGCCAGTTCGTCCAGGTAGGCGCGTTCCATGTAGCTTTCCTCGTCCACGACGAGCAGGCTGGCCAGGTACATTTCCGCGGCCATTTCAGGCGTCTTGGCCGACTGCGCCACCACGGCGGGGTCCAGCGGGCGCGACAGCTCGGTTTCGAGCCAGCGGCGGTCCTGGGCGTCCGACGACAGCTTGGCCAGTTCGGTTTCCAGCAGCGTGCGCTCTTCGGGGCCGATGTGGCCGTCGGCCTTGGCCGCGCCGATCATGGCGGTGAGGACCGCGTTGCTGTGCTGTTCGGCCTCGGGCGCGGGCAGGCGGTCCAGCGTCTGGGGTGGGGCGGCGGGGGCGCCGGACTGGCTGCGCTGCCAGTCGCCGTAGGCGCGGTAGGCCAATGCGCCCAGCGCGGCCATGCCGCCGTACATGGCGACCTTGCCGCCGATCTTGCGGGCTTTCTTGCTGCCCAGCAGCAGGCCGAGCGCGCCGGCGCCCAAGGCGCCGCCGCCCAGGCCGGTCAGGAACGAGGATCCCTTGCCGCCGGTGGCGTTCTGGACGCGGTTAGTGGTGTCGGATAGCAGCCCCTGTCCGGACTGCAGCAGTTGATCGAGTAATTGTCTGGCGCTCATGCGGCCTCCTTGGATGCATGCGGATGCTGTGGATAGCCATATCGGACCAGCGTTTCGCCAGGAAGTTCAGCTTTCCGTCAGCAGCTGATCCATGCCCGCCAAGGCGGCGGCAATGCTACAACGGGGCTGGTGGAGGCCGTCCGGCCGCCCGTCCCCAGAGGAGATCGACCCATGAGCATCCGCGTGCGCCAGAATGCGCCCCAGACCCTGCAATTCACCGCAACGGCCGAAGGCCACGACCTGCCGCTGGCCATGCCGCAGCCCGAGGGCGAGGGACCGGATCCCCACGATTATTTCGATACCGCGCTGGGCGGTTGCAAGGCGATGACGCTAATGGTCTACGCAAAGCGCAAGGGCCTGCCGCTGGAGTCGGTGGGGGTGGAAGTGGTGCGAGACGCCAGCGAGGAGCGCAAGGGGATTTACCGCCTGACCGCCAAGCTGACGCTGCATGGCGAGCTGTCAGACCCGCAGATCGACGAATTGCTGGCGGTGGCCGAAAAATGCCCGATCCACAAGCTGATGACGGCGGTGGACGTGCAGGTGTCCACGTTGGTGGTGCGGCCGGACTGAGCGTCCGGCCGGGCGGGGCGCCGGGCCCCGCCCGCGGGAAAAATCAGTCTTCCATGCCCGGAACGATGGTCGAGAAACCGCCGTCCACATGGGTGATTTCGCCGGTCACGCCGGCGGCCAGGTCCGACATCATGAAGGCGGCGACGTTGCCGACGTCTTCGATGGTGATGTTGCGGCGCAGCGGCGCCTGGCTTTCCACGAACTTCAGGATGGCCGAGAAGTCCTTGATGCCGCTGGCGGCCAGGGTCTTGATCGGGCCGGCCGAAATGCCGTTGGCGCGGATGCCGCGCGGGCCCAGCGCCGTGGCCAGGTAGCGCACGCTGGCTTCCAGCGACGCCTTGGCCAGGCCCATCGTGTTGTAGTTGGGGACGACGCGCTCGGCGCCCAGGTAGGTGAGCGTCAGCACGGAGCCGTTGCGGCCTTCCATCAGGGGCAGCGCGGCCTTGGCCATTGCGGCGAAGCTGTAGGCCGAGATGTCGTGCGCGATGCGGAAGCCTTCGCGCGACAGGCCGTCCAGGAAGTTGCCGGCGATGGCTTCGCGCGGGGCGAAGCCGATGGAGTGGACCAGGCCGTCCAGACCATCCCAGTGCTGGGCGAGTTCGGTGAAGGCGCCTTCGATCTGGCTGTCTTCGGCCACGTCGCAAGGCAGCACGATGTTGCTGCCGAATTCGGCGGCGAATTCGCCCACGCGATCCTTGAAGCGGTCGCCGACGTAGGTGAACGCCAGTTCGGCGCCTTGCTGGTGACAGGCGCGTGCGATGCCGTAGGCGATGGAACGGTTGGAAAGCACCCCGGTGACCAGGATGCGCTTGCCGGCGAGAAAGCCCATGAGATGTCCTTTGATTTTTTCCCTTCTGGAGACCGCCTATTTTAGGGAATTTGGCGGCCCAGCGGGCGTGGAAGCGCGGCGCCGGTCAGGGGCGCCGCGTTGTCCGGGGCGGCGGTCAGCCGCGGGCGTTGGTGCCCGGCACGCGCAATTGGGTGCCGATCTTCAGGGCGCTGCCCTTCAGGTTGTTGAGCGCGCGCAGCGCGTCGACCGTGGTGCCGTACTGCTTGGCCAGCGAGAACAGGGTGTCGCCCTGGCGGACCTTGTGGCTGCGGACGTTGGGACGGGCGCTGGAAACGCGGGCGGCGGGCGCTTGCGCGGCGCGGCCGCGCGGGGCGGCGGCCTTGTTGTCTTCTGGCGCGGAATCCAGCGCGCCGACCGGGGGCGCCAGCGACGCGAGCTGGACGCCGCCCGTGCCGGGGTCGCCAGGCACCAGCAGCGCCTGGCCGCTGGCGGATTTCTGGCGTCGGCCGATGTCGTTGGTTTCACGCAGCGTGGCTTCGCTGACGCCGAAGCGTTTCGCGATGGACGCGTAGGATTCGCCGCGGCGCGTATGGTAGACCTTCCAGGCGGACAGGTCGCCCTTGTAGTTGGTCAGATTTGCGTTGAAGACTTCAACGCGGTCGGCCGGCAGCAGCAGGGTGGGGCCGTGGTCGCCGCGGATGACGGGGCGGTTGAACGAGGGGTTCAGGGCCTTGAACTCGTCGAGCGGCATTTCGGCCAGCTTGGCGGCGATTTCCAGGTCGATGTCGCTGTTCTTCTGGACTGTCACGAAGTAGGGCGTGTTGCCCACCGGGGGCAGCGCCACCGCATAGCGCTGCGGGTCGGCAATGATGTTCTTGATGGCCTGCAGCTTGGGCACGTAGTTGCGGGTCTCGTCCGGCATGTTCAGCGACAGGTAGTCGGTGTTCTGGCCGGCGGCCTCGTTCTTGGCCATGGCGCGCTGCACGGAGCCTTCACCCCAGTTGTACGAGGCCAGGGCCAGGTACCAGTCGCCCTGCATTTCAAACAGCTTTTCCAGGTAGTCCAGCGCCGCGTTGGTGGAGGCGATGGGATCGCGGCGTTCGTCGCGCCACCAGTCCTGCTTCAGGTTGAAGTGCTGGCCGGTGGCCGGCACGAACTGCCACAGGCCGGACGCCTTGGCGCGCGACAGGGCGGTCGGGTTGTACGCGCTTTCCACGAAGGGCAGCAGCGCCAGCTCGGTCGGCAGCCCGCGGCGGTTGATCTCGTCGACGATGAAATACAGGTACTTGCCGGCGCGTTCGGCCATGCGCTGCACCGACTCGGGGTGGGACGCGTAATAGGCGGTCCACTGTTCGGAGAGTTCGGTGTTCAGGTTGGGGATGGCGAAACCGCGGCGGATGCGGTCCCAGGCGTCGACCGGCGGGTTGGTCAGGTCGATCGTTCTGGAGGTGTCCCGGGCGATGTAGCGGCCTTGGGAATTGGTGGTGAGGTTCTTGCTATCGGGGGCTTTGGTTCCTGCGCAACCGGCGAGGACTGCCAGCATGAGCGGCAGAAGGAGTCGGGATAGATTCATCAGGCTGTCACTTGAAATCGTTCTTCCATTCACGAAGGGAGGCAAAGACCTCTACCGGCGTATGCAGGTTGCTTCCGGCCCAGTCAGCCGCGGCGCGAGCGACGTCGGGCTGCTGTGTGCGCAAAAACGGATTGGTCGCGCGTTCCTGGCCGATGCTCGAGGGGAGCGTGGGGTGGCCTTGCGCGCGTAATTGCTGGGCTTGCAGCTGCCATTCTTGCAGGCTGCGATTGGCCGGTTCGACCGCCAGGGCCCAGCGCAGGTTCGCTAGAGTGTACTCGTGTGCGCAAAAAACCTTTGTATCGGCAGGTAAAACCGCAAATTTCCCCAAAGAATCAAACATTTGCGCTGGAGTGCCTTCGAAAAGGCGGCCACAGCCTCCGGCAAACAGGGTGTCGCCGCAGAACAGGGCGGGCTCCACGCCGGCCGCCCGGCCCACGTAGGCGATGTGCCCGGCGGTATGGCCGGGCACGTCCAGCACGGCCAGGTCCAGGTCCAGTTCGGGCAGCGTCACGCGGTCGCCTTCGGACAGAGGAACGTCGCAGCGCGGCAGGCGCTCATGCGCGGGGCCGTATACGGTAATGCCTTCGATGCGTGACAATTCGGGAACGCCGCCCACATGGTCGCCATGGTGGTGCGTGAGTAGAATGGCGCGCAGCCTCAAGCCTTGCTGTTCAAGAAAGCGCAGCACCGGGCCGGCTTCGCCGGGATCCACCACCGCGGCCTGGCCGTCGCGGACGATGGCCCAGATGTAGTTGTCGGAGAAGGCTGGCAAAGGCAAGACCGCGGCGTTGCGTTCGCGGCCGCCTGCGGGGGCGGTCAAGGCTTGCATGGGACTCGAAGGAAAAAACGTGGCAGAAGATACTCCGCCGATTGTAGAACTGGCCGAATGGTTCCAGACTCCGCCGGGCCAGTACGCCCTGGCCTGGGAGCGGGCGCAGTTCGACGCGGCCGTCGCGGATGTCTTCGGATATTACGCCTGGCAGGTCGGCCTTGCCGACGTGAATCTGTTGCGGGCCAACCGGATGCCGTTCAAGGGCTATGTGGGCACCGAGACCCCGGCGCCGGACAGCCTGGCCGGCTGGCAGTCGCGGGTGGTCGTCGCCCAGCCCGAGGCCCTGCCGTTCGAATCCCAGAGCGTGGACCTGCTGATCCTGCCGCATGCCTTCGAATGCACGACCCAGCCCCACAACGTGCTGCGCGAAGTGGAACGCGTGCTGGTGCCCGAGGGCCGGGTCGTGATTTCGGGGTTCAATCCCTGGAGCATGTGGGGCGCACGCACGCGGATGCCCGGCATGGAGCCATGGCTGCCCCAGCCGCCGTCGTCCCAGGTTTCGCTGCCGCGCCTCAAAGACTGGTTCAAGCTGCTGTCCCTGGAAGTCGACGAAAGCCAGTTCGGCTGCTACGCGCCCGCCTGCCGCAGCGAAAAATGGCTGCAGCGCTGGAGCTTCCTGGAATCCGCAGGCGCCCGCTGGTGGAGCCTGGGCGGCGCCATCTATATGGTGTCGGCCGTCAAGCGCGTGACCGGCATGCGTATCATCGGGCCTGCCTGGAAAACCAAGCCCAAGCGCGCGCGCGCCGCGTCGGTCGTGGTCAACCGCCAGGCGGACGACGGCTTCGGCCCCTCTTGAACGGCCGGACCGGCATCACTTTGCACGAACAAGGAACACCAAGCGGCACCATGCAGGACAACAAACCGAACGAGCAGAAAGTGGAAATGTGGACCGACGGCGCCTGCAAGGGCAATCCGGGTCCGGGCGGCTGGGGCGTGCTGATGCGCGCCGGCGCCCACGAGAAAACGCTGCATGGCGGCGAACTCCAGACCACCAACAACCGGATGGAGCTGCTGGCGGTCATCGAAGGGCTGCGCGCGCTCAAGCGCCCCTGCGTCGTCACCATCCATACCGATTCCCAGTACGTCATGAAGGGCATGACCGAATGGCTGGCCAACTGGAAGCGGCGCGGCTGGATGACGGCCGACAAGAAGCCGGTGAAGAACGCCGAGCTCTGGCAGGCGCTGGACGATCAGGTGCGCCGCCACCAGGTGAGCTGGAAGTGGGTCCGCGGCCATGCGGGCGATCCCGGCAACGAACGCGCCGACCAGCTGGCCAACCTGGGCGTGGAAGCCGCCAGACGCGGCTGAGGCATCCGGATATACCCTCGAATCCGCCCCAAGGGCGGATTTAGTTCTTTCAGCCGGCTACTGGATTGTTCCAGTATGTAAATTCGGGTGCTAAAGTGCCAACCCTCCTTCCCGTTCCTGCGGCGGCGCCCGAGTCAGGCATGCCGGGCCCGCGCCGCAATACCGCCACATTCGCGCATGAAAAAAGCAGTACTGCTGGCCGCCGTTGCGGCAGGGTTGGCCGCGGGGGCCGCGCTCGGCGTTTTTGTGCCGCGCTGGCTCACGCCCGCCGCCACGCCCGCCCAGGCCACCGCCAAATCTTCCGCCGCGCCCGCGGCGCCCGCCCGGGTGGCTGTGGCCCCCGTTCAGGAAATTCCGTTCGCCCGCGGCCTGTCGGCGGTGGGCAGCCTGCGGTCCGACGAATCCGTCGTGCTCCGGCCCGAAGTGGCCGGCCGCATCCAGGCCATTGATTTCAAGGAAGGCCAGCCCGTCAAGCAGGGCCAGGCGCTGATACGCCTGGACGATTCTGTGCCGCGCGCGGAACTGGCCCAGGCGCGCGCCAACCTCACGCTGGCGCAGAGCCACTACCGCCGCGCCGTCGAACTCCAGGGCAAGGGCTTTGTCAGCCAGCAGGCCCGCGATGAATCCGCCAGCACGCTGAAGGTCCAGGAGGCCGCCGTGGCGCTGGCGCAGGCCCGGCTGGACAAGATGACCATCACCGCCCCGTTCGCCGGCACCGTCGGCCTGCGCAGCGTGTCGGTGGGCGACTACGTCAATCAGGGTCAGGACCTGGCGCCGCTTGAGGCGATCGACCCGCTCAAGGTGGACTTCCGGGTGCCGGAAATGTATCTGAGCAAAGTCGGCGTGGGGCAGCAGCTGACGCTGCGGCTGGACGCGCTGCCGGGCCAGGAGCGGCGGGGCGTGGTCTACGCCGTGAGCCCGCTGGTCGACGCGGGCGGCCGGTCCATCCTGCTGCGCGCCACCGTCGCCAACCAGGACGCCGTGCTGCGGCCGGGCATGTTCGCCCGGGTGCAACTGCTGTTCAATCAGGACAAGGCGCTGGTCGCGCCCGAGGCCGCGCTATCGCCGTCGGGCGAAACGCAGTACGTTTACCGGGTCGAGAACGGCGTCGCGCAACGGCGCGAAGTGACGATCGGCGAGCGCCGCGAGGGTCGCGTCGAGATCCTGACCGGTGTGGCCGTGAACGACATGCTGGTGGTTTCGGGCCTGCAGCGCGTCACGGACGGCGCGCCCGTGACCATCGTGGGCAACGGCCAGTGACGCCGGCCCTTCTACCTATTCAGCGATAGCGCCATGCGTATCTCGGAAACCTGCATCAAGCGGCCGGTGTTTGCGTCGGTCCTGTCGCTGATCATCGTGCTGATCGGCCTGATCTCGTATTCGCGCCTGACCGTGCGCGAATATCCCAAGATCGACGAGCCCATCGTGTCGGTGGACACCACCTATAAGGGCGCGTCGCCCGAGGTGATCGAATCCCAGGTGACCAAGCCGCTGGAAGACCAGCTGGCCGGGATCGAGGGTGTGGACGTGATGACCTCGCGCAGCCGTTCCGAGCGCAGCCTCATCAATATCAAGTTCAACCTGTCGCGCGATCCGGACGCCGCCGCGGCCGAGGTCCGCGACAAGGTCTCGCGCGCCCGGCGCTTCCTGCCCGATGAAATCGACGAGCCCATCATCGGCAAGGTCGAGGCCGACTCCCAGCCCATCATCTATATCGCCGTGGAGTCGGGGTCGTATTCGGCGATCCAGACCTCCGACTACATCAACCGCTACATCAAGACCCGCCTGTCGGTGCTGCCGGGGGCGGCGGAGGTCCGCGTCTTCGGCGAACGCCTGCCTTCCATGCGCATCTACGTGGACCGCGACAAGCTTGCGGCCTACGGCCTGACCGTGCAGGACGTCGAAGCGGCACTGCGCAGCCAGAACGTGGAAATTCCCGCCGGTCGCATCGAATCCCGCGCCCGCGAGTTCTCGGTGGTGTCTGCGACCGACCTGCAGACCCCGGCCCAGTTCGAAGACGTGATCGTCGCCAACGTGAAGGGTTATCCGGTGCGGCTGCGCGACGTCTCCAAGGTCGAGATCGCGGCGGCCAACGACCGGGTGCTGTCGCGCTTCAACGGCAAGCCCGCCATCAATATCGGCGTTACGCGGCAGTCCACGGCCAACCCGCTGGAACTGTCCAAGGCGGCGCGCCAGGAGGTCGAGCGGCTGAACGAAACCCTGCCGGCCGGCATGAAGCTGAACATCGCGTACGACTCGTCGGTGTTCATCGAGCGCTCCATTGATTCCGTGTTCCACACCATCGGCGAAGCCATCGTGCTGGTGGTGCTGGTGATCTTCTTCTTCCTGCGCAACCTGCGCGCCAGCATCATTCCCATCGTCACCATCCCGGTGTCGCTGGTGGGCGCCTGCGCGCTGATGTACCTGTTTGGCTTTTCCATCAACACGCTGACGCTGCTGGCCATGGTGCTGGCCATCGGCCTGGTGGTGGACGACGCCATCGTGGTCCTGGAGAACATCTACCGCCACATCGAGGACGGGATGCCGCGCAAAGAGGCGGCGCTGCGGGGCTCGAAGGAAATCGGCTTCGCGGTGGTCGCCATGACGATGACGCTGGTCACCGTGTACGCCCCGCTCGCCTTTGCCACCGGCCGCACCGGGCGGCTCTTCATCGAGTTCGCCCTGGCGCTGGCGGGCGCCGTGCTGGTGTCCGGCTTCGTGGCGCTGACGCTGACGCCCATGATGTGTTCCGTGCTGCTGCGGCACCAGAGCAGCCACAGCCGCTGGTACAACCTGATCGAAGGCTGGCTGAACGGCATGAGCAACGGCTACCGCCGCATGCTGGGGGCATCGCTGCGGCACCGCTGGGTGGTGGTGGTGATCGGGCTGGCCGTGGCCGCGGGCAGCGGCGTGCTGTTCAAGGTGGTCAAGAGCGAACTGGCGCCGGTCGAAGACCGGGGCGTGGTCTTCGGCATCGTCAACTCGCCCGAGGGCGCCACGCTGAACTACACGCTGGACAGCATGCTGGGCATCGAGAAGTTCTATGCCGACATTCCCGAAGCCAGCGGCAGCCAGGTCACCGTGGGCTTTCCCACGGTCACCGACGGCACGGCGATCCTGCGCCTGAAGCCCTGGGAACAGCGCGACCGCAAGCAGCAGGCCATCACGCAGCAATTGCAGCCGCAGTTCGCGTCGCTGCCGGGCGTGCGCGCCTTCCCCACCAATCCGCCGTCGCTGGGCCAGTCGGCCCGCTCCAAGCCGGTGGAATTCATCATCATGAGCCAGGCCTCGTATGAAGAGCTGTCGCGCCTGACCCAGATCTTCCTGACCGAACTGCGCAAGTATCCCGGGCTGCAGAACCTGGACACCGACCTGCGTCTGAACACGCCCGAACTCCGCGTACGCGTGGACCGCGACAAGATGGCCGACGTGGGCGCCAACGTGGACGTCGTGGGCCGCACGCTGGAATCCATGCTGGGCGGCCGCCAGGTCACCCGCTACAAGGACGAGGGAGAACAGTACGACGTGATCGTGCAGGTGACGCCGCGCGACCGCGCCAATCCCACCGACATCTCCGGCATCTATGTGCGGGCGCGCGACGGCAGCATGGTCCAGCTGGACAACCTGCTGGGCGTGCACGAAGGCGTGTCGCCGCAGTCGCTGAATCACTTCAACCGCCTGCGCGCCGTGAAAATCGACGCGGCCGTGGCGCCGGGCTACGCGCTGGGCGAAGTCCTGGAACACATGCACCAGGTGGCGCGCGAGGTCCTGCCCAACACAATCGTGACGGATCTGGACGGCCAGTCGCGCGAGTTCCGGGATTCGTCGGGCAGCATTTATCTGGTCTTCGCCATGGCGCTGGCCTTCATCTACCTGGTGCTGGCCGCGCAGTTCGAAAGCTGGCGCAACCCGTTCATCATCATGCTGTCGGTGCCGCTGTCCATGACGGGCGCGCTGCTGGCCCTGTGGCTGACCGGCGGTACGCTGTCCATTTACAGCCAGATCGGCCTGATCACGCTGGTGGGGCTGATCACCAAGCACGGCATCCTGATCGTGGAATTCACCAACCAACTGCGTGACGAGGGCAGGGAACTCTTCGAGGCCGTGATCGAGGCCAGCGTGCTGCGCCTGCGCCCCATCCTGATGACGACCGGCGCCATGGTGCTGGGCACGGTGCCCCTGGCGCTGTCGACCGGCGCGGGGGCGGAATCGCGCCAGCAGATCGGCTGGGTCCTGGTCGGCGGCCTGATGCTGGGTACACTACTGACCTTGTTCGTCGTGCCGGTGGCCTATACGCTGATTGCCACCGCACGCAAGGAGTCCGGCAGCGCAGCGCACCATCCGCACACGCCGCCGGCCTCGCAGCCCCAAGCGTCGGAATAGTTATGCGCCAGATCATCTTTGACACGGAAACCACCGGACTGGACCCTGCCCAGGGCCATCGCATCGTCGAAATCGGTTGCGTGGAGCTCGTCAACCGGATGTCGACGGGCAACAACCTGCACATCTACCTGAACCCGGACCGCGACAGCGACCCCGAGGCGCTGGCCGTGCACGGCCTGACCACGGAATTCCTGTCGGATAAGCCGCGTTTCTCGGACGTCGCGGACGAATTCGTCAAGTTCATCCAGGGCGCCGAACTGATCGCGCACAACGCCGCGTTCGACGTGAAGTTCTTCAACGCCGAACTCGCGAAGACCGGCCGCGGCCCCATCAACGACTACTGCGAGACCGTCACGGACTCGCTGCTGCACGCCCGGTCATTGTTCCCCGGCAAGCGCAACTCGCTGGACGCGCTGTGCGATCGCTTCGGCATCTCGAACGCCCACCGGACCCTGCACGGCGCCTTGCTCGACTCGCAACTGCTGGCGGAAGTGTGGCTGGCCATGACGCGCGGCCAGGATGCGCTGCTGATCGACGTGGACGACAGCGCCAATGCCGGCGGCAACGGCGTCGTGCTGGCGAAGTTCGACGCGTCGGGCCTGCCGGTGCTGCAGGCCAGCGCCGACGAACTGGCCGAACACGAAACCTATCTGGCCGCGCTGGACAAAGCCGTGAACGGCGAGTGCGTCTGGCGCAAGATGGACGCGCCCGTTGCGGCGCCTGCCTGAATCTTTTCCAGTGCGACTTGCGCACGTTTAAAAAAACGTGCTATTATTTCGCCTCTTTCGGGGTGGTTAGCTCAGTGGTAGAGCACTGCCTTCACACGGCAGGGGTCACTGGTTCGAACCCAGTACTACCCACCAAAGACCTTCCAAGGCTTCTTAAGCCTTTGAAGCGCCCCAGAAAGCAACGCTGATTCCGCCCGCGGTTTTGGTTTTGTTTTCAGCAGTGGGCAACAAGCAAAAAGCCAACCTTCATCGGTTGGCTTTTTTGTTTTCCGGCTAAATGAAATCTGCTTCATGGGAAAGCGGACGGCCTTACCTGATGGCCTTACCCGATGGCCGTTATCCAACAGCCTTACCCAAAACGGCCTTATCCAGTTCCTTGCCCACTGCGTGGCTATTCATTAATCTCCTGATTTGTCGCAACCGCGCAGCAGCCGGTTGCGCCAAACCCGTACGACGCCTGTCTATCATTAAAAAAGCGATGAACAAAGGCGGCGATTGATCCGGACGGTTAGCACCGGCGGTTGATCGCCAAACGATCGGCAACAGGAGAAGGCTATGGGCCCGCACACCAACACCATGCTCATCATCATTGTCACGGGCGTGGCGCTCATGCTGGTCGGCTTCGGGTTCCGCGACCGGAATCTGGGAATGGGATTGATGGGCCTGGGCCTCATTACGGCCATCGGCGCCATCCTGTACAAGGCCTACATCACCTTCTATTGACCGCGGCTGCGGCGGGGCTCAGCCTTTTTGCGCCTGCTGCCTGGCCGCGCGCGACAGCAGGGTGTCGAGCTGGTTCGCGAACGCCTTGCGGTCGGCCTGGCTGAATGACGGCGGGCCGCCCGTGTCCACGCCGCTTGCGCGCAATTCTTCCATCATGTCCCGCACCGCCAGCCGCTCGCGGATGGTTTCCGGCGAATAGCGTTCGCCGCGCGGGTTGAGCGCCATCGCGCCTTTTTCCAGCACCTGCGCGGCCAGCGGGATGTCGCCGGTGATGACCAGATCGCCCTGGTCCGCGCGTTCGGCGATGTGCGCGTCGGCCACGTCGAAGCCACGCGGCACCTGCACGGCGCGGATCAGCGGCGACGGCGGGGTGTACAGCGCCTGGTTGGCCACCAGCGTCAGGGGCACCTGCCAGCGCTGTGCTGCGCGGAACAGGATGTCCTTGATGACGGCGGGGCAGGCGTCCGCGTCGACCCAGATGTGCATCGCGCTCAGGCGTCCAGCGCCTTGCCCAGCGCTTCGGCCACGATGTCGTTGGTCGACACGCCGCGTTCGGCGGCCGCCGCGCGCAGCTTGTCGGCCTGCGCCTGCGAGAGCTTGAGGGGGAAGGGCACCAGGCCGGCGGCCTGGTCCAGCTTGCGCTGTTCGCGGCGGTCGGGCGCCTGCGAGGCGGCGCCGAAGCGGTCGGGCGTGGCTGCCTGCTTGAGTTGGCCGGCCAGCTTCAGGGCCTGGTTCTTTTGGAGATCGAATTTGTTCATCGGAATTCCTGATAAGGAGCGCCATCATAAGCGCAACCGGCCTCAGCGCGGTTTGCCGTGCTCCAGTTGCGCGATGCCTTCTTCCGCTCCATCGTGCAGCGGCACGCTCAGTCCCAGCCGGGCTGTGGCCGCCGATACCTGCGAACCCTGTGCGGAGCCGGCGGCCAGCAGGTCCTGGCCTGTCTGGTACACGGCGCGCACGACCACCAGCGCTTCGTCGCGCGTCAGGTCGGTTGTGGTCAGCATCAGCGCCGCCATGCCCACGGTGGGAATCCGCTCGGGCTGGTTGGGGTAGGTGCCCGCGGCGATGTCCAGCGGCATGAGCACGCTGTTTTCCGAGACCAGGGTCTTGATGGCGGCCGGGTCCAGCGGCAGCAGCTTCAGCTGCGCCTGGGCCAGTGCGTCGCGCAGCGGCGTGGCCGGCACGCCGATCACCTGGGCGGCGGCGTCCACGGCGCCGGCATGCAGCGCGGGCAGCGCCGCCACGAACGCGGTGTCCGACACCGTGTAGTCGCGGCCGGCCTGCAGGCCATGCGCCGCCAGCACGGTTTCCAGCGTGGCACGCACCGCCGAGCCTTCAGGCCCCAGCGCGATCGTCTTGCCCTTCAGGTCGCGCACCCCGCGCAACGCGGGATCGTCGCGCACGACGATATGAACCATTTCCGGGTAAAGACTGCCCAGCGCGCGCAGGCCGGTGAACGGACCTTGTCCTGCGAATGGACCCTTGCCCTCGTAGGCCATGCGCGCCGTATCCGCCTGGGCCAGCGCCACCACGGCGGCGCCGCTGCGCAGCAGCGCGATGTTGTCGGCGCCGCCGCCCGTGATAAGCGGCGACACCCTTATCTGCCGCGCCCGCGCCACATCGCTCAGGGCGCGCGCAAAGGCCAGGTACTCGCCGCGGTCCGGCCCGCCGGCCAGCGGATAGCCCTGCTGCAGCCGCGACAGGCGGCCGTTGATGCGGGCCACCGAGCGTTCCAGTTCCTGCTGCACCACGTGCTGCGCGGTGCTGGATGCGCTATAGGACACCGAATGCGTGATCTGATCCAGCGTGTCCAGCAACTGGCGCGTGACGGGCGGCGGGGCGCCGGTGTCCAGCGACGGCGCTTCGGCGGCCTTGAAGCCCGCGGGCGTGACGAGTTTCCAGGCGCCGTCCTGCTGCCGGTAGATGGCGCTGGCATGGGCCACGATGCGGTCGCCGGCCCGGTTGCCGCCGGATTTCACGCCGCTGATGCTGCGCGGGCCGGCGCCCAGCAGCGTCACCAGCGACGCCGCGCCGGGCTGGTCCCAGGCGCCCAGCGAAATGTCGCGGACCATTTCCAGTTCGATGTCGTAATAAACGACGCGCCGCGTTTCGCCCGCCGGGGCGGTGCTGTCCGACGCGGAGCCCATGCGCCTGAGTTCGGCGATGCGGAACACGTCCGGGCCGTAGGTGGCGCTCAGGCTGTGGCCGACGTCGGCGCGCAGGACGTCGGCGTCGGGCGCGCGGCCGCAGGCCGCCAGCATCAGGCACAGCGCAAGAAGAACCAGTCTCTTGAACATGGCTACATCCCTCCCACGAACGGCAAGGAGATCAGGGAGCTCAGGACGATCACGTTGAGGATGTCGACCAGGAAGGCGCCCGTGACCGGAACCACGATAAAGGCCTCGGGCGCGGGTCCGTGGCGGCGCGTGAGCGCCTGCATGTTGGCGATGGCGGTGGCGGTCGCGCCCAGCCCGAAGCCGCAGAAGGCGGCGGACATGATGGCCGCCTCGTAGTCCTTCTTGAGCAATCGGAACACGACAAAGGCGGCGTACAGGGCGCAAGCCAGCGTCTGCACCGCCAGCATCAGGGCCAGCGGGCCGGCCAGCCGGGCCACGCTGGACAGGTCCAGCGTCATCATCGTCATGCCCAGGAAAAGCGACAGCGAGATCGTGCCGATGATGTCGGTGGCGCGATCGTCCAGCCTGATGCCCACGAGCGGCCCCGCGTTGCGGATCAGCACGCCGGTGGCCAGGCACCACAGGAAGTTGGGCAGGCTGACCGGAGCGTCCTCGACCAATGTCGCCAGCACGCCGCCCACCACCAGGCAGACGAACGCCGCGGTCAGGGAAAGGATGAAGGTGCCGGCGGTGGGGGGCGCGTGCGCTTCGTTCAGATCGACCGCCTCGTGGCCCGCGTCGCCGACGTGGTCCAGGCTGCCCGACACCTTGTGCCGCCGCATGATCCATTCCGCGACCGGACCGCCGACAACGCCGCCCAGCACCAGGCCCAGCGTGGCCGCCGTCATGGCAAGCGCCATCACATCCTGGATATTGTTGATGTCGGCGAAGCGCGACGCGTAGGCCGCGCCCGTTCCGTGGCCGCCCACCAGCGTGATCGTGCCGCCCAGCAGGCCCATCAGCGGGTGCATGTCCAGCAGCCATGCCATGCCCAGGCCGACCGCGTTCTGCAGCACCAGGAACGGAATCAGCGCCAGCAGGAAGGCGATGAGGCGGGGGCCGCCCTTGGCCAGCAGTTTGAGGTTCGCGGTCAGGCCGATGCAGCCGAAGAACAGCAGCAGCAGGGTAGGCTTGATGCTGGTTTCCAGCGAGACGGACACGCCGCCCCAGGTCGAGAACAGGTAGGCCAGCACCGCAAACAGCAGGCCGCCCACGATGGGATCGGGAATGCTGTAGCGGGCCAGGATGCCGATCCGCGTGGTCAGCACGCGCCCGATGACGAGCACCAGGCAGCAAGCGAGAAAGGATTGAACGGGCGAAAGGGAGAGCATATGAACCTTTGCGCCCCGCAGGGGCGCAGCTAGGGCCAGATCAAGGTAATCGAACCGTTGCTGCCGCATCGCTCGCGGACTGCGAACCTATCTTACGGCGAGCGCTGGTCTGATGTACACGGGCATTTCAGCAGGCCGGTCCACGGCCTGCGCGGAGCGCTACAGCGGGAAGGCGCGCGACATGTAACTGGCGCCGGCGCCGTAGCCCGCCAGTTTTTCGGTCAGTTCGCCGCCGTGGATCTCGACAGGGGCGTAGCCCAGGCGCAGCCAGTAGCCCGCCGCCGATGCCAGCGACACCAGGCTGGCGCGCTGGCGGCCGTCAGCCATGGCGCGTCCGGCGGCAGCGCGCACCAGGGCTCCGCCCACGCCCAGGCCCTGGGCCGAGGGAATGACCGCGCAGTCGTGCAGGAACCAGTGGTCGGCGCCGGGCGGCAGCGCGTCCAGGGGTACGTCCAGGGCCGGCGGCAGGCCGGCGTCCCAGGGGTAGGAAACCAGGTAGCCCAGCAGGCCTGCGCCCCTTTCCGGCTGCGCCACCCAGCAATAGGGCTGCGCAAGGGCAAGGCGGTTCAGGAAGAACCCAGCGCTTTCCAGCAGGAATTCGGGGTAGGCCTGGGCTTGGGCATCGAGCACGGCGGCCACGTCGCCGGACAGCATGGGGCGAACTTGATATTGCATGACAAGCTGCAGTCATAAGGAATTCAACGCCTGCATTCTAGCCGTCGGCATCCGGGGCGGCCCGGCCTGGGCATTTCATGAAAATTCGACGAGGCCCTGCGCATACTGCGTTGCACCAAGTCCCGCACCGCATTTCCCCGCATCATGCAAATCCAATTCCGGTCCGATCCGCTTCCGCAGCCCGCCCTCCCCAAATCCTTTCCGTTGAGGTCGGTGTGGCCCACTCCGGTTGCGAACGTGCCCTACGACACGCGCGTGACTTGCGTCATTCCCTGCCTGAACGAATGCGAGAACCTGCGCGTGCTGCTGCCCCTGCTGCGCAACCGGCTTGCCGCGCTGTGCACCAGTTGGGAGATCATCGTGGCCGACGACGGCAGCACGGACGGCACTGATGCGCTGATGGAGGAATGGACCGGGCACGACGGATTCCAGCATGTCCAGCTGTCGCGCAATTTCGGCAAGGAGGCCGCGCTCAGCGCCGGCCTGGAAGCCGCCAGCGGCAATGTGGTGATCTGCCTGGACGCCGATCTGCAGCATCCGCCAGCGCTCATCGAGCAGATGCTGGCGCGCTGGGCGGCCGGCGCGGAAATGGTCTATGCCGTGCGCGAAGGCCGCGACGACGAATCCTGGGTCAAGAGGTCTGGCGCGCACTGGTTCTACAAGCTGCTCAGCAGCGCGCGCGGGGTACACGTGCCGGCGCATGCCGGCGACTTTCGGCTGATGGACCGGAGCGTGGTGGACGCGCTGATCGCCCTGCCCGAGCGCACGCGCTTCATGAAGGGCCTGTACGCGTGGGTCGGCTTCAAGGGCGAGGCCTTGCCCTACACGCCCGACGAGCGCCTGCATGGCGGCAGCCGCTATGGCGGGCTGCGACTGTTCCGCCTGGCGCTGGACGGCCTGACGGCCTTCACGACCTGGCCGCTGCGTCTGGTCAGCCTGGTCGGCGTGGCGTTCGCCTTTCTGGCGCTGGCCTATGCCGTCTTTCTGGTGGGCGATTACCTGATGTCCGGCAATGCGGTGTCCGGCTGGACCACCATCGTCACGGCGGTGCTGTTCTTCGCGGGCGTCAACCTGATTTCGCTGGGCGTGGTGGGCGAGTACGTGGCCCGCATCTTCGACGAGGTGAAAGGCCGGCCGCTGTTCGTCGTGCGGCGGCGCCGCGGCCGGCCGGCCGGCAAGGCGCAGGGCTGATCATGGCCGGCACTGCACACCCGGCGCGTTCCGACTGGACCCCGCCGGCAGGACGGTTTCTGCTGGCCGTCGGCATCTGGCTGGCCTGGCTGGCGTGGATACGGCCGCTGACGCTGCCCGATGAAGGCCGCTATGCCGGCGTGGCCTGGGACATGCTGCGCAGCGGCTCCCATGCGGTGCCGCTGCTGGACGGCATGCCTTATTTCCACAAGCCGCCGCTCTACTACTGGCTGGCCGAGCTGTCGTTCTCGGTTTTCGGCGTGCATCCCTGGGCGGCACGGGTGCCGTCCTGGCTGGCCGCGTGGGGCGCGGCCGCCGCGCTGTACGTCTTCGTGCGCCGTCATCGCGACGCCGCGGCCGCCAGCCTGGCGGTGTTGATCTTGACCACCATGCCGTTCTTCTATGGCGGCGCGCAGTTCGCCAATCTGGACATGCTGGTGGCGGGACTGATCACCCTGTGCGTGCTGGCGGCGACGGAAACCGCGTTGCGCGCCGCAAACGGCCAGGCCTGGCGGTGGATGTCCGTCGCCGCCGCAGCGCTGGCCGCGCTGGCTGTCCTGGCCAAGGGGCTGATCGGCCTGGTGCTGCCGGGCGCCATTCTGCTGGCCTGGCTGGCCTGGGAACGCCGCTGGCGCGGCCTGGCCGCGCTGGTCTGGCCCCCAGCGCTGATGGTGTTCCTGGCGGTCGCCGCGCCGTGGTTCGTGCTGATGCAGCTGCGCTTTCCGGGCTTCTATGACTACTTCTTCGTCTACCAGCACTTCCAGCGCTTTGCCGCAGGCGGGTTCAACAATGCCGAGCCCTTCTGGTTCTATTTGCCGGTGCTGGCCGGCCTGAGCCTGCCCTGGTCGCTGTGGAGCGGGGGAATCCTGCGCCGCGCGTTCTGGGCCGAGGGGCCGGCGCGGGCCCTGCGGCGGCTGGCGGCGGTCTGGTTCGTGGTGGTGGTGGCGTTCTTTTCGCTGCCGCACTCCAAACTGATCGGCTACGTGCTGCCCGCGCTGGCGCCCCTGGCCTTCCTGCTGGCAGAGGTCATCCTGGCGGCCTGGCGCGCCGGGACGGACAGCGCCACGCCGCGGCTGGTGCGCATCAGCGCCGCGGTGGCGGCAAGCGTGTGCGTCATCGCCGTGGGCGTGGCGGCCACCCATGCGCGAGGCAGCGCTGCGCCGCTGGCGAAGGTCGTGCGCGAGCAGGCAAGGCCGGAGGACACCTTTGTTTCGCTGCACGCCTACCCCTTCGACCTGGCGCTGTATGCGCGGGCGCTGCGTCCGTCCTGGGTGGTGGACGATTGGCTCAATCCCGAGGTGCCGGTGCGCGACAACTGGCGCAAGGAACTCTACGACGCCGCGAAGTTTGATCCGGCCACCGGCCAGCAGGTGCTGGTCAGCGCTGAACAGTTCAACGCCCGCCTGTGCGCGGCGCCGGAAGGCGCGCGTTTCTGGGTCTGGGGCAACCATGCGGACGGCACGGTCTACGCGTCGCTGCAGGGCCTTGCGCCCGCGGTTGCAGGCGCCCGCCATGCGATGTGGCGGGTGGACGTGGACGCGGCGCTCAGGCAGCGGGTTTGTGCCGGAACGCCCACAGCCGGCTAGCGATGAACGTGGCGAACGCCAGTCCGGTAAGGATCAGGGCCAGCAGCGTGTCGTAGGGAATATCCGTGGCGTGCAGCAACCAGGCATAGGCGGCTTCGTTGATCGCGAAGCCGGCTGCTGAAATGAGAAAGAACCGACGGGCCGCTATGGTCCAGGGGATGGGCGAATGTCGGAACGTAAGCCGGTAGTGGCCGCTGAACGATACGACGAAGGCGGCGAGCCAGCCGATCAGGTTGGCCGCCAGCGGCGGGGTGCCGAAGGCTTCGACGCAGCCTACGGCAACAGCCCAATGGGTGGCCGCCGCGGCGCAGCCGACGGCGACGAAAAGGCTGATTTGCCGGAGCAGCGTACGCATGTTGAGTGTGGCGAACAGGAGTCTCGAGGTGCAGCGATGAGCAAGCGCATTGTGGTCTGCGGGGATGATTTTGGCATGAATGCCGACATTGATGAGGGCATGATCACCCTGGCCGGCATGGGGCGGCTCAGCGCCGTGAGCTGCCTCGCGCTCGGGCCGACCTTCGCCGCCAATGCGCCCCGGTTGGCGGCGCGGGACGTCGATATCGGCCTGCACGTAAATTTCACGGAAGCGCTGGACCCGGACGCTGCGCCGATGCCGCCGCTGGGCCCGCTGATCCTGAAGGCATACGCGGGCCTGCTCGATGCGGCGTGGATCGACGCGCACCTGGCCCGACAGTTCGACGCCTTCGAAGCGGCTTTCGGCCGCGCGCCGGATTACGTCGACGGGCATCAGCACGTGCATCAGCTGCCCGGCATCCGCAAGCGCCTGCTGGCGCTGCTCAAGGCGCGCTACGGTGCGCATGCTCCCTGGCTGCGCCAGACCACTCCTGGCATGCTTTGCGGCGTTCCGCTGAAAGAAGCGTTCAAGGCCCGCGTCATCGGCGCGCTGGGCGCGGCGGCGCTGGCGCGCGAGGCCCGTTCGAACGGCTTGCGGACCAACCGCCGTCTGCTGGGCGTCTATGCGTTCGACGGCGGCGAGCGGCGTTACGCCAGCCTGCTGCAGAACTGGCTGTTCAATGCGCGCGACGGGGATCTGGTTATGTGCCACCCCGCGCAGGGCAGCGCGCAGGGCAGCGCCATGGCGCGCCAGCGGCGTGCCGAATTCGACGTGCTGGCCAGCCCCAAACTGGGCGATTGGCTCGGCGCCAATGGGGTGCGCATCTCGCGCCTGCCGGCCGCACAGCGCTAGGGCTGCGTCAGGCTCTGCAGCAGCCAGGCGCCCGCCGGACCGAGCGCGCGGCGCGTGGACCATACGGCGTCCACCCGGATGTGGCGCGGCCACCCCGGCACCTTCAGCTCCACCAGTTGTTCGCGGCCGAAGCGCTGGATCATCCAGCGCGGCAGCTCCGTCCAGCCGAATCCCAGGCTGGCCATTTCCAGCAGCATCAGGTAGCCGGGCGCCGACCAGGTCGAATGCCCGGGCGCCGCTTCCTTGTCATCCAGTTCGTAAGTGCTCAGCCGCAGTTCGCGCTGGGACTTCAGGTGATCGGACGTGACTGAGGGCAGGCTGGCCAGGGGATGGGAGCGTCCCACGCACAGGGCGATCTCGGACACTTCGGCCAGGCTGGCGTGCGCGACGTCGGGCGGATAGCTTTCCTGCGCGGCCATCAGCCCCAGGTGCGCGCGGCCCTGCTGCACCAGCGCCACCACGTCCTCGTACTCGGCGATCAGGCATTCGAAACGCAGCGCCGGATAGCGCTGGTCGATCTGGCTGAGCATGGCTTCAAAGGTCCGGGACTGGAACGTGTCGGACAGCACCACGGTCAGCCTGGGTTCCAGCCCTTCGGACAACTGGCTGGCGCTGCGGTTCAGGCGGTCGTTGGCGGCCAGCACCTGCAAGGCCTGTCCCAGCAGGACCTGGCCGGCCTCCGTCAGGGTGGGCTGGCGCTGGCTGCGGTCGAACAGCGCGACATTCAGGTCCACCTCCAGGTTGGCGATGGTTTCGCTAATGGTGGACTGGCTCTTGCCCAACTTGCGGGCGGCGGCGGAAAAAGAGCCTTCGGCGGCGACCTGGGCAAAGGCGGCCAGGGATTCCAGGGAGTGGCGCATGGGCGGATGAGGGAAGAGTGATATCGGTTTTTCCGATGGATACTATCTTTAGCGTAACGGAAATGTCGTAGAAAATGGCGTCACTTTGAAGCAACCGACCTCAGGTGGGTCATGACGCAAGCCAAGAAAACTCTCAAGGAACGATTCCTCCACGCCTTTCTGTTCGAAATCCTCGCCATCGGCCTGTGCGCGCCGGTTGCGGCCTGGGCCATGGGCAAATCCCTGTTCGAAATGGGCGTGCTGACCGCGGTGATCGCCTGGATCGCCCTGGTCTGGAACATGATCTACAACGCCGGTTTCGACCGCCTCGAAAACCGCTTCGGCTTTACCCGCAACCTGCGGGTGCGCGTCGCGCATGCCTTCGGCTTCGAGCTGGGCCTGATCCTCATCGTGATCCCGCTGGCGGCGTGGTGGCTCAGCATCAGCCTGTGGCAAGCCTTCGTGCTGGACATCGCGCTGGTGCTGTTCTACCTGCCCTACGCCTTCTTCTACAACCTGGGCTACGACCGCGCGCGTCCCCACGTGATGAAGTGGCTGTCGCGCCGGGCTGGCGCGGCGGCCGCGCAGGCCTAGCCCTTCTTGCCCTGGTAGGCCTTTCCGGCGTCCTGCATAAAGGTCTTCACCGCGGTTTCATACTGCGCGCCGCTGCGGAAGGCGCCCGAATGCGAGGCGCCTTCTATCTTGACCAGCCGTTTCAGGTCCGGCGCCACATTGCGGGCGGCGGCAAAGAGTTCGTCGCTCATCGTGTGCGGCACGACGCGGTCCGCGGTGCCGTGCAGGAACAGCATCGGCGTGTGCATCTGCGCCAGCTTGTCCACCGACGCGAACGGCTGCGTGACCAGCAGGCTGGCGCCGGGCACCTTGCCCCAGCGCAGCGTGGACAGCATCGCGCCGATGCTGGTGAAGCTGGATTCCACGATCAGCCCGGCGAAGTCCGGCTGTTCGGGGCGCGAGGCCAGGTCGATGGCGATGGCCCCGCCCAGGCTGTGTCCGTAAACGAAGCGGCGCGCCGGATCGGGCTGCAGCCGCGCCAGTTCCTTGAGTCCGGCCATGGCGTCTTCCAGCGCGCTTTCCTCGGATGGCAGCCGCGGGGTGGACGCGCCGAAGCCCCGGTAGTCGATCGCCAGCACCGAATAGCCCATGCGGGTCCAGCCGTCGATGCGGAACGCGCTGCCGTTCAGGTTCCAGCGCGCGCCGTGCAGGTACAGCACCGTGGGCGCGCCGGCCCGGGGGCTTTGCAGGTACCAGGCGCGCACCGAGTCGCCGTTGGCGAGCGTCAGGTCGTAGACCTCTGTGCCGGCGGCGGGCTCGCGCCACCAGGTCTGCGGTTCGGCTTGGGGCGAGAAGATCGTCTGGCGTTGCCAGGAATCGAGCTGGGTGCAGCCCACCACGCCGGAGGCGGCGAGCACGAGGGCGACGAACAGTCGGCGGGTGGAGAATCGGGGCAGGGCGGGCATGAAAGGTCTGACCCGTTCAGGCGGGTTGGGTTCCGGCTTCAGCATACCCCGGGCGGACGGCCCACGCCCAGCGCCGCGCCGTCACGCCCGGGGGCGATGCACTTCGCGGTTCAGGGCCAGCCAGGCCTGCGCAGCGTGCGACAGATAGCCGCCGCGCCGCCACACCAGCACCATTTCCCAATCCGTCCCCGGGTCGCGTAACGGAACCCGCGCCACGCCCGCATGCAGTTCCTCGTTGGCTTTGATGCGCGGCAGGAATGCCACGCCCAGCCCGGCGGCCACCAACGCCACGATGAAGTCGATCTGGCCGCTGCGGGCGGCGATGGTCGGCGCAAACCCGGCGCGCTGGCAGGCGTCCTGGATGATGCGGTTCAGGGCGAAACCCGTTTCGAACAGGATGAAGGGCGATTCGCGCAAATCGTCCAGATCCACCGATTCGGCCCGCGCCTGCGGGTGGTCGGCGGGCATGAGCGCCACCAGCGGTTCGCGCGCCACCGGCTGCCACTCGAAATTGTCGGGCACGGGCCTCAGCGAGGCCGCCAGTTCGATTTCGCCCGCCATCACCATTTCTTCCAGCCGGCGGCTGCCATGCTCCACCAGGCTGATCTCGATGCGCGGATAGCGGCTGCGAAAGCGCGCGAACATCGGCGCGAACAGCGAACTGCTTCCCAGCGGCGGCAGGCCCAGGCGCAGCACGCCCCGCTTCAGGCCCTTCAAATCGTCCAGCTCGGCGATCAGATCGTCGCGTTCGGCCAACATGGCCAGGGCGCGGCGGTAGACGATTTCGCCCGCCGCGGTCAGCTGCATCGGCTGGGCGTGGCGGTCCAGCAGGGGCATGCCCAGCTCGTCCTCCAGTTGCCGCACGGCCTTGCTCACCGTGGGCTGGGTGGCGTAAATGACTTTGGCGGCCTGGGAGAATCCGCCTTGGCGGACGACTTCAACCAGGGCGCGCAGGGGACGCAGTTCCATGGCTATGCCTTTATGGAATAGGACGAATTCATCGAATTCATTTTATCTATAGCTTGGCCGAGCGTAAAACATCAGCTTGCCGCTGGAACACCTCTCATGCCCCGCTTTCGTCGTTTTGTCATCCTGCGCAGCACGCTGCGCCGCAGCCGCCTGCTGCAAATCGCCCTGATCGTCCTGTTTTCCCTGCTTGGCCAGGCGCTCGCGCAAGCCTCCGGCCTGCCCGTGCCCGGCGGCGTCATCGGCATGGCGCTGGTGCTCATCCTGCTGGCGACGCGGCGGTTGCGCATCCGCAATGTGCGGCGCGGGGCCAGCTGGCTGTTGGGTGAAATGCTGCTGTTCTTTGTGCCGGCCGTCATGTCCTTGCTGGACCACCGCGAATTCCTGGGGTTGCTGGGGCTGAAGCTGCTGGCCGTCATCCTGCTGGGAACGGCGCTGGTCATGGCGGGCACGGCGCTGACCATTGATCTTTGCTATCGCTGGATGAACCGCCATGCCGCTTGAATTCAACCTGGTGTTCTGGCCGGCGGCGACCGTGCTGGCCTATGTCTGCGCGCGTCTTTTCTATCGCCGCTACGCCTTTTGGTGGACGTCGACCCTGGTCGTCGCGCCCGCGCTCCTGCTGACGCTCGCGATCCTGTTGCACACCGGCTACCGCGACTACATGTCGGGGTCGCACTGGCTGATGGCCATGCTGGGGCCCGTCATCGTGGCGTTTGCGCTGCCGCTGTATGAGCAGCGGGCGCTGATCCGCCGCTACTGGCCCGTGCTGGCGGCGGGCGTCGCCGTGGGCAGCGGCATTGCCGCCGCCAGCGCCTGGATGCTGGGCAGCCTGCTGGACCTTCCGCCGGACCTGAGGCTGAGCCTGCTGCCCCGGTCGGTGGCCACTCCGTTCGCCGTGGCGGTGTCGTCGCATGTCGGGGGCGTGCCGGACCTGACCGCCGTGTTCGTGATCGTCACGGGCGTATTCGGCGCGGCCATCGGCCAGCTCATGTGCCGCTGGCTGCCGTTGCGGTCCGCGCTGGCGCGCGGCGCGCTGTTCGGCATGGGCGCGCACGGCGCGGGCACGGCCAAGGCGCGCGAGCTGGCGGCAGAAGAAGGCGCGGTGGCGGGCCTGGTCATGGTGATGGCAGGCCTGTTCAATGTGCTGGTTACGCCGGCCGTGGTGGTCGGGCTGCTGGCCTGAGCCAGGCCTTAGCGCAGCAGTTCCAGCGCCACCGGGTACAGGGATGCCACCAGCAGCAAGGCCATGCCGATATTGAATGCGCGGATCGCGGCCGGCCTGTGCAGCACGCGGCGCAGCGCCGTGCCGAAGGTCACCCAGATCCCGATGCTGGGCAGATTGACGATGCCGCAGACGAGCGTGGCGATCACCAGGTTGGCGAAAAAGCCGTTCTGCGGCGTATACGTGGCCACCACGCCCACGGCCATCACCCACGCCTTGGGGTTGATCCACTGAAAGGCCGCCGCCTGCAGGAAGGTGAATGGCTTGCCGCGCGTTTCGCCTTCTTCCATGGGCCCGGAGTTCGCAATCTTCCAGGCCAGGTAAAGCAGATAGGCGGCGCCCGCGTACTTCAGCACGGTGTACAGCCCGGGCGTCTGCTGGAAGACCGATCCCAGGCCGATGCCCACCAGGAAGATCATCAGGCTGAAGCCCAGGTTCACGCCCAGCAGGTGCGGCAGGCTGCGCCGGAAGCCGAAATTCAGGCCCGACGAGGCCAGCATCACATTGTTCGGGCCGGGCGTGATGGAGCTGACCAGGGCGAACAGCGCCAGGGGACCCAGCAGCGGCAGGGAAGCCAGGGGGATGTCGGCCCAGTTGGCGGGAAACAAGCTCATTTCGAGGTCCTTACGATGGCGCGGCGTCCGCCGGCGATAACGGCGACCACGGCGACGGCGAACACGAATGTCGCAGCGTCCACGGATTCGCCAAACAACAATGCGGCGGCCACGACGGTCAGGAAGGGTTGCAGCAATTGCACTTGCCCGACCCGGGCGATCCCGCCCGCGGCCAGACCGCGATACCAGGCGAAAAAGCCCAGGAACATAGAGCCGAACGCCAGGTAGGCGCAGGCGGCCGTCACCGTCGCGCTGGGCCAATGGGCCTGCTGCGCGGCCATCCAGCCCACCGGCGCGGCGACGACTGGCGCGCTGATCGCCAGCGCCCAGCATATCGTGCGCCAGCCGCCCAGCGTGCGCGAGGCCCGCGCGCCCTCGGCATAGCCCATGCCGCCCAGCACCACCGCCACCAGCAGCCACAGGTAGCCGGCCGTCAGCACGCCCTGGCCCTGGCGCAGGGCATAGGCGGTGACCAGCGCTGCGCCCACCACGGCCCAGCCCCAGAAGGCGGCCGACGGGCGCTCGCCGCTGCGCAGGGCGGCAAAGGCGGCGGTGGACAGCGGCAACAGGCCGTTGAAGACGGCCCCTTGCGAGGCGGGCACGGTCTGCATCGCCAGCGACGAGGCCAGCGGCCAGCCCACGACGATGCCCAGCGCGGCCAGAATGACGCCGGGCCATTCCTGGCGGCTGGGCCGGCGGCTGCGCGTCAGCCACAGCAGGGCGATCGCGGGCGCCGCGGCGATCAGCGCGCGTCCCAGGCCCACCAGCAGGGGCGCCAGTTCGGCTACCGCCAGCCGGGTCATCGGCAGGGTCAGCGAAAACACCAGGACGCCCAGAAATCCGTAGCCATAGCCTTCCCACAGATGGGAAGGCGCGGCGGGGCTGGCCGGAGGCGTCGGGTAAGGCAGGGGACGGTTCATGGCGGCATGGGCGAAAAATGTAGGGAACTACGGCCGTGCACGGTTGCGGGCTTGCGGCATACCTGTCACTCTACGCATAGTTGTCAGTACAGTACCGGTACACATTGCATGTCACTTTAACCACTGGCCTGGTCAAATCTCCATGACAGTTGCTCCGCCTTCCCCGTCTTCCATGCCCTGGCAGCCCGTGCGCCAGGCCGATGCCACGTTGGTGGCGCAATTGGCCGACGGCCTGGCCCGCCGCATCGACGAGCAAGGCCTGCGCCCGGGCACCCGCCTGCCATCCATCCGCAAAATGGCCGAACAGTCCGGCGTAAGCCGGTTCACCGTGGTCGAGGCCTATGACAGGCTGGTGGCGCGCGGACTGGTCCAGTCGCGCCGGGGCGCAGGGTTCTTCGTGCGTGCGCGCAGCGGCCCGCTGACGGCGGTGGCCGCCGCGCCCACCGCGCTGGCCGCGCCCGCCCGGATTGACGTCGCCTGGTTGTTGCGCAGCATGTTCCGCGAGGCCAATGCGCCGGGCATGCCGGGCGGGGCCGGGCTGCTGCCGGCAGACTGGCTGGATCCCGACATGGTGGCGGGCGCCGTGCGGGCCGTGGGCCGCTCCGTGCGCGCAAACCTGGTCAGCTACGGTCATCCCCAGGGTTTTGCGCCGCTGCGCCAGCAGATCGCCGCCTACCTTCAAAACGAGGGCGTGCCCGCGCATCCTGAACTCAACCTCCTGACGACCAATGGCGTCACCCACGGCCTGGACCTCATCGCCCGGCATCTGGTCAAGCCTGGCGACACTGTCCTGGTCGAGGATCCGGCATGGTTCGTCATCTTCGGCCGGCTGGCCGCCTTCGGCGCCAACCTGATCGGCGTGCCGCGCGGGCCGGACGGCCCAGACATCGACGTGCTGGAAAAGCTGGCGGCGCAGCACAAGCCCAAGCTATTCATCATCAACGGCGCGGTCCACAACCCCACCGGCCACACGCTGTCGGCAGGCGCGGCCTACGGCATCCTGCGCATCGCCGAACGCCACGATTTCATGGTGGTCGAGGACGACACCTACGGCGAACTGCATCCGGGGGGCGCAATCAAGCTGGCCGCGCTGGACCGCCTGAACCGCGTCATCTTCGTCAGCGGCTATTCCAAGATGCTGGCGGCCAGCCTGCGCGTGGGCTATGTCGCCGCCAAGCCCGACATCCTGCAAAAGCTGGCGGACCTGAAGATGCTGGCCGGCCTGACCTCGCCTGAACTGGGCGAACGCGTCATCCACCGGGTGCTCATGGAAGGCCAGTACCGGCGCCACATCGAACGCGTGCGCGTGCGCGTCGACGACGCGCGGCAGCGCTGCATGAAGGGGCTGCAGAAACTCGGGCTGACGGTGCCCCATGAGCCGCACGCCGGCATGTTCCTATGGGCCGATTGCGGACGCGATTCCGAGGTGCTGGCCCGCGCCGCCGCCGACCGCGGCTTGCTGCTTGCGCCGGGCACGCTGTTCTCGCCTTCACAGGCGCCGTCCACCATGCTGCGGTTCTCGGTGTCCATCGCGGACCACCGGGGCATCTGGACCGAATTGGAAAAACTCTTCGCGCAAATGGGCTCCTACAATCAATAATACGCAGCTATCTCGTTGAAGCCATTGAAGGAACCTGTCATGTCCGCACCCATCAAGCCCCTGACCCAGAATTTTGCCGTCGCCCCGCAACTGGGGCCCGACGACATGGCCGATGTTGCCGCCGCCGGCTACAAAAGCGTCATCATCAACCGTCCTGATTTCGAAGGCGGTCCAGACCAGCCCACCGCCGCCGACGTCTCCCGCGCCGCGCTGGCCGCCGGCCTCCAGATCGAATACCAGCCCGTCGTGGGCAGCGCCATGACCGCCGCCGACGTCGCGCGTTTTGCGGAACTGCTGCGCACGCTGCCGGGCCCCGTGCTGGCATACTGCCGCACGGGCACTCGCTGCACGAATCTGTTCGCGGCCGCCCAGCAGTTGGGCTGATCCCGCATTGACGCCCGTCAAGCTCGTCCGGTTCGGTTGATGTGAACCTGGCGGCTTTCCGTTAGCATAAAGATTCCTCTCAAACAGGAGCAGGCAAGATGTTCAAGAAGATCCTGATTCCCACCGACGGTTCCCCGCTCTCGGCGCAAGCCGCCAACGCCGGCATTTGCTTTGCGCGCTCTGTGGGCGCCGAAGTCGTTGCGCTCTACGTGACGCAGCCCTTTGCCGCCACGATCGGTTTTGACGGCATGGCCGCGGCCTACGCCATCACCGATGAAGACTACGAAAAGGCCTCCGCCGAGCAAGCCGACAAATACCTCAAGCAGATCACCGACCGCGCCGACACGGCCGGCGTGAAGGCCGAGGCCCGCGCGGTGTCGAATTTCAATGTGGCCGACGGCATCGTGCAGGCTTCGACCGACGCCGGCTGCGACCTGATCTTCATTGGCAGCCATGGCCGCAGCGGCCTGTCGCGCCTGCTGTTGGGCAGCGTCACCGCCAAGGTGCTGTCGCTGGCCACTACCGCAGTGCTGGTCTACCGCGTCAAGGAAGACAAGAAGTGATCCTGCGCGGGCAGCGGCGCGCCTGATCCGCTGCCGTCCGCACAAAGGTCCCCGGACGCCGGGGGCCGCACCCGATCCTCACGAAGCGCAATGCTGAGTGGGGATTTTTTTCGCCCATCGCAAACTCCCATGACACAACCTTAAGATTTTGTATCTGGCACGCAGCGATGCGCTCGCCTTCCGGCAATGTCAGCCACAGGCTGACTACGGCGCATCTGTGCTGCCCTTGATCCCAATCTGGCGCAGCAAGCGCAATTTCGTTCTGGTCATATTTTTAAGGGATCACTCAGCTTCTCTAATGCCGTGGTGCACGCAATATTTGAATCAATGTGTCAACAACGGTAAACGAGAGTTCGATGAAACCTAATAATTTCGATCGCCCGGCCCCTGCCAATTTGACCAAGCGCCTCTTGTCAGGGGCGTCAACAGTGGTGCTGTTGATGAGTTGCGGCTCGGCGTACGGGCGGGCCGTTTGGTCCGGATCGACATCCAGCGACTGGTTCGTGGCATCAAACTGGGTAGCCGGGATACTCCCTTCATCTCAGAACGTCGATATTGGCGGGGCGCCGGGAGTTGGATTTTCTCCGGTCTTCGGCGCCGGCCAGAGCGATTCGGTGAATGAACTTCTTATAGGCGGCAACAACGTCGGTGATACCGGCGCCTTTACTATCGAGGGCGGCGGCAGGCTCTCCGGTGTTGAACTGAACCTAGGCCGTTATTCGGGCACTTCAGGCCTCATGGAAGTAAAGGACAGCGGTTCAAGCTGGACAACAACCTGGCATTCTGAGATCAGTTCAGGCAATAGCTGGGTGGGGTATCAAGCAGGCAGCTCGGGCGAGTTGAACATCTCAAACGGCGGCAGCTTCAACACGCACGGACTCGTGCTTGGTTACCTTGGTGAAACGGGCTCTTTCGGCCGCTCGGCGGGCATTGTCCGCGTCGAAGGTCCGGGCTCGCAGCTTACCGCTGTCACCATGCATATCGGCAACTACGGCGACGGCAAGCTCTTCGTCTCGCAGGGCGGAAGTGTCGCCAACTGGTACACCCTCATTGGTGCGGAATACGGCAGCACCGGCAGGGCTACGGTTAGCGGCGCCGGCTCGCAGTGGACGACGAATGGCGACACCATGGTCGGCGGGAGTGGCTTTGGAGAGCTGCTCATCTCCGATCGCGGGCAGGTCAGAACGGGTTCGAGCGCCATGATTACTGCTTTGGGTCCTGGCGGCGTCGGCTTGGTTCATGTGAAGGATCCAGGCTCAATCTGGGACATCGCCAATGATCTGAGCATGGGGAGCAACGGGGGGCAGGCCACC